>DAIUKG010000004.1:0-86220 GCA_036848375.1 Spirochaetota bacterium
GGAGTTATTATATTTGATAATAATGAAACTCCTGATTTTTAGAGGTGCCCATAATATATTTTTTTATAGACATAAATACCGGCTAAAAAATAATGATGAGAATGAACACACAGACGAATGATCACGGGCTATTTAATTGGCACCGTAACAATTAGAGGTTAACTATGTCAGCCTATACACACTATACCGGCTCCTTTATCGGAAGTTCAAGCAACGAGCTCCACTACCAGAAATGGGAAGCGGACTCTCCAGTATTAAATCTCCTGATAGTCCATGGGCTGGGAGAGCACTCGGGCCGGTATGGTAATATCATAAAAAAACTCGAAGGCAAAAATGTGTCAATTTACTCTTTTGATCACCGGGGCCATGGAAAATCAATGGGAAAAAGAGGTCATATTGATTCATTCAATGATTACGTCAATGACCTTAAAATCTACATAGAGCATATCAAGCTCATCAATGACAAGCTGCCACTGGTAATGCTCGGTCACAGCCTGGGCGGAGTCATCGCGATGAAATACGCCCTGGAATACCCGAAGGATGTATCGGCGCTGATCCTGTCTTCAGCAGGCCTTATACCTGCATTTACAATTCCCGAGTGGCGGAAAGCCATGGCCGGGATATTGAATATTGTTGCTCCAGGCCTGCTCCAATCGAACGGCCTCAACTCCGCAGACCTGTCCCATGACCAGAAAGTCATACAGGACTATAACAATGACCCCCTGGTCCATGACAGGATATCTGTTCGCTTTTTTATTGAGTTCACCGCAGCTGAAGATGAATGTCTGCGGAGAGCTTTAGAGCTCTCAATGCCTCTCCTTGTCTTTCACGGTACTGACGACAAAATCGTCACCTATCTGGGAAGCCAGCAGGTATACGACCGGGCGTCATCATCCGATAAAAAAATCTATCTCTTTAAAAATATGTATCATGAAACCATGAACGAAATCAACAAGGATGATGTTCTCAAAGCCGTTGTGCCGTGGATTCTTGACAGAGCCAGAAAAAAGCCCCCGAAAGGGCAAACTGCCGCAAAACAGAAGGAACGCACCCCAAGAGAAAAAAAAGGCCAGGCGAAAAATAATAAATCGCAATCGAAAAGTTCAGCCAGAAAAAAAGCGCTGAAAAATTAAAACCAGGAACGGGGTAAACCATGCTTGAAGTGCTCCTTGCTTCGACTATCGGGCTCTTTGTTTTAACGGGAATTTGCTGCACCGCTTCCATTATTTCCGATAAACCGGCATTTTATCATCTGTCTCGTGTTTTCTTCGCCCTGGCTGCCGTTTCGAGCATCTGGCTTGGAATTACGCGAATGCGATCAGTTTCATTCGCCGGCCTGCATACCCTTACATCATCAATCTGGGGATATTTCTATATTCTCTCCGTAATTCTTCTGATTATCGCTGTTTACCTCTACTTTTCGAAATGGAACAGGCAATGGAAATCATTTATGGCTCTGGTGTCGCCTTTTAACGCGATCATACTGCTGATATCGATCCCCTTTATCGACTCAGCGAGGAAATTCGCGACAGAGACAAACACCGCACTCCTGCCGGCGCATATCGCGCTCAGCGTCCTCGGCGAAGTCCTGTTTTTCTTCAGCTTTGCAGGTTCAGTGCTCTACCTGATCATGGAGGGCAACTTAAAAAGCAAACGGTTTATGAACATCACCGAGCGGCTGCCGAACCTCGAATCCATTGAAAAGTTCAACCGGTGGGTTATATCCCGGTCTCTGCTTCTTCTTTCCCTGGGAATAATACTGGGCCTGACCATGGTCGAACTAAGTTTTCACCGGCTGTTTCTGGGGACCGCGAAAGAGGCCCATATCCTGAGCTCCTGGGTTGTCATCGTTTTCATGTTCCTGATCCGGAAAAAAGCGGGGATCAGCGCTCACAGAATCAGCATCATCAACATCATGGCATTTATCTTCGTAATGTTCCTGTTTATTTTTACCAACATCTACATATCAAAAGGTTTCCACAGCTTCCAGTAAGCCATATGAAACCGGCATCTTCCGAACTGGTCTCTCAACCCTGAAAAATCAGCAGGCGCTCTCATCTGTTACAAAATTGTTAAATGTAACATTGCCGTAACATTTCACCTGCATCCTGTTAGGCCATTGTTACGTTATCGTAAAATAACATCGCTTAACGACCATAATCAGCCGCTATCAATTGACAGGCTGAAACGCAGGGAATACCTTGCTCTGTAAATTCCCATCATGCTTCATGACTCATAAGCAGAAATGATGGTGTTATTCAAACCGTACTTTTTGGAGGTCACTATGATAGACAAAGCGGATACCGCCTTCATGATCATTGCTTCATCCCTGGTGATGATAATGACACCGACGCTGGCGTTCTTTTACGGAGGCCTGGTCAGGAAAAAAAATGTACTATCAGTACTCATGCAAACCATGGTGATACTTGCAGTTATATCGTTGCAGTGGGTCTTCTTCGGATACAGCCTCGCCTTTGGCCCTGATGTGGGAGGGCTGATCGGAGGGCTTGCCTTTGCCGGATTGCGCGGTGTGGGCACGGCCCCTCTTGATGGGCAGTCAATTCCTCACCTGCTGTTTATGGCGTTTCAGATGATGTTCGCGATCATTACTCCCGCACTTATCATCGGAAGCTTTGTTGAACGGATCAAGTTTTCCGGGTTCGTTCTGTTTATCATACTCTGGTCAACCCTTGTCTACGACCCGATGGCGCACTGGGTCTGGGGCAGGGGCGGATGGCTTGCCGACCTCGGCGCCCTTGACTTTGCCGGCGGGACTGTTATCCATATAACCGCCGGAGTTTCAGCGCTCGTGATGTCACTTCTACTCGGAAAACGCTGCGGATTAGAAACAGGGCATTCGCCGCACAACCTTCCCTTCTCGGTCCTGGGAGCGGGGTTCCTGTGGTTTGGCTGGTTCGGTTTCAATGCGGGAAGCGCCCTGGGCATTAACGAGCAGACCGTTTACGCTTTTGTGAATACCAATACCGCAGCGGCGGCCGCGGCAATAACATGGATGCTTCTCGACTGGGCCGTGAATAAGACACCGACCATGCTGGGAATCATCACCGGCCTTGTCGCAGGCCTGGTTGCGGTAACCCCTGCCGCGGGATTCGTCTCTCCTCTGTCATCAGTGATCATCGGGGCGTGCGGCAGCATATTCGGGTTCATCTTTGTCACCTACGTTAAAAAAAGATTCGGGTACGATGATTCACTTGACGTGTTCGGCGTACACGGTATAGCAGGAATCATCGGGGCACTCGCAACCGGCGTCTTCGCAGACAAGACGATCGGCGGCACTGACGGCCTGATCTATGGAAACCCCGGGCAATTGCTGATACAGATGATTTCGGTACTGGTCGCAGTAGGGCTTTCAGCAGTCGGAACACTCGTTATTTATAAACTTGTCGACACTGTTTTCAAACTCAGGGTCGCCAAGCGGGATGAAACTCTGGGCCTTGACCTGAGCCAGCATCATGAAGCAGGATACACCTTAATCGATTAGAAAGGAGAAAACCCATGAAATATGTTATAGCCGTTATTAAACCGCACCGTCTTGAAGACGTCAAGGCCGAACTCGAGAAAGAAGAGGTTCACCTTATGACGGTCGTTGATGTTGTAGGCTGCGGAAGGCAAAAGGGGATAACAGAAGTCTACCGTGGCGTAAAGGAAATCGGGAACCTGCTCCGCAAAGTGAAACTTGAGATCGCGGTTAATGATGAATTTCTCGAAAGGACCATTGCCGCAATTACGCGAGGGGCCCGCGAAGGAGAGATCGGCGACGGGAAAATATTTATTTTTGATCTGAAAGACTGCGTCAGAATAAGAACCGGAGAGCGCGGATCTGAAGCGATTGGATAATCAATAGTTAACAATTCGTTATTTCATTGCCTGAATCGCGGGGCCTGTGAGCACAGTCCCGCTTCAGGTTCATGAAATACTATTCATTGACCACGATGGAGTTCCTTCCGCCTTTTCCCGCCTTATCCATGGCCACTTCTGAACGTTTGACCAGCGCGTCCAGGAGAAGATCATTAAAAAGATGTGCATCGACATTGTTGTTCTCAACAACGTCATGATAATTCAATTCAGAAACGCCGATGGAGACAGAAACATTGAGTTTCCTTCCCCGCAATACAAACGGTTTATCGGCAATAGATGAAAGAATTCTCTGGGCCACTTTATCGGCATTTTTTAAGCCGGTATCAGGAAGAAAAACGAGGAAATCGGTCACCGTATATCGCCCGGCCATATCGTAAGGCCGGCATTTCAACTTGAGCCGCCTGCTGATCTCGAGAAGGACATCATCCCCCATTTCAGAGCCGTAAGTTGCAACGATCCTCTTGAAATTAGTCGCGCCGACCATAATCGCAGAAAGATTTTTCTTTTCCCTTGACGCTCTTCCCATTTCCCTGAGCGCTTCATCAAGAAGGGCCCTCCTGTTTAAAAGGCCGGTATGGGGATCCTCCTTCGCAAATTTTATCAGTTTTTTCCTGGATTTCTGCACCGATTCTTCAAGCTTGATAATCCGCTGTGCGATCTTTATCCTCAGGGCAAGATCGTCCTTTTTCACGGGCTTGAAAAGATAATCATTAACGCCTGATTTAAGAAGAACGGCAATATCCTTTTCTTTTTCCTGCGGCGCAAGGAGAAGAATGTATATATAATTCTCACTTTTTATTTTTCTGATTTTTTTGCACAGATTCTCAATGTCAGACTGGCTGCTTGACCAGTTGATAATAACGATGCTGGGCGATTGTTGATGTATGCTGTCAACGGCCTCATCATCCGTCATTGATACGGTTGTTGACATATCCATGGCCTTCAGAGACCGGTCAATAGCGCTGAATAATTTTTTTGTGTTGTCAATAAGATGTACTTTCATACACAGCAACCGTCCTGTCTTATGTGTGTAATTTTATTTTTAGTGAAACGAAGTTATTTGTCAACTAAATATTAAATGGACCGGGGCCATGCCCGAAAACCCAAAATATTAAGGAAACAACAACAGCGCCGTCATGTGCGCGAAGCGGCAAAAATCCTGAAATCTTCCATGATTTCACCGAAAATGACATCCTCTCTTTTTGATCCATCTATAATGACAGCACGACTTTTCAGTATCGACAGGAATATTTCCCTGACCGATTCAAGAAAGGCCTTTTTTTCAAAGAGTTCAAAATTTTTGCCGCCGCTTCTGAGCATGATCCGTTTCATGGCAACGTCGGCCGGAATGTCGATGAAATATATTCTGTCCGGCTCGGGGAAGTTCCTCTTCCTGTTTTCATCAATAATCAGTTGTGGATCAATTCCAGCCGCTCCCTGATACGCGGCATTCGAATAATAATACCGGTCCATAACCACAATATCCCCCCGCTGAAAAGCCGGGTTGAGGTTGCTCTCAACATCATCCTGCCGGTCCATGAGAAAAAGCCTGAGCTGCTCCTCAGGATCAGGGGCGATCCCCCCTTTGAGCATGCCCCGTATCTTCCTTCCCCATTCACCCTGTGTGGGTTCAGCAAGGCGTGTAACCCGGAAAGACATTGATTCAAGATGCCGCGCGAGCATATCGGCCTGCGTGGTCTTTCCCGAGCCGTCAATCCCTTCAAAGAGGATAAACAGCGGGGCCTGATTTTTTTCTTTTCCCATGACTATCGCGCCCTCTTTGATGCCTTTGTGAGCCTGTCCATGATCGCGATCCCGAGGCCGGAACAGGGGACTTCCTCTGCATAGATCACCGTGAGGTTCATGCCGTCAAGGCGATGTAATACTGAAAAAAGATTTGCCGCGGCCTGATGGAGGTCGCCGTTTTCCGAAAGAAACGCGATCCTGCCGGATTCACCGCTTCGATCGTTTTTGCGGTAAAAAATAAACCCGCTCTGCCCGTCATCAAGGTCGAGGCCGCCGAAATCTTTAACCAGGCACACCGGGGTCATCGGTGAATAATGAAACGGCAATTGCCCCGGCGCCTGAGGGGGGCCCTGCCGTTCCGCCTGAACGAGGAGAGGCCCGGCAACCGATTCAAGGTCATCGGGAGTGATGCCGCCGGGCCTCAGAAGCCGTACCCCGCCGGGTTCGATCCTGACAATCGTTGACTCAACACCGACCGAACACTCGCCGCCGTCAAGGATCATGTCCACGCGGTCCCCGAGCTGCATGAGAACATGTTCGGCCCTTGTGGGGCTGATATAGCCGAACGGGTTGGCGCTCGGCGCGGCAATGGGGGAACCTGTCTCAATAATCAGGTCACGCGCCACCGGGTGCGAAGGCATTCTCACCGCAACGGAACCGAGTCCCGCAGTGACGATATCGGGGACCGAATGATTTTTAGCGACGATAACGGTAAGCGGCCCGGGCCAGAATTTCTCGGCAAGTTTTACCGCGGCAGGAGGAGCCTCATCGCATAATTTATGCAGCCACGAAATTTCCGCAACATGCACGATAAGGGGATCAAAAAACGGCCTTTTTTTCGCTTCAAAAATTCGGGTTACGGCCCCGGGGTTGAAACAATCCGCTCCCAGTCCGTAAACGGTTTCAGTCGGGAACGCGACAATCCCCCCTTTTTTCAAAAGGCCCGCGGCCCTGCCGATATTTTCCTGTGATCCCGGTGAAATAACCATAGATAAAACCTGTTGCAGCAAAGGACCATCAATGTAAAGTTATTTTTACCTGGTGTAAAGCACATTTCCCCTCACTTAAAATCAAAAAGGCCCGCACTGGAGGAGGGCCCGCTTAAATTGTATTGACATTAAAAAAAGGTGTTTATAATTAATATATAATCAATCTTCCCGTACAAGGAGATTACTATGAAGACCAGAACCCTGATGTTAGTGTTTATATTCTCAATCTGCTGCCTGTACGCGATGCCCCTTTTCCCCGCGCGGGTTGTTGAAACAGAGGACATCGACAGTTTTCTCGATGAAAAAAAGGAAACCACTCAGAGCACGGATGAAAAAAAAGAAAAGACGACTTACCGGAAAAAAACCGTAGAAAAAGTCCCGCACAAGATCTTTTCACTGGGAATAGGCTTGAACTTCGGCGTGTTCATCAGCGAAGACATGGATGATGTCAATGAACACATATATGAAAAAGTCAACGACGATGAATGGACCTCTATTTCACAGAGCGATGCCAACATGTATCTGAACCTGGTCCCCCGCTTTACTATCAATATCATGCCGATCCGTTATCTCATGATCCAGGTGCTCGGCGAAGTGGGATGGGGCCCCAAAATCGTATCGGAACTCCTGGGCGAAACGTTCACCTTTCATTTTATGCGCTACTCCCCGGGCCTGATTCTCAACGCTTATCTCCCCCTTGGAGAAACCGCAAAGTATTCCCTGTTCGTGGGAGGCGGCGGGTTCTATCACTTCTTCAGCTTTGAACAGTTTGAAGCTGAAGGTTTCGGCGGCAGGGCCCAGCTCGGCCTGCGCATAGACTGGAAAACGCTGGCACTTGAAATTTTCGCGGCATATGACTATGCCAGGGGTAAAACAGGACAGTATGACGACTGGATAGGAAAAGACATGGTGCTGGATTATTCCAGTATTCTGTTCGGCATAAACCTGTATTTTAAAATCATCTGAGCGGAAACATAATCAATGCTGCAGATGAGCATAAAAAACCTGTCACCATTCAATAGGCCATGGGCATAGCTGAAGACCTTATTTTAATCATCCTCACCGGTTTTATAAGCGGCATAGCGGCCCATAAAATCAAAATACCGCCGATCATCGGCTACATCATTGCGGGCATCATGATCGGGCCGGGAATCGGCCTTATCAACACGTCAGACATCCACAACATCGAACTGCTGGCCGAAATCGGCGTCGCCCTTCTTCTCTTTTCAATAGGACTCGATTTCTCCTTCAGGGAATTAAAGTCCGTAAAGGCCATCGCCTTTATCGGGACACCGCTGCAGATCCTGCTTTTAATTGCCTATGGTTCCGGCATCGGCTTCGCACTCGATCTGCCATGGAAACAATCGCTCATCTTCGGGATGATCATATCCCTCTCAAGCACCATGGTGGTTTTAAAGTCACTGATGAACCGGGGCCTGGTCGGCACGCTTTCGAGCAAGGTCATGATCGGGGTCCTGATCATCCAGGACCTCGCCGCGATCCCCCTCATGCTTATCATACCGGAACTCGGCGATACCAGTTCGGGGATCATCCCCCTGCTGCTCATACTGGCCAAGGCGTCGCTCCTGCTCGCGGCGATCATACTGGTCGGCATCAAAGTCGTGCCGTGGATACTGAAGTTCATCGCCAGACTGAACTCGCGCGAACTTTTTCTGATAACCGTCACCGCGCTGGGGCTCGGCATCGGGTATCTCACCCACCTGTTCGGGCTGTCGCTCGCCTTCGGCGCGTTCATCGCGGGAATGGTGATCAACGAGTCTGATTACAGCCACCAGGCGCTGAGCGACATCATCCCCCTGAGAGACATCTTCGGTCTCGTCTTTTTCACGTCAATAGGCATGCTCCTTGACCCGGGGTTTGTTTATGAAAACATGCTGCTGATACTCATCCTCGTGGCTCTTATTATCGCGGGCAAGTTCATTGTCTTTTTTCTTCTCGGAATAAGCTTCAGGTATCACAACATCATCCCCCTTGCCCTCGGGTTCGGCCTGTCGCAGGTCGGCGAGTTTTCGTTCGTGCTGGCCAGGACCGGGCTCGCGAACAACGTCATTGATTCAGGTTTCTACTCAATGGTCCTGTCGGTTTCGGTCATTACCATGCTCGCTTCGCCGTTCCTTTCCCTGCTTGCCGTTCCGGTGTACTCCCTGAAAAGGAAATGGTTCAGGCACGAGAACATACAGACCATAAACATGCCGCGCGACGGCTTGAGCAGGCACGTGATCATAGCCGGCGGCGGAAGGGTCGGCTTCCAGATAGCGACGATCCTCAACAGGACCGGCTACCCCTTCATTATCATCGAGCAGGACTTCAGGCGGTTCGAGAAAGCTCAGAAAGCCGGGTACCCGGTTATTTACGGGGACGCGGGCCAGGAACTGGTGATCAAGGCTGCCAGTATCGACCGGGCGCTGATGGTCATCATAACCATCCCGCTGATCACGACGGCACGGGAAATCATCGCAACCGCCGGGCGCTCCAACAGCGACGTTAAAATAATCGCGCGGGCCGACGAGCTCTCATGCGTGAACGACCTGTTAAAGATGAAGGTGTTCGAAGTCGTGCAGCCCGAATTTGAAGCAAGCCTTGAGATCATCCGCAAGGCCCTGCTCCTTCTCGACATCCCCCTGGCGACGATACATGATCTGACCGAAGAATTCAGGAGCCAGAACTACTCATGTTACTCAATCGAGAACCTGGGCCAGTCGCAGCTTATGAACATCAAGAAAACGCCGTTCCTGCTTGAAATGAGCTGGATTGAAATTTCGCCGAACAGCAACATATCGGGAAGGTCAATCGGCGAACTGGCGATCAGGTCAAAGACGGGCGTGTCGGTGGTCGGGGTGTTCCGGGACAACAAATTCATCCCCAATCCCGAACCCGATTTCAGGTTCAGGGCGGATGACCTGGTGGCCATTATCGGGCTTCCTGAAAATAAAAATCTGTTCAACGCGATGATTTCCTGAGAGAATACAACCAACAGTATCGAGGTGAAAATCATGAAAAAGACCGCATATCGTTTATTGGCAATCATGCTGCTCGTCGCAACCGCAGGCACCGGCGCCCTCTCTCAATCGCGGGAGACGACGCTCAGGGAGACCGTGTATGTTCCCGCGTACTCATCGATTTTTCACAGTGATAAAAAACTGGAATTCAACCTTACCGTGACGCTGAGCATCCACAATGTTGACCTGAAAACCCCGATCGTCATCGACACAATCGACCTGTATAACACGTCGGGGAAAAAAATCCGCTCCTGTGTCGCCGCATCAGGAAAAACCCTCAAGCCCCTTGAAACCTACAACATGGTCATCAGGGAATCGGATGTCGCCGGGGGCGTCGGCGGAAATTTCATCGTAAAATGGCGCGCGGCCTCGCCTGCCAGCAGGCCCGTTGTTGAAACCATCATGATCGGCACCAGGGGCCAGCAGGGCATTTCCTTCACGTCACGCGGCGTGACGATCGAAGACTAATTAATTTATCCGCGGAAACGGCGGTAATCGATGCCGAGCTGGCTCATGCGGTAATGGAGGATGCGCTTGGTCGTGCCCAGGAGCCCGGCCGCCCTGGTGATGTTTCCGTGCGTCATCTTCAGGAAATCAGTGATGACTTCACGGTGGAACTGGCTGGTCATTGACTCAAGGGTCCCCGCTTCCTTTTCGGGCCGCGATGCCATCTGGAGAGACGGGGGAAGGTGGTAGCTGCGGATGACATCCTCCCTGCTCATGATGACCGCCCGCTCCAGGCAGTTCTCGAGCTCGCGGACATTGCCCGGCCAGTGATAACTCACCAGCATGTCTATGGCCTCGCTGCTGATGCGCCTGATGTTTTTATTCATCTCGCGGTTGAACCTGTCCAGGAAATGGTCCGCGAGAAGCATGATGTCGGCCTTGCGTTCGCACAGGGGCGGCGAGAACAGCGGAAAAACATTCAGCCGGTAGTACAGGTCCTGCCTGAATTCACCGTTCGCGACCATGTTCTCGAGATCGCGATGCGTGGCCGCGATGACCCGCACGTCGAGGTTGATGGTCCTGGTCCCTCCCAGGCGCTCAAGCTTGCGCTCCTGCAGCACGCGCAGCAGTTTCACCTGGAGCGGAAAGTCAAGATCGCCGATCTCGTCGAGGAAGATCGTCCCGCCCTGGGCAAGCTCGAAGCGGCCCTTTTTCTGAGCCACTGCGCCGGTGAAGGCGCCCTTCTCATGGCCGAAAAGCTCGCTCTCGATCAAATTTGAGGGAAGCGAGGCCATGTTAACTTTTATATACGGCTGATCGCTGCGCCCGCTGCTTTCATGGATCGCGTCGGCGATCAGTTCCTTGCCCGTGCCGGTTTCACCGGTGATGAGCACCGTGGTCATCGCGGGGGCTACCATCAATATCTTCTCATACAGCTCCTGCATGCTGTGCGAGCTCCCCACGATTGAGCCGATGCCTCTTTTGCCGGAAAGGCGCATCTTCAGCAGCCTGTTCTCTTCTTCAAGAAGGGACTGGCGCGCGGCCATCTCACGTTTATCCTTGAGAGAGCCAGCGATTATTACCGATACGGCGGTAAGAATGGTCAATTCCCGGTCAAGGGAATTGTTGGTGTCATGAATGATGTCTATGGAGAGCGTCCCTATCACCGATTCATTCACGATGACCGGAACACAGATAAACGCGCAGTTATGGCCGGGGTTTTTTGTTCTCGCACCGGTCTTGTTGAGAAAAAGCGGCTCTTCGTCTATCGAGGGAATGACCATGGGCATGCCGCTGGCGATAACCGAACCGACAATGCCTTCTCCGGTCTTGTACTTTCCCTTTCCCGCCTGTTCAATCGTATAACCGTACGACGTATCAATATGTATTTCGCCGGTTTCTTCGTTGTGTATGGTGATCGATCCCCTGGTTATATCGCAGTAATCGGCGAGCAGGATCATGATTTCATTAAAAAGCCGTTCAAGGTCGTCAACCCTTGAAAAAAGCGAGCCGATCTTCATCAGCAGAACACTGTCGTTCAGCGTATACTTGCTGGGGCGGTTGATCCTGTTCCCTTCCATTTCGGCGGAGTATTCCATCTCGATCATATTTTAGGACCTCCCATTCAAATATGGGAACCCGGAGAAAGCTTGCGCTTCCTTCTGTCTCTGTAACACTGCAACCAATATAATTCCGGAACAAAAAGTGGAAACACCTTTTTTGGGAGAACCGGACAATTTAACAGTATTGTAACAAGGAGTAATTACTCAGTTTTTCGCGTTTCGGGCATAACCGTTCTCTCTGAACCAGGCAACCGTGCGGGCAATTGATTCATCCAGGGACACAACCGGCCGGTACCCGAAGTCCCGTTTAGCGCGGTGATGCACGAAGGTGTGGTCAACGCAGGTCTGTATCACGGCAAACCGGTTGAAGTTCGATGCGGGATTTACCGCTTCAGTGATCCAGGCGAGAACATAGGCCGCGCAATACGGGATGCTCATACGGGGAACAGGATAGCCGAGCCCGCTCAGAAAGGGCTCCATGAACGTGAAAAGGTTCGTGGCGGGATGATGATCGGTGATGAAGTAACACTGGCCCGCGAGCGGCGAACCGGGGAAAAGACGGCGCGCGGCAAGCACATGCGCGTGGGCCGCGTTCTCTGAATACACATGGCTGAACCGGGCCCTGCCGCTGCCCAGCTTTATCTTCATTCCGCCCTCCGCGGCCCTGATCAGGTTGAGCAGGTGGTACCGGTCCCGGGGGCCGTATATTCCCGCAGGCCGGAGCGCGCAGGAAGCCAGGGTCGCGGAGTTCGCCGAAAGGACTTCCTTTTCAGCGATTATTTTGGTCCTGCTGTAATGGTCTGAAGGCATCTTTTTCGGATACGGCAGGTTCTCGTCACCGTCAACAATGGGCCGCGCCCGGTCAACGACCACGTCCATGGTGCTCGTGTACACCAGGGAAGAGACGCCGTTTTCACGGCACGCGTTGATCACATTCAGGGTCCCGCCGACATTGACTTCCTCATAAACACAGGGGGATGTTTTCGTGTTCCACACGGCCGCCGCGGCATGAAACACGACGTCCATCCCCGCGCAGGCCTTTTTCACCGCAGCCGCGTCGCGGATATCGCCGACAAGGTTTTCAACATTCTCATCGCCGCCTGAATGCAGGTCAAGAACACGCACTGCTTTTCCTTGCGCAACAAGCCTGCGCGCGATCTCGCAGCCGAGCATTCCGGCCCCTCCGGTGACCAGGCATTTGCTGAAAGTTTTTTCCTTACCGCTCATCCCGTTATCCTCCTTACCGCTCACACACCCTGATCGCGCCCACAGGACAGGCCTCAACGCAGGCCATGCACCTCGTGCACAGCGAGGGCCACAGCGGGGTAACGCGCCATTTCTGCGGGTCAAAGGGATTTTCTTCACGGGCGCCCAGGGTCTGGTGAAGCAGGAAGACCGCAGGCACGCACACGCGCAGGCAGCGGGAACATTCCCTGGGGTCAACGCCCTTTCCATCTCCGCATAACGCGTAATCAATGACTATGCGGTTTTTTCTGCCGAAAAGCATGCTCAGTATTTCCCCCGGACTTCGGGAACATCGTCCCGCGCGGCAAGGGAAAGGGCGCCCGAGCCGCACACGTGCCGGCACACGCCGCATCCGTAACATTTTTCATAGTCGACCGAGACCGTTTTACTGGAAACATCGATCTTCAGCGCGCCGAACGGACAGCGCTGCACGCACGCGCCGCACCCGGTGCATTGCCCGGTATTGATCGCGACGACATATTCTGCCTTGTAAACGGACATGATGCCGAAATCGAACCGCGGCCTGATGCCCGCGCATTCAGGGTTCTCGCATGAGCACAGGTTGTTGATATAGGGAAAAGGGCCGAACCATATGGTCCCGATGTAGCCCTTTCTATTGTGCCGGGTAAAGCGTTCGACCGCCTCTTTCCTGGTCAAAAAATATTTTTCCTTTTCCGGAATAAACCGCGGGAGCCTGTCCACGATCTCGGACATCACGCCGAAATTGATGCAGCAGGCCTCCTTGACTCCCCTGCTCATGTAACGGCACATGCAGTTTTTTTCGATAATAGGCTCTGCGGCGCATTCTTCGAGAATGGCGATCCCGTCCTCGAGGGGAACGACCTGCCCGATGTGCCCCTCGGCACGGAAGGGGTTTACCGGGGGCCTGGTGCTGTGCAGCATTCTCTCTGCCATGGATTTTATCAATCTTCCGATAATGGGAATTTTAAGCCGGTAGTCAAGGCCCTCGGCGGTGAACCCATACACGGGCCGCACCGATATCTGTTCAAAGTTTTTATACTGCTCAAGCAGAAAATCGCGCAGATTATAACGCTCGGCAATTTCATTGGAATAATGCCGGGCATTGAGGTACCACCTGCCCCCGGCGCCGTGTTTCATACACAGTTCGCACATGTATCTCTCCTGAAAAACCGGGAGTTCTCTACTATGTAAAAAACGATCTGTCAATGATTAAAGGATGAAAAGTGAAAACCCTCTGTTACAGACGGGGTTTCCCTGATGCGTTTAACCGGGGAGGCCAGGAAAGCCGGGAAGATAAACCAGCTTTCCCGGCAACCCTCCGGAAATGCTACAGAGAAACAGAAGCTCCGAACGTGGCATACCAGCGATGGATGTCATTGGGTGAGCCGACTGTATAAAAATCTTTCATGGGTACGGCGACATAGTGGAAACTGCTTGAAACAGACACAATACCTTTGGTATAGGTGAGTCCGACAGACGCATCAATGTCGCTGATCCCGAAAGCCTCGATGCTCTTCGCGTGATAGTAACCCGCGGCAAGGCCAAGTCCGACAGCGACCTCGGGAGTTACTTCAAATTCATGGCCTATGCCGGCCTGAATGTAAAAATCTTTTTTATTCTCACCGTCAGTGCAGAAGTCTTCATCCACATAATAATCATAAGTGAATGAAACAAACGGTGACAGAAGCACGTCAAAGCCCAGTGAGACTTTGGCGGTAAGAAAACTGGCATCAGACCCCAGGGCGTCTTCCGAGTTGAAATAATACCAGTACCAGATCCCGGCGCCAATGGTCACCAGGTCAGCAAAGGTATGGGAATAATCAAGGCCGAAATCCACTGAATGAAAATCGAATCCTGCGGCGTCCCTTCCGTCACCCTCGAAAAAGTAATCTGCAGCGAATTCACCGGCCGCAGAAACAACCAGGCCCGTGGAAAAGATGTCCCAGGACACGGACGGGCAGAACGCTCCTTCCCCGCCGTAAAAATAGGTTCCCCGCCAGAGGTAATTGCTGTAATAGGTGAGGCCGATAGATAGGCCAATTGACGCATCCTCTTTTTCAGGCTCTGCCGCCTTTACCGCATCCTCTGCATATACTGCTGTTGTCGCTAAAAGAACAACAAAAATGCCTGCTATAATCTCTGATAGGTGTTTCCTGTATTTCATAATTTTTCTCCGAATGTTTTGTTGTTTTCCCCCGTCCCCCCTGTAGGGGTCAGTCGCGACTGACCCCTACAGGGGGGACGGGGGCATATCTTCATCCAATCGCGTCCATGCCTTCCTCGCCGGTCCTGATCCGTATGCACTGAGGCAGGTCAACAACGAATATCTTGCCGTCACCGATGTTCCCTGAACGAGCTCCCGCAATGATAGCGTCCACGGTCTTTTTGACGAAGTCCTCGTTGACCGCGATCTCGAGGCGCACCTTCTTTAAAAGGTTCACTTCATATTCAACGCCGCGGTATGTCTCGAGGAAACCTCCCTGCTGGCCGCAGCCAAGGGAATTGGTCACCGACATCTTTTTAACGTCCGCCCTGAACAGGGCCTCTTTAACGTCAGGCAACTTGTCCGGCTGAATATATGCTATTATCAGTTTCATGGTTTGCCTCCTTAATCACTGGTTATGGAATATCTGAAATCCGGAATAGGATTCCATTCCATGTTCTTCAATATCCAGGCCTTTAAGCTCTTCAGCCCTGGAAACCCTGAGGCCAACCGTTTTTTTAATGATGAAAAAAACGATGCCCATAGTTACTACCACCCAGGCCATGACCGCGAAGACGCCCACAGCCTGAGTCCCGAGGAGCTTGAATCCGCCGCCGTAAAACAGCCCGTTGACGCCTTCACCGGCATATTGTGCCTCAGCGAAAAGCCCTACCATGAGAGTGCCCAGAGCGCCGCACACGCCGTGGACCGATATGGCGCCGACCGGGTCATCGATTTTAAAAACAAAATCTATCAGCTCAACCGAGAGCACAACAGCCATCCCGGCGACTATGCCGATGATAATGGAACTGACCGGGGAAACCGAAGAACACCCCGCGGTAATGGCAACCAGGCCAGCCAGCGCGCCGTTCAGGCTCATACTGACATCCGGTTTGCCTGATTTCACCCAGATCATGATCATGGCCGCGACCGCCCCTGCCGCTGCGGCAAGGTTTGTGTTGACCGCGATAAAACCTATGGAAAGGTTTTCTCCTGAAACCG
Source organism: Spirochaetota bacterium (assembly GCA_036848375.1). Taxonomy (GTDB): domain Bacteria; phylum Spirochaetota; class UBA4802; order UBA4802; family UBA5550; genus JAKLIV01. Next base: position 16,076 of record DAIUKG010000004.1, read on the forward strand.
TGCTCCCGGGGTTGAACCCGAACCATCCGAACCAGAGAATAAAGACACCGAGCGCCGCCAGGGGAATGTTATGCCCCGGGATTGCCCTGGGCCTTCCGTCAGGAGAATACTTCCCGATGCGCGGGCCGAGCAGCAATGCTCCCATTAACGCGGCCCAGCCTCCCACTGAGTGGACCACCGTTGAACCGGCGAAGTCAATGAATCCCAGGCTTGAGAGCCATCCGCCCCCCCATATCCAGTGCCCCGAGATCGGGTAGACAACGAGTGAAATAATTGCACTGTAAAGCAGGTAAGCCACAAACCTGGTCCTCTCCGCCATGCTTCCCGAAACGATCGTCGCGGCAGTCGCGGCAAAGACTACCTGAAACAGCCAGTAGGCGTATTCCCACAGGCCTTCACTGCTTCCGGGACTCGCGCTGGAAAGTAAAAACTTACTTGAACCGAATAGCCCCGATATGGACTCACCGTACATGAGGCCAAACCCGACGAGAAAGAAAGCCAGCGAGCCAACTGAAAAATCCATCAGGTTTTTCATGATGATATTACCGGCATTCTTTGCCCTGGTAAAACCGACTTCGACCATGGCGAAGCCTGCCTGCATAAAAAAGACCAGGAACGCGGCAACCAGTGTCCAGACCACATTAATTGGTTGTATCGCATCCGACCCTGATTCCTGGGCAAAAAGAGCTCCTGCCCCGGACATTATAAAAAGCAAAGTCATGAGCATCCGCTTTACTTTCATAACATACCTCCAGAAAATTTTATGAAAATTAACTTTGCACGATTCGTGCCAGGAAACACAAAGACAGAAATTTTTTTTAAACCAGACAGCAGAACAGGAAGGAAAAAGAAAATGTAACATGAATGAAATATCAAGACAGAATTTTCAGCAACAGGAGAGGATGTCGTTTGATTTTATGACAAAAATATAACAGACGGGATTAAAAAACAATAGCTCAAATTGACCAAAAAGGACAATAATGTAACACAAGAACAGCTTGTTACATAAATGTTCCCTGAAGCATGAATAAAACTTTCATGAAAAAAATAGTGGAAACAGATTCATCAAAAATATTTTTTCCAAAAACAGGCCGGCGCTTTCCTTCAATAGTAAATAAATGTTACATAGATGTAACAGTCCCTATTTTTTTTTTATTGCTGCCAGATGATTGCTTTAATAGTTTGATAAGCGATACTGATAGCACTAACGGAACAATTTTGTACCGCGCATTTTAAAAAGTGGACCATAAAAGGAGTAATCTGATGGATGATGTCTATCCCCAGCAACAAGGACTTTATCGAAAAGAGTATGAACACGATTCCTGCGGAATCGGGTTCGTGGCGCATATAAAGGGAAAAAAATCACATGACATCATAAAGCGAGGCCTCGAAATCCTTGAAAGGATGGAACACCGGGGCGCTGAAGGTGCTGACAACAAGACAGGCGACGGATCGGGAATTCTCCTGCAAATCCCCCATGACTATTACAGGGAACTGATCGATTACTTGCCAGCTCCAGGCAATTACGGCACGGGCATGGTATTTCTCCCCCCTGATAAAAACAACGCTGATGCATGCAAAAATGAGCTTGAAAAAATTATACAGGACGAGGGACAGAAGGTTCTCTGCTGGCGGAATGTTCCCGTGGACAACAGCGACATCGGGGAGATAGCCCGCGCATCAGAACCTTCAATAAGCCAGGTTTTTATTATTGGCAAAAAACACCAGAACAAGGAAACACTGGAAAAAAAACTGTACATCATCAGAAAACTCGCTGAAAAAAAGATAAGAGAATCCGGGATCGAACAGAAGTCGTTTTTCTACATACCTTCGCTTTCGACCAAAACAATCGTATACAAAGGAATGCTCATGCCTGGACAGGTGAAATCTTTTTATCTGGACCTCAGAGACGACATGATGAAAAGCGCCATAGCGCTGGTGCACTCCCGGTTCAGCACCAATACGTTTCCCTCATGGGACCTCGCCCAGCCCTTCAGAATACTGGCCCATAACGGCGAGATAAACACCATCAAGGGGAACCGTTTCTGGATGGAAGCGCGGGAATCGCTGTTTAAATCCGATGTCTTCGGCGATGAAATTGGAAAGATACTGCCCGCAATCGAACCTGGAAAGAGCGACTCCGCTTCCTTTGACAACGCCCTGGAACTCCTCGTCGCCGCCGGCAGGCCCCTGCCGCACGCGCTGATGATGCTCATCCCGGAATCATGGAACGAAAAAAACCCCATACCGGACGATTTAAAAAGCTTTTATGAATATCATTCAACATTCATGGAGCCGTGGGACGGCCCCGCATCCATGGTCTTCTGCGACGGCAGGATTGTCGGAGGGACCCTTGACCGGAACGGGCTCAGGCCTTCGCGCTACATCATCACCAGGGACGACCTCATTGTAATGGGCTCCGAAGTCGGCGTGCAGACCTTTCTACCCGAGGAGATCAGGTACAAAGGGCGCCTGATGCCGGGCAAGCTGCTCATGGTTGATACAGAAGAGGGACGCATTATACCCGATGAGGAAATAAAACACCGCATCGCACATTCAAAGCCTTACAGACACTGGGTCCAGGAAAACCGCGTGAACCTGGAAGACCTGCCTGAAACCAGGGAAACACCGGTAGAGATCGAAAGAGAAAAGCTTCACGAACTTCACCTGATGCACGGCTACAACAGAGAGGACATAGACGACATCATGTCCGTCATGGCCGAGACCGCGCAGGAACCAACAAGCTCAATGGGAACCGACACCCCGCTTGCCGTTTTTTCAAAGAAGGCCCAGTCATTGTTCAATTACTTCAAGCAATGCTTTGCCCAGGTCACGAACCCGGCAATAGACCCGATCCGCGAAGAGCTGGTAATGACCCTCACCAGTTATATAGGCGCGCAGCAGAACCTGCTCGACGAAAGCCCGGAGCACTGCAGGATGATTAAATTCAAGCGTCCCTTTTTCACCAATGCCGAACTTGAAAAAATCAGAAGCTGCGGCATTCCCGGCATGCAGTCAGCGACCATTGATATCGTCTTTAACGCTCAAGCCGGCCCGGACGCACTTGAACAGAGAATCGAAGCAATATTCGCGGAAGTGGAAGGCCACATAGGAAGGGGTGTTACCTTTATTATTCTCTCCGACAAAACGGCCGGCAAAGACACCATTCCCATACCGTCTCTTCTGGCGTGCTCGGCAGTACATCATCATCTTATACGAACAAAAAAACGCACCAGGATAGGATTGATCATCGAAACCGCCGAGGCCCGGGAGGTCATGCACTTCGCCCTGCTCTTCGGGTATGGAGCTGGCGCTGTCAACCCCTATGGGGCCTTTGCAACGATCAGCGACTCTATCAGCAGGGGGCACCTCCAGCCCGGGCTGGAATACCCCAAAGCGGAGGAAAACTACCTGAAGGCTCTTGAAAAAGGCATCCTCAAGGTCCTTTCGAAGATGGGCACCTCCACCCTTAGAAGCTACCGCGGCGCACAGGTATTCGAAGCAGTGGGTCTGGGAAGCAAACTGATCGAAAAATATTTTCCCAATACCGAATCCCGTATCGGCGGCATTGGTCTTTCCGAAATCGCCGAGGAGGCCATGATAAAACACCGACGGGCCCATATCGAACGGCCGTTCCTGCTCCCCTCGGATGGAGTGTATCAATACCGCAAGGGCGGCGAGAAACACGCCTGGAACCCTGAAACGATCCGCCTGCTGCAATGGGCAGCCAGAACCGGCGACTGGGATAAATATCGCGAGTTCGCCCGAACCGTCAACGAATATAACCGGGAGCCCCACTTCATACGGGGACTCTTTGATTTCAAAAAAACCGAGGCAATACCCCTTGACGAGGTCGAGCCCGAAGAGGCTATTCTGAAAAGGCTCACCACGGGAGCGATGTCCTTCGGCTCCCTGAGCAGGGACGTTCACGAAACCATGGCGATCGCCATGAACACCCTGGGCGGGAGAAGCAACTCGGGCGAAGGCGGCGAAGATCCTGAACGGTTCAGGCCGCGCATAGACGGCACACTCGCGAGAAGCGCCATCAAGCAGATCGCCTCGGGCCGTTTTGGCGTTACCAGCAACTACCTGGCCAACGCTGACGAACTGCAGATAAAGATCGCCCAGGGCGCGAAACCCGGAGAAGGAGGGCAGCTGCCCGGCCACAAGGTGGACAAGATTATCGCGAAAACGAGATATTCAACCGCGGGAGTCACGCTCATTTCGCCGCCCCCGCACCATGATATATACTCCATAGAGGACCTTGCCCAGCTCATCTTCGACCTGAAAAACGCGAACCCCCGGGCGCGCATAAGCGTGAAACTTGTTTCAGAAAGCGGTGTCGGCACCGTTGCCGCAGGCGTGGCAAAAGCCCACGCTGACAATATACTCATCAGCGGTTTTGAAGGAGGCACCGGAGCAAGCCCACTTTCTTCGATAAAACACGCGGGCCTTCCCTGGGAGATCGGCCTTGCCGAAACGCACCAAACCCTGGTACTGAACAACCTCAGGGGGCGGGTGCGTCTCCAGACCGACGGCCAGCTTAAAACCGGAAGGGACGTGGTGCTCGCAGGCATCCTGGGTGCCGAGGAATTCGGCTTCGGTACGGGAGCCCTCATCGTTCTGGGATGCGTCATGATGCGCAAGTGCCACCTGAACACCTGCCCGGTGGGAGTTGCCACCCAGAACCCGGAGCTGAGAAAACGTTTCCGCGGCAGGCCTGAATATCTCATCAATTACTTCCGCTTCATCGCCAGGGAGGCCCGTGAAATCATGGCCAGCATCGGGATAAAAAGGTTCGACGACCTCATAGGAAGGACCGACCTTCTTGCTCCCAGAAAAATCGAACACTGGAAAGCCGGCACTCTTAACCCGTCCGCGCTGCTGTACAGGCCGAAAGAAGCTGACAAAAACGCGACCTATTGCGTCGAGTCGCAGATCCATAAAATCGATACCGTGATCGACAGGACCCTTATAGAAAAATCAAAACCGGCTCTCGACCCGGAACGAAAGGTGAATGTCTATATCGAAATGTCGATAAAAAACACAGACCGTGCGACCGGCACCATGTTATCTTACGAGATATCGAAAAAATTCGGTGACCAGGGACTTGCCGATGATTCAATCAACTGCACTTTCAGGGGCAGCGCCGGGCAGAGCTTCGGGGCCTTTCTCGCCAGGGGCGTGACTTTCAGGCTTGAGGGCGACGCCAACGACTATTTCGGCAAGGGCCTTTCAGGAGGCAAGCTTATTGCCGTGCCTGCGGAAGGGTCAAGATTCAAGGCAGAAGAAAACATCATTATCGGCAACACTGTCCTCTATGGCGCGACAGGCGGCGAGGCCTACATTCGGGGCGTCGCCGGAGAGAGGTTCGCGGTCAGGAACAGTGGTGCAGTCGCTGTCGTCGAGGGAACGGGCGATCACTGCGCTGAATACATGACCGGTGGCAGAATTATCGTTCTCGGTAGAGTGGGACGAAATTTCGCGGCAGGAATGAGCGGCGGCATAGCCTACGTGCTCGACCGCAACGGGAATTTCGACTATTTCTGCAACCAGTCCATGGTTGAAATCACGTCTGTCAGGGATTACGACGACCAGGACTTCATCATCGAAAACCTGCACAAGCATATCAGATACACCGGAAGCACAATGGCGAAAAGAATTCTTGACGACTGGTACGAATACCTGCCGAAATTCGTGAAGGTCTTCCCCTTCGAATACAAGCGCGCCCTCAAAGAACAGATGATTGAACAGATCGACGAAAAGCTCAAGGCAATACGCGAAGAACAGCAGCTGGGAGGTACATTCTAATGGGAGACCCACAGGGATTTTTAAAGCTTAAGAGAAAGGAATCCGGCTACAGGCCGGTTGAAGAAAGGATCAACGACTACAGCGAAGTCGAGAGACAACTTCCCGAAGAAGAAAGAAAACTCCAGGCCTCTCGCTGTATGGATTGCGGCGTCCCCTTCTGCCACTGGGGATGCCCGGTGGGAAACATCATGCCCGAATGGCAGGACATGATCTTCAGGGGAAGATGGGAGGAAGCCTATCACACCCTCCAGGAGACCAATAATTTTCCCGAATTCACCGGAAGGGTTTGCCCTGCCCCGTGCGAGGCAGGATGCGTACTTTCGATAAACGACAACGCGGTCACCATCCGCCAGAATGAGCTCTCGGTAATTGAAAAGGCGTTCCAGCTCGGCCTGGTAAAACCGAGGCCGCCCAGGGAGAGGACCGGGAAAAAGGTCGCTGTTATCGGAAGCGGCCCTGCCGGGCTTGCCTGCGCGGACATGCTGAACAGGGCTGGCCATTCCGTGACCCTCTATGAAAAAGAAGACAGCGTGGGCGGGTATCTCCGGTTCGGTATCCCCGACTTCAAGCTCGACAAGAGCATAATCGACCGCAGGCTTGACATCCTCAGGGAGGAAGGGCTGGTCATCAAGACCGGTGTCGAAGCGGGAAAAGACATCAGCGGGAAAAAACTTCTCAAAGAAAACGACGCGCTGTGCCTGACCATAGGAGCCAGGAAGACCCGAAACCTGGACATAGAAGGGCGCGACCTTAAAGGGATACATTTCGCCATGGAGTACCTCGCCCAGCAGAACCGGATTGTCAGAGGTGATTCAATCCCCGACGACGAGCTTATCAAGGCGCTCAATAAAAACGTTCTTGTGATCGGCGGCGGCGATACCGGGTCAGACTGTGTGGGCACGGCAAACAGGCAGGGCGCCCAGAGGATCACCCAGATTGAAATCATGGCGCAGCCCCCAAAACAGCGGACTGACAATGAGCCGTGGCCCCTCTGGCCGAGACTCTATAAAACGTCAAGTTCACATGAAGAAGGATGCACCCGCCTATGGAACGTGCTCGCAAAAAAATTCATCGGTGAAGACGGCATGGTAAAAAAACTTCTCGCGGCCAGGGTCGAATGGACGGACAACGGGAAAGGCGGCCTCGCCATGACTGAAGTTCCGGGATCGGAATTTGAACTTGAAGCTGACCTCGTGCTCATAGCCATGGGCTTTGAGCATGTCATCCATGAAGGGCTGGTAGCGGAACTCGGCCTCTCTCTTGACGCAAGGGGAAATATAGCCCTTGATGAGGCGCTGATGAGCAGCGCCGAGAAAGTCTTTGCCGCGGGCGACTCACACCGCGGGGCCTCTCTGGTCGTGTGGGCGATCCATGAAGGGCGAAAGGCCGCTGAGGCAATAAACAAATACCTCATGGAGACCTGAAAACGGTCCGATAAAAAACTTCAGCTGAAAAACACCACCACATCTGCAATACTGGGGAGGGGGGATGATTCCGTACGGAAGACATCCCCCTTGGATTATAATGAATTGTGCTTGATCTATTTTTTCCATGCTATAATAATTTGTACAATATAAAATATCTGATCAGACCCGTAACATCGCATTCAATCAAAATTAAAGTTACCGTGCAGAAGGTTGCCATGAACATACGTTCAATAATCGTTTCTTTACTGCTTTTAACATGGGTTGGCATGCCCTCTCCATCACAGGCGCTTGAAACCATCCATCTCGACAGAAATACCAGATCGCTTCAGATAGGGGAAAAAATCGAAATTCTTGAAGACACAACCGGCACACTGACATTTAAGGACATCATTTCACGAAAATGGGATCGGAATTTCAAGAAATCACTCACCCCGGTGCCGAACTATGCCTTTACCGACAAGGTGTACTGGATTCGCTTTTCCCTTAAAACTGAGTCCAGGAACAGCACGGAGTGGCTCCTCGAGCTCGCGTATCCTCTCATGGACGACATTGAATTCTATTCTCCGGATGAGAAGGGAAACTATAAAACAATCAAAACAGGATACCGGCACCCCTTTCATGAAAGGGAATATAAACACCGCCACTTTGTTTTTCGGTGCAGCCTTGAGCCGGGAGAGGGAAAAACATTTTATATACGATTCCAGAATGAGGACAGGATGGAAATCCCCCTGACCCTCTGGCCTGAAAAGGCGTTCATACAAAAAGACCACGATGAACAGTATGCCATGGGCGTTTACCTGGGCATCATCATGATAATGTTTTTCTTTAACCTTCTTCTCTATATATCGATAAAAGACAGAACGTATCTCTATTACGTTTTATTCCTTGCAGCGTTCGGCCTTTTCCAGATCATCCAGAACGGCCTGGTCTATGAATATTTCTGGCCTGAGATCCTGTACCGGCATAATCACATCATCCCCCAGTCAATTGCCCTGACGCTGATGGCAACGATACTGCTGACCCGGTCCTATCTCAATACAAAAGATTACTTCCCCAGGCTCCACAAGCTATTCAACAGATTCCTGGCGGTTTATGTGCTGACGATCATAGGCGACGTGTTCATCAAATACCCGGTGAGCATCCAGATACAGGTAGCCCTTGTCATCGTGGTCCTTTCGCTCTGCCTGTATACCGGCATCACCGCGCTGCTCAAAGGATACAGGCCCGCGAAATTCTTCATGCTCGCGTGGACCGCGATATTTATCGGAGGGATCATTTACGCGCTCAAAGTCATGGCAATTGTCCCATCCAACTTTTTCACGTCCTATGCTCTTCAGATCGGTTCAGTTTTACTCATCCTGCTCCTGTCATTCGGGCTGGGGGACCGCATCAATTTAATCGAGAAAGAAAAAAATGAGGCACAGGAAACGGCGATAAACGCGCAGAAAGAAATCATCAACGGCATGAAGGAAATGAACCGGCAAAAGGACCTCTTCCTGGAAGAAACATCCAAAAAGAACAGGGAAATCGAATCGCTGAACATTGTCCTCCAGGAAAAAATCGACGACCTCAATATTACCAACCGCGAATTGAAGCTTTCAGAAGAGCGGTACCGGTTTCTAATCGAGGGAACCAACGATATAATCTTCACCCTTGACAATGACTTCGCCTTCACATCCGCGAATAAAGCAATCAAGACTGAATTGAAAATTGACCCATCGACCGTTAATACCATGAACTTTCTCGACCTGGTCTACGAGGACTATGAAGCCGATTCAATCACCAAACAGGTGATAACACAGAAGCTTGAAAGCTTTTCAGATTCAAAGAAACCGGTCCAGTTCAAGGCTCAATTGAATTCCAAAATATTATCAGAGCCAAAAGAATACCAGATACGGCTTGAATACATATCAGCCGAAGGGAAAGGGATCATTCTCGGAAAGGCAAGCAGCGTGAATGATGACTCCCTGGTGAAATATCTTGAATGCGAAAGGCAGCGCTTTACCATTCAAAATTATCTCGTTATTGCCGACGAGATCAGCCAGCGGATAACACGCAACCTGAGAAAATATTTCGAACAGAAAAAAGTAAACCTCATTCGTATCGCGCTCAGGGAGATGATCATCAACGCCATAGAGCACGGGAACCTCAACATTTCCTATGATGAAAAATCGCAGGCCATGGAGGAAGACAATTATTTCGAGATTGTCTCTCAGAGGCAGCATGACCCGCTGTATAAAGACCGTAAAGTATACATAGAATATCGTATCGGCCCGGAAAAAATAGCCTATAAAATTACCGATGAAGGGGACGGTTTTGACCACAGCCAGATACTGCAAAAAACACAGGAGGCCAACGAGTTCATGCTCTCGCACGGGCGGGGAATATCAATATCGCAGGAAATTTTTGATGAAATAACCTATAATAAAAAAGGAAACCAGGTCCTTCTGATAAAATATATCACTGAAGAGGAGAACTCCCCTATATCTGATTCGGCTTCGGCCTGACCTTCTCTTCATGCACCGGGGCCTGCTTCAGTTCATCCTGTTTTCGTCCTTCCTCTATGGCCTTTTCCATGCTCTGCTTCATCTGCTCTTCAAGGCGCTGCATGTCAAAGCCCTGTTCCTGAATGTCACGCATCATTTTGTCCATCATCAATCCGCTGCCCCCCAGGCACGCGGCGCAGGCGAGGTAAAAAAGAAGGCCGAAAACCGTGCCAACGATGGAGGTAATCATCCCCCCGGTCGCGATATCAGCAGGCCGCCCCTGGCTGAGCAGTTTTTTCCTGGCTGAATAGCCGAGAGCGATACCAATGACACCGAAAATCGGCGCGATAAAATTCAGTCCCGGTATAAAGGAAAAAACAATGGCGATCACGCCAAACATAAGGGCTAATGCTGACATTTCATGTTCCTCACGTGTTTATGTTAAGGTGAATTCTGCGGTACTATTGCAGATTGCCGGCCTCACGACAACCATTTTTTCGAAAAGAGCCACACCCTCATCACTCATAGATTCCCCATGGTTCAGGGCTTTCGTTTGTTTCTGAAAAATTCCTGCAGCAGGTCCACTGATTCCTTTTCACAGAGGCCGAATTCAATCACCGGGACATGGTTCAGGACCGTGTTCCCGCATACGTCAAGCACGGTGCCGCACGCGCCGTATTTGTGATCCCGCGCGGCAATGACCAGGCGCTCAATGCGCGCGTGCACGATCGCGCCGGCGCACATCGCGCAGGGCTCCTTGGTGACAAAAAGCTCACACCCGGTAAGGCGCTCGTTTCCGAGCTCGGCAGAGGCCTTTTCGATCGCGATCATCTCGGCATGCCTCGTGGCGCACTTCTGGGTTCTGTTGCCGTTATGGGCAATACAAATGATTTCGCCCTGTTTAATGATAACCGCACCAACCGGGACCTCGTCAAGGTCACGGGCCCTGCGCGCCTGTTCAAGAGCGATGTTCATTATTTCAGCGTCTGTCATTGCAGTCCGGTGCCTTGCTTAATATTTCTCCGGCAATGCGCCGGAGCTTCTCGTAATGGGTCCCCTTCCAGTAAACTCTGCCGCACTCAGGGCAGAAGGTATAGTCATCACACCACAACGCCACACCCGGGGGAATGACGCCTGAGCCTTTCCACCGGTCGACATCCTCAGGCTTCGGCCTTTGAATGGCGCCGTTGCATTCAATGCAGCGGGCAAAGGGGGCGCAGCGCGACCACAGGTCAAGGCGGTCAAGCACTTCAATCACCTGCCTGAGAGGATCGGTGTTCCTCACGTACAGGCCCCTTTCAACGATGCTGCGCATGAGAAGCTGCCGGTCCCTGGTCAGCAGAATTCTTTTACTGCGGCTTGATATCCGGGCCAGTTCCGCGTCGTCGCGTCCGTCTTCATAATCGACGTCAAAGCCGAGAAGCCTGAGCCTCCGGGCGAGCTTCCTGAGATGCACGTCAAGAACAAAGGAAGGCTCCCGAAGCGGTGAAGGCCGGAGCCTGGTCACGTCCCTGATGTCAAAGCTTTCAAACACGGGGTACACGCTGATGCGGTCCCGGTCCGCGACGATCCGCGAAAAGCCGACCGATTCGCCGTTTACCAGGACCAGGTCGACCTCGACATGGGGCACGCCCAGTGACTCGATCAGGTCCTTGACCGAACGCCTGCCGTTGAAGGCGCAGGGAATGTCTTTTTTTCTCATCCCCGCGGGAAGGAAGTCGTTGAGTTCTTCATAGAAGCGGACCGTCACGCGGTACATTACAGGTCCAGTATCAGCTCATCCAGCGATCTTTTGGGAACGTGGTGGACCCTCGAATCATCCCGCCAGTATTTGATATCGCCATCGGCGCCCACGGGATCGACAACGACTGTTTCTCTGGGCTTGCCCAGCGCGAGCACGAGCTCAACACGGAAATGTTCGGGGATGAGAAGCGACGAGCGCAGGCCTTTTTTGTCAACGGCCCCGATGATACATCCCCCGTATCCCATTTCGACCGCTCCGAGCAGCATGGTCTGCGCGCAGATGCCGTGGTCCCAGATCACCTCGTTGCTGATCCTGGTGTCGGCAAGCATGACGATATAGGCCGAAGGCCGCTCGCCTTCGTCGGGGCCAGGCCACTCTTTAAGGTACGCGGCCCATGCCAGGAAAGGGAAAATCACGCTGTTCTTATCAGGGTCAGCGGAGAGAATATACTTCAGCGGCTGCCGGTTCGCTGCCGACGGCGCAAGCCTGGCAAGATCAACCAGCTTCCTGAGCTCTTCAACGCTTATCGCGTGGTCCTGGAAAAAACGCCGGTAACTGCGGTTCCTTTTGACAAGATCCTTAAGCATACATACCTCCTTTGCCGCGTGTGCACATAAGGAATATGTTCCGGGCCTTACATGTATTTCGGTTCCTTGTACGAATACATGTCATGCACCCCTCCCTCGATCTGGGCAGACAGGGAGCGGAGCTCAAAGCGCAGTTTTCCTGAATACACATAGTCATGAAGTGTGGGGACGTCCCTGGCTCCCATGTCCTGGAAAGAATGCCTGATTCCCTGGAGAAGATAGGGCACATAGTCAAAAAGCGAGCCCTTGTCAACAACCGCGCCGGAAACGCCCTGGGCGACCTTGATCTTGGCGTCCTCGGCAAAGTACCGCTTCGAACCGCCGGCCTCCATGGCTTCCTGGGAGGCCATGCCCCGGTACTTTTTCAGGCGGATGCCGTTCTCGTAGAAGTATTCACCCGGGGCCTGTTCCGTTCCCGCGAACATCGAGCCCATCATCACGGTCGAGGACCCCAGCGCAAGCGCCTTTGATATGTGGCCGATAGTTGATATGCCCCCGTCTGCGATGATCGGAACATTGTATTTACGGGCGTATTTCGCGGTCTTGTACACCGCGGTAGCCTGGGCCCTTCCGACCGACATGGTAGTCTGGGTCGTGCAGATCGAGCCCGGGCCCATCCCGATACGGAGCGCGTCAACACCGGCCTTGATCAGGTTCTCGGCCTGCTCCTCGGTGACGATATTGCCGCCGATAACGTCAACCTGGGGATATTTCTTTTTAATGTACTTGATCATCTCTATCTGATACATCGAATTCCCCTGAGCCGCATCAATGACCACGACGTCGATACCCGCGTCAGCCAGCGCATCAAGCCGTTCCTTCGCCTCTTCCTTGGTTGATATTGCGGCACCAACGAGCAGCTGCTTTTTCGCATCCTTTGATGCCAGCGGGTATTCCCTGTTTTTCAAAAGGTCGTTCCGGCACATGAGGGCCACAAGCCTTCCCTGGTCATCCACAATGGGCAGCTTCCCCTTTTTGGATTTTTTTAATATGTTGTTGGCCTCGGTGAGAGAAATGCCGATTTTGGCGGTCAGCAGGTCCGTGGTCATCACCTCGGATATCTTTCTCTGCCTGTTGGTCTCGAAATCAACGTCCCGGTTTGTCACGATCCCGAGAAGCTTTGACTCGAGCCTGCCGTTTTCGGTTATGGGGATGCCGGAAAACCCGTATCTCTCCTTGACCGTGTCGATATCGGCAATACTATTTTCGGGCGACAGCACCATGGGATCAGTGATAAACCCGTTCTCATAGCGTTTGACCTTCTTAACATGGTCCACCTGTTCCTGGATCGTGTTGTTGTAGTGGATGATCCCGACCCCGCCGGTAAGGGCCATCCCTATGGCCATGCCGCTTTCAGTCACGGTGTCCATGGGGCTTGAAACCATGGGGCTTTTTATCCTGATGTTTCGCGTAAAATTCGATTCAAGGTTCACATCCTCCGGGGCAAAATCAATAAAGCCGGGAAGGATGATAAAATCATTGTAGGCATATCCGTTTTCGCGTTCAAAAAGTTCAGCGGCGGAAAATCCATCAAGCTTGGCCATTCCAGTCTCCTCGCTTAAATTTGCTCTATTCCGGCACCCGGCCGGGCATGGTAACAATAAAAAAAGCCTTTGTCAGGAAAGATTGATGAAAAATCAAATATTTTTATTGTTTATTTTGTCAAGCAATATGAAAAAGTGTTTCTGTTACATTACCTGAGTGCAAAGAAAAATCAAGGAGAAAATAATGGGGCACTGTAAACGCAGGGGATACTGCTGCCAGGATGTCAGGCTCGCCGAGTCCCCGGAAGTACTGCGCAGGGCATTTGAATACTGGAAAAAATCCCCGAAAATCGACCCGAACTTCTCGGACATCTATCTGATCTACCCGATGCTCGTTTTCAAATATGAAAACCCCGAGGAAGACCTTCCCTACCATTACCGGTGCAAGCATTTTACCTATGAAAACGACGGGACCCCGTGCTGCTCGATCCATTCGTTCAGGCCGCGAATGTGCAGCGGGTTCCCCTATTATGACGACGTAGAGCACCTTGACACAAGTGGGCCGGTGAGCCCGTATGAAGGATGCGGTTACAATGACCCGGACTGATTGTTCAAGGAAAATCCTTGCGGCAAAGGTATTGTTAAAATTAATTCACTATCTCCCGGTCTTTCGGCTTCTTTTCATGCATCAATAAAAATTCCACTCACTCCATTGCCGCGGCATCATCCATTCCCGTATCTTTATTTATATACTGTTTCATGCACATATTCAGTTAGAATTTTTCGCATCAGGCAGACCTGCCGCCCTTTACCAGAAGCCAGACAGCAAAAGACATCTCGCCGACAATACTGGGAATTGCAACCAGTGCCAGAAAGACCGGGGTCCAGGCTTCATAAGCGGGAAGCAAAAAATGTGCCGCTGTATCAACCATATACATAAGGCCGGCAATGCTGAGAAATATGGCGATGATTTTCATCCTTTCGATAATTTTCCCCAGCAGGACAAGGTGAATGCCGAAAAAGAAAAGCCCGATCAGCCAGATGGTGTTGAAAATATCAACCTGGGCAAGAATTTCCCGGTCTGTTGCCATGGTCAGCGTCATGGGAAGTGCGAAAACTGCAACACCCATAATGACGGCGTGCATCATCCGGAAGAAAGTGCTGAGAAGGGCCAGGGAGTGTTTTCGGTATAATTCAAAAAGGGTCCAGGCAACGACGACGTCGAAGGAGACAGTGATCATGAATGCCATAATGCCGGAACGAACCATCTTGGGGTTCTGCAGAATGAACCCCGAAGGGTCTTTGAGAATCGATTCGAGAACAAAGAAATTGGCAAAAACTGCTGAAAAGAAAATAATGAGATAACTGACACCGGCAATTATTGCGAGAGTTCGTGATTTCACTGTTTTATCCCTGTTTTATTTTTTACATTATTATTTATATGGGTGTAGGGATATAAAAAAGTTTTTCCGGGGAAAATCCTTGCACAACATGTTATTTATCAGATAAAAATAATTTAAACAAGACTGGATTTTCTTTATCTGATCCACATAACGGTTCCAGCTTTAAAGGTTTTAATGATGCCTAAAAAAAGGCAAAAATTTCTATTCCCGTAAAAGATTTTAAAACCAAATTTATGTAAAAATTTTCTCTGTAAGGGCCGCTCCGGGGCGGCCCTTTTCCTGATTGAGTGCTCTTCTCAATTGACAAAAATAAACTTAATAATTATATTTATTCTAATTTAATTATTAATGCTTTTATACAAAAATGGGGATATCTAATGAAAAATAAAAAAATTACGGGCATTTTATTAACATTCTTGGTGGCATTTACCGTCTCATGTTATGATACTACCGGCAGCAGCGCAGATACTGTTTCCTCCGAGTTAACTGACATCCAGACTTCAGATGAAAGCTCTTCTAAAGATACCGGTTATACCTCAGATACTGCCGGTTCAGACGATGCAGCCGGAACCGAAGAAGAGACAACTGGTTCTGATGAGGAGAACAACACAGATGAAGAAACATTGGGTGACACAGGCTCAAATATTTCCATTGCGTCAATCAAAGAACTGACCTACAGCACCATTGAGAGTGCAATAAACAATTTCACCGAAAACAGCGACGGAATCGGTTCATTAGTACAGAATATTACCGATATACTCCACGCTTATATTAATAAATCAGTAGATGCTGACAGCAGCGCCGCGGAAAAATATGCGGAAATCCAGGCCCTTATAGAAGATATTACTGATGACGGTGTTTTTACCTATACCTCGGACCTCGGATATGCCCTGGCAGGGTATTACTCCTTTGTGTACACAACCTACAATGTACTCTTCTGGGAAGTTGAGGTTCCTACGGCAATCTGCTATAACCTTGAAATGAGCTGGAACGGCTTTGAGTATAATAACCTTACCCTGCAGGATGGTTATATCAAAATAGTCCTGACCAAAAATTTTGCCGACGCCATTACTGAAATCTACACTGGAGAGATAGACATCCAGAACATGACCATTCAGGATATTGTCGAAAGCTCTTTTTCCGTCAGCTATCTTGCTGACTTTGAGATAGATTACCTTGATTATGCATTAGTCGCCACTACCAGTGTTGTTCAGGAGTTCGAGAACGGAAGCCCATTATCCACAACCGGTATGATTAATTTTGGGAATCTTGCCTATGAAATAAATCTGTAATAGAAAGCCCTACTATCATATTAAGTACTGCAATACCAAAAAGGGGCGGTGATAAATAAAAGTTTAGACCGCCCCTTTTAAAATAATTTTTTCTGTCAAAAAATCTCTATAGAAATACCGGAAAAACCAAAGGCAGCGGCATGGTCATGAAAGACTACCCAATTGGCGACTCGCGACGGCCTTATTAATTTTTAACACATCTGCATGAAAAGTAGGTCTCTTTACTGTCCTCTGCTTTCATTACGCTTTCATCATCGTATGAAAATATCCTCTCAATAGCGTTAGTAGATACCGTAGGCGATTCCGCAGAAGACCAGAAACGGCTCGCAGCATTAATTTGATAGGAACCCATTCCTGAAAAATAGTAGCCGCCGGGCAGGGCGCCAAACCCGTATTCATCCGTTGCTCCGGTATTCGGCAGCGACCAGTACCCGTCCCCACCTTCAAGACTGCCTATTGCTTTCAATTTTCCACCTGCTATGTGGCTTCCGCCCACAAAGAGGGTGAGCTCTTCCCAGTCGTTGTCACTGGGCACATGCCAGCCGTCCGGACAGGCTCCCTTGACTATGCCGGGACTGCTGTTGTCTGACGCGGCCCCGTTCATTACCGCAGACCAGGTATATAATAATCCATAAATTTCATCATTCCCTGAAGTTAATCCTTCAATAATATAGTACTCGGCGATATCACTCCCATCAGAATATTTTGTTGATTTTAAATTATCAGCCATCCACCACTGACTGCCGATTTTGACTGTTGCGTATGCATTGCCTTCATAATCCGATACAGAACCAGTAGTTTTATGAGTGCTGTCGTTTTCATCATCACACCCCCAGGAGGCAGCCAGAAAGAATAAAAAAATCACAAAAAGAAAACATAAATTTCTTAATTTGTAATTCATATAAAACCTCCAAAAATATTTACCACGCCCTGAATATTCCTGAATAGCAATTGTCCCCGGATACGGTTAGAGAATCATTTATTGATTACAAAGATTTCAAATTTTTTCAAGCACATCACTTATCTGGTTAATAATATTTTCGGCCTTTTCAAGGGCATCACGGCTGTCATCCGCCTCAACTGAATCAAAATCTCCATAGTCCACATCGGTGCGGCGGGAGAGAAGCAGTTTAAAATCTTTCACCAGAGATGCGGGCAGGATTTTCGTTTTTATGAACCGCAGACTCAGCATGGTGATCAGGCCGTCATGAGTTTCGGGGTTCACACCGTCCATTATAAGCAATGCCCTGACAGCGTTTAATACGGCATAATAGCTCCGGTTTACCGAGGTGCGGAATCTTTTACCTTCATGATTTATCCGGGCATCTTCAATAAATTCCCCGGCCTTTTTCATTCTGATTTCGCTAAGGTCCTTTTTCTCCTGCGGGTTCAGTGTCATAATTCAATTCCTTCAATCATAATATTCTGGTAAAAGGGGGTGTTATACTGTTTCTCTTGTTCAAAAGACCTGCTGTCCTTGATCACTGGCGTGAAGGAGCATCCTTCAGCCATTTCAATATCCACAATAATATCAATGATCTGTTCTTCCTTATCAGGATTTCTGTTTTTAATCACAACCAGGAGGTCAAAATCCGATCCCCCGGTGTTGTCTCCGCGGACACGCGAGCCAAAGGCGTACAGCTTTGCCTCTTCACCGAAACGAAAATGAATTTCATCGGCAATTTTTTTAAGCGCCTTTTTTTCAAAACTTCTCATATCATTTCAAAGCTATCTGAAGGAGATAGCTAGCTGATTACCGGTAACCGCATTTACACGAAAAGTCAAGAAGAAACGAAAAATGATCGGGCTTTGTATCATAGACGCCTTAAAATAATTCTTCTATAAAGGCTTTTAAAGTTAGCCTCGCCGGCAATGGCTGAAAAATAACCATATAAATAAGCAGGGCGACCAGTGGCCGCCCCGGAAATTAATTGCTCAAACCGCTTCGTTATATTCCGGCCTTGATATATGCGTCAGCGAGGCTGGTGTTCACGTGAATGACCCCTTTGTTCAGGTCTTTGAGGGGGTACGAATCGGTTATGGCGGGAAGGGCATCCGCGTCAGCCTGCTTCGTCAGCGTCGTGCCCGCAGGGACATACCGCCCGTCAGGGACTCTTACGCCCATGATGATACAGCCCGGTTCGACAACGCATCCGCGCCCCACCCGTGCCTTGAAAACCAGTGTTTTCATCCCGACAAAGGTGTCATCATCAACACTGGCAGGCCCGTGGATCTGCACCTGGTGGGCCAGGGAGACCCTTTTGCCGACAAACACCGCGTATTTCTTCCCTTCAACGTCAACCGTGTTCGCCTCAATTACCGTGCCGTGGTGTTCGGTTTCAAGGGCATGGATGATGACCCCGTCCTGCACATTAGACTCGTCCCCCACATGAAGGGGCTGTCCTTCGTCGCCGCGGACGGAAGCGAAGGGTGAAACCATTACCCTTTTCCCGATAATCACATTTCCGATAACCGCTCCAAGGGGATGCACGTATGCAGTGCTGTCGATAACAGGATCACAAACCTCAGATGAAAAGTCTGTTGAAACATTTTTATGGATCATTGCGAGCTCCTTAATTTTTTGAGATAGGGGCCATAATGCAATGCCCGTCTGGTTTTGCAATATTTTTTCACCGTTCGGCGCAGTCGGCAACGCTCCATTCCTCGGGGCGCGCGAGCAGGTAACACATGATGTATTCCTCAAGGGTTTTCTTGGGGCCGTCCCGGTTCGCCTTGAAGCGGAACTGGGCGTTTTTATGGCGGTGGCGGTATGATTTGAAAAGCTCCCGGGGGTCGTCCTCCAGGTAATCCGGGTAGGCCTTCCTTTCCCCCAGGATGATATCGATCTCCCGGCTGCCAAGTGAAGTCTTTCCGGTGCGCTCCATGTTCTCATTCAGAAGCCTCATTTCCTCGAAGCTCAGCCCCAGCAGAAACTCCTGCATCGCGTCGACTTCCTCGCTGCAGAGACGGTCGCGCTGGAGATAGTCGACCCAGATTTTCGATGAGCTCTCCGAAATCTTAAACAGCTCCGATATCCCGAGCATGGTCCCGTATGCCGGCCTGAGCCTCTTGCGCGCGGTCCATATATTGTTTAAAACCGGGGCAAACTCGCTCACGCCGTGGTCAATGCGGTATTCCCAGATGTTCGCAAGGAGATATCCCGCGTTCCTCCGTATGTGTTCCGGAATGGCGCGGTCTGAAATAATGGAAAGAAAGACCTCTTCAGCCATCAGAGTGAACACGTTGCTCGAAATAACGTCCATGACCATGGAGGGGAAAAGAGTCTCTTCTGTTTCCTGCTGAAGCAGATAGTAGATCATATAAAAAAAATTGATCTTGGCAAAGGAAAATCCTTTGCCAAGAAGGGCCTTTGTCGGTATATGAAGGATCAGGTCCATGGGGTCCTGAACCTGGAGCGTGTCCACAAGGGTTTCCACCGAGCGGCTTGCCCCGCCCAGGCTCTGCACCCCTAAAATTGAAGGATATTTAGAGATCGCGCTCGCAAGTTCATACAGGGCTCCTTCATTATTCACCACCGCTTCATGTTCACTGTTCAGGCCCTCATGTTTCAGTGTTCCTTTTACTGTAAGAACAATTCTTTCCTCATCAGGGCTCAGAGGAATTATCTTCTTCATTATTCTAGGGTTTCGCTCTATCTGTTAATGTTAAAGTTTCAGTTTCTTTTTCACTGACTTGGTGGCTTTACCCGCCTTTTTTTTCGCTTCTTGAGTTGCTTTATCCTCGGCCTTTTTCACTTCTTCAGAAGCTTTTTCCTTGGCAGTATCAACCGCTTTAGTCACTTCTTTTTCAGCAGCTTCTTTTAAAGCGTCCCCCGCGCTTCCCGCAGTTTTTTTCGCAACATCCTCAAGGGACGGCAGTTTAGGGTGAACCAGGGTCGCGTCAGGGCTGCTCAGGGTGCCGGTGACCAGGTACGACAGGAAGATCCTGCCGTCATCGTTTACCAGCGGCTTCATCGCTTCCTTGACTACCATGCCCGGCTTGACTATTTTCGCGAGCGAACCCTTAAGGACCTTCTTGACGTTTGTTTCAAGGTTTTTTCGTATCTCCTGATCGTATTTTTCATTCAGGATCATGTCAAGGGTCAGGTTGGTGTTTCCGGAATTCACGTTGTACATCCCCGAGCAGGCAAGATTATAATCATCTGTTTTCATGTCGCCGTCTTCAAGCTTTACCGTGCCGGCTTTATACCACGCTTTGACAAATGCATCTTTCCATTTCGCCGTGTCTTTCAAAAAAGAAACCCTGCCGATGTATTTAGTCAAAGCTTCAATGGACTTGAGCTTTTCAAATATCTGCAGCCCGGTGATACTGCCATAGGGCATGCCGGCCTTTGCGGTCAGTTCAGGATCGAGCTTCCTCGTCTTAACGTCAAACGGCTTAACCACCGCATCAAGTGAAAAGCCGATATCGAATGATTTGACGCTTCCTGATTTGATCTTGCCCAGTGTCTTTATCCCGAAATCAAGGTCAAGCTTCATTGAATCGTGTTTCTCAAGCGACTGCGCGTCAAGGTCAATTGAACTGACCAGTGCGGTCAGGTTGTAAACCTGAAAAGTCTGGTCATAATTCATGTCGAGATACGAGAGGTCTCCCTTTTCAATTCCGACTTTTCCTATGGTAATGGCCACGGGGATGTCATCGACAGTGAACGGCTTTTCCGGTTCTTCAGCGGTTTTTTTTGCTTCAACTTTTTTCTTTTCCTCTTTGGCCTCGGTTTTCCCGGGCTTAAACAGGTCACTGTAATTGTATGCCCCGCTTGTATATTTAATCACTTTTATTTTTGGCTCATAAAGCACAAGTTCTTTCAGTTGAAACTGTTTCTGCAAAAGCGGAAGAAAGCATATTTTAAACCTGAAGGACTTCAGGGCGGCAAAGACGTCCTTTGAAGGAACGGGCTTGTCATTTAAGAGTTCAAGCTGGCGTTCATTTTTATAATTTGAGATCGCCACATTGTTCACTTCAATTCCGGAAATAGCCGAGAAAATGCCGACATCGATACTTTCAATAGTCACATGCCTGTTGAGCGCCTTTCTCATATTGTCCTCGACGAACTGCTTGTCGACCACAATCATGATCACCACTCCTGCGATAATGACGAGAGCAATGACAAAAGCGATAAGGCCTCCAAAAATCTTCAGCACTGTTTTCATAGTATCCCCCCTCTATTACTGAATAAAAAATTATTATTAAAACATGATTATTCCGCCAACCGCGCTGTTTCGCCTTATACAGATCGCGGTTATATCATCCTCCTGATCGGTATAATCGGTAAATTCATAAAGCGAACCGATAATCGAATGAATAATATTTCTCGATGACATGTTCTGGACTTTTTTAAAATTATTTATCAGCCTTTTTTCTCCATACATTTCAAAATTACCCTCTTTCTTCTTCGGTGAAGCTTCAATAATTCCATCAGTGTAAAGAAAAAGGGTGTCGCCTTCATTCATAAGCAGTTCCCGACAGGTATATTCATTGTCCGGGAAAAGGCCGACAAGGGGCCCCGTCTGATGGAGCTCTTCAACACCCCTTTCCTGGGAATAATAAAGGGCCGCCGGATGGCCGCCGTTCAGGTACAGGACCCTGCCCTCCTTCATGTATATCTGGCAGATAATAACTGTCCCGAAATAGGCCATTTCACGCAGGTCTCCGAGCATCGCCTCGCTTACCATCCCGGCAACAGCAGCAGGCGATCTTTCTTTTTCTGACGCGTTCCTGAATATGGTCCGGATCTGGGTCCCTACATAGGCGGAAGCCATGCCATGGCCCGAAATATCGCACAGTATGAGCTGGTAAATATCATCATCAATAAAAAAACCGTCAAAAAAATCACCTGAAAGCTCCGCAGCGGGCAGGTATGACGCCGCAATATCATACCCGCTCATATTACTGAAATCAGGAAGCGTGGAAACCTGAATCTTTCTGATTTTTGATATCTCGCTTTTATATTCCCTGTTCTTGTTCTTCAAGATTCTGTCTATGATGAACCGCTCGCTCATTATGGACAGATAATCAAGATACAGGGAAATGATCTTTATATCGTCATCCTGAAAGGGGCTCTCTGATTCAATGATCACATATCCCCAGGGGCGTCCGGTCTGAAACAATTGATACACGAAGATGTGGATGACGCGACCGGCCTTCATTGCCTTGATCTTCTTTCCCTTGGAGTCGATCCCTTCTTTGAGAAGGCCTCCTGAAACAAGCGTGGAAAAACTGATAAACGATTCACGGTCAGGGCTTTTTGCCACAGTGGAAAATTTTACCTCACTCTGCCTGACCGCTTCATAATACCCAAAAGAAACAATATCATGAAGCATGTCAATTGACTGGTAAGAAAACTCATCGCTTTTTATGCCGAGATTCTTTTTTATTTTTTCTTCAAGCTGATAAAGCTTGCGGTTAAAAAGAAGCTGGTCTTTAAAAGCCGATTCAAGGTTTTTTCTGCCTCTGATAATCCGTTCAAATATCGATATTTTGGACTTGATTTCATACGGGATAAAGGGCTTTCTGATAAAATCATCAGCGCCGGCCGCATATCCTTCCTCAATAATCTTCGGGTCATTTGATCCGGTAAGGATAATTATCACGATATTGTCATACCTGCTGGACCGGCGCAGGCTTCTGCAGATATCAATGCCGTAGGAATCGGGAAGGTTTAAGTCAAGGAAAAGAATGTGGGGACGGTCATTGTTTATTGTGGACTTAAACTCCGCATAATTTCTGGTTACAGTCACAGCGTATCTGTCCGAAAGGACATCCGAAAGGGCCTTTCTCACCAGAGCGTCATCATCAAGTATCATTATTTTCAAAATATCATCCGCAGGCATTGTCGTTCAACAATCCAAATCCTTAAAATGTAATCTTATCAGCAATTGCACAGAATCACACCCAGGCATCAAACCTGAAAAACCTATTTCAATACGCAAAATGTGATCATTTTTACCGCCGCATTCTATTAAATACCACGGCTCCGCATTAATCAAGAACTTTCCCCGGTTATTATATTTCACTGAACATGGAAATTTTTCGATTCCAATAAAGTATGCAGATTTGCTTTTTTCCGGCAGTATTTACTTGACTGATGATTATTTTTTCCCTTATAGTGGCTTCTGTTTATTCTCCATGGACACGGCAGTGGCTTTTCGCCGGACATTGACCGTTCACAATGAATCCGGGAAGAACTCGGAGAGGATAGAACGGGAACCAATGTAAAAGTCTGGATGTAATCAATGATAAAAAACCTCGTCACCTATTTCGCCGAACGCTCATTAATCGTTAACATGCTTTCCATCGGCCTTGTTATTGCGGGCATCGTCTTTATCACTTCCGCAAACCGCGAGGCTTTCCCCAGAGTGGAATACAACTGGGTCCTGTGCACCACGATCTACCCCGGAGCAACCGCCCTTGACATTGAAAAACACATCACGATCCCCATTGAAGACCAGCTCCGGGAAGTTGAGGACATTGAAGAAATTCACTCCGGTTCCCTTGAATCCCGCTCTGTCGTCGCGGTCAAACTCGACCCTGATGTCGACAACAAGGACAAAACAATTACGGACATCAAAGACGCGATTGACATGATATCCGATTTCCCTGAAGAAGCCGAAGACCCAACCGTGATCGAATTGAGCACCGCACTCGCCCCGGTTATTGAAATTTCCGTCACCCCAAAAGAAGAAATAAAAAACGATGACGACGAACGCGAGCTGCGGAGGCACGCAAAACTCATGGAAGATAAAATCCGCGAGCTTGACGGCGTCGCCCGTATCGACAGGCAGGGATACCGTGACCGGGAGATGGTTGTCGAAGTCGACCCTTCCCTTCTCGAATACTACCACATAGGCGTAAACGAAATAATTCGCGCTTTATCCAACAAGAACCTGAACTTTCCCGCGGGAGTCCTGAGGACCGACAAAGAAGAGATCATGGTCCGCACTTTAGGTGAAGTCGAAAACACCCTTGATATACGCAATGTGCTGGTCAGGGCCAATGACCTGGGCAACTGGGTAAGAGTGGGGGACGTCGCAACAGTCAAAGACTCCTTTGAAGAGGAAGAGGTTTATTCACGAACGGCCGGGAAAAAATCGATCACCCTCACTGTTTTGAAAAAGGAATCGGCCGACATCATCAATGTCGTCAATCTCATTGAAAACGAAGTCTCGGTTTTCCAGAAAAGATACGGCGACAAATACAACTTCGCGACATCGAACGATCTCTCGTACTTCGTAAAAAGAAGGCTCAGGGTCCTTATGGGAAACGGTTTAACGGGGATGGTTCTCGTGCTCATCTCGCTGTTAATAACACTGGGCTGGCGCATTTCCCTGGTCACCGCGATGGGCATCCCCCTGGCCCTGTGCGGCACATTCATATGGATGGGCATGGCGGGCGTGACCATCAACCTCATGTCCATGTTCGGCATGATCATGGTGCTGGGAATGCTCGTCGACGACGCCATAGTCGTGGCGGAAAACATCTACCGTCACATGGAAGAGGGCGAACCCATAAAGCAGGCGGTTATTAACGGAACCGCGGAAGTGATCGCGCCTGTTGCCGGTACCATCATGACAACGGTGGCGGCCTTTGCCCCCCTGCTGTTCATGTCAGGAATATCCGGAAAATTCATCTGGGCGCTGCCCGCGGTCGTATCGGTCGCGCTCATCTCTTCATGGGTCGAATCCATGTTCATCCTTCCTTCTCACATTCATGATATCGAAAGAAATGCGCGGGCCCGTCACAGTAAAATCAGGGACAGGGAAGAATCCTTTTATAAAAAAATTCAGGACGCATATTCTAAAATACTCAGTGTGGTGCTCACACACAAATATAAATTTTCCCTGCTTATTGCGGTGCTTTTTTTTGGCAGCCTGCTTTTCGCAACGACCAACATCAAATTCATCCTCTTCCCGCAGGGAGCGATAGAACGTTTCATCATTAAAATCGAAGCGAGCAAAACCACGACCCTCAAAATGATGAGCAAAAAGGTCTCTTACCTTGAGGGGATCGTGGCAAAACTCCCGACCTCTGAAATGGACAACTTTATCTCCTACACCGGAATGACACGGGAACACGCGATGGACCCTAACGAAAAAATCGGGTCGAACTACGGAACAATTATCGTCAACCTCACACCCGAGGAGGAAAGAGAGCGCACCGCCTCACAGATCATGGACTGGGTCCGCGACCAGGCCCGCGCTTATGATAAGGAATTCATCAAAGTTGAGTATTCCTTTGTGAAGTCAGGGCCGCCGGTAGGCAAGGCCGTGAACGTGACGATCAAAGGCGACGAGTTTGAGGAACTACAAAAAATTGCGGAAATTTACAAAGCCTATCTGAAAAAAATTCCGGGCCTCAAAGATGTCAAAGACAGCTTTGAAGAAGGCAAAAAAGAAGAAAGGATCATCGTGAACGAAAAAACAGCCTCAATAGCGGGCATAAGCGTTTATGATATCGCGACAACAGTGCGCACCTGCTTCAAAGGAACCGTTGCCACCAAGATAAAAAAAAGCGATGAAGAGATAGAGATCAGGGTCATCTTTCCCGAGCACCTCAGAAATAATCTCGCGACCCTTAAAAAGGTCAAGATATCAAATATGCAGGGCAATCTTATACCTCTGACCAGTGTCGCCTCATTCACTGAGGGCTACGGCATCTCAGTGGTCCAGCGTAAAGACTGGAAGCGGGCCATTGAAGTTACCGCCGAAATTGATGAGCACGCGAAGGATGTGACATCAGTTTCGGTAAACCAGAAGATGATCAAGGATTTCAGTGATATTGAAACCAGGTACCAGGGAGTACTGGTCGATTACGAGGGTGAATATAAAGACACACAGCAGTCATTCGGCGACCTGGGCCGCTCATTTATAATCGCTTTTATTGTTATCTATATTATTCTGGTCATTATTTTCAGGTCCCTCTCTCATCCATTTATAATTGTCAATGTCATCCCTCTTTCTTTTATCGGGGTGATATGGGCGGTTTATTTTCATAACATGCCATTATCGTTTCTGGCATTGATGGGGGTCGTCGGCCTCGCGGGAGTTGTTGTCAACGATTCCATCGTGCTCGTTGACTTTATTCGAAGCGAACGCCGCAGGGGATTTCAGCCCTTTGAAGCATGTATTTCAGCATGCTCGAAAAGGCTCCGGCCGGTTTTTCTTACTACAATAACAACGTTTTTCGGCCTTATTCCAACTGCTTATGGCATAGGAGGGAACGACCCCTTTCTTAAGCCCATGGCGATATCCCTGGCATGGGGCCTTACCTTCGGGACCTGTATCACACTTTTTGCCACCCCGATACTCTACAACATCTTTTCAGATATTAAAATAAAACTGTTTAAAAAAACAAAAGACTCTGACGGTTCATTTATAGCAGATGGCGCGCCGGAGACAGAAGCCGTGCAGGAAAAACCGGACTATTCAGAAAAAAAAGCTGATAAAAAAATTCGTTCTTTTCAAACAAATAAGTCTTCTGTAAAAAACACGAAGAAAAAAGCAGGCCCAAAACAAAAATAAAACCTTTTCAGCTGCAAGAAATTCAGGTATTTTCAACAGCAGTATTCTTCTGATAGAACACCCAGGCCATTTCAGCCCCGATGATAAAAATAAAACTGGTATACCATATCCATATCATTAAAACAACAATAGTATTCAGCGAACCGAATATTGACGAATAATCATTAATTTCGGTGATATAGTAAGAAAAGATAATCTTGATTATTTCATAGCTCAGTGAAGCGAAGAGTGCGCCTTTCGCAATTGACACTGTATCAATCTTCCTGGGAGGGACAAAGCGGTACATGATAAATATAAGGGTTGTGTTCACCAGAAGGGTTGTTAGAGAACTGAGAATAAAGGGAATATTCCCAATCGAGATGAGTACATCTTTAATAAACGGGACATTCTGAAAATTAATATTGATGAAACTGACGATTTCACTGTTTTTAACAACCGCAATAAAGTTTGAAAAAATAGTAAAAAGAATAGCGATGATCCCCATGGCAAGGATGATAACAAAATGCCTGATCTTTGCTTTCCAGTATTTCCTGCTCTCCTCAATCCTGAAAGCCCTGCCCAGGGCGTTTTCCAGAATATCAAAAACAAGGCTTCCCCACCAGAACAGAAAGGGTATCCATATAAAAGCGAGGAACCTTTTTTTATAAACGATCCTGTCAATAATGACAACAAGACTGTTAATGTCAATTGAGGGAAGCTGGCTTCTTATCTGGTTCAGATACATCCGGGCCATATCACCCGAGTTATAAAAAAAACTCAGTATTGAAATGATGATCAGGGACGTGGGAATGAACGATATGAGAAAAAAAAATGCGATAGCGCTTGTTGAAAGTTCACCGTCATGCTCCATGTAGCTTTTAAAAACATTTTTAAGATCAAAAAATAAAAAAACACAGGTTCTATGAAGAACCCTGGTAAACAACAAGCGTATCTGGATAAAAAAATTTTTTACATATTTAAAAAAGATCATGTAAACCGGCGCATATTACTTTTCGATCTCTATAGCAGATTTAATATGAAGTTTCAAGGACTTTTTTAGAGATCAATCATCGCTTCCCCCGAGCAAGCCGGCTCTGACAAGAAAATAAAGAAGAGTCATAATGGACGAAGCCGCGGCAGCGACATAAGTCATTGCCGCTGCCGAAAGAACCCGGTTTACTCCGGCAACTTCCCCGGAAGACATGATGCCATGGGATGCAAGGATTTCCTTTGCCCGTGAAGAAGCATTGAATTCCACCGGCAGGGTCACCAGCTGGAAAAAAACCACCACGCTGAAAAGAACAATGCCCGCCTTTACAAGGCCCATAGCGCCCATGATAAAACCGGCAAAAATGATAATCCATGAAAAATTCGACCCGATGGAAGCAATCGGGACCATCATGTTGCGCAGCATGAGAGGCGCATAAGACCGCGCATGCTGGATGGCATGGCCCGTTTCATGAGCCGCGACTCCGATAGCGGCAATTGAAGTTCCCCGGTAATTCTGAGGGGACAGTCTGACAACTTTTTTACCGGGATCATAATGATCTGAAAGAAACCCCTGGGTTTCCACAACAGAGACGCCGGACAGACCGTTTCTGTTCAGTATTTCCCGGGCTGCATCCGCGCCGGTAAGGCCGGAAGCGGAAAGTATTTTTGAATATTTATTATAGGTACTTTTAACCCGCAGTGAAGCGAAAAGCGAAAGTAAAAGTACCGGGATCATCATTATCCAGTATAAAGGATCAATACCGAAAAGCATCTCACAACCTCCTGATCGGGTGAACTGAATTGTTCTGTGTATTTTCTCTTCAGAGATATAACAATAAGTTTACCGAAAAAAAGCAAATTAATAAATAACTTTAACTTAAATAAAAATATTACCTGAAATTGTTTTTTATAATACAAAATATATCAAGAATTTTCATAATTATACTGTATGAATAGGTATTATAATTCATATAATGTTACACCAATAAATAAGCTCTTATTTGAGGAAACCAATTAGATTTGACATATTCGTTATTACATTCTAGGGTTGCTTTTTATTTTCAGTGAAGAGAGAGGCTGATAACAGTATATTATAGGTGATAAGGCTTGATTAGCATTAAGGACAAAAAAATGAAACATTCCATTTTTATTCTCTCTATAGGTCTTTGCGTCGCCGTAACCTTAACCGCGGGGCCTCTGATCGCTCAGGACAATTTACCGGCAATAAAAGATAAACAGGTAAGCGAAAAAACCCTTCCCGGCTGGAACTCATACAGTTACGGACTGTATTATAAAAACCTGGCACTTGAAAATCCACAGTCACCGGAAAGCAGTATTAATTTAAAAAAAGCACAGTCATTTTTTCAGCAATCCCTTGAAACAGGAGAATCTCTTGACCTGATCTATTACCAGCTGTCGGAATGTTACTATTACCTTTACGATTTCAACAATTCCCTCGACTACGCGAATAAGTCAATCATGATCAACAGTACAAACATTCAGCCATATAACAGAATTTACAACATATATATGCGGCTGAAGAATTACGCTAAAGCTGCGGAAATCCTTGAGAGGTATCTTGCATCCAACAACGGGAATATATATGTCCAGAACCTTCTGGCTGAACACTACCTCAACCATCTGCGCGATATTGACCGGGCCATTGAAGCTTATAAAAAAGTGATAGTCCTGTCTTCACAGGAAGCGGTGGAGGACTATTTTCGGGAAAACGCACTTTATAATCTTGCCTACATACAATTCCAAAAGGGCAATATCGATGATGCGATATCCTTATTCGAGAAGACCCTTGAAACCAATAAAAACAATTTAAACGCCCTGTACATGCTTGCCGTTATTTACATGGAAGAAGTCAAGCTCGACAATGCACAGAAATACGCATCACAGTATTACCAGAAAAGAAAGGGAAACATTACCATAAATTCAATACTGGGACAGATCCACTATATTAAAAACAGTCCCGAAGCGACAAAATACTTAATTAAAGCCGCGCGCTCGAAATCAATCGACGGAACCCTTGCCCGTGCAATATACTACGAAATTTTAAACAATGACGCAAGGGCGGAACAGCCTCTTGAGGCGGGAATTAAAATAAGACCGAAGATGACATCCCTGCACATCGCGCTGGGCAAAATTTATGAACGCGCAGAGAAGCAGGATAAAGCGTTTAACGAATTCCTCACCGCGGCCATACTCCTGTACCAGGGCGGGATGTATACTGAAGCTGCATATTATCTTAACCGTGCGGAGAAAAAGAAGGAAGGCGTCGCAGGCATATATTACTACCTGGGACGAATACATGAAGATTCAGAAAAAATTTCGCTGGCCATCGTCAACTATAAAAAGGCCGAGGAACTCAATCCCAATATTGACCTGATCATCCATATCGGCTACCTCTACGGCGTACGCGGCGATTACAACACGGCAATTGATTACTTCTCCAGAGCGTCGAGCATGGAGCCTGAAAACTCAAAGCCGTATTTTTTCAGCGGTCTTGTTTCCCTATGGGAAAAAAACTATCCCCAGGCTGAACATGACATTAAAAAAGCCATATCCCTGACCGACGACAATGAAACATATTATTTTTATCTGGCCATAGTCATGGAAAAGCTGGATAAATTCGATGAAGCGGTTTCGTCACTTGAACAGGCAATTAAATACAATCCCCAGAGCGGAAGGGCCTATAACTTCCTGGGTTATCTTTACGCAGAAAGAAATATAAAGATCGACGAATCACACACTCTGATCCTCAGGGCTCTTGAACTAGAACCCGAGAACGGAGCATATATCGATTCTCTGGGATGGGTCTATTACCGGAAAGGGAACTTCCGGGACGCACTGGGAAAACTCCTGGAAGCTGAAAAAGTACTCTCAGACTCGAATTCACCGGACCCGGTCGTGTATGACCATATCGGCGATACCTACCTAAAGCTTGGAGACTCCCTGAAAGCGGTTCAGTACTGGAAAAAATCCCTTGAATACGAAAAAAATGACACTATAATGAAAAAAATTGAAATGCATCAAAAAAATATTCCATGATGCGTTTACCGTCTGAATAATAACATCACTCACAAGAGTTAAAAAATGAGGAAACGTTTATTTCTTATCCCAATACTGCTGTTTATATGTTCGTGCAGCGGGACGATAGTACAGAAAACATTCACCCCGGCTGAAAACAAAACAATAAAAGACCTGTTGACAATAATAGCCGCCGAGAATGAAAAAATACCGAAGACACTCTCAGCCCAGGTTGATATTGAAGGGATGAGGTCCGATAAAAAATACAAATCAATCGGCAAAATCCTCATTGATGTAAAAAACGACAAAATGAACATCACGTTCTTTGATTTTATTTTTAAAAGCCCGCTTACCATGTTTATTAAAAACGCAAATGCGTTGAGCTTATATTATCCCGCTGAAAAAAAACTGATCCTCTCAACCACAGAAAGAATAAATTTCAAATCACTATCAGGAATACCCCTTGACATGAAGGACCTGCTCGACATTTCCGTCGGGAAAATTCCTCTCATCGCCAAATACAGGGTCAAGCAAATCCTCTCTTCTGAAAAGGAGAACAGAGTATACCTCGTGCTTGAAAATCCGGTGCTGTATGAAACAATTTCATTTAAAGACAACAGGCCTGATCGCATTTTATTCATAGAAAAAACGCAGCAGGTAAAAGTCGAATTCTACATAAATAAATGGTACACCAAACGAGGTAGCCGCTATTATAAAAACGTGCGGGTATATTCCGAAACCAGAAAATTCGATCTTGAGATCAGTTTCAGCAGAATAACGATGAATGAACCTGTAACGATAAAAACTGAAAAAGACATCGCCCTCCCAAAGGATGTTCGGGTTATCAATCAATAAAAAAGCATCATGAAACTTTACTGATGCGAGTCTATTCTCTCGTGGACCGTTTCAGAGACGTCTTCAATGTCAGCGGTGGAAATGACAAGGGAAGGACGGAACCCGAGCCTGGCCCAGGTTATTTCCGCTTCCTTGTTATGAAGCGCGTATTCCAGCACCAGTGACGTGACTCCAAATCCGCGGAAAAAATCAATAAGCTCACTGAACATCATCTCACAGACACCATGACGCCGGATCATGGGCTCAACCCAGACATCATCGATTCTTCCCGATTTTGGCGGCCGGTATTCATCGTGGTGCTTGATCTTCCCCAGAGCCATGCCGATCAGGGATTCCGTTCCCTCTTCATAGGCAACCAGCAGGCACGCTTCCGGATGGTCAAGCTGGTGCTCATAAAAGGCAGGGAGGTTGCGGATAAAATCCTTGCTCACGCCCCATAGGTTTCTGTTATTTTTTATCATGTGTTCCTGAAGCTTTGTTCTCATGTGAATGAGCTGGGGGATGTCATCCTTCCTGGCCTTTCTGATGAGGTATACCGCTTCATCACTCATGAATCAACCTCCTTAAATCAGCCGCATCGCGAAAACCCGCACGACCTGCATACGGAGCATCCGCCCTCAAACTCAAGCGGGCCGTGACATTCAGGGCACACGCCCACCATGACCGTATCGCTGCCCTTGCCGTTGGTCTCAGCGCGGTCTTTCGCCTGGTTTACCGGATCAGCTTCATGCATCACCGAGTCAACATTGCTGTGCCTCTCGAGCGCTTTGGCAATCGCGTCAGCGCACGAATAAATCCTTCCCCCTTTCTCCCATGCCTGGTTGGGGCAGCGTACGCCCTTGAGCTGTTTGATGATCTGTTCCCTGTCTATACCGCTCCGCAGGGAAAGCGAAATCAAGCGGCTCACGGCCTCGGTCTGGCTGGCAGCGCAGCCTCCTCCCTTGCCCATGGTGGCGAACACTTCGAAAAGCCCGTTCCTGTCCTCGTTTATGGTTACGTACAGGGAACCGCACCCGGTTGTCATCTTGCGCGTGGTTCCCCAGGTGATCTCGTCACGCGGCCGTGGAGAAATTGATGAGGGGATTTCAGTCTGCGTCTTTTTTTCATCCCCCTTTTTCTGGAGCACCTGGTCATCGCGTGAGCCGTCACGGTACACCGTGACTCCTTTGCATCCAAGCCGGTGCGCCATGGTATAGCACTGCTCGATATCTTCAATAGTGGCGCTGTGAGGAAAATTTACTGTTTTTGATACGGCATTGTCCACATATTTCTGGAAAGCGGCCTGGATCTTAATGTGCCATTCCGGTTCAATATCGTGGGCAGAGACAAAAACATTCCTCACCTCTGAGGGGACCTCGTCAATACCGGAAACAGAGCCTTTCTCAGCGACCCGCTTCATGACGTCATCGCTGTAAAACCCCTTTTCATGTGCCAGTGATTCAAAAAAGGGATTAATTTCCAGGAGCCTGTTGTTGTCCATGACATTGCGCACAAAAGCGAGGGCGAACAGCGGCTCAATCCCGCTGGACGAGCCGGTTATGATACTGATGGTTCCGGTCGGGGCAATTGTTGTCGTGGTGGCATTCCGCAGCGGCTGCTCCCCCCGGTCGGCAAAATCAGAACTGCCGAAATTCGGGAAAGCGCCCCGGCTGGCAGCAAGCTTCTGCGAGGCCTTTTTTGACTCATTCTGAATAAAGGACATCACCTCTTCTGCCGCGGAAATGGCCTGTTCTGAATTATAGGGGATCCCGAGCCTTATGAGCAGGTCGGCAAAACCCATTACGCCAAGGCCGATCTTCCTGTTCGCCCTAGTTATTTTCGCGATTTCATCAAGCGGGTAACGGTTCACGTCAATTATATTGTCAAGAAAATGCACCGACGTTGCAACCGCATCCGAGAGCAGGTCATAATCAACCGCATACCCGGCCTCAGTCTCTTTAACGAACCTGCCGAGATTGATTGACCCCAGGTTGCATGACTCGTACGCGAGCAGGGGCTGCTCGCCGCAGGGATTGGTGCTCTCAATGAGGCCCGTCTTCTTCAGGGAATTGTGCCTGTTGATCTCGTCAATGAACACGATACCGGGTTCGCCGTTAAGCCAGGCCTTTTCAATTATGAGATCGAAAAGCTCCCGTGCGTTTACACTGCCCGCCGGTTCACCGGTACGGGGGTTTTTCAACCTGAATTCACCGTCCTGCTCAAGGCAGGACATGAACTCATCCGTAAGGGCAACGGAGATGTTGAAGTTGGTAAGGGATGTTTTATTTTCCTTGGCCCTGATAAAATCCACAATGTCCGGGTGGTCCACGCGCAGGATCGCCATGTTGGCCCCCCTGCGGGTCCCGCCCTGCTTGACGGTCTCTGTTGCCGCGTTGAATATATTCATGAACGAAACCGGGCCGCTTGATATTCCGGCCGTTGACTTGACCAGGTCATTTTTCGGCCGCAGCCGTGAAAAGGAGAAGCCGGTACCGCCGCCGCTTTTATGGATCAGCGCCATGTCCTTAAGGGTCTCGAAGATCTTTTCCATGGAATCTTCAACCGGCAGCACGAAGCAGGCCGAAAGCTGCCCCAGGGGCCTGCCCGCGTTCATCAGGGTCGGGCTGTTCGGCATGAACTTGAGTTCGGCCATCATCTCGTAAAATTTTGTTGCGACAGCGCCGACGTCATCCCTGCCTGCTCCATAGGCGAAATCGGCTGACGCGGCCACCATGGCGACCCTGCGAAAAAGGTCTTCCGCAGTTTCGATCACGTTCCCCTTTTCATCCTTGATCAGGTATCTCTTTTCAAGCACAACCCGGGCATTGTCCGCAAGATTCGGCTTTATCGATGAATTAATGGCGATGTCCTTCCAGTCCATAATGGCTCCTTGTATCAAACAAAAAAATACCGGTAACAATACATACCAAACATATGATAAGCATAAAACTTTTTCAAGAGAAAAATCACGCTACGCGCGGTGACCCTGATGGAGCCGGACAGTACCGATAACGGTCCCCGGGAAAAATCAGGCCGCGCCCCTTTTTGAAACTAACTCAAAAAACTCACGGAAGAGATATGACGAATCATGCGGACCGGGACTCGCTTCAGGGTGGTACTGAACCGAAAAAACCGGAAGATTCTTGTGACGCAGGCCCTCAACAGTATTGTCATTAAGGTTTATATGGGTGATCTCAACATCAGTTTTATGCTTGAGCGATTCATAATCCACGGCAAAGCCATGGTTCTGCGAAGTAATCTCAACGCGGCCGGTCCTGAGATTTTTTACCGGCTGGTTTCCGCCGCGATGCCCGAATTTCAGTTTGAACGTGTTTGCCCCCAGGCCGAGGCCCATGAGCTGATGCCCGAGGCAGATGCCGAAAGCGGGAACGCCCTCTTTAAGTATGTCCCGCACCAGGTTCGGGGCGTATAAAACGGCATCGGGGTCTCCGGGCCCGTTTGACAGAAACACGCCCCCTGCTCCCTCATTGAGCACCCGGCTTAAGGGCGTGGTCGCCGGATATACCGTTATCGAAAAGCCTTCCCTGGCCAGAAGGCGCAGAATATTCAGTTTTACGCCGTAGTCATAGACCGCGATTTTCGGGCCGCTGCCCTCTCCAAATGCGTACGGCTCTTTACAGGAAACACCTGACGCGAGGTCAAGGCCCAGCATTGACGGGTGGACGAGGAGCCTGTCAACCGAGCCTTTCGGGTCCCTGAAAATGCCGGCCCGCATCGCGCCCCTGGTGCGCAGATGAAGCGTGAGTTTCCTGGTATCGACACCTTCAATGGCAGCGACCTTTTCATCCTTGAGATACCGGTCAAGGGAACGGGTCGCCCTGTAATTCGAATAGGTCTTGGAATATTCTTTCACGACAAAACCGGCGACCTGGACCCGGGATGATTCAACATCCTCGTCATTGACCCCGTAATTCCCGATCATGGGATAGGTCATGGCGATAATCTGGCCCACGTATGAGGGATCGGTCAGGATCTCCTGATACCCGCTCATTGAAGTATTGAAAACCGCCTCTCCCATGGTTTCACCATCATGGCCGAAGGGCTTTCCTTCAAAAATCGTACCGTCTTCAAGTACCAGATAGGCTTTGCTCATTATGTTTACCCGTTGTCAGGTTTAATATAGTATATTTCAGCCGGTATGTATCCATATTTACAGAAGAATAAAAGAAAAGTTACAACAAAAAAACGTACCAGACCGTAGAATTATTGGAAGTGATTAATTGAGACGGTAAAAGTTGTCAATAGTTAAAATCCCTGCGGACATAATTTTACATGATTATAACATCACCCTTTTTTAATTGACAGGGGATGAACCGCCTGTACGATAAATGCACCGTGCAAAATTCGGACCGATAGTACAATCCGAACACAACCATCCCGGCAAAAAAAGCATCCGGTTGTATGCCGGCAGATTCACTGTGGAGCACACATGAGCAAAAACATCATCCTGCTATTTACCTTTTTTATGGCCTTGCACACCGGCGAGGTATTCGCACAGGAAAACATTCCGGCAAAAAAACCTGACGCGAAACAGCCAGTTAAAACTGAAGAACAAAACAGCACCCAGAAAAACGATGCTGCGAACGTCGAACCAGAAAATAAGGGAAATCAACAGCATGCAGCCCCGGCCCCTGAAGGTGAAATCGTCAAGCAGTACCCGGTTGAAGAGGTCTATTTTGACATTAAACTGATCAACTTTTTCAATTACGGCATCGGTTTCGAGTTCGGTTTTGACCCCGTGCTGTACGGCTTTTCGGGAATAATCGGCTACCGCCATCTGAACACGTTTACCGGCTTTCCCGGCCAGGAAGGCGGGACCAGGGCAGCGATGGACCTCTTTATAGATGCGGGCATACACATCGCTTCTGTTGACGGAGACAGCGTGGTGTCCGGGTTCGCGGCGCTCACCCTTGCCTGCAACATCCTGTGGTTCAAGCCCTACGACAAGGGGAATTACGACCGGACCGGGAACGGTATATTCATCGGCGCGAAGGTTGAAGGCTCGTATTCGAAGGACGGGTTTCTCGCCGAATACGGGCCCGCGATAGGATGGACCATGATCCACTATAACACTGAAAAAAAGAAATTCAGGACAACCAATATCGCGCTGTACTACTATCCGCCCACCATGACGCTGGGATTAAGCGCGACCACCAACTTTTAGCGTTTATTTTTTTCGAACCTGACCTCGACTGATCCGCCGTGCTTATCGTCAAAGCCCTCTACTTTCGACATGATGCCGACCGGGCCGCGGGCCTTTTCAAGGGCGTTTTCCGGAAGCCACTGAAACGTCGTCCTGCGCATGAAGGTCTCGACCGAGGTCCCTGACGAAAACCGCGCCGCACCGCCGGTCGGAAGGATGTGGTTGGTGCCGGAATAATAGTCTCCCACCGCGACCGGCGCGTGGTAGCCCATGAAAAGCGAGCCCACATTGCGGATGCGGCCGAGATAGTCCAGCGCGTTCTCCACCATGAACTCCATGTGCTCGGGGCCGTAGTTGTTGCTGAAGTCAATCGCCCGGTCAAGAGATTCGGCCACGAGGATGAGCCCGCTTCTCGATATGGATGTTTTTTTGATCGCGTGCCGGCCGCCGCCGGCAGCGATGTCTTTTTCTATTTCATCGCGGACCCTGACCGCCAGCTCACGCGACGGTGTCACGAGAATCGCCACCGCCATTTCCTCGTGCTCGGCCTGTGAAAGAAGATCATACGCGACCCATTTGGGGTCGGCGCCCGCGTCCGCGATGATCAGGACCTCGCTGGGGCCCGCCATGGAATCGATCTGGATCACGCCCAGACTGAACAGATAGGTCTTGGCCGCGGTCACGTAAATATTGCCCGGGCCCACGACAATATCGGCCTTGGGGACGGTGGCGGTGCCGAAACCCGCGGCCGCGATGCCCTGCGCGCCCCCGGCCTTTATGATCCTTCCAACGCCGAGGAGCCGGCACACCGCGCATATCACGTCAGGCACTTTACCGTCATGGCCGGGAGGGGTGATCACCGAAATTTCCTCGCACCCGGCGATCTGGGCCGGGATCACCCCCATGAGAACAGAGGACGGGTACGACGCCTTGCCGCCGGGAACATACATCGCCGCGCTGCGGATAGCGTGGCAGGTTATGCCGAGCACCGTGCCGTCATCCCTGGTGTAGCGGATGCCGTCCCTGACCTGGCGGGAATGAAACTCCTCAATGTTTTTCTTTGCCCCGGCGAACGCGTCAAGCACCTCATCAGGGGTCGAGCGGTACCCGGATTCAATTTCCTCTTCGGTTGCAAGCACCGCATCCAAGTCGACGCGGTCGAATTTTTTCGTGTATTCGATCACCGCATCATCCCCGCGTTTGCGGACATCGTTGACAATCGGGACCACACTGTTTATCATCACATTGCTGAAATCGGCGCCGAAACGCTGAAAGATTTTTTCCAGCTCGCCGGTTCCGAGCTCATTGAGATTTTTGATTGGAATCATACGCCCATCCCCACGCATTACTCGTCATAGTGCCGTAAAAAATGATTATCAGTTTTAAATGATTTTTTATGCAATTACTTTTTTCCGGCCGGATCAGACCAGGCCGGACGAGCGCATCTGCTGCAGGAAGAGGCGGGCCGCGGGGACGTCAAGCGGCCGGGCAAACAGATACCCCTGGCCGAAATCGCATTTCATCCGCATGAGCCTGTCGCGGTGTTCCTCGGTTTCAACGCCTTCGGCAACCACGGTCATTTTCAGGTTGTGCGCGAGGTCAACGATCGCCTGGACAATGAGCTCGCTCTGCTCGTCGATGTGCATCCACTCCACAAACGACTTGTCAATCTTCAGGGTGTCCACGGGGAAATGCTGGAGATAGCTCAGGGACGAATAGCCGGTCCCGAAATCGTCCATGTATATCCGGTGATTGTTCGCGCGCAGCTTCAGCAGCATGAGGTTGGCCGACTCCATGTCTTCCATGAATGCGCTTTCGGTGACCTCGAACGCGAGGGCCTCGGGCGGAAGGCGGTATTCCTCAACGATGGAAAATATCCGGTCGCAGAGCTCCTCGAGAACGAACTGGCGCGCCGAGAGGTTCACGTTCACCTGGATGGGCGGGTTGAAGGAAAATTCATCCAGCCATTTGCGCGACTGGCGCGCGGCCTCTTCGACGATCCAGAAACCCAGGGGAGCGATGAGGTTGGTCTTTTCAAGCACGGGGATGAACTGATCAGGGCCGACCATGCCGCGCTCTGGATGCTCCCACCTGAGCAGTGATTCAAAGCCGCGGACGCGCCCGTCAGGGAGGTTGATGACCGGCTGAAAAAAAAGCCGAAAGTCCTCCTGCTTGTATGAGCGCTCAAGCTCTTCAGCCATTACTGTTTCCTCAATCGAAAGCGCGGTCGACGTGTCCAGAAATTCGGTATCACTGCCTGCTTTTATAACCGAGCATTTCTTTTTCAGAATGTCCTGCACCAGCCTCGTCTGGTACTGGGAGTTCTCCATCGTTGAAAGAAGAAACGCTATGAGCTTCTCTTTGGTCAGGGAAAGCTCATGGCCCTGGCCCATGGTAAAAAAAGAAAAATCAATCAAATCGTCTGGAGACACAAGCGAAAATTTTTTTTCGAGCAGACCTGAAATTTTACTGACCAGGTAGTTCTTGCTTCCCGGACTCTTTACGTGGTGAACGATGCCCGATTTCAGGCATTTTACATAAAAATCAGTGTCAACAACAGAAGAAAAAACGGCAACAGGGACGGATGAATGAGCGGCGATATCCGTCAATGTTTGAATGAACGCGTCTTTTTTAACCGCGTCATCTCCAGCGCGGACCAGAACAAGGTGAGGTTTTGATTCGGCAAACGCGCCGGAAAAATTACCGGCATCGGTTTTAATCACGTAAAAATTTCTGTTTAAAAGCTGTTCAAGCGAACTCTTTTTATCCGGTGAAAGGTCTACAAGAAGTATTCGTTTATTCATCCCGGTATCTATATCCAAATGTTTATAGTGAATACATCATCAACTATTATCTTTCAAGTATCAGGGATTGTCAATAGAGGTTCTTAAAACAATAACCGGCTTCCGCCCTGCGGTTGTCTCTCTTGAGGTGGTTCGTAAATGTTTTCTGAGGTCAGCCGGCCAGGATCTTCTCCCCGGTCCTGATTTCAACCCCGCGCACGGTTCGCTTGACCAGGCCTGACAGTACCGAGCCCGGCCCGCATTCGATAAAAGAAACGGCTCCCGCCTGCTGTGCGGCAAGCACTGAGTGTTCCCATTGTACGGGCATGAAAAGCTGCTGTACGAGTTTATCGCGAATCCTTTCCGGGTCGGACTCGGGCGAGCCCGTAACGTTATCGATGAACATGACGTGGGGAACATTAAACGAAAAACCCGCGAGAAACCCGCGAAAATCTTCGGCAACCGGCTTCATGAGTGAAGAATGGAATGGAGCAGAAACATTGAGCTCAAGCGCCTTACCGATATTGCCGGTGTTGATTTCATTTATAGCGTGGTCCACCGCGGCCTTTTCGCCCGAGAGGACAACCTGCTGCGGTGAATTGTAATTCGTTATCTCGAGAACTCCCCGCGAGGAGCATTCCTTTACCAGGGATTCAAGTTCACTGCGATCTGATCCAATTACCGCGGCCATTTTGCCGGGAGCGCTGGCCGCGGCACCCTCCATGAGCAGACCCCGCTTGCGCACGATCCGCAGCGCCTGTTCATAGTCAATCACGCCGGCATACACCAGCGCGGCGTATTCGCCCAGGGAATGGCCCATCACGATATCGGCTGCGTATCCTCTTTCTTCAAGAAGCAGCGAACAGGCCCGCGCCATGGCGAGCAGAGCAGGCTGGGT
The DNA here is from genome assembly GCA_036848375.1 of Spirochaetota bacterium. Taxonomy (GTDB): domain Bacteria; phylum Spirochaetota; class UBA4802; order UBA4802; family UBA5550; genus JAKLIV01. Next base: position 56,532 of record DAIUKG010000004.1, read on the forward strand.
AACGGATGTTCTGACCAGTTCAGATTCGGGCCCGCGGTCGATTATATCACTCAGGGGAAGTTCCACTATTTCATCGGCCCTGCTGAAGGCCTCGCTCGCGCTTTCCGAAAGAACGCCCATGCGGGACCTCATCCCTACATACTGGGCACCCTGGCCGGGGAACATGAAAACTTTTTTGTCAGCCATGTCTTCCCCGGTGTCACATGAAATATTCGATAATTTTTTTTCTGTCGTACTTGCCGGTCTTCAGGCGGGGGATTGCCGTGACGATCCTGACCCTCCGGGGAAGGGCATACGGCTCAAACATGGCCTTCATCTTTTCCCGCAGCACTGACTCTTCAACATCCCCTTCGATAAGGGCGCCGAGCTCGGTTTCCTTTCCTTTGCGGGACTCTATCGGAACGATAATGCAGTCGGTGATATGCGGGATGCCCCGTATTTTTTCCTGCATCTCTTCGATATCTATTCTTTTTCCCGCGACTTTAACGACACCGTCAGCCCTGCCCATAAGCCTGAAGCTTCCTTCTCCGTCTTTTTCCGCGCGGTCTCCTGTCACGAAAAAGCCTTCCCTGTCGAAAGTAAGCGTCGGCGAAATGAATTCCGAATGCACACAGAGCCGCTCGTTCATGATCTTCCAGTCAACATTGTCAAAAATGCGGAGGGACGTTTCACCTCTCGCCCTGCATCTCGTGGCAATGCCCCCGGTCTCGGTGGACCCGTACACTTCAACTATGGGGACGCCGGATGTGCGGGAGAACGATTCTCCGTCTTCAGGGTTGAGCGGGCCGGCTGATGAAAAGGCCGTTCTCAGGGCATTGCCGCTGAACTGAGCCCCTTTGAGCACCCGGTAATGCACCGGAACCGCGACAAGGACCGTGGGAGATTCCTGCTCAATGGCGTTGATTATTTCCCTGGGGAACGTGCATACCCGCTCAATCACACTGGCGCCGGAGACCAGGGGGATGAGAACCGAAAAGAGAAAGCCGTAAATATGATACGGCGGCACTGTTGCCAGTATTTTATCTTCACGTGAAAAAGAATATTTCTTTGAAAGATACATGGCCTCTGCAAAAACATTGCGCACGGTCTTGGGCCACACCTTGGGCTTGCCCGTTGATCCTCCGGTAAAAAGCATGAGAAACTCCGAATCCAGGTCACGCTCAAGCGAAAGCTCCAGCGGGTCGCCTGAAAACATGTCAGGGTGAACCATGGTGGCGTTGCAGGGCGGAGTATATTCACTGATTATATGGGTAAACCCCGTGTATTCACGGGTCTCTTCAAGCACCTGTTCAGAAAAAGAATAAGGCAACACGAGGTCAGGTCCGCCGGAAAGAGAGGCGATAATTGCCGCTGAAATGACCCTTTTATCTTCTGAACAAAGACAGACCGTGTTTATCGCTGCTTTCTCCCGGGTAAAGTACCTGAGCATTCCTGATGCCATGTTCAGAATGTCTCCGAAGGTGCCGTTACCATCAATAAAAGGAGCAGCCTGCCTTTCTCCGCTGAAAAGGGCATCCTGGACGAGTCCTGTCAGTGCTTCCCCGAACTTTGTGATAATAATATTCATTCTACTTCCCTTAACTGTAAAAAAATCACCTGTTTAATTCAATTTGTTGATTTTTCTATTGGAAAAAATCATCCTAAAAATCAATTCCCGGATATCAAGTAAAAAATTAATAAAGAAGAAACCATAAAAACCTTCAATAGTTTTCATTTATTTTATCTTTTAATTCATTTTTTCTTGATTCCCTGTATTATATTCCGGTAAAATAGAAAATATCAATCAATATCTATTAATAAATCGGTTTTTTGAAAAATCCTTATCAGCATATTACCATTAAAGGGCTTAAATAATGCAAGAAAACACCGGGATGCTCTATATACTGAAAAAAATTTACGCTGTACCCACATAAATCCATTTTAACATACAACATGAAACAGGTTATGAAAACAAAAAAAAATTATTCACTCTTTCTTATCAATCCTCGCCAGGAAAAAAAACACTTTGCCCAGCAGGTTGAATTCAGCCTTCTCATGGGAAAGAAGAGCCTTCTCACACCGCTCGCGCTGCCGACACTTGCTGCTCTGACCCCGGACAACTACCGCATCCGCATTATAGACGAAGAGCTGCAATCCATTCCCGAGGACGAACTCCCGGATATCGTGGGCATTACCACCCTGGCCCATACCATAAAAAGAGTATACGAAATAGCAGACTGGTACCGCTCGAAAGGGGTTACCGTGGTACTTGGCGGGTCATACGCCTCGTATATGGCAGAGGAAGGGCTTGGGCATGCTGACTGTATCGTCATAGGAGAAGCTGAAGATATCTGGAAGGTCTGCCTGGGCGATTTCGAAAAAGGGCGGATGAAAAAAACCTACAGGGCGCAAAAGTTCACCCCGTATAAAACATCCCCCCTGCCCCGCTGGGACCTCGTTGATACTGAAAGCATCGTTTCACTGGGAGTACAGGTTTCCCGCGGATGTCCCTATTCATGCGAATTCTGCCTGGTGAACAAGCTCCAGGGACATACAATGCGTTATCGCGATATTGACGATGTTGTTGAAGAGATTAAGTCCCTTCCCAAAAAAAATATATTCTTTGTGGATGACAACCTTACGGTAAACAAACAGTACATGAGGACTTTTATTGAACGCATCAAACCGCTGAATATATCCTGGACCTGCCAGGCAAGCATTGACATCGGCAACGATGAAAACCTGCTCAAGGCAATGGCCGAAGCGGGATGCCTGTACATACTGATCGGATTTGAATCGGTCAATGAGCAGTGCCTGAAAGAAACGAATAAAAAACATAACCGCATTGATCAATACGAAGCGGCCATTGCGCGCATTCATAACGCGGGCATACAGATAATCGGCGCCTTTATCGTCGGGTTCGACCACGACAGAATAGAGGAATTCGACAATATCCTGAATTTCAGCATCAAGGCGAACCTGCCCCTGACCATGATCAACATTCTCGGGGTCGCGCCCGGGACCGATATTTATAAACGGCTTGAAGACGAAAAACGGCTCTACGGAAAATCTACCGAAGACGCCATAGGCATTTTCCCCCCCATGCGCTACATGAACATGTCGCAGGTCGAGATGTTCGATAAATACCTTGAAACGCTTGAGAAGCTCTATTCATTCAAGACCGTGGGAGAAAAAGCGCGGCGACTTTTCAGTTCCGGAAAGTTCCGCCATATGTTTACCGGTGAAAACCCGGGCTTTGTGTTTAAGTTCACTATTTTCATGAAGGTGCTCGGATGTTACCGGTTTTCACCCGACCCTGACAAAAGAAAAATGTTCATGGACATGTTCAGGCTGTTCAGGAAGAAAAAAATCGCTCCAGACAAGTTCTTTATCTTTCTGCTCACCATGGAAGGCTTTTCCCGTTACGTGAAAAGAATGAAAAAAAACAGGGACGCTTTCCGCAGGGAAGTCGTTAAAAACGACCGGGGCCCCTGGATCCGGCAGGCAGGCAGCACCGCCTCCTGACCGAGTTTACTCATGATACACGATTACTGCTCGAAACTTTTTTTGGCTGATAAAAAGGCAGGAAGATGCTTCACGAGATACCACAGGCTCCTCCGGTGCTGCCACAGGCGGCGGCCAAATGTTCTGCGCCATTTCTTATCAGAATAAAAACGCTTCACGTGCCGGTTATACAGCTCATCAAGGCGCTCCCGCGAGGATATCCCTTTCGGGAGAAAGACAAAATTCAGGCAGTTCATCAACCGCCAGTCCTCGTTGAACTCCCCCTCATCACGTATGGAGTTCCACAGGGGCGCCCCGGGAAAGGGCGTGAACTTGGTCATGTTCATGTCGTCAAGGCCCAGGGAAATAACGAAGTCACCGGTTTTCTGGATGGACTCCTCGGTTTCTCCGGGAAGACCCATCATGAAAAGGCCCTTTGCCCTGAGGCCGTGGGCCTTAATCCGCCGCACCGTGTCAGCGACTTCCTCGAGCGTGACCCCGGCCTTGTGGCGCGCGAGCATGTCAGGGTCGGCGGATTCTATTCCCAGTGAAAGCTGAAGAAAGCCTGCCTGTTTAAGCATGGCAAGCAGGTCGTCGTCAGCGTAGCCGACCCTGACCGCGCAGTTGATGTTTAAATTCAGCGGTCTTTCAATCAGTGAGCGGCATATCCCGGTTATTCGTTTTCTGTTCAGGGTAAAGAGATCATCGTACACGTTGATATGCCTCACGCCGAAGCGGTCATGCAGGTATTTCATGTGCTCGTACACGTAGTCCGCGGAATTGAAGCGGTACCCCCGCCTGAACACCGACCGATCGCAGTATGAACACTGGTACGGGCATCCCCTGCTCGTGATCATGGTCGCACCCGGCTGGTTCACATAGCTGAAAAGAGGAAGGTTGTAGCCGCGGGGAAAACCGGCGAGCTTTTCATACGCCGGGAAAGGAAGCGAATCAAGGTCCGGGATATTTTCCCGGGAAGGGTTGGCGACAACGTCATCCCCCCTGCGCCAGACAAGCCCGTTTATGGTTCCCGGCTCATTTCCCGAAGCGAGTTCCGCCATGGTGAGCTCGCCTTCACCCATGCACAGGTAATCGATCTGCGGGAAGCTCTCCAGCAGAGGCGGGCCCACTGCCGACACATGCACCGCGCCGAAACAGGTCAGTATGCCCGGGTCGCCTTGTTTTATAAGCGCGCAAATGTCACAGGCGTCATAAAACCCGGACGTCGTGGTGGAAAAGCCGACGAGATCCGGCCTGAGCGAGAGCACGGCCCGCGCGTTCTCCGCGGGGTCTGGCGTCGCTCCCGGCCCCAGGCAGTCATGCACAAAAACATCGTGGCCCTCTTTCTGGAGAAATGAAGCGATTGAAAGCAGACCCAGCGGCGCCATGCGGTTCGCCACGGCAGCGACGTCCTTTTTGCCCGGCATCCAGTTCGACCCGGCAGGATGGACCAGCACGACCCTCATCCTAACACCCCCGCGTGCCTGACCGGTTTTTTACAAAATCATAAAAGTGCGCGTACTGGGCCATGGTGGTGAAGACCCGTTTCACGAGCCGGGGATTGATCGACCACGCCTTTTTCAGAACATGAAAAAAAACCGCGCGCAGTTCGGAGGGAGACTGAAGAACAAAATATTTAAACATGCGGTACCCGCTTCTGGCAAGCTTCCAGTCGAACTTCCTGTTCGTGTACAGCCCGGTAAAGTAGTCAATGCCCCTGAGCCAGGCCTCAAGCCTCTGTTCAAAAACCGCAGGCTCATATATTTTCCGGAACAGGTCCCAGTATCGCCGCTCAAGGTCCTCCCTGGTCATGTTCAGGGGGACGATGTTTGTCGCGAGCTGCCAGTCCCCGTCGTACTCGATTATTCTGCCTGCCTGCTTCAGCCTGGCGTACAGAGGGGTCCTGCGCGGCGCGTTGAGCAGGCTCACTCCGGCAACAGGGGTCGCCGTTTCATGAAGAAAACCGAACAGCTCGCCGAAAACCGACTCGTCATCATGATCAAACCCCACGATCAGGCCGACAAAGGGGACCAGGCCGTAACGCGAGATGTTCATTATCCTTTCACGGATGTCGCGCGCCAGGTTCTGCGTTTTATGTATTTCCTCAAGGCTTTCCCGGCGTACTGATTCAACGCCGATAAACAGCACGGAAAATTTCGCGTCAGCGAACAGCTTCAGCAGCCCGTCGTCATCCGCGATCTGCACCGTAATCTGCGTTGAGAAGGAAAGCGGCCGCTCCTGCGAAACGTTCCACTGCACGAGCCGGCGCATCAACTCATTCGTGTACGCCCTGTTGCCGTAAAAATTGTCATCAGAAAAGAATATCGTGCGCGCGCCGATCTCGTGCGCCCGCCGGACCTCTGCCATGACCTGGTCAACGCTTTTCACCCGGTACTTTCTTCCCACGTAATGGATCACGTCGCAGAAATCACAGCGGTTCGGGCAGCCCCTGCTCGTCTGTATGGGGATGTTAACGTAATCATCCACACGAATAAGTGACCAGTCCGGCGCGGGGCTGTCCTGCATGGAAATGTGCTCCTTCTGTTCATAAACGGCACGGGCCCGGCCCCTGGTCCACTGCCTGAGAAAAAGCGGCCAGGTATACTCGGCCTCACCGATAAAATGGAAATCAGCGATACCGGCGCACCGCTCGGGCTCGATACTGGCATAGGTCCCGCCCAGGGCCACCGGGATCCCCCGTGACCTGAAATGGGCGCAGAGATCATGGACCTTTTCGGCCTGGAGGCTTGACCCGGTCAGCGCGACCAGGTCACAGATGACCGCACGGTCAATGGGGCCCACGTTTTCGTCAAACAGGACGTACTCAACATTTACATCGTCGGGAGTAAGCGCCATGAGCGTCGCCAGGGCCGCGTTCGGCTGGAGGGTTTTCGCGCCCAGGGCCTTTGCCGTTCCCTTCATTGACCAGAAGCTTTCAGGCTGCATGGGCGCTATGAGGCAGATCTTTTTATAATCAGGGCCGGCACCGTATTTCCTGCTCGCGCGGCGGGGCATCAGTCGTTATTCCTTTTATCACCGGATCTGCTCATGACAAAATCCCGGTAGGTCTTTTCGGCAAAATCATGGTAGTGGCAATACTGGGTCATAAGGGTAATGGTTTTTTTAATGAGCCTGGGATTGATCTTCCAGGACTGTTTCAGCAGCCTGAAAAACATTGAGCGCACGGCCCGCGGCTCCCTTAAAAAATAAAATTTCAGGATGGGAAAAAATTTTTTCAGCTTCGACCAGTTCGTGCTTGAATCGCGGTACCGGGTCGTGAAATATTCGATCCCCGTCATCCAGGTCAGGACGCGCTGTTCAAAGGCCGCGGGCTCATAAACTCTTTTAAAGAGGGTCCTGTGGCGCACGGTGAGTTCTTCAAACGTCATTGACCGGGGAATGATGTTCGTGAGCAGGTGCCACTGCCCCCCGAACTCCTTGCGTATCCTGCCCGCGCTCTCCATGCGCTCATACAGGCGCGTCCCTTCAGGCGCGTTGAGCACGCTGATCGACGCGATCGGGCTCCCGGTCCTCACCAGGAAGTCTTCGATCTCGCCGAAGCTGTTCAGGTCGTCATGATCGAACCCGACGATAAAGCCGATAAAGGGGATGATGCCGTAACGCGAGATGTTTTTTACCGATCTTTCAGGGTCAAACCTGGTCATGTGCCCCTTGTTCACTTCCGCAAGGCATTCTTTGCGCACGCTCTCCACGCCCAGAAAAATAACGGCAAAACGCGCGTCGGCCATGAGCCTGAGAATTTCATCGTCCTCACCGATCATTACTGTCGCCTGGCAGCTGAACGAAAGAGGACGCGGAAGGGTTGTGTTCCAGGCAATGATTTCCGTGAGGAGCTGTTTGGTGAAATTTCTGTTTACGAAAAAATTGTCTTCAGAAAAAAACACGGTTTCGGCTCCCGCATCACAGGCGTTGCGTATCTCGGCCATGATCTGTTCAATACTCTTGTGGCGGTATTTCCTTCCCACCAGGCGGATCGCGTCGCAGAAATCGCAGTTGTTCGGGCAGCCCCTGCTCGTCTGCAGGGCGAAGTACAGATAGTCCTTTCCCCGGACAAAGGACCAGTCGGGCGGGGGCGAATCATTCAAGTCGATAAATTCTTTCTGTTCATAAATGCGCTTCGCGTTTCCCTGCATCCATTCGCGCAAAAACAGCGGCCAGGTATATTCAGCTTCACGAATAAACAGATAGTCGCACATCTCCCTGGCCCTGTCAGGGTACAGCGTGGCAAACGAGCCGCCCAGCGCGACCGGAACCCCGCGTTTTCTGAACGCGGATGCTATTTCGGCAATCCGCTTTTCATGGAGCGTGTAGCCCGTTATTGCGACCAGATCGCAATTTTTTTTTAAATCAACGGATGATATGTTTTCATCACCGTAGGAATACTTGATTGCGCAATCGCCGGGAGTGAGAGAGACAAGGGTCGCCAGCGCAATACTCGGCATAAGGGTCTTCACTCCAACCGCGTCAACAGAGCTCTGCATTGTCCAGAAATTATCGGGATTGGCGGGATTGATAAGATATATCTCCCTGGCGGTTTTTTTTGTTTCAGGTGCAAGCATGATTGATAACACCGCAATATACGGAATTCCAGTTTTTTAACAAAAACTTTTAAAACGTCAAGCCTAATTTAATCACACTGACACCCTTAAAAGAGGATGCAAAGCAATTATTTGGCTTGAAATAATAATAAAGAGTATGTATCGTAGCCGATAACTATACCTGAAAAACAATGCAAAGGTGATATCTTGATTTATTATGTAGAAGGACTTCTGGCGTTTTTGGCCGTATCAGCATGCCTGTATATCTTTTTTTACAATGTCATTATCAAATACCAGTACACCATGAACAGGCTGCTCGCGGTCTGCGCGCTTAACACCGCCAGTCTGTACACTCTTTTTATCATTCTCAACCTGAACATTCCAGGCCTTCCCGGTGTTCTTCTGGCAAGAATTTTTCTGGCCCTGGTGCATTTGCTCGCGATACTGCTGTTCAACCTCATGCAGATTTACCCCGACATCGGCAAGCGTCGCCATATCATAGTATACCTGCTCGCAGGCATCCCGGGCTATGCCATGATAGCCATAACACTGGGGACCGACCTGGTCATCCAGAACATCCCCTTTGTCGGCTACGCGAACAGGCACCGGGGCTCGCTCTACCTCGGATACCTGATCTGCGCCGCGACCTATTTCGCGGCATCGGTCATTATCGTTTTTATCAAATCGCGGTTTTTCGCGAACCGGTTCCTCAGAAGAGAGGTTTCCTACTATCTCATGGGAATCGGCTCTGCCGTAGCATGGGGCATTCTGCTGATTATTGTCATACCGACATTATTCAAAATAGAAGAGACAAGAAATATCGGGACCCTTACCGCGGGGATGTTCATCCTCCTGTTCGTAAATGCAACTGTCGTGGATATACGCAGGATTGACCTGAAAAAATTCTATCTCGACATGTTTTCGTGGCTCATCATCGGTTTTCTTCTCTTCGCTCCCGTTGCGGTCATTTTATTTTTCTCCTTTCATAAATACCCGTCCGAAGAAATAAACCTGATCATGATCACCATAGTGATATTTCTTTATATGTTCCTGTTCTATAAATATTTGAAACCGGGTATTGAAAACTTTTTCTCACGTGAATACACCAGGATGGTAAATGATTTTAACCGCTATTTCAGATCAGTGAAAAAAGTCGAGATGGAAAGCGACCAGAAAACGTTCTGGAAAAAATTCTTTCACGATTCAATAACAACACTGATCAATACCTACGGGATGCTGGGAGGCTACCTTTTTATTCTGGATTACCAGGACAATTCCTTTAAACCTGCCCACATCGTTGGTGAAGATATAAACATTGATAAAATTGAAGAAAACGATCCGCTGATTACCTGCCTGCTCATGGAGGCAGGCATTCTTACCTCGTCAATTCTCTATACTGACCAGAGATACATTGCTTACAAAGATGAAGCACTCAGCAAATTAAACGAAAACCATCTGGAGCTTGCGGTACCGCTTTTCGGAATCGAAAAAAAACTGGTCGGGATCCTCTTCCTGGGAAGATTCCCGGGAAGAAGGCTGTACTCAAAAGCCTTCATATCAGTCCTCGAGCTTTTCAGAATTCAGTTTCAGCACCAGCTCTCCAACGGCCTCATTCTTGATGAAGTAAAGATGAACCAGGTAATGGCCCATGACCGCCTTGTGGTGGACACCATTAAGAAAAAGATTACCCCGGTTGAATTACACCAGGTCAAAGGAATAAGAATAAGCAGTTTCAACATCAACAATTCCTCCCAGGGCGGTGATTATCTCGACTCAATGGTTATCGGCAAGGAAAAAATCGCCCTCATCACGGCGGATGTCTCTTACTCGGGTGTCGACTCGGGAATTCTTGCTCTTGAAATATACACTGCGTTTCACACCCCGGTCCGCAACATCGATACCCCGGACAAAATTCTGAACAACATGAACTGGGTCATTTCAACATCCAAATTTTCAAAAAAATACGCGCCGGCATTCTGCATGACTTATTCGAAGGGGATAATTGAATATTCAAGCGCCGCATATAATCCCCTGGTTATGTACAATCCGGCGGACAATACCTTTATCGAACACACAAGCAAAGGAATTCCCATAGGCGTTGATCGGGATTTTATTTATGAAATCAAAGAAATTCCGGTCCAGCCGGGCATGATCGGCTTTATATATTCCGACGGTCTGGTATCGGCGATGAATTCAACAGGCGAAAGCTACGGACTGGAGAATGTTAAAAAAATAATTTCAAAAGAACATGAAAACAATCCCGTTTATCTTGTCAGGGAAATTTATGTCAGCCTTAACAGTTTTATAGGTGAACATAAACAGCTCAGTGATATCAGCATAATTCTTTTTAAAGTATAAGGCGGCGCCTGCTCTTGAAAAAAAATTCCGAACAATTGCTTGAAACTCTAAAAAAATATACTAATATAATAACATTTATTAAAGGGTCACCTGATCCTGATGCGATCGCATCGTCACTCGCCATAAAAACAATCTGTGAATCACTGGGAATAAAAAACACTATACATGCTGAAAAAAAAATTTCCCTGCCCCAGAACAAGGCCCTGGTACAAACACTTGACATCCCCGTAAAGTTTTCTTTTCCCCAGGATTTGTCACGCTTCAACGCGTATATGGTTTTTGACCATCAATCGGCGCAGATCAATGTATCTTCAACAAACAACATCCCCTGTGCCGTTCATATAGACCATCATGATAAAATAAACGATCTTAACCGCTGTGATTTTAGACTGATAATGACTGACGCCGGGTCAACCAGTTCAATAATCGCACTGCTTCTTAAAGAAATGGACATTGATATCAACAGGCAGACAATGACAAGGATATGCACCGCACTTCTATACGGGATTGAAACAGACACCGATGGATACTCCCATGCGGGCACGATGGATTATGAAGCAATTGATTTCCTTTCCTCATATTCTGACATGTCACTGATCAAGAAAATAAGCAGCATCCCCCTCTCCAAAAAAACCGTTTCCCTGCTCTGGAAAGCCATGGAAAACCTGCACCTGTACAAGGACTGGCTGATGACCGGCATTGGCTTTATCCCCGAATCGAACCGGGACAGCATTGCCATAATCGCCGATTTTCTCACCAAGAGAGAGGAAGCTTCGGTCATTATTGTTTTCGCGGCTATAGAGAAATCAAACGGGAAAGGGCTTGTTCTTGACGCTTCACTGCGTTCAAAAAAAGACACAACCAACCTCAATGCGATAATAAAAGAAATCACCTCTGAAGGGGGAGCCCGAAAATACAAGGGGGCTTTCCAGATTGACATGAACTATTTCAGCGACTGCCCTGATAAAAATCTGTTATGGAAACTAATTACCCTGACTACAATCGATGTGCTGCAAAAGCGGAGGGATGATATCTACATCACTGAAATAAAACGGCATTATTTAAGAATAAAAGATAAATTCTTCGGTTTTATGCAAAAATAATTGCTGTTCATTACCAATTCTTTAATTTAGCAGGAACCGCCACATAGGGAATCTATACCGCCTGTCTACTCTAATACATGGCATTTTTAGGCAATATGGGCAAAAATATGTCAATAACCTGATATTTAAAAAAAACTTATAATAAATATTACATTCATTTAAATCGATAATTAAAATAAAACACCGGCGTACGGCGTACGATAATTCGTATGTACAAAAAAATAATCACAAAAAACCGGGTGGTTGAGAAAATCTAATACAGGGTAATCAGGTGGAAAAGAAATTCGATAGTGATAAAGCGTCACTGTACAACAGCAGAATAATTGATACCTATATAAGACTTATCAGAAAAAGATATTCATATATTGATATCAATGAATTATTAGAATCCGCGCACATGACCCCCTATGAAATAGCTGACCAGGGCCACTGGTTTACCCAGGAACAGATCAATCTTTTTCACGACAAGCTGGTGCAACTCACTGACAACGAAAAAATCTCACGCGAAGCGGGCAGATTTTCCACCTCGCCCGAATCCATTGGCGCATTGAGGCAGTATATTCTCGGAATGCTGGGGCCGGCAAAGGTATACGCGACCATCAGCAGGGCAGCGGAAAAACTGACCAGGTCAACCACATTTGAATCCAGATCCCTGGGCCAGAATAAAGTTGAAATAATCGTAAGGCAAAAAAAAGGGATGAAAGAGAAGTCTTTCCAGTGCCAGAACCGAATGGGTTTTTTTGAAGCTATCTCAATATTGTTTAATAATAAAACACCGTTAATTGAACATCCGGAGTGTGTATTCCACGGTGGTGAAGTGTGCAGATATATTGTATCCTGGGAAAAAACCTTTTCAGATACGTTGAAGAAAATCCGTAATTATACAACACTTGTTCTGCTAATGATGTTTGGAGCTTTTATTCTCTATAATCCCTTCCTGGCGTTTGCCATTTTTTTACCTTTCAGTATAATTACCATTTTGTTACTGAGCTTTATCAGTGAAAACAGGGAAAAAAGGGAAATGATCTCCGGGCTTAACAATGTCGAAATTTCTAACGACAGGCTTCTGGAACAGATTGAAATAAACTATAACAATGCCCTCATGGTAAATGAAATCGGCCTTGTGGTGAGCATGCAGACGAATATCGAAGATATTCTCAAGCAGGTTACCCATATATTCGAAAAAAGGCTCAATTACGACAGAGGAATCATACTGCTGGTTAACGAAAACGGCTCAAAGCTGATTTTCAGGGCCGGCTTCGGGTATGCTGAAGATATGAAACGCTATCTGCAATCAACGGTTTTCCGCCTTGATTCGCCAAATTCAAAGGGTATTTTTATTGTCTCATTCAGGGAAAAAAAGCCCTTTATTATCAATGATATTAATGAGATCAATGATGACCTTTCAGAAAAAAGCCTTACCTTCGCAAAAAAAATGAATTCCCAGTCTTTCATCTGCTGCCCGATACTCTGTGATGGAGAAGCAATCGGCATTCTGGCCGCAGACAACCTGAAATCAAAACGGCCGCTGATACACAGCGACATGAGCCTGCTCATGGGGGCTGCATCGGTTATCGGCATAAGTATCCGCAACGCAGATCTTCACTACGCGCGCGAAAAACAGTTCAGGTCAACACTGCAGGTCCTGGCAGCCAGCATCGACGCCAGGGACCCGCTCACCGCCGGCCACTCGGAAAAAGTGACTCAGTATTCCATGGCCATATGCCAGAAGCTCAACCTCTCCAGGGAATACTGCGAAGTGATCCGTGTCGCGGCAGCACTGCATGACTATGGGAAAATCGGCGTACCGGACGCTCTGCTGAAAAAAGAAGGCCGGCTCACCCTTGATGAATATGAAATTGTAAAAACCCACGCGACCAGGACCAGGGAGATACTTGAGCAGATCAATTTCCAGGGCATGTTCAACCAGGTTCCCCTGATAGCAGGGGCTCATCATGAAAAGATTGACGGTACAGGCTACCCGCTGGGGCTTAAAGGCGATGATATCCCCCTCGGCGCCCAGATCATATCCGTTGCGGACTTCTATGACGCCATTACCTCAACCCGCCATTACCGTGACCCCATGCCCGAAGAGGAAGCGGTTGCCCTGCTCAAAAGAGGTATCGGATCTCATTTCAAACAGGAAATAGTTGAAAGTTTCATCACGTGCCTGCTGCCTGAAGAAAATTAAATAGACTGATCTTCCTGCCTTTACCTGCAAAATTGCGGTCAAAAATTATTTTTTAATTTTCTTGACATAAAAAAAATTGAAATTTTTTAATATTTTTCTAATATTCGCATTATAATAGTAGTGATTCAATAACAATATAATTCCCGGGATAGGTGCTGATGAGAAAACTCTCTAGAAATGACCCCTGCTGGTGCGGAAGCGGAAAGAAATACAAAAAATGCCACATGCAAAGCGATCTTGAAAGGAATAAAATGGGCATCAAAGAAATAAGCCTTCCCAAGGGAGTTATTCTTAAAACAAAGCAACAGATTGAAGGAATCCGCCGCAGTTCTCAGCTTACCAGGGAAATTCTCGATTATGTTGAAGAAAGAATCAAAGATGGCATAACCACCAATGAGATAGACCGATGGGTGCATGAATACACCATCTCCCACGGGGCCATCCCCGCAACCCTGGGTTACAACGGGTACCCCAAAAGCGTCTGCACTTCCCTGAATAACGTCATATGCCATGGGATCCCGGATGAGACCGTTCTCAAAGAAGGGGACATCATCAATGTCGATGTCACGTCAATACTTGACGGTTATTACGGCGACGCAAGCCGCATGTTCATGATAGGAAATGTAACGGATGAAGCAAAAAAACTTGTTCACGTGGCACATGAATGTCTTCTCATCGGCATTGAACAGGCAAGGCCCTACGAGGACATCGGTGAAATCGGGTATGCGATCGAAGAACATGCGGCAGGGCAGGGATTCTCTGTTGTCCGGGATTACGGCGGGCACGGCATAGGCTTGAAATTCCACGAGGAGCCCCATGTCCATCACTTCGGCAGCAGAAAAAGAGGCATCACCCTTGTTCCGGGCATGACCTTTACCATCGAGCCGATGATAAACGCCGGAAGGCATGAAAGCAGGCTTTTGAAAGACGGATGGACAGCGGTGACGATTGACGGCAGCCTTTCCGCGCAGTGGGAACACACGATAGTGGTCACCGAAGAAGGCGTTGAAATACTTACCGCCTGAACCTCCCTGACGACATGTACCTGAACTGGTCAGCGGCCTCGCCGACAACTTCAATGATATCACTGCTGCAGATGACCACATCGCATCCGAGATAGGTTTTGTCAACCTGCGGCGCGTGGACACCGCTGCCCCTGAGCTCTTCGTTCCACCGTTTAAACTGCTCATAGCCGATCACAATGTATTTCGGACGCAGTCCTTCCCTGGTATACTCGGTTATCATCATTTCAATGTCGCTTGTTATGCTCATATCACCACCAGCTATATCTAATCTTTTCATGTACTAAAATACCAGAAAGCGTTGCAGTCTAAACCATGGCCCTGATAATTCAAGCACTT
Source organism: Spirochaetota bacterium (assembly GCA_036848375.1). Classification (GTDB taxonomy): domain Bacteria; phylum Spirochaetota; class UBA4802; order UBA4802; family UBA5550; genus JAKLIV01. The sequence continues at coordinate 71,587 of DAIUKG010000004.1, forward strand.
TACCTGCGCGCGTAAACTTCCACCGTGTCTGAAAAGGCAAGAATTCGCGAAATGAAGCGATAAAACGGCCTGAACACCGGATAAAACAGCGAGCCTGATGAAACGATCCGTTCAGGATGAAAGCCTGCAGGGACAATAACAATTTTCTTAAAACCTTCCTTTTTTAAAATCCGGCGCAGGCTACGGGGAGAAAAATCCATGCTGTGGTCTTCAGGGTGGGACCGCACCCACGCATCCCGGTTGAACATGAAAAGCGGGCCGAAAACAGACGGGACCGAAAAGGCGAGAACACCCCCCGCCTTCACCCTTGCCGCGAGTGCTCTGATGGTGTCTACAGGATTACTGCCGTGTTCTATGAAAAACCACGCGGTGATGATGTCATAATCACGCTCAATGCTCTCAGGCGAAAAGGCGCGGTTAACAACCGGGATGCCGAGTTCGCGGGAACAGTGGCCGGCGGCATACGAGGATATCTCTATGCCCACAAGGTCCTTTATCCCACGGTCAGAAGCTGCTTTAAGAAAAAAACCCATTGCCGAGCCGACGTCAAGAAGGCTCATCCCGCCGGTTCCGGAACGGTTTTTCAACAGCCGTAGTATTATATTCAGCCTTTTTACCGCAACAGCATAGATGTTGGGAAAATCATCCAGGTAGGTTTTACCATACTGGCTTCGGTATTCTTCCAGGAAATAGGCGTCATTATAGGCAAGCGCGTGGTGGCCGGTATTAAAGGCGATACCGCAGCCGGGGCAGTAAAACAGGGGCCCTGCAACAGACCTTACCCGCAATGAAGCGCACAGGGGGCAGCATGCCCCCCTCGTGTTGGATCTTAGTGCTGTCAGGGATTCCTCCCCGGGGCTTATTTTTCTTTTGACCTTCTTTTTGCCGGTTCAACAACAACGGGGATACCCTTGATCCTCGCGTCCTCAAAAGAGAGGTAAACCAGCTCGGCGAACTGTTCCGGAATTTCAAAAAAAGAATAGGTCGCGTGGATGTCGATTTTACCGATGGACTTTCCGTCAACACCCGAACGCTTAACGATCTCGCGGATGAGATCGCCGGTGTTCACGTTGTGGTTTTTACCGATATTGATGAAAAGCCGCGCCCTGCCGTCTTTGACGTCCTCAAAAACTACCGAACCTGTTTCGCTTTTTTTCAAAAGATCCGGTGATATTTCGAGCTTTGAAATGTCGCCAAGATATTCTTTAAGCACAGCCGCTGCTATGCGGCCGGTACCGCCGAAAAGCGGAAGTTTTTTCTTTAAAACCTTGACCAGATGGTGATACTCTTTCAACTCCTGTGTGGAAGCAATCTCAAGTATCTTCTCAATTTTTTTCACCTGACTCATACAATAGACCTCACTTGGGAATCACAAATCATGAAGGATGGACTCGCTCTGATAAGATACAGCGTACAGATTTAAAAATACAACCAAAAAATAGCAAGTAATTTTCTAAAGCCTATTCCTTGCACCGGTATCCCACGTTTCTCACGGTCTCAATAATCGAATTAAAATCATCCCCGAGCTTTCCCCTGAGCCTCCTGACGTGAACATCAACGGTCCTGGTACCACCGATGTAATCCACGCCCCAGATGCGGTTCAGCAGTTCCTTGCGCGAAAAAACATCCCCCCGGTTTTGCACCAGGAGCCTGAGCAGCTCAAACTCCTTGTACGTGAGATCCATTTTCTGGTTGTTGAGATAGACCGTGTATTCATTGAGGTTGATCTTCAGATTGCCGATGACGATAATGTCCTCAACAAGACCGCTCTCGGTCATCAGCCTGCTAAGGCGCGCCGCGAGCTCTCCTTTCCTGAATGGATAGAGCAGAAAGTCATTGAAAAACCAGTCGACCTGCAGGTTTGCGACGTTGCTCACCTTGAGAACCAGAAGCACCGGCATTTCATGTACCTTCTTTCTTATTTTGGACAGAAAAAACTGGATGGAATCCGATGAATCAAAAAAATCACCATCAACCGCAAGGATTTGCATGCTTTCTTTTTTTATAGCATCAACCGAACTGAAAAGGACGACTTCACCCCCGGAAAAATTACTTTTAAAATCATCCTGGATATCGCTGTTATCTGACAATAATCCTACAGAAATACTCAATGACAGAGTCCTTAACGATTTAGTTTATCAGTTCACCACGAGCTTATGCCCATGACGTATTACATAATAATCCCTTATACCATGATATCCCTAAAAATTTCAATATATTTATCTGCCACGGCTGACGCGTAAAACTTTTTAATTTTTTCACGGTTGTTTTTTGAGCAGGTGTTATAAAGCTTTTTATCGATCATAAAACGCCCGATGGCCGCAGCGCACCCGTCAACGTCACCAACGTCAATCAGCAGCGCGTTCTTTTCATTCTCAAGAAAATCAACCTGCCCCCCGTTGTTCGTGCATACGATAGGAAGGCCGAAATACATGGACTCCATGAATACGATGCCAAAACCCTCATGCAGGGAGGTCAGCGTGAACAGGTCTGACACGCTGATATACCTGAATTTGTCTTCATCGCTGACATATCCCAGAAAGATAACCCGGTCCGAAACGCCCCTTTCAGCAGCTGTTTGCTGCAGAAATTCCATCTCAGGGCCGTCACCCAGAATGTAGAGCCGTACCCGCGGGTCCTTAACCCGCGAGACCCCCTTGATCAGCACGTCCAGGGCCTTTCTCTTGATAAGCCTCCCGATGGTGATCAGGGCGAATTCGTTCCGGTCCATGCCCATGTCTTTCCTGGTCACGGCCGGGTCAGCGGGGGGATGAAAAGCCAGGGGGATGATGTCTATCTCTTTCTCGGGATGATAATAGGTAATCGCATTGTTGCGGGTGTTGCTCGACTGCGCAACGATGCGGTCGGCCCGGTTCAGGATGAAGCGCACGACCCTGCTGAAAAAAAAGCTGCGGTGCGGTGACATTTTTTTGCTGGGGTCGTAGATGTCCCCTCCGTGCAGGGAAAGGACGTTGGGGATGCGGAAGATCCTGCCCAGGAGATATCCTACCGGACCTGACGGCACGGCAAAATGGGTATTGATCACGTCATACCGGTTTTTCCTGATCAGTCCGATGCCTTTAAAAAACGCTCCGGGCAGAAAAGAAAGCATCGAAAGAAAAGAGGCCGCGTCCCTGGATTTTCTGAAAAGAATCTTTACACGGTGAACGTTAATGCCCTCTACCCTTTCACAGGGCTCAAGGCCCTTAAACGAGGAAGTAAGAACATCCACCTGCCCCTGTTTCACCCATTCAAGGGCCAGATCATAGGTGGCGACGCCGCCCCCTCCTCCAAGGGGAGGAAATTCATAGTTGATAATAAGGATTTTAATATTCTTGCGGGTCATGGTTATTCCTCTAACAGTGGTCCAGATCACTGTTGCATGACCGCTGATTTTGAGTCAAACAGTAAAAAATAACCGGCACAAAAAACTCTTGCCCTTTAACAGGCCCGGACAATAATGAAATATATGGAAATACTCAATGAAGAAGCAGGATATTCTGCGGAGTAAAAACCCATGCCGGAATTCAAAGTTATATCTCGCTACGCCCCCTCAGGGGACCAGGACCAGGCGATCGAAAAGCTCGCGCGGGGCATACTGTCCGGCGAGCGCTTCCAGACCCTGCTCGGCGTGACCGGCTCGGGAAAGACCTTCACCATGGCCAAGGTCATTGAAAAGGTCAAACGGCCGTCCCTGGTGCTGACGCACAACAAGACCCTGGCAGCCCAGCTCTACCGCGAGTTCAGGGAGTTCTTCCCGGACAACGCGGTCGAATACTTCGTCTCCTATTATGACTACTACCAGCCCGAGGCCTACGTGGTCTCATCCGACCTTTACATCGAAAAGGACTCGTCAGTCAACGACGAAATAGACCGCCTCAGGCTCAAGGCGACCTCCTCCATTCTCGAGCGGCGTGACGTGGTCGTGGTCTCGTCGGTCTCGTGCATATACGGCCTGGGGACCCCCGGCGAGTTCGAACGCTTTCACGTGCGCCTGCGAAAGGGCGACGCAATCGACCGTGACACGTTTCTGCGCAGGCTCGTGTCGATCTATTACGAACGGAACGACATATCCTTCATCAGGGGGACGTTCAGGGTCCGCGGCGACATAGTCGAGGTGTACCCCGCATACCTGCAGCAGGAGGCCTTCCGCATTGAATTCTTCGGTGACGAGGTCGAGTCGATCTCCGCGCTTCATCCCGTGACCGGGACCGTCACGGGAAAACCCGACCTCATCCACATCTATCCCGCGAAGCACTTTGTTTCCCCTCCCGAAGAGATGAAGGAGACCCTGCTCCTTATCGAAGAGGAGCTTGACGGGCGGCTGAAAGAGCTCCGCGCCGCCGGCAAACTCGTCGAGGCCCAGCGCCTTGAAAGCCGCACCCGCTATGACATGGAGATGCTCCAGGAGATGGGATACTGCAACGGCATCGAGAACTATTCGCGCATCATTTCGCGAAGAAAACCGGGGCAGAGGCCGGCCTGCCTGCTCGACTATTTTAAAAATGATTTCATGATGTTCATTGACGAGTCGCATGTCACGATACCCCAGGTCAGGGGCATGTACCGGGGGGACATGGCCCGCAAGCAGAACCTGGTCGACTACGGGTTCCGCCTTCCTTCGGCGCTGGACAACCGGCCCCTGTATTTCGAGGAATTCGAAGGAATGATAAAAAACGGCGTGTTCGTTTCAGCGACACCGGCCGAGTATGAGCTCAAAAAAAGCTCGTCAGTCGTGGAGCAGGTGATCAGGCCCACCGGGCTCGTGGACCCCCTGATCATCGTGAAGCCGGCGAAGAATCAGGTGGACGACCTGATCGGCGAAGTGAACCGCCGCGTCGAAAAAAACGAGCGGGTGCTGGTCACGACCCTCACCAAAAAAATGGCGGAAGACCTCACCGGGTATTTCACCGACGTGGGGATCAGGGCGCGCTACCTCCACTCGGAGATCGACACCATCGAGCGCGTTGAAATAATTCGCGACCTGCGCAAAGGGGAGTTCGACTGCCTTATCGGCATCAACCTGCTGCGCGAAGGCCTCGACATCCCCGAGGTATCGCTCGTTGCCATACTCGACGCGGACAAGGAAGGCTTTCTCCGCTCGGAGCGCTCGCTCATCCAGACCGCGGGCAGGGCGGCGCGCAATGTCAACGGCACGGTGATCATGTACGCTGACACGGTCACCGATTCAATGCAGCGGGCCATGGACGAGACCTCGCGCCGCCGCACCATGCAGGAGGAGTACAACCAAAAGCACGGCATCACCCCTGAGACGATAACCAAGGAAATCTTCGACATGATCGAGCGGGAATACGTCAGCGAAAACAGCTTCGTGGGGATGGTCGCGGACTACACCTCGGAATACCGGACGTCGAACATCGAGCAGCAGAAGGCCCTGCGCGACAGGCTCAGGGAGGACATGCTGCAGGCCGCGGAGGAGATGGAGTTCGAACGGGCCGCGATCCTGCGCGACCAGATGCAGGACGTCGATAAAAAAATACAGCTTATGATGAAGGTGAAAAAATGACAGCGCACATTGAAATTGACGACGTTGAGGAGCTCATCCTGCTCGCGTTGAAAGAGGACATCGGGGACGGCGACGTTACCTCCGAGGCAATCTTCACGCCGGCTGACGAGTCTGCAGCTTCAATGATCGCCAAGGAAGACGGCGTCTTCTGCGGCGCCGACATGGTGAAGCACGTGTATTCATTCATAGATCCGAAGATCCGTGTCAGCGCCCTGGTGCCCGAGGGAAGCGCGGTGACAAAAGGGACGGCTGTGCTTGAGCTTGAAGGCCCCACCGCGGGCCTGCTTTCGGGCGAGCGCACCGCGCTGAATTTCATTCAGCGCATGGGCGGTATCGCGACAAAAACCTCGCGCCTGGTAACATTACTCGAGGGCACGGGAATACGCATCCTCGACACGCGAAAGACCCTGCCCGGGTTCCGCCTGCTGGACAAGTACGCGGTGCGCGCCGGCGGAGGAAGCAATCACCGCATGGGGCTGTACGACATGGTGATGATCAAGGACAACCATATAAAGGCCGCGGGAAGCATCACCGCCGCGGTCGAGACCGTGCGCCGGAAACACGGGAGCGCGTACCGGGTCGAGGTCGAGACCACGACCCTTGACGAGGTCGCTGAAGCGGTCAGGGCCGAAGCCGATATCATAATGCTCGACAACATGGACCGGGCGGCCATGGAAAAAGCCGCGGGAGCGATCGGCGGCAAAGCCAGAATCGAGGTATCCGGCAATATGGATGAAGCGCGCCTGGGTTCGCTCAGGGGCCTTGCGGTTGACTTTGTTTCAATCGGCGCGCTGACCCATTCGGTACAGGCGCTGGACCTGTCAATGAAATTCAGATAACGGCACCGGATGCCGATTAATTAACCGGGACAACAATTTATGAGTAATAAAATGACAATCTACTGCTTCAGCGGAACGGGGAACACCCGCCGCGTCGCGGCGTGGATGGCTGAAGAAGCGGCACGGCAGCAGGTGGACGCATCAGTGCGCCCGATAAACACGACATCAGATGTATCCGCTCCCGGCCAGTCAGCTGACCTGGTCGGCATAGGCATGCCGACCCACGGCTTCACCCTGCCCTGGGCGGTGCTGAAATTTCTTATAAAGCTTCCCCGCGGCAACGGCAGAAAAGCGTTCGCCTTCGCGACCAGGGCAGGGGCCAGGTACGGGCCCATTCCCGGCTACCCTCCGGGGATAGCCGGTTCATCCATATTTATCGCGGCCCTGGTACTGGCGCTCAAAGGCTACCGCGTACGCGGCATCATGAGCGTGAACATGCCCTCGAACTGGATGTCCCTGCACACGGGCCTGCGCGGCGATATCGTCCGGACCATAATTGAAAAGGCGAAGCCCCGGGCCGAAGCGTTCATGCGAAAAATACTCGCGGGCGAAACCGTTTTTTTCACCGGGAACGTTCTCTGGGAGCTTGTATGGGGAATCGCCCTTTCATGGATATCGGCCGGCTATCTTTTCATCGGGAGGTTTTTCCTGGCCAAAATCTTTTTCGCAACAACAGAGTGTACCGGGTGCGGTCTGTGCGCCGCGCACTGCCCCACCGGATCATTGACGATGCGGGGGAAAAAACATCCCCGCCCTTACTGGTCCCTGACCTGTGAGAGCTGCATGCGCTGCATGGGATACTGCCCGGAAAAGGCAATAGAATCAGGCCATTCATGGGCGGCAATCCTCTATTTCGTGACCGGTGAAATCCCGGTTGCAGCGCTGATACTGAAGCAGATTATTGAAAAGGCGCCCTGGATAACCCGATTCAGCGCCCCGGTCGAATTTCTGCTCTTTTTCGCTTACTACATCACTGTTCTGTGGGCAGGCTCCCTTGTCTTCTCTCTACTGCTCCGGATTCCGCTGGTGAACTATCTTTTTACCTATACGACCCTGACCCACTGGTACCGGCGCTACCATGAACCGGGCATCAGACTTAACGACCTGAAATAATCACGCGTGCCTGATCCGGCGCCCCTGAATCGCAAACGCAAAATTTGTGACCAGGGCATTTTTTCCTTGCAATTATGCATATTGTCTATAGATTTAGTCGTGTTTAATCAATTCACTCACCCGTACAGGAGTGCTATCATGAACATGCACATAAAACCCTTCACTCTCATTACACTTTTAATCTGTTCAGCTCTTATATTTTCATGCTTAAAAAGTGATGATTCAAACAAGACAAGAATCACCCTTTCAGGCGCATGGGCGCTCTACCCGATGGCGGTTGCCTGGGCTGAGGAATACCAGAACGATCATCCAAACATCATTATCGACATTTCAGCCGGCGGGGCGGGCAAAGGAATGGCTGACGCGCTTTCAAACACCGTCGACCTTGGCATGGTATCCCGCGACGTGAACGAAGCCGAAATAGCCAAGGGCGCCTGGTGGGTATCGGTGGTAAAGGACGCCGTTGTGCCCGTGATTAACAGCAACAATCCCCTGTCTGAAAAAATAAGGGAACGCGGCCTTAAAAACAGCGAATTCACCCGGATATGGGTCTCGGGCACCATAAAAAAATGGAACACCCTTGTCTCTGATGCCAAAGACCTTCCGCTGCGCGTGTACACCAGGTCTGACGCCTGCGGCGCTGCCGAGACATGGGCGAAATACATGGAAGCGAAACAGGAAGACCTCAAAGGCGTGGGCGTATACGGTGACCCCGGCATCGCGGACGCGGTAAAAAAGGACCCTCTGGGGCTGGGCTACAACAACATAAACTATGCCTTTGACGCCAAGACGAAAAAACCCGTTGACGGCATAACACCCCTCCCTCTTGACATCAATGGCAACGGGAAAATTGACGCCAATGAAAAATTCTATGACACCAGGGATCAAATCGTCAACGCAATCGCGTCCGGAAAATACCCTTCACCGCCCGCGCGGAACCTGCACCTGGTTTCCCAGGGACAGCCGAAAGACAAGGAAGTAAAAGACTTTTTATACTGGATTCTCACGGACGGGCAAAGCATGGTTGACAGTGCCGGGTACATTCCCATATCCAAAGACTTGCTGGAAACGCAGAAGAACAAACTGAAATAACGGGTATATGATCCTGGATAGAATTCAAAAAGACAGGCGGGCGGGCATGGCAATGAAGACGATCACCATTGCATGCGTGCTCGTTCTTGTTCTGATGGCCGCGGGGCTTATCATCAAGTCCCTGCCCATACTGAAAACCAACTCACTGGGAGGGCTTCTTTTCTCATCAACATGGAGTCCGCTCAAAGGGAAATTCGGCATGCTTCCTTTTATTGTCGGTACGCTGTGGGTAACCGGGATCTCCGTGATCATAGCGGTCCCGGTGTCCCTGCTGTCCGCCATTTACCTGTCAGAATACGCCCCGCACTGGCTGAGAAACCTGTCAAAGCCGCTTATGGACCTGCTCGCGGGCATCCCCTCGGTCATATTCGGGGTGTGGGGAATCCTGGTTGTCGTGCCCCTGGTCAGGGACCACGTAGCGCCGTTTTTCGGGACCTATTCATCGGGTTATTCGATCCTCACCGCGGGGATAGTGCTTTCCATCATGGTTTTTCCCATCATCATCCATATCATCGTTGAAGTCTTCCAGACCACCCCCCAGGAGCTGCGCGACGCGGCCCTCTCGCTTGGCGCAACCAAGTGGCAGACGATCAAGCTCGTCCTGCTCCGCAGGTCCCTGCCCGGGATCATGGCCGCCAATGTTCTCGGATTTTCGCGCGCCTTCGGCGAAACAATGGCGGTGCTCATGGTCGCGGGCAATATTGTCTCCATACCTTCATCACCGCTTGAAGCCGGATATCCGCTGCCGGCGCTCATAGCGAACAACTACGGGGAGATGCTTTCAGTGCCGTTGTATGATTCCGCGCTGATGCTGGCGGCCCTGGTGCTTTTTATCGTGGTCATAGCGTTTAACCTTCTGTCGCGCTACATCCTTTCCCGCATAAACCTGAGGATATCCTGATGAAATGGAAAAACATCGAAGAAATCATCTTTAAAATTATGATGAAGCTCTGCCTCCTGGTTGTCCTGGGGAGCCTCATGCTGATTATCGCCACCATCGCGTTCAAGGGGCTGAACGCGATGAACCTTGACATGATCACCAAAACGCCGCGGGGCGGATACTACCTCGGCAAGGAGGGCGGCGTTCTCAATGCCATCGTGGGCTCGCTTTTCCTGACTCTCGCTTCCACCGCGATCGCCCTGGTACTGAGCCTTCCCCTGGTCCTTTACATCAACATCTACAGAACGAAATCGCGCTTCACCGAAGTCATCAGGGCGTCACTGGATTTTCTCTGGGGAATCCCGTCAATCGTTTACGGCGCGTTCGGGTTCACGGTGATGATCTTTATGGGGATCAAGGCGTCGCTTCTCGGCGGCATCATAGCGGTCACGCTGCTCATGCTTCCCATTATGGCGCGCGCCATGGACGAGGCCGTTTCACTGGTCCCCCGGGAGCTGGTCGAGGCATCATACAGCCTGGGAGCCACGAAGTTCGAGACCTCTTTCAAAATCGTTACCCGGCAGAGCCTTTCCGGCATCATCAGCGCGATACTCATCGCGGCCGGTCGCGGCATCGGGGACGCGGCCTCGGTCCTGTTCACCGCCGGTTTTTCCGACCGAGTCCCTCTTTCGCTGTTCGAACCGGCGGCGACGCTTCCCCTGGCAATATTTTTTCAGCTCGGTACGCCCTTTCCCGAAGTCCAGGAACGGGCCTACGCGAGCGCGTTTATACTGACTATAATTATTCTCTGCCTGAGCATCGCTGCGCGCCTCTTCGCGTCGCGGTTCAACAGGCACATTGTGAAATAGGAGATGTCCATGGCCCAGCAGACCCATCTACAGAGTGAAAACCTATCGGTCTCTTACGGCAACAACCAGGTGCTTACCGATGTGAACATCTCCATTCCGGACAGGCAGATAACCGCGATTATCGGCCCGTCCGGATGCGGCAAGTCGACCCTGCTCAAGGCCTTTAACCGGCTGCTTGAAGAAAACGACAGCGTGAAAATTTCAGGAAAGGTGCTGGTAGACGGCGAAGACATTTACGGAACAACCGGAGAGGTCACCCGGATCAGGAAAAAAATGGGGCTCCTGTCCCAGCGGCCCTGCCCGCTTCCCATGTCAATATACGATAACATCGCGTTCGGGCCCCGCATCCACGGCATGAGAAAAAAAAGCGACCTGGATGGAATTGTGGAAAAACATCTTATCAGCGCAGGGCTGTGGGACGAAGTCAAAGACCGTCTCAGCGAACCAGCGTCACGCCTCTCGATCGGCCAGCAGCAGAGGCTGTGCCTTGCCAGGGGCCTTGCCGTTGAACCCGAAATAATTCTGGCTGACGAGCCAACATCCGCGCTGGACCCCCGTTCAAGCCAGAAAATCGAAGAGGAATTCAAAAAGCTGAAACAGGATTACACCATTGTCGTGGTCACCCACATCCTTCGCCAGGCGCGCCGCCTTGCGGACTACGTGGTGTTCATTTACCTGGGCGAAGTTATCGAACACGGCCCTTCACCGCAGATCTTCGAAAATCCGCGGGAGCAGCGGACGCGTGAATACATCCATGGAATAATCAGTTAAAAACATTTTTTCTGCGGCTTTAATTCTGCCACAATACACCAATTTGTACGTTGTGCTCATGAGTATTTCCAAAACCGGATTTGACATTTCTTAAAAATAAATACTGATTTTATCTGATTGTGCTCGCAAGGAAACATTAATAAAATTTTCAGCAGTTCCTCAATCGCGGCAGCCTCGAAAGACCTGGTCAAAAAAATACATACCATCAATGACGAAATTGAACATTATATCAGCCAGAGCTGAAAGCTCCCTGCGGTGACCGGCTTATACGTGAAAAAAACGTTTCAGGTCCAGTCGCTTTCGTAAAAAAATATGATAGAACAGCAGCAGAAGCGCGACCGGATACAGTGAAACCATCACAATAAACGACCAGGACATGCCCACTGACCCGCGGTATCCTGACACGAGAAGATCAAGCCCAATACAGAACACGCCCGCAAGCAGGATTATTATGGACCATAAAAGGGCGGCCCATCTTTTTAAGAGCCAGACGAAAAGCGCGATCAGCAGTGACGCGACCGTGACCATGCCCGCTATGGGAAGGCCCAGGCGCAGAAACCAGTCCAGTGACCCGTCAAACACGTCAAGCAGCGCCAGAAACCCCGTGGTAACAATAAAGTTGCCCGCGATAATGATGCCCGGTCGCCTGATAAACAAAAGCAGGAGCCCCGAGTATATCCATCCGGCGACGATCCCCGCAAGCGCGTAGCTCCCCCAGGTAATCCGCTTTTCGAACACGAGGTTCACGGCGAGCACAACGAGAAATGAGATGACGAACAGAGTGGTCAGCACGAGCCAGGAAACAAGCCGTTTCTGCGCGCCGGACATTCCCCTGAATCGATAGCGTTCCGGATAACGCCTCTTTTCATCATCAGGCTCGCCGAATTTCTGTATGGGGGCCCCGCACAGGGGGCACAGGTCAACGCTGTTATCGACTTCAACGCCGCATTGCGAACAGTAGGGCATGATGACCTCTCTAATTGGTTTCTATCCTGGCAACGATCCCCTGCCTGCGCAGGGTCCTGAAAAAAATTTTTTGTACGTCAGAATCATCAATAAAACTGGCGAAACTCACGTACGTTGATTTTCCGTACGTTATGACCGCGATGTTAATCCTGGTGAGCGGGTTCGGGTTGGGAAGGCCTTCAAAGCGCTCAATATGGGACGCGGCTTTTGAGGGCATGCCGACCACCCCCATATTGGTCAGAACTCCCGAATGTTTCGACGTCGCCCACCGGTTGTAAATCAATTTCATCACCGGCCCCTTGATAAAGAGCGGAACCGCCCTGAGAAGGGGATGGCTCTCCCCCTTGACATTACGGGCGATCTGCTGGTTGATGAATTTTTCATCAACCTCGACGCGCATGCAGTGATACACGCTTTTGATGATCTCATCAAGGGTATAGCGCCCCAGCCTGGGGTCAATCCCGGGTTTTACCGCGAGAAAAAAATTTCTCATGGTCTTTGAGGGGTACAGCTTTCGCAGGTTGACCGGGACCATGACCCGTATCGGCATGAGTAATTTTCTTCTCTGGCCGGGAGGAAGCGAAAAAACATATTCCTGAAGCGAATAAAGGTAAACAGCGGCAAGGTACTCGGTGAGCGTGACCCCGCGCGCGCGGGCTGTTTTCAGAATATCCCGCGATGGCACTATGCCGGTGCATACGTTAAGAGATCCTTGGGGGATGAGGCTTCCGGCAAGGTGAAAAGCCGCGGGCTCCACCTGGGGAAAGGGAATGCCATCTTTATAGTAGCGAAGAAATGAGTCCTCGCTCTCTTCAGGGTGCGGCGTTTTACCCTGCGCAAAGATACCATCATCATGCGGTACTGCCACACCGCGAAGCCTGAGGTATTCGGCGACCAGGGACTGTAAATACATCACTCCCCCGGTGCCGTCCGTAAGCACATGGCAGAACTCCACTGATATTTTTTTCCCGAAGTACAGGACCCTGAACAGCAGCCCCTTTTCGGCGTGGCGATTGATCTTCTGGCAGGGGTCAAAGCGCTCCTCTCTCACCAGCGGCGCTGACGGCGTCTGCTGCAGGTAGTGCCAGAACATCCCCCGCTTGAGCGTTACCTGAAAATACGGAAAACGCGGCATGAGGTTTTCGACCGCCTGCTGCAACACCGGCGGATCGACTTCTTTTTTAAGCGTTACCGAAATCCGGAACACGGCCGTCATCCTGCCGGTTATAATCGAGGGGAAAATTTTTGCCGCGTTATCAAGACGGTACCATTTCAGGTTTCGGTTGCGCATTTTCTTACCGGAAAAAATTTATCATTCGGCAACATATTCCCAATCATCCGCATGGATCTTCGTCCCGGAATCATGGCAACGTGTATTCGTGTTTATATCCATTTCAGGATGCCGGCAAACACGATGAGCATCAGGACGTCCATGATAAAAAATGTGCCTATGAAGATCCTGCGCGTGCGCGACTTCATGTCATAAGCGCAGACTGATGCCAGGAAAAAGGGAATGTACACGGTAATGAAAACCGGGAACGCGCCCCACCATGAGTATACCCAGTGAAACGCCGGGGTCGTTGCCAGAAAAATTTCAAATATTGAAAAGAAAGCGGCATTGCCCACAACGAATAACGCCCGGTTATTGATCCCAAGGATCTTCATCTTGGGATCATCAGGAAGTATTTTTGAAAAGATGAGCCCCGCCACTGAAAACATCATGCTGAGCTCCCATCCCACGCCGACAAGCAGAAGATAGCAGGTACCGGTCGGGACTGTCCACAGGGCATGGCCTGAAAAATGCTGGATCAGCGCATTGAGGATTTCATAAAACCAGTGGACCGAATACAGGGAAAGGCCGGCCGCGATGCCGTTCCAGTTCTTTTTGGAAATTTCATTAAAATAGATATACGCGACAAAGGCCAGCAGAGGAATAAAATACCACTGGAATGTTTCGCCATTCCTGAGTATGCTCAAAGCCTGCTGGGTCAATTCCGGATTGTTCATGGAAGCACCTCCTTAAAAAATAAATAACAGGTGCATGTATTTTTTCAAATGAAAGGTGAAAAGTCAATTACAAATGAAGCAGAAAATCAAGCATTCAGGGATGAGAAAAAATAATAAAGTTCAGGCAGACAGGCCGCGTCATCAGGATAAAAACCAGGATTATCAAGATAGAGGTCCTGCACGTTCAACAATCGAGATAATCCCTTTTTCTCCATCTACTTCGATAACATCCCCGGTTGCAATGGCCATACAGGCGCCCTTTACGCCGACCACTGCGGGAATGCCATATTCCCTGGCCACAACGGCCCCGTGTGAAAGCGTGCTGCCTATTTCAGTGACCAGCGCGGCGGCAAGGCTAAAATACGGGGTCCAGCCCACGTCAGTGTAAGCGGCTATCATCACCTCACCGGAAACGAGCAGCGCTGCGTCATCCAGTGAGTTGATCACCCGGGCCCTGCCTCGTGCGCGCCCGCTGCTTACCGGAACTCCGGAAAGAAGGCCGCCGGCGGCTTCGGATTCAGGCCGGCCTTCCAGGGGTTCCGGCATACCCCTGGATATTTCATCAAAGGC
>DAIUKG010000004.1:86320-147518 GCA_036848375.1 Spirochaetota bacterium
GCTACCGATTTCCTCACCGATGAGAGAAGTATTTTAATTATGATTGATGGGAAAAAACCGTATTTGACAAGATTGATCGAACTGCGGGCATCAGAATTTCTTTCTTCTTTGGCGGAACCATTCCGGCGGGCGGCAATATTCATGCGAATGAGCGCGATGAGCGGCAACGGATCAGCAGCCCATTCGCGTTCACGGAGCTCGGCCTCCCTGACGCAGCGATGCCCGTGCTCACGCAAAAAATGGCGAAACAGTTCACCTGCTTCACCTGAATCCGGTCCCGTCAGCCAGCCAAGGGCCTCGTCATCTCCGCGGTTAATAATGCTTTCAGAGAACGTTCTGTTTTCTTGAACTTCCCGGATGATGTTTTCAAGCGACACCATGACATCCGCCCCGTCAATACCCTCAATGTTCTTCAGCATGACCGCAAGGTCATGGAGCCTTTCTGACTGGCCCACGCGGGATGTTCTTTCCATGATCTGAAGGACCGTCGTGTTCAGGGCCCCGGATCTGCTTGAAGTCGTATAGTGGTGGGCCCAGGCCTGAAAAACCATCTCGCGCGCATCGGCGATTGAACGGTAAAAATCGTCAATTCCGGGAACGCGTTCAATGTGAAAATCTCTTTCAAGACCGCGCAACGCTTCAAGCCGTCTTCCCGCGCTTTTTATGTACATAAGATACCTGCAAATATTTACTGTACGGGTAAAAAAACCGGCCCGTGGTCGGTGGCTGCCGTCATCAGGAAGGACATAACCGCAAATGCCGTGGTCGATGTTTTCTTTTCGGGTAAAAAGAACTTTCCCGGGAAGCTCATACACACTGGTAAGACTGATGAAAAGATGATTGTAAAAAATAAAAATATAACGGTTGTCACCATAAATCTTATCCTGAACGCCGATCCTGGTCATGAAGTCCTGCATTCCCACATCAATGCCCCGGGCGAAAACCGACCAGGTAAGCGGGGTAACCGGTCCCGGCATCATTTCTCCGATGTTGCATCTGGTGTAAATATGGGTTCGATCATCAAGAGGGGAATCAAGCTCATTGAGATGGACGTCATCAAGTGTGGTTATCGGGCGCAGCTGAAGCCAGTACAGGCATCCTTCACGGTTAATCGCCCATTCAAGGTCAACGGGAAAGCCATTTTTTTTCTCGATATAAACGGCTTCAGAAAAAATCCGATCAAGCAGTTCAGCAGGAATTCTTCTGTCATCAGACCCGGACCTTCGCGAAACAAGTTGTCCCTTTTTGCTGAAAACATACTCCTCTCCGGAAACATAACCGCTCACCAGTTTTTCACCCAGGCCGCTTACTGAGTTAATAATAACGCGGTCCCTTCTTCCCGATACGGGATCGGCGGTAAAACATACTCCGGAAAATTCCGCATTCACCAGGGCCTGGATTATAACAGGCATCGGCGGCCCTGAATGGTCGCTGCCCGAATACTTCCTTACCCTGAACGAGTCGGTTGACGCCCGGCATTTCCCCACGGCATCAATAATATCATGAATGCCCCGAACATGGAGATATGTGTCAAATTGGCCGGCGAAGGACGATTCCGTGCCGTCCTCTTCAGCAGAAGAAGACCGCACCGCAAACTCGTCAGATCCGACGGCCTCAAGAAAGGATGAAAGGCTATCCCTGAGCGGGTGAGCAGACGTGCCGAGAATAACAAAGGCCCGGGGAACATTCACCCCGCTCCTGATCAGCCTTTTCAGCCCGAGGGCTTTACCGCCGGCGGCATGGTCCTCGAGATCATCAACCCAGATGATATCAGATGCTGTCTCTGTTGAATCCATACTCATAAATCCCGCGGCCCTGAACGCACCCCAGGGTAAAATCAGCAATCCCTTCGTGGACGATGTATGAAGTACCCATAGTGTAAACCAGTTCATTCTCAACTGACATGATGAGCCTCGCGTGAAGTCCCCCATTAACTGTAAAGTTAAGGTCGGACGATTTCCCCTGAAGTGGAGGGCTGAAGATCGCTGAAAAATCAGAGGCATCAGTAACCGGAAGAATATAGTTATTGCCTGCCAAATACCCGGAGTGCATGAAAGGCAAAAAGGAATAGCTGACCATGCTGATATTCAGCACCCGCCCGTCATCAAAAAGCACTGAGATCCAGGCATGGCGGCGCATTGCATTCCAGTCGCGGATACCGAAAGAATGGTCTCTCAACGCCCTGAGCTCAAAAACCTGGTCTTTGCCGTTAACCGCAATCCTTCCATGCAGAGAGCCTCCCTGTTCATAGTGAACCTGGCTCAGATCTTTTAATTTGTTAAACCATTCCCTGCTCCACTTCTGCCCGGCGAGATATTTCGCGAGACTCATTGAATCGGTATGCCTCTTGAAGTCAATAACCGGGGTTGACGCGAAAAACCGGGCTGTCAGAAAAATGTCGTTTTCCTTTCCTGAAACCAGCATTGGCCCGGTGCAAACAATTTCCCAGACGGCCCCGGGATCGATGCAGGAATACTTCACCGGTCCGCATGAGATTCCTTCTCCCCGGGGATGGTTGCCGCGGGGGAGCGAAATCGGTCCTGTTTCAGGCAGAAGCATGTCAAACCAGAGTTCGGTGGAGCCGTTTCCCCTAAAGCCGATCCTCGTGACCAGCGCACTTCCCCTGGAGTCGTGCCCGGTAAAATAATAACTGTCGTTAAAATTCAACGGACCGGGATTCTGAAGCTTTTCAGCTTCTGAAACATTGAAGCCGCCGCCTTTTTTTACCATCAGGTATGCAGAATATTTCTTAAGAGCATTCATATTCACATAACACATTGAATAACAGTCGATTATGATATTCCCGGTCTTGCGGTAATGTCAAATTATTTGCTCTGAAACGATAAAAAAAAGGGAAACCTTAAAACCCATGGGTGTTTCCCCGGTTTCCCTAATTTAATCAACACATGTCAATAATTCATCAATACATCGATCATTCTTCTTGACACGGCCGCATAATGTTGTAGATTTCAGAAAATCCGGGCCGCGAACAGGCGCCGCGCCACAAAACCAAACAGCACGAAGGTGAAATGATGAAACTATTCAATATCGCAGTGATATGCTGCGCGCTGACAATGAGCGCATGCGCGAAAAACAACTCGAAAATCGTGATTGAAACAACCATGGGCGAAATACAGCTTGAACTTTATGACAGCAAGGCGCCGGAGACGGTAAAAAATTTTCTTTCCTATATCGAACAGGGTTTCTATGACGGAACAATCTTTCACCGGGTGATCCCTGGCTTCATGATACAGGGCGGAGGATTCACCGGGGAACTCATCCAGAAAAAAACAGGCCGTCCGATCAAAAACGAAGCGACCAATGGCATTTCAAACCAGCGCGGCACCCTCGCAATGGCGCGGACACAGGCGCCGCATAGCGCTACAGCGCAGTTTTTCATCAATACAAAGGACAACACTTTTCTTGACCACAGCTCAAGAGATTTCGGATACTGTGTCTTCGGAAAAGTGACCAAAGGAATGGACATAGTCGACGCCATCAGCGCGGTATCGACTCACAATGAAGGCTATTACCAGAACGTCCCGGATGAACCGGTAATAATTATCGGGATAACAAAAATTTAGAACTCAGCTTTTTCTATCCGTAATATCACGGTGATACTCGCAAAGCCGGTATAATTTGCCCGTTTTAGGATTTTTCTTGGTAACCTTGGCTCCGCACCTGACGCAGAGACCGTTTTCACGCCGTTTCCGGTAAAGTCTCATATAACGCTCAGTGCCAGAAGATTTGTACTTGCTTACCTGAATCCTGAATCCTTTGTAAAGATAGTTGCCGATCGGCTCTTCAGAACCATTTTGTAAAGCATCAATAATTTCGTGTAATTTGTTCAACGTAACTTTTTTGGGGTCCATGTGTTTCCAGCCAGAATAAAATAATGAATACTCTTACCATTAAAAAAATGAATAATAAATTTTCAATAAAAAAACTATATATGTTCAAAATGGTTTCTTAATAAATGATATTATGGGCACCTCTAAAAATCAGGAGTTTCATTATTATCAAATATGATAACTCCTGATTTTATCAAATATTGTGCCCACAAGGAAACATCAAAAAAATAATTTATAGAGGTTCCCTTATATTAAAACTTTGTCTTACATAAATAATCAACCCTGTTTGGGAAGGTAAATAAGTGGATTCTGAGGTTTCCCGCTGTAATCGATCTGAAAATGCAGACGTTCACCCTGGGTTAATCTGCCTATTAATTCACCTTTTTCCAGAAAATCCCCCTGTTTTACTGCAATTGCATCAAGATTTGAATAAACCGTTATAAATTTTTCATTATGTTTAACCACAACATATTTCCCAAAACCTCTCATTTCTCCGATTTTTTTTACAACTCCGTTAGCTGAAGTATATACCCGCGAATCTCCTTTCCCGACAATAAAAATGCCGATGGATCGCACTCCGTTATTTCCATCTCTCTTGCATGAAGCAACGTTCTTGACCGGCCATACAAAAACCGGCGCGCCCTTTTGCTTATTAAAGTCGGTTTTTTCCCCGGGACTGCTCAGTCCAGAGCTTTTTCCAGGAATCGCCAGCGTCATACCGGGGATTATTCTGGTTTTGTTTTTTATTGAATTTTTCCTGCACAGTTCAGAGAGTGAAACGCCATGCTTTTTTGCAATACTGTAAAGGGTATCGCCTTTGCGGACCCGGTATTTCCTCACTGTACCGGTGTTCTGAGAAGTACCGTGCTGCTTATTTTTTGATTTTACTCCCGAATTTTTAAGATTCTTTTTTCGGGGGGATGATTTCTGTGCAGATTTTTCAGAAATTTTTTTCTGCTTTAATGAAGCGGAAGCCCGATTTTTGCTGATTTGCCCATTAGAAGTACTGCCGGACGAATTATCATTCCCTTTAAGTCTTAACTCCCGGTAGTCCTCATAGCTGTACCCCGCAACCTGCCGGTGAAAGCCATCGGCATGTCCCCGGACTTGCATAGAGAAAAAAAAGGCCAGGAGAATGGCACCTGTAACTATATTAAATTTTCCAAACATCCCTGTCTGACCATGAGCCCATCCCTGGGATCGCCTGTATACAATATTGAAAAGTCTTGCGTTAAGCCCGAAAACCAGATTTTCCCTTAATCTACCTATCGGTTTTTGTCAGATAATTGTTTAGCATAATAAAATTTACGCATGGTATTTTAGGAAAAAGAACAAAAGGAACGCCAGCTGAATTGGAATTATTTACGGCTTTGCCTCTTGACCGGATCTGTCTTGTATGTCATACTTATTGCATGGAAAACGATGATCTGAAAAAATTTAAAAACATATGCCTCGGGGTAAAAAAATCTTTTTCCGAAAAAGGGTGGGATTTCGACAGCAGATTTAATTCGCTGCTTATTGTTTTTGACCACAAATGGGCCGATCCAGTCATGCATACTCTTGATGAAGAATTTACCTGGAGATGGGACTCCAAATCCATAAAAAAGGCATCAAAAGCCATAAAAAAACTGGTAAAATCTCTTTACGGGATTGAGCCGGGCCAGTTCATCTATGCGGATGAAAGTGATGCACTGGAAATGGCCCTGTATGCTGCATGGTGGCCCTGGGGGAACGGAGAGACAATTTCACTCCGCATAAGCATTTATTCACCGGGAAAAGACATTATTACCGATAATGATGTTAAAAAATACCTGATTGAATGGTTTGATATTTAATCATGGCTTTTTACACCATTCCGGGAAAACCTGGAAAATTTTACATCCCCGACAACGCCTCGGGAGAAAAAAAATATCCCTGCAAAGACTGCTTTTCCTGCCAGATGTGCAGCGATGAGCGCTGTTGCGCCTGTATAAAAAGATGTGCGCCGGTACTTCAAAGCATCCAGCCAGAGAACAAAAAAAACCCCTCCGGGGAAGGAGGGGAAGAAGGGGAATCCATTTAAAAATGATGGCGGAAGGTGAAGAGCCGTCCAGGGGACAGCTCTTCATATATGAAGAATGAGCGGGTAAAACAACCAGCTCACTTATGCCATGAGCTGCTGTTAATATCCTTTTCAGACTCTATAATAAAACAAAATCCCCTCGGCAACAATAAGACAAAATCTTTTTTTTATATGGAAAATTTTTCCTTTTTCGGTAAGATTGAGTTGGATGCTGTATAGGATTCAGTCTTACGGAAAATCCAGGCATAACAAGGCAATAACCGCCCATAAGGGAAAAAACTGTTTACAAATAATCACAACAAGCAAAATGTAGAAAAGAACTATTAATATCAAGCCAATGCAGGAGCGCTCTATGCTGTCAAAATTCCAGGAGCAGGCCAAAAAAGTAAATTTTCTCAACATTTACAAAGCGCGGAAAACCGTTTACCAGAGCTTGAAAAAAACCCATTTAATCCATTATTCAAGCCTCTCGGAACTTATCGGCGCTGAAGTGTATGTAAAACACGAAAACCACAATCCAACAGGATCTTTTAAAATACGCGGGGCAGTCAACTTTATGGCTAACGTTTCGGATGAAATCCGTGACAAGGGAATAATTGTCGCCACGCGAGGGAACCATGGCCTTGCTACCGCGTGGGCGGCGCGTAACGAAAATGTCTTCTGCAATGTCGCGGTTCCGTTGAACAACAATCCTGAAATAAACAACGCCATTACAGGACTCGGCGCAGAGCTCATGCAGCACGGCAAGGACTTCTATGAGACCCAGGCATACTGTGAAGAAATCGCCGATGAACTGGGATACTATTACATCGAGCAGGGGAACGAACCTGACATCCTCAACGGCCTCGGAACCATGGGCCTTGAAATATTCGAAGACCTTCCCGATGTCGACATCATAATAATACCGGTCGGAGGAGGAGGCGGTTGCGCGTCCCTGATTAAGGTGAGCCAGGCCATTAACCCAGAAGTACAGATAATCGGCGTGATTGCGGAAAAAGCCCCCTCTCTGAAGCTTTCGCTTGAAAAAGGAGAACCGGTAACAACGGACAGCTCCGACACCTTTGCCGACGGGCTCGCCTCACGGTCGATCTTCCAGATTCCGTATATCATTATTAAAGACGCAATATCTGATGTTGTCATGGTTACTGAAAAAGAAATCATCCAGGGGGTGCTGCTTTCCCTGACGCACACCCATAACCTCGCCGAAGGGGCCGGGGCAGCCGGCATAGCCTGCGCCCTCAAGATAAAAGAACAGCTTGCCGGGAAAAAAGTCGTGGTCGTGATGACAGGCTCCAACCTCGACCGCAAACATCTGGCCTGGGCGTTAAATGAATAACGCAGGAGAATATGCAGACTGACCATGTAAAAATGCTTTGCAGCATTGGTGAGCTGAACTCCCTTTTTGAAGAGACATCACTTGAAGATCTTCTGCAGCGAACAGTACTCATGGTCGCTGATCACATGATGGCCCAGGTATGCTCGATTTACCTCTATGACGAAAAATCTGAAGAACTCGTTTTAAAAGCAACCCATGGATTAAACCCCGATTCTGTAAACTCGGTGAGGATGAACATCAATGAAGGCCTGTGCGGCCTCTCGCTCAGGGAAAACAGGCCGATATGCGAACAGATCGGAAAAAACAATCCCAACTTCAAACCCTGCCCCGGAACCAACGAAGACGACTATGAGGCGTTTCTCGTGGTGCCGATCATCAGGGGGATGATACGCATCGGGGTCCTTGTGGTGCAGCGTGAAAAAGACCGATGTTTTTCCGACCAGGACATCATGTCAATGAGGGCAACGGCGTCCCAGATGGCGTCGATGCTTGAAAACATCCGGCTTATCCTTGCTCCTCAGTGGGCCTCGGTTGACATTAAAAAGCCGGTTGATTTCAGCACCTACCGGTTCATTAAAGGGAAATCCGCATCAAAGGAATTCGCTTCAGGGCCGGCTTATGTGGCCGGGCAGGAAAAACGCGGACCACTTTTTATAGGCGGCAAGCAGAATCGTGTCTATACCACAGAAGATCTTGCGGCGGCAATCAGGGAAACTGAAAGGCAGTTCGAAGAACTCCAGGAGAAAGTTGAACAGAAACTTTCCGACGCTGCGTCCCTGATATTCTCTTCACATCTGCTTATGCTCAAAGACCAGGGATTCACCGGAAAAATGATCGACATGACCTTAAAGGGCGGATCTCCGCACGAAGCCGTAGTGTCGGTATACCGACACTACTACGAAATTTTCTCTAAAAGTGAAAGCGCGTTGATCAGGGAAAAAATCGAGGACATTGAAGACCTGACGCGAAGGATCCTGGCCAACCTGGCTGACGAACAGAAAGAAAACGAAATCTTCAGCGGGCACATTATAATCGCCCGGGAACTGTTTCCTTCAGACCTGCTGAAATATTCGGCAATGGATATTGCCGGCATGATTCTGGTGAGCGGCGGCGTGACATCCCACGTGTCGATACTCGCCCGTTCCCTGGGCATACCCCTGGTCTTCATCGATGAGCCTGACCTGCTCCTGGTACCGGCAAACACTCCTCTCCTGCTCGATGCTGATGCGGGCAACCTTTACATCAATCCTTCTGCAGAAATTGTTGAGACATTCAATAAAAGAAAACTTTCACGTAAAAAAATCGAGGCCGATATCACCGGGCTCGCACAACCTTCGGCAACCGCTGACGGTTCCCCGGTAAAAGTCCTGGCCAATATTAATCTTCTCTCAGATGTTTCAGGCGCTGTTCCTGACATTATTGACGGCATCGGGCTTTACCGTACCGAGTTCCCCTTCATAATCAGGAATACCTTCCCCTCTGAAGAAGAACAGTACGTGATTTACACAAAACTCGTTCAGAGCATGAAGGGGAAGCCGGTCACCTTCCGCACCCTGGATATCGGAGGGGACAAGGTTCTTCCCTATTATAAAACATTCCATGAGGAAAATCCTTTTCTCGGCCTGCGTTCAATCCGCTTTTCCTTAAAAAACAGGGAAATTTTTAAACAGCAGATTCGCGCGATCCTCCGGGCAGGCGACGGCATGGAGATTAAAATCATGTTTCCCATGATTTCCTCGCTGGAGGAATATACATCCGCCCGTGAAATAACCGAAGAATGCATAAAGGAACTAAAAAAGAGGGAAATCCCTCACAATCCTGACCCGCGCATCGGCATTATGGTTGAAATTCCTTCAGCAGTGACTATTATTGACCTGCTCGCAAAGGAATCGGATTTTATTTCAATCGGGACCAATGACCTTATCCAGTATTCACTTGCGGTCGACCGGACCAATGAAAAAGTCTCTGATCTTTACATACCGCACCATCCGGCGGTACTCAGGTCTTTAAAATTAATTGTTGAAGCCGCAATAAAATTCGGCAAAGAAGTGACCGTCTGCGGCGATATGGGAAGCAGTGAAACATATATACCCTTTCTTCTGGGAATTGGCATGCGCGCATTCAGTATTGACGCTGCTTATATTCCGAGAGTAAAAAAAGCGATACGTTCCTGTAATGTTGTAACAGAAAAAGCACGGGCTGAAAAAATTTTATCCCTGCGGACATCTGAAGAAATTGAAAAAATCCTTTTTACCTGATGGGCACCTTTAAAAATCAGGTTTTTCATTAATATCAAATTGATAAAACCTGATTTTACCAATGATTGTGCCCACAAGGGAACATCAAAAATGTAATTTATAAGGGTTCCCCGATATTATTACAGAGAAGGAAACATGGACAAACAAACTATAGCGAATCTGGGAACGGCGCTGAACCTTCTGGGCGGCATTACCTCTATTTCATATATTGAAATCGTTGAATCTACCGCTGACAGCGCCACACCGCTTTATTCAAAACTATTCACCGAGGGATTCACTCCGGAGCCCTTTCAGAACATTGCGGCAATGGAAAACATCACCAAAGGCGCATCAGAAGGAAATCCGATAAGCTTCCAGAAAAATAGTGATAACGGAAAAACGATTTTCTTCTGCGTTATCCCGCTCTGCCTTAAGGAAAAATCAGTGTACTGTGTTGCACAGAGCTCATCGGAAATTTTTGAGACCGACCTGGCGATTGTCTCTCTCAGCGGGAAACTCATCGCCGCACAGGGGAAATGTCTTTTCAATGAAAAGAATGAAACGGATTCGCGCTATAAAGAAGAGCTCATGAAGATGAGAAACGCCCAGGCCCGCCTCTTTCCTAAATTTGAAAACATCGACGGCCTTGACATTTCTGCGGTTTATCTTCCATCAGATTTAATGACAGGAACATTTATTGATGCGTTTCATCTGAACAAGGAGACATATCAGATCGTCACCTGTGATATCATTGGTAACGATCCTTCATCTTCTTTTGCAGGGGCGGCGGTAAGAACCCTGGTGCGCTCGTACTCATCAGCGTCAACCATGCCTTCCGCGCTCATTGAATTGATCGACAACCGGATGTCAAAAATAGTATCAGGCATCCACTCTCTTCTCTTTCTCAGCGTGTACCAGATAAACCAGAGATCAGGGAAAAGCGTGATCTCATCCTATGGCGATATCAACACCGTGTTTTACAGCAAAAAGAAAAAAGGGTACATCCACGTCAATACCACGCAGACCGGGCTTAACCTTGCAAAAAAAATAGTTTTTAAAGACATCTCCCTTATTCTCGAACCGGGAGACTCCCTGCTCTTTTACACAAAAGGAGTTAAAAATGCGACATCAGAAGACGGCTCCCAGATTTACGGGGAAGACCGGATCATACAAAATTTTAAATCAAATATTGAATCACCCCCTCTTGAAATTATTCATTCAATGACTGAAACCATTTATGAATTCACAAACTATTCTAACCCTGCGGATGATATTATTCTCATGTGCATCAGAAAAAAATAGTCCACTGAGTAAATCCTCATCCCCCCAGCAACAAAGGAGGCATCAATGCTTGATCAATTGATAAAAACACTTTCATCCAGTGACAAAAATTTAAAACTGCAAAGGGTGGTCTTAGGCCTGGGTTACATCGCTGTTCAGCTTGAAAACGGCAGTACCGGAATATCCGCGAACATCATCCATGAGAGAAAAACCACGTGCACGGTATTTCCGAAAGCCGGCATGCTGAGGGGGGCAACCGTCGAGGAGATACTGGCCATGAGCGCGAAAGAGGATCTGCTTTGCCGCGCTCTGGGCCTCGCATCGGTCAACGCGATTGTGAATGTCGAAGGATGCGGAAGTACAGAAGACGTGTTTGAACAAATAAACTTAAAGGGAACCGAACGCGTGGTCATGATAGGCCTTATCGAACCGGTAGTGGTGATGCTGAAAAAAAAGGGATGTTCCATAAGTGTATTTGAAAACCGGAATGTCGGGAATGCGCTTGTTCACAGCCCGGATGAACTCGCTTCGGCCTGCACTGCGGCTGATATTATCATCATCACCGCGACTTCAATAATTAATAACTCAATCGGCTCAATACTCCAGTCAGCAGCCGGTTCGCGCGATGTTGTTCTTATGGGCCCCTCAACTCCCATGAGCGGCAAAGCCTTTATGTCAACACCCGTGACTCACCTTGCCGGCTCTCAGGTTACCGATCCTGAAAAAGCGCTGGAAGTCATCATGGAAGGCGGCGGCACGCAGAAACTCTACCAGACCGGGGCAATGATCAAGGTGCACCGCCTCATATCTTAAAAATTATTGACACAAGGCTCCCTTATAATTAATTATGTTAAAAATAACATAATTAATTATAACGCTAAAATCCAGAAGGGAACAGCCATGCGAACATCCATAAAATCGTGCACTATTAATAGTATTTCACTGGTCATTCTTGGAGGATCCCTCTGGGGATTTTCAGAAGTGACACTTAACAGCGCCATACGAACAACAGAATTGCCCTTTCGGGCAGCGATCCTTACCGGAATCGCATTTTTAATAATGGGATTCATTGCCGGCCGGATCAAAAAGGCGCAGTATATTATTCCAGTTGTTATTCCAGCAGTTCTCATAATTCAGATGGGAGTGCTCGTGTGTGGAAATTCAATCATGTGCAGGGCAAACTCCAGCATAGCCCTTATGCTGCATACAGCAATGATTTCAACGGTTATTTATACTGCAGGGAAAAAGCCGGAAAACCTGACTTGGCTGAAAGCTGCTTTTTTCGGCTCGACGGCCGCTTTAGCTTCTTCTATCGCCTTTTATTTCACAGGTATGCGGTGTGCCCCCTGTCCCTATCTTCTTTCATTTAACAGCGCTGCCGGATTTCTTTCATATCTCGTTTCAGAATCGATCCCATGGTCAATACTGGGAGGGGCCGGATTTGCTTCAGGCTATTATTTTAGTAAAAGAATAGCAAGCTCAGAAAATCATCTTATGGGAAAAACCAGGATTGCACAATACGTAACGGGTATCTCGGTTGTTCTTGCCTGCTGGATCGTGAGCGCTGTCATTATAATCGGCTGAAGCTATTATGCTAAACTGATTTAACTTGCTGAAGACTGTACGGGTATCATGGTTTATATTATTCATGGAGAAATTAACCAGGGGAAAACAACCCGCATCCAGTCTCTTTATCGCGAATTGAACCGGGGCGATGGCTTCATATCAAAAAAAATATTCAAGCACCTGGTTTTCTGCGGCTATGAGGCAACAAGGCTTTCCACCGGAGAATCAACAGTACAATCGCTCAAGTCAAATTTATTTCCGGAAAACAGAATCCCGTTTTACATCTGCGGTTCCTTCAGCTTTTTCAGGGAATCATTCATATTCACTGCGTCGATAATCGACGACATCATTATAAAAGGAATCGATCCCGTTTATATTGATGAGATCGGGCCGCTTGAGCTGCAGGGGAAAGGGCATTATGAATGTTTTCAGAAAATAGCGCATAGTGGCAGAACGGTATATTGCACTGCAAGAAACAGCTGCCTGGAAAAGATTATATCAGGTTTTGGTTTGAAAAATTATTCTCTGATTAGACTTTGATCCTGACAAATAAAATTAATATCACTCCACCAGCGACATCGAGAGGTCGCCGAGTTTATTAGTGGTCCCGTTTATAACGCCTATTGAATCATAAATTTTTGTCGAGATCTCGACAATTTGCTGAGACCCGCTTGATATGTGATAAGCGGTTTTACTCAGCTCATCAGTGGAAAGTTTCTGTTCTGATGTTGAATTCTCAATTACCCTGCTCGATTCGTGGATTCTTTCGTTTAACTTCTTAACTACCACTATTGTCCTGTCAATGTCGCTCATGAGAGTGGCCACCCCGCCGATTTCATCCTTTATTCTTAAAACAGACGAATTCATATTGTTGATCATCCCCACCGATGTTTCAATAACGGTGTTGCTGTTGTCAATCAACTGGTGGTTTTCACTGATAATTCGCGCAATCTCTTTCGAATTCTGGGTTGTCGCGTCAGCAAGCTTTGAAATTTCATCCGCCACAACAGCGAAGCCCTTTCCGTATTCCCCTGCGCGCGCGGCCTCAATCGCGGCGTTCAGCGAAAGAAGGTTTACCTTGTCAGCAATTTCATTGATGATCTCGACAAAATTCGACATTTCGCTGCTTTTATTTTTCAGGGTTATGAATTCCTCCTTGGTATTAAGAATCTGTTCAGCGGACTTCTTTGAATAATCAGCTATTTCAACGAGAGTATTATTAATCTTTCTGGCGTCGGTCTGCATCTTGCTGTTCACTTTTTCGAGGTCACTCACTGACTCGAGATTGATATCAAGCTCATTTTTGAGCGATTTTGCGATCCCGCTTAAACCGTCCGAGTTAGCGGAAAGTTCTTCTGTTGAGGCCGATACCTGTTCAAGGGACGATGCCTCATCCTGGGATATTGTCTTTAGCGTTTCAGAAATGGACTGCAGATCTTCTGTTTGATCTTTCAGCACTCCAATAGATTCAATTACTTCCCCCGCGACGAGCTTGAGATTGTCATAATGCTGCCGCGCTTCATCATTCTTTACTATGGCAAGCTGAAGTATTTTTCTTGTCGCTTCTGAGCCGGCGGCAGCACTGAATCCGACCCAGACATATATGAGATATCGTATAATCGTATTACTTGCGGGCCCGGTCGGAACAAGGTCAGGCCTGAGTATAAACAGCGCGGTCTGCGCCGCAACGACCAGTATAAAAGTATACATGGTGTTTTTCCAGTTAAAATAAAAAACGCTCAGCGCAAGAGCTATGTAATTGACTGCGAAAAGTTCTTTCGCTCCATGCATTATGAACTGAAAAACCCACAGACAGATCATGATACCGGTGATGGTCACATAGCTGGATATCTTCTTGCCGCGAAGCAGCCGTGCGAACAGAAAAGTGACTGATAAAATCACCACAATAAGAATGAATTCAATGCCAATACTGTAAAAGCTGAGATACTCTGAGCCTCTGCCCAGCAGTTTGATCACCGCAGTTGCCAGATTCGCCAGGAGAAAGATAGTAAGGATTGCCACAATGAGCCGCTGGTTGTTACTGATCAATACCTGCGAGAAAAGCTCATTTTCTTCAATTTTTTGTGATGTTTTCATTTTTTTACTCATCATTACCTCTTTACCTGACAATGATCTTTGATATAACGTTCTCCCTTGCTGAATATCTTGTTAAAGTCACCCTATACCCTGATATTATCAGTCATTGTATAAACGGTCAATCCCGGAGAGGGTTTATTATTCTGTTCACATTTATATGTTTTATTTAACCCTGATATTGCCCTGGAAAGCACCAAAAATTTTATATCATGTTTATCGCTGTTTGAATAATTATTAACTCTTAAAACATTACAAAATAAATATATACGACTATTAAAATAAATATTTTTTATTCGCCTGACAATGTAATTATTTTTTTCAATCATCATTCACAACCTCTGTATGTAGACAAAATTAATCTAAAGTCAGAAATATGCTTGTCATATTTATGCTACGAATAATAGTTTGTCTATCGATTGTAGTTCATTATTCCGGATGGCATTCTGTAAAGTGTTTTTTATAAGGAACTTTCAATCGATTCTCTTAAAATTCTCTATCGAAAGCACTTGAAGGCTATTATAGTCAATACACCCATGTAATCAGAGGAGGTTTTTATGGGCAAAGATCATCTCGCTTCAATTATTCATGAGAGTTTAGCCAGAAACGGCGAAAAAACTGCCATGAGGTATAAAACAGACGGGGCGTGGCACAGCATCAGTTACAAGGAAATGGGACATAAAATTAAATCTGTGGCCAAAGCACTCCTTGAAGACGGCGTTAAAGAAAATGATATGATCGGTATTTTCTCTCAGAACAGCCCCGAGTGGCATATTACTGATTACGCGATTCTTTCAGTAAGGGCGGTGAGCGTTCCCATATATGCTACCAATACTGCCAAACAGGCACAATACATTATAAATGACGCACAATTAAAGATGGTTTTTGTCGGTGACCAGGGTCAATACGATAAAATAATGTCATTCGTTAATGAGACGCCTCAGGTGCAAAAAGTGATCGTTTTAGAAAAAAATGTAACCATCTCAGGCGACAGGTCTGTTTATTATGATGACTATCTAAAATTCGGTGAAAAATCACAAAGGGATGACGATCTGGAAAAAAGAATCAATGCCGGAGATCCTGAAGACCTGGCCACGCTTATATACACCTCGGGAACAACCGGTGACCCCAAAGGAGTCATGCTTACCCATGCCAACATTGCCTCACAGTTCAGGGCCATTGATAAACATTTTGATGTTGGCGGAGATGATTATTCCCTGTGCTTTCTTCCGCTCAGCCATGCTTATGAGCGCACCTGGTCGAACTATGTGTTCAGGCAGGGAGCGGTCAACAACTACATGCTCAATTCAAAGGATGTTGTCGGTTTCCTGACGGAAGTCAGGCCAACCTGCATGGTAAGTGTTCCCCGTCTGTATGAAAAAATTTATGCCACAGTCTACGACCAGATTGAGAAGACAGGCGGACTGAAGAAAAAAATGTTCAACTGGGCAGTGGAGAACGGTAAAAAATATGCGTTCAAAAAGAAAAATAAATCTTTCGTCGGGCCGTTTCTCGCATTGAAACATGCCATGGCTGACAAACTGGTGCTTAAAAAACTCAGAGATGTTGTCGGAGGCTATAAAAAGTTTTTTTCAGCAGGAGGAGCCGCCCTTTCAAAGGATATCGAAGAATTCTTTTATGCGTGCGGGGTGCTGATTTGCCAGGGATACGGCCTGACCGAGACATCCCCCATGTGTACCTGTAACAGGCCAAAGGAATTTAAATTTGGCACCGTGGGCAAGGCTGTTCTTGATTGCCAGATGAGGCTTTCTGACGAAGGTGAACTTCAGATCAAAGGGCCGAATTTAATGAAAGGCTACTATAATAAGCCGGAAGCGACCGCCGAAGTGATGACTCAGGACGGATGGTTTAAAACCGGTGATGTCGGTCTTATCGATGCAGAAGGTTTTATCAGAATAACCGATCGCATTAAAGACCTTATCATAACCTCCCAGGGGAAAAACATCGCGCCACAGCACATTGAAACTGTTGTGGGACTTGACCACTATATTGAGCAGGTGGCAACAATCGGCGACAAGCGCAATTATATTTCCGCCTTAATTGTCCCCTCATTTGAAAATCTGGAAAAA
Source organism: Spirochaetota bacterium (assembly GCA_036848375.1). GTDB lineage: Bacteria > Spirochaetota > UBA4802 > UBA4802 > UBA5550 > JAKLIV01. The sequence goes on from DAIUKG010000004.1 coordinate 102,838, forward strand.
TACGCAAAAGAAAATAATATCCAGTTTTCATCACGGGATGAGCTGGTTAACAAGCCGGAAATTATCGCATTTTACAAAGACCGAATCGATAAGCAGTCAGCAGAACTTGCCAATTATGAAAAAATCAAGCGGTTTATCCTGATGCCTCATGAATTCACGCAGGACGGCGGAGAAATGACGCCGACGCTGAAGCTGAAAAGGAAGGTCATCATGCAGAAATATGCCGATGTAATCGAAAAAATGTACTCAGGTAAAGACTCCGATTGATATATAATCCAGGGTGTCCCCGCTGCGGTTTATAAAATAAAAATGCCGGGACACGCCTTTTTTTTGACTTTATCGCATTCCAAACAAAAAACTCCATTCTTTAATGGAGTTTTTTGTTTGGAACCATTGAAATGCCTGAATGTAAAAAAATAAATTAAGCGCTTGACTGAAAATTTAAGTTTAATTAACTAGTTAATTTATCCAAATGGTTAATTGATCTATAAATTATTAAATAATTTTACTCTATAGCAAAGGTATACATGAACCCAATAAAAGACAACAATGAAACCCGTAAAAAAATCATTCTCGCGGCAAAAAGTGAATTCGCCGAACGCGGTTATGAAGGCGCGAGAATGAGCTCGATCGCAAAAAAAGCGGGAGTAAACCAGGCCCTCATTCATTACTATTTTGCCACCAAGGAACAACTGTACATCGGCATACTTCATCGCCTCTTCGGCATTGACCGGGAACCCGAGCCCGATGAATTTTTCAACATTCTGAAAACACCTTCCGAAAAACTGTACGCGATCATTTATGCAATGACCTATATCCACCTCAGCGGTTTTGACCCGGACTTCAGCCGTATCATGGCAATAGAACTGGCTCAGAGACACAAGAACATCAGGGAATTCATGTCCAGCTATTTCATCCCTAAAATGGAAGTCATAGAAAATATAATTAAGGATGGAATCGACTGCGGGGAATTTGAATGCGAGAATACCCTTCTTGCGGTATTAAATATTTTTAATTTTATCATTAGCTATCCCGACAGGGAACACTGGTTTGACACCCAATGGTATGACCGCATATATGGCGAAGGATATATCGAACGATTTTTATCATTCATTATGCGTTATACGTTCAAAGCGTTACGCCCCCCCGGGAAAAACGTTGCCATCCCGGTCATGCCCGATGAGGCCATGAATAAATTGAATGAATTTATTCAGAAAATGATTGAATACCGAAAGGAAGGGGGATTGCATGAATAAAGTTATAACGTTTATAATGGTTCTCGTGATTGAATTTGCGTTACCCTCATTGCTCACCGCCCAGGAGAAAAACAAAGACGGAGCCACAATCACCATAAGCGGCGCGAAGCTGACGCTTGAGCAGGCCATAGACCTGGTGCTGCAAAACAATCTCACCCTTCAGTCCGCCAAATACGACGTGGTGATGAGCGACAGCGCATACAGAATGTCACAGAAAAAATATGACACCATGATGAATGTCGACGCCAGTTACACAAATACGAAAATCGCGGCTACCGGCCTTTCAGCGCTGAGCGGGGACAAATCATACCAGTATGACCTCACGGTTTCAGCGTCAAAAACATTCAAATCAGGGACGACGCTTTCAGGCGGAGTGAGCGAAATTTTTTCAGACACCAATGACCCTGCTCTGCCGGCGTTCGGCAAAACGGCAGGCGATCCCGCGTACCACACCCCGTATTTTTTCGTAAGTGTGCAGCAGGAACTGCTGAAAAACGCTTTCGGGGTCATGGACCGGAAGTCCGATATGATCATGAAAAACGCCGCTGAAATACAGAGGTCGGCAATAATTGACCAGCTGTCAGCACTTGTTGTCTCAACCCTGGTTGATTACTGGACCATAACCGTGCGCAAATTCTCCGTGGAAACCGCGCGTCTCGAGCTGGAATCCGACCGCCAGGTACGGGACATCATTGCCAGAAACGTAAAGTACGGCCTCGGCGAGCTTTATGACCTGAACCAGTACAACGCGCTGGTTGCGTCAGCCGAATCAGGCTATGCCGCTGCCCGGCAAAACTACCGTGAGGCGGTAAGAAAGCTCGTTCGGACCATGAACATGCCGGCCGACACACAGGTCGAAGGCGTGACTGAGCTCGTTGACGAGCTGCCTGTCCTCGACGGGGACACCGCAGTCAGGGCCGGGATGGAAAAACGCGTGGACTATAAAAACTCGAAGCTCACGCTTGAAAACGTTAAAATGCAACTGGCGCTGTACGAAAACGCGTCCCTGCCCTCGCTGTCTGTGGGGGTCACGGCAAACACGGGTTCACAGAACGAAGAATTCGGCGGCGCGATTGAAGACATGGCAACATGGAAATATCCGACCTGGAAGGTTTCCGCTAAAGTCAGCTATGCCTTCAACGATTCAGAAAACGAGACAAATCTCCGAAACGCGCGCTTACAGCTCAAACAGCAGGAGATCAACATTGAAAAGATCAGGCTCGAAGTCCGGGACGACGTGCTCAACTCAATGGAACGGGTTTCGCTTCAGCACACGATACTCATGAAAGCGCGTACCGCGACCAAAGAATCTGAAATGTATTACCAGCGCGCGCTGGTGCGCTTCCGGCAGGGAAAGATCAATTCGGCAACCATGCGCATGGCTCTTGACACCATGGTAAAGGCGCGGCAGGGTGAACTCGAGGCCCTGGTAGGCTATAACGTTTCCCTTCTTCGATTTGATCTTTCCAAAAATGAAATCTTTGAACGCTACAATGTGAATGTCGAAAAATACCTGGCCAGCGTTAAGGAGAAATAATATGACCATCGCGAATTTTTCAATAAAACGGCCTATTTTCATCACCTGTGTCGTCATCCTGATGCTCGTAACCGGGGGCATCAGCCTGAACCGCATCGGGGTTGACATCTTTCCTCCCATTGACTTCCCGCTGGTTACGGTCACCACAACGTATCCGGGAGCATCACCTGAAGAGATCGAAAAACTCATCTCAAAGCCCCTGGAAGAACAGATCAGCACCATCTCCGGGCTTGAAGAACTCGCATCACGGAACTATGAAGGATATTCAGTAGTTATTGCGAGATTCAGCTACGAGACAGAGATCAAATACGCTGAAGAAAAAATGAGAGAAAAAGTGGCCCTCGCCCGCAATGATCTTCCGGATGACCTCACCGACGACCCCCTGGTCAAGCAATGGGACTTCACCGACCTGCCGGTCATCACCATGGCCGTATCCGCAGATCTGAGCAGGGCAGACCTCTATGATCTGGTTAAAGAGAAGATCAAGCCGCTGATCGAACAGGTTGACGGCGTGGGCGAGGTCACACTCACCGGGGGGACCAGGCGTGAAATTCAGGTAGAGCTTGACCGAAACAAACTGAACGCCTATGAGATACCCGCCCTCACCGTTGCCGAGAGCCTGAAGAGCTCGGGAGCGAATATCCCCGTGGGGAAATTCGACCGGGGATCAAAGTCAACCACCTTCAAAACCGTGGGCGAGTTTAAAAGCGTTGACCAGATAAAAAAAACCGTTGTTTCATTTTCGGGAGATGTGGCAAGCGCGGTCACCCTGGACAAACTGGGCAGGGTAATTGACGGCGCCGAAGAAGAGGACAATCTGGCCTATATCTATTATCAAAAGAAAAAAATTAATGAAGAGGAAGCAGGATTTTTAAACAAGATTTTTCGGGAAAAAAAAGAAGAAAAAAAGGAGTATGAATTACAACAGTGCATAATTCTTGACGTGTACAAACAGTCCGGGGCTAACTCGGTGGCCGTTGCAGACGGGGTCATGGAGCGTATTGACCGCGTCAACGCAGTCGTCAAAAAAAGCCCGGGCAATCCACGGCTTACCTTCGTCTATGACACGGCAAAATATATTAGACTGAACATCCGCGACGTTGAAGAGACCATGATCATCGGCATACTGCTTGCTGTTCTCGTGGTTTACCTGTTCCTGGGCAACATCCGCTCAACCGTTATTACCGGTGTTGCCATCCCCAACTCGATCATCGGGGCCTTTGTGCTCATGTACTTCATGGGTTTTACCATGAACCTGATGTCGCTCATGGCGCTGTCCCTGGCCGTCGGACTGCTCGTTGACGACGCGATCGTCGTTCGGGAAAACATTTACCGCAAGATCGAGTCAGGGATGAGCCCCCTGAAAGCGGCCGAACGGGGGACGACCGAAGTCATGCTCGCGGTCATCGCGACCACCCTGACCATTCTTGCCGTGTTTTTCCCGATCGCCTTTATGGAAGGCATTGTCGGACGCTTTTTCAAACAGTTCGGCCTGACCGTGGTCTTCGCCATGTCAATCAGTCTCTTCGACGCCCTTACCGTGGCCCCCCTTCTTTCAGCGTATTTCGCGGGCAAAGGGGGAAAGGCGAACAATGCCGTGGTCAAAAGCTTCGACCGATTTCAAAACGGGCTTGACTATTACTATGAAAAAATCGTCAACTTCAGCCTTTCACATCCCCTTATTATCATCGGGGCGACCACGCTGATCTTTTTCGGAAGCCTGGGGGCTTTCGCCCTGATCGGCAAGACCTTTGAGCCTGAAGCTGACCAGAGCGAGTTTTCAATCAATATTCAGGTCCCGGTGGGAACAAGCCTTTCCGGAACGCAGGAAACCGCAATAAAAATCGCAGACCTGATGAAATCCCTTCCCGAACTTAACTACATGACCATGACTGTGGGGAACAGCCAGTCAGAGGACTACAAGGCAACGATCAACATCTTCCTGGTCCCGCTCGGCGAAAGGGACCGAAGCTCCATGGAAATAAAGGCGGAAGTGAGAAAAATAATGAAACAGTTTGCCTTTGCCCAGCCTTCGGTGGATGAATACATGGGCGGGGACAGCAACAAGCCATTTATTCTTAACATCAGGGGTGAAAATCTTGAAGAAATCCAGGAATATTCGGTAAAGGTCATGAAAAAGCTCGAAGAGATAAGCGACCTGACCGAACTAGCCACGAGCTATCAGCCGGGCAAACCTGAATTTCAAATCCACCTTGATGAAAACAAAATGCAAATGCTGGGAGTCAACCACCGGTCAGCGGGCATGGAGCTGCGCTACCATGTTGAAGGCGGGGTTGTGGGAAAATTCAGGGACAAAGGCCTTGAATACGACGTGCGTCTGAGGCTTAAGCCGGATCAGCGTGACCTGAAAAGCGCGTTCGCAAACACCCGGGTCCCCAATATGCAGTATAAAATGATACCCTTGAGCGCCGTAGCTGAAGGAAAAGACGCACGCAGCCCGGCAAAAATCCTCAGGCAGAGCCGTGGCAGGGTCGTGCAGATCATGGCAAACATCGCGCCGGGAGGGGCGGTTGGCACCGCCCTCAGCCGCACCAGGAACATTCTCGAAAAGGAAATACCCATGCCTCCGGGGATATCCTATTCTTTTATAGGCGCGGCGGACAGCTTCGGAGATATGACGACAAGCATGATAACCGCTTTTACCCTGGCCCTTATCTTCATCTATCTGGTACTGGCGAGCCTTTATGAATCGTTCTTCACTCCCGTGACGATCTTTCTTGCACTGCCGCCTGCCATAGCCGGCGGTGCGTACGCCCTCTTCTTCACCGGAAAACTCATGGACATGTTCTGTATGATAGGGCTGGTCATGCTGCTGGGCCTGGTGAGCAAAAACTCAATCCTCCTTGTCGACTTCGCCCTGGATGGAGTTCGGGCGGGGCTTAACCGAAAAGAAGCCATTAAAAAAGCGGGACGCGCCAGGCTCAGGCCTATTCTGATGACCAGCTTCGCCATGCTCGCGGGAACACTTCCCCTTGCCCTGGGAATCGGCGAGGCGGCCCAATACCGGCAGGGGATGGGAATCGTTATCATCGGGGGCCTGATCCTGTCAACGCTTATCACGCTGGTTGTCGTTCCCGCGGTGTTTGAGTACATCGATATTTTCAGGGAATTCATCGAGTCGAAATTCAGGCCTGAAGAAATGGCATATGAAGCACACCTGGAATCAGCAGATACGGTTCAGGTGAATGAAAACATTGCCAGAGATGACAGGAAGAAACCCCGGCCGGCAAAGAAAAAGAATATGCCGAAAAACTGAAGGATAAAGAAGAGGGGCTGTCCCCAAAAACGTTCGTCGAGTGAATTTCGTAAAGTGAATAAAAAATTCCCGCTCATTTCGATACGATTTTGATGTTTTCATCATCAAAATCACTCAATGAGCGTTACGAAATTAGTATCGAGACGACTTTCAGGACAGCCCCTTCTTCTTTCTATTTTATGCCTTGATTATTTTTCTGGTCATCGAGAGATCGGCTTCACCCTGCTGTTCAACCAGATCAACCGTTTCATATTTACCCCTGAAACGAAGAACATTGAGCATAAAAATCTCGAGTTTGTTGACAATATTCGGCGGCAGTATCTCACCGTCTATTTCGACAGACATTACCGGGAATCGCCGCTCCCTCGCCCATGGAGTAATAAGCCCTTCAATGACCCTTCCGATCAGGCAGGCGAACGGGGAGATATTGATTACACCGGAATAATCATCCATGAGAGCAGTTGCCGCAACTCCGCTGGAAATGGAAATTTCAGAGTGGAGCTCGTCAGTCACAAAATGCTCATACGAATTACCCATGATCTCTTCCATGTTATGAGGCGTTTTCGGGATGAGTCCGGTGACACCGAGAGCGTTTTTCACTTTATGCTCAACGCTGTGCTTCCACTTTTCTTCAAGCTTCCACAGGATGAGATCCTTCATCGCCGAAGAAAACGGTTTCCGGTACCAGGGAACAGCGCTGAGCTCTTTCAGTATCTCATGTTTCCTGGTGTGGTCGCAGTAATATATCCATTCGGTGATCCCTGAAACTTTCGCGATAATACCGCGCCTGCTCATGATCTGCACCAGCTCATCAACGGCGAAGTCATCCCTTCGCACATAGATCTCCCCCACAACGAGGACCTTGGGAGTATCAACCATCTTCTGCTTCAGCGGGATTTTGCATATTTCTTCCGCGATTCTTTCCAGCGCGGGGACTACTTTCGTGATATCTTTTTCGGTGATATCAATAAGTTCCTGCCAGAGTTCGTCGTATTTAGCTATCGCGGTAACGGGGTCAACCGCGCAGGTACGCAGAGAAGTCTCTATGTCCTTCATGTAATCAGCGACCGCAAGGGCCCACCACGCGTTCCTGCTGAAATGAGGGCCGAGCTCATTGTATGAATTATCGGCGTCCAGAGTAACGACAACGACATTTTCAAGGCGCATGTCCTTGAACAGGTTTTCATAGAAGATAAAATACTGGCCTGTTCTGCACGGCCCGGTCGTGGTTGGAACAAAGAGAAGGTATATTTCATCCTTGCGGTACTTGTCCGAGGTGAAATACTTCAGCGCGCTTCCCAGAACGAGCTGTGAGGGCAGGCACTCCTTGCCCGACATGTGGCTGCGCGCGAGCTGAAGCGTAAACCGGTCGGGAAGAGGCATGGCTTCGGCCTTGATTCCGGCCGCCCTCACTCCTGCGGCGAGCAGCTCGGCGGACAGGCGCCCCATATTGGAAAGCAGCATCTTGATCCTGGGGTTGCCGAAAATATCGATTCTCTTGCTGTTCTTTTCATCATAAAGATGAAGCGGGTCTTTCCCGTTGTTTATGAAACGCAGTCCGTTATCATACCGATCTTCTTTCAGCTCGCTGAGCTTGGAGCGGTAGCCTTCGATGATATCGACAAAGGCCTCGACGCGGGTATCGATTCCCGCATCAGCGGAATGCGAGTCAAGCTCGAGCACGAGGAAAGGTTTTGTCCCCATTATCCACTTCACATAGTGAAGCATGAATGAATCGGGAGCGCAGGAAAAATTCGTTATATAGGTGACGTATATGTTTTCTTCACCTTTCAGAATCATGCTGGCCTTCATGTCCTGCTGGCCGTAGTACCAGTACATGTTTTTGAAAATCGATACGTCCTCAATGGGGAGCATGTCAAAAGGAACGACCGAATATCCCCTGCTGGTGAACTTGAGGGGTATGCCCATGTTAGCGTCCCTGGTGAAAGCGTTATACGGACGGCCGAGAATCGCGATTACCGGCCGTTCTGATTTGCGTGCCAGTTCAAGCGCTTCTTTGCCCATCGCGGTATAGGTGTTCCAGAACTCATTCTGTTTGGACAACCCCACGTCAAAGGCCTTTCGTATTTCTCTGTCAGATATTCCCAGAGATTCCCCGAGCTCTAAAAATCCCTCGAGGGCCTTGGCTTTCCCGTATTTAAAGCTGACCACCGGAGAGAGTATCCGCTCGTCTTTGATTTCCGGAAAAGCCTTTTTAATATAATAGGGCAGCGACTGGGTTATGGGACAGAAATTCGCGTGAACATCGTCCTCATAGCTCTCCATGTCCCTGAAGTGTGGGACGAAGATATAGTCAATGTTCCTGTTTATGATGTCCTGTACCGCGCCATGGGCGATCTCCGCGGGAAAGCAGTAGGAACCTTCGGTACGGGCTATGCCCTCGTGGCAGACATCCTCTGACAGCACGGTCCGGATGCCGAGGGTATGGAAAAACCAGGAATAGAACGGCCACAGCGTGTATATGGAAAACGCCCGGGGCACGCCAATGGTGTAATCATATTTCACTGAGAGGCTGTCCTGGTTCGGGGCGAATTCCCTGAACAGAAGCTCTTCACGTTTTTCGATGTAGTTGAAAATTTTGTTTTCATCGAAATTTTTCTTTCTTCGCGTGTTGGCGTACTTGTTGCATCTTCCGCCGAACATATACCGGTTTTCATTAACTTTCAAAACGCGCACCGGGCAATGGTTGTCGCAGGCCTTACAGTCAAACTCCCGCTCGTAGATGATCTCGGTTGCCAGTATCGCGTCAATATCATAGGACGCTTTTTCTATGATCCCGTCTTCGAATTTCTGCTTCGCCAGTATGCCGACGCCGAAACAGCCGAGGAGCTCGGGGTCCGGCGGCACGGTGATGTCTTTGTCGGTAAGCATGGCAAATGCCAGGGGCACTGCCTTATTCAGGGCGACCCCGCCCTGGAGCACGATATTGTGGCCGATGGACCTGTTGCCCACAACCCGGTTCAGGTAATTCGAAACAATTGAGGTGATAATACCGGCAGTGATATCCTCCCTGGTCGCTCCCTGCTGTATCGCTTTCCGGATGTCTGAATTGATGAACGCGGAGCAGTGCTCGCCGAATTTCAGCGGCGAGTCGGCCTGTACCGCTATTTCTCCAATCTGTTTAACATCGGTAATATTGAGGTCTCCTGATGCGGACTCTTCAAGAAACGATCCGGTCCCTGCTGAGCAGGCCTCATTCATGGCGTAATCAATAGGGACCTTGTTTTTTAGTGAAGCGTACTTGGCGTCCTGGCCCCCGATCTCGAAAATCGTGTCAACATCCCCCTTGAAATAGGTGGTGCCGGTCGCGTGCGCGATGATCTCATTATAAACCGCCGGAGTTTCAAGAAACACTCCGAGTATCTCCCGTGAAGACCCGGTGGTTGATGTGAGCGTTATGGATATCTTTGTATCGCCGATCTGCTCTTTAACGCTCTCCAGGCATTTCTTCAGGGCTTTCACCGGGTCGCCATGGGTTCTGCCGTAGTGAGCGGCGACGATCTCATCGGTTTCAATATCAATCAGCGCGACCTTGGTTGTGGTAGATCCCCCGTCAACGCCGAGGATATACTCACCGCCTTCCTTCACCTTGCCGCGGATCGGCTCGATGTAATGGACTTTCCCTTCGGCTGACCTGAGACTGTCAAACCGGGCGAACTGCACCTTGTGCGGCTTGAACAGATCGTCAACAGCGGGAAGCCTGCTGCCCGAATGAGCCGCGATGAGAGCGGCCCCCAGCGCCTCGAAATAAGGAGCTTCTTCAGGGACAATAAACTCAACGCCGGGCATTTTATCTTTAACAAAGTTGATGATGTATTTGTTGCGCGTCACACCCCCGGAAAGAAGGACCTTCCCCTCTTTTATTCGTGCACGCTTGAGAAAATCGACCACCTTCGTGGCCATAACATCACTCAGGGAAAGCACTATGTCATTTTTGGTGGCCTCACCCTTGTTGAGCTTGTGGGTACAGTCGCTTTTCATGAAAACCGAACAGCGCGACGAAAGGTGACACACTCGCGCCCCGTCCGGAATGGTCTGAACATCCGAAAGGTTCATGTCCATTCGTCCGAGCTGCTGTTTAAAGAATTCACCGGTTCCGGACGCGCATTTATTTCCGGAAAAACTGGTTATTATCTTCCCATCGTTATCAATGGTATATACGACAAAATTTTCCCCGCCAAGGGAAACAACGGCATCAACAGAATACTTAAGCGCACTGAGAGCTTCCTCGATACAGAGAGACTCAATCACATTGTTTATATTGAGCAAATACCGCCCTTCAGTCCCGGTTACCAGGGCCAAAACGTCCGCCGGAAGGTCGGTACTTTTCAGAAACTTCTTTAATGTCTCAACAAAGTTCCCTTCATGATCAAGGACCTTATTAAAAACGGGCTTGTTATTTTCAAGAAGAACGATCTTAAGACTTGAGGAGCCCACATTGATTCCAAGGCTGTGCATAATTACCTCCAATGGGCATAAAAAATCTGAAATGACTATTGAACAGGCAACGATAAATTTGTCCAATAATTTTTTTCATCACACATATACAAAGTTGACAAAATGTCATTTTTAAAAAATATAGCTATTATACCCTTCATATGTCAGAATTTAATTGAACAATCACCGGTTTCCCGGTTTATAGCCAGGCGGTTCGAAAAAATCTTGTTATTGCTCAATCGTATCAACTATTCCACCATTCCCGGATGAAATATTTCATCCATGGTCACCTGAATATAAGCCGCTCTCCGCGCAACAGGGGCCCTTCCAGCCTCACAGGAGGCCCCGATCTTTGATCATAAAAAAACCGGCACAGCAACAACCTGCCATGAGGAACACCCTGTGGAAAGCCCGAAATGGGCCCTTTCCCAAAGTGTTCCCCGCTCCCTGGAAATCATGCATGAACACCCTGAAAACCTGGCGTTCCGGTTAACGAAACTGAAACCGCGCTTTTTACCGGCGGATGTTTTTGGGAATAAATCCGGGAACATCCCAGTGAAGCGCTGACAAGCCAGGTGGATTATTGATAAAAACAGCTTCTCTGTTGATAAATCATCACTGGAAGCAGCGTTGGAAGAAACCTCCTTTTCTATGGAACCACTGGTGGCATACTGATCGTAAAATTCATAAAAAAAACATCCCCGTGGCAATAAATATTGCCTCCAATCAAAAATAATGTGATATAATAATAGTGCATCATTTCCCAGACCCGGTGCCAGGAGATTCACATGTCAAAAAAACTCATGCTTGTCGAAGACGACAATACCACATCAACCATTATTTAGAAATACGCAGATACCATGGGATATACGCTCACCGCCGCAGTAAGCTCAGGTGAAGACGCGATTGACAGGATAAACGGATCGCCCCCTGATATTATACTTATGGATATCACTCTTGACGGAGAGATGGACGGTATCGATTCCGCGAAGTACATCAACGAAACCTATGACATACCGGTAATCTACATTACCTCATCATCCGAAGTTGAGACCGTTGAACGGGTCAAGGACACAAACGCATTCGGGTACATCCTGAAACCCATTGATCGGAGGGAGCTTAAAGCGACCATTGAAATGGCCCTGCTCAGGCATGACATGGAGCGCACGCTTAAAGACAACGAAAACAAGTTTTCAACAATACTGAACAGTATCGGCGACGCGGTTATCGTTGCCGACTCGGCGGGCAATATCACGTACATGAATCCCGTTGCCGAGTTCATGACAGGCTCGTCTTATTCAAGCAATCTCGGAAAAAAACTGAAAGCCGTTATCCACATCGAAAACGAGACCCTTGAAAACATAAAGGGGGGAAGGTCTTTTTCACTGCGACAGGAAAAGGGCCACAATTATCTCGTCTCAAGCAGCGGAAAAAAAATTCCGGTCGATTACAGCATCTCTCCCCAGAAGGACAAAGCGGGCAACCTCATCGGTACGGTAATGGTGCTCAGGGACATCAACGAGCGGGTCAAATCCGAAGAGCGCCTCGAGGAATCGTTCCAGCAGCTCAGAAAGGCCATGGGCGGCGTGATCCAGGCAATGGCGCAGACCGTTGAAACGCGCGACCCTTATACCGCGGGGCACCAGCGGAGGGTCGCAGACCTTGCCCGCTCCATAGCGGACGAGATGACCCTTCCCTACAACAAAATCGAAGGCATCCGCATGGCAGGGACGATCCACGACCTCGGCAAGATATCCATCCCCGCCGAAATTCTCAGCAAACCGGGCAGAATATCTCCAATTGAATTCAGCCTGATCAAAGGGCACCCCCAGACCGGCTACGACATCCTTAAAACCATAGACTTCCCCTGGCCCGTTGCCGACATCGTGCACCAGCACCACGAGCGCCTTGACGGATCAGGATACCCTCTGGGTTTGACCGGTGATGACATTCTCATCGAATCAAAAATAATCGCGGTCGCCGACGTTGTTGAAGCCATGGCCTCGCACCGTCCCTACAGGGCGGCGCTCGGTATCGATATCGCGATTGATGAAATATCAAAAAACAGGGGGATCTTCTACGATAAAGACGCAGTGGACGCCTGCATTAAGATCTTTAAAGTAGACGGGTACAGTATGGGTTAAACCACGAAACTCATAAATTATAACAGTAAATCGAGGTGTCAAAGCCGTCGTTATCCAAAGCGTGATCATAAAAAAGCCAGTTCCTTTTCGCGTAAAATATTTCAAGCTGATCATGCCCCGTCCTGGCGATAAAAAGATACAAACGGCCATACCCGAGACTCCGAGCCCTTTCTATCAGGGCGTTCGTCAGCGCTGTTCCAAAACCTCTGTTCCTGAACCCGGGGCATACATACAGCGAGGCAAGCCAGGGATTCAAATCCTTTCGGGACCACAGGTCATCCATCTTTAGCGAGACCATGCCGACAGGCAGTGAGCCGGCACGGGCGACCAGAAAACAATCTCCCTCTCTGCTTGCGGCCCTTTTCCGGTAAGCGGCGAGCACCGTATCAAACGGGATATTCCTCTGCCGGTACCATTCCATATACGACCACCACGCAAGGATCGCTGCATAGTCTTTTCCTTCCCCGGAACCGATTATTTCAACTGAGTGTTCATTCATCAGAAAAAAGCCGCCCTTAAAAACAGTAAACTGAACGCTACGCTGATATGCGTTAGCCGTTACTATCCCATTCTACCTCGGAAACCGGAACAATCTACACCTTTTGGTATATTGACATGACGGCATTAGCTTACTATTGTGAATCTGTTAAAACTGAACATTAATACAATAAAATCAAGAGAATTAGCTTGTGTGATTTATTTTTTTTCAGTTTACTATAATTGGTATCACATTCAATAATGTCAGTGGAACGAACAATGAACAGCACTGAAGACCACAGCCCGGTCAGGGATTACCGTGTTTTTTATGATGCTATTGATTCTTCAATTAATGGCGTTGTCATAACCGATCTCGAGGGAAAAATAGAATACGTCAATCCGTCGTTCCTCAGGATGTTTGAATACGAAAACGATTCGGATGTTCTGGGCAAAAAGGCCTCGGACCTGTTTGTCTCCGCTGAAGTCAAAAGCCTTTCGGATGTTGAAGCTATCATCGACCGTGAAATCGGAAACACTGAAGAATTCCCCGCGCACCACAGGGACGGTTCGACCTTTATCGTTGAAGTCTCGTCATCAACGGTACAGGATAAAAATGGAACCGTTGTCGGGAGAATGGCGTCTTTCATTGACATAACCAAAAGAAAAATGGCCGAGGAAAAAAACAGGGTGCTCTCAAAACAGCTGATCAAGTCCCAGGAACTTGAGCGGGAGCGGATCGCCCAGGACCTGCATGACGGCATAGCCCAGACGCTTCACGCGGCAAAGCTGAACCTGGTCGCGTTCATGAAAGAACCCGGCCGATTCAGGGAACGCTTTAAAGTGGGCATTGAATGCCTGGACAAAGCGAGCCAGGAACTCAGGGAAGTCTGTGACGACCTGTATCCGTCGATACTCAGGGATTACGGCCTTGAATCCGCAGTTAAGTGGTACGCGAAAAATTATTTTGAACTGCAGGGCATTATAACCGAACTAAACATATCACTGCAGGAGCCGCTTGATAAAGACCTTGAAGTACAGCTCTATCGCATCATCAAGGAAATATTTTCCAATATTATACGCCACTCCCACTGCAATTCCGTTGAACTGCTGCTGCTTAAGCAAAACGGAAAAATAGTCCTCTCCATTAAAGACAACGGTGTCGGCTTCGATATGAAAACCCTGGATATTGAAAAAAAAGGTTTCGGCCTTTTCAGCATCAGCCAGAGGGCGAGCGAGCTTAATGGGGATCTTCTGATTAATTCGCACCCGGGAAGAGGAACTGAAATCAGAATAATATTAAAGGGACAGGGATGAAAACGGTAACCATCTTCATTGCGGACGATCATTCGATTCTGAGAGACGGCCTGAAGCTTATTCTTTCGGCTGAACCGAATTTCGAAATAGTGGGAGAATCCGGCGATGGAAGGGAGACCATTGATCTCGTTGAAAAGCTGAAACCGGAAATCCTTATCCTCGACATCTCTCTCCCTTCGATGTCCGGTATTGAGGTGACCCGGCATTTAAGAAAATACGCACCGGAGACCGGCATAATCATTCTCTCACGGCATGACAATGAAGAATACGTGACCCAGCTGTTGAAGTTCGGGATACGGGGATACATCCTCAAGGATGACGCGGGGGATGACATGATCCGCGCGATTGAGGAGGTCATTAAAGGCAACATATTTTTAAGTCCGCGCATTGCCACCTCACTGGTGACCAACTACATGAGCGTGAAAAAAGAAAAAGACGCGGATGAAAAAAGAACCCCCTTTGGAATCCTCACCTCACGCGAAAGGGAAATCCTCAAGCTGATCGCCGAAGGAAACAAAAGCGCAGAAATCGGCAAGACCCTCCGCATATCAGCCCAGACAGTCAAGACCCACCGGGCGAACATCATGAAAAAACTGGACATTCATAAAACCGCAGACCTTGTTCATTACGCGATTAAGCACGGATTTGTTGAAATATAGTAATATTTTCTTAAAAAACTACACCTTTTGTCCTATTGACCCCTGCTCTATAAATAGTTATCCTGTTAACTCAAAATGCATGACTGATTATGGAATCATTAAAATACCACATGCTGACCGCATCTTCAGCAGTCATATTTTCTTTTGTCTCGGCAATAACAGTAAACCAGTTTGTTAAATATGCCCTTGAAGATAACACGTATCCACCTGCGGTCCGGCGCAAAACAGGAGATAAAAACCGGCAAAAGACCAAACCTTTTGAATACTATGAAAAACTTATTCATGATAAGGGATTTTTCAAAATTACCGATGAAATGGAGAACACAGAACAGGACGTCCCGGAAAAACAATCAGCTGATATTCTTGACCTGAAACTGGTAGGGACGGTCTCAGGACCGAAATCGATAGCAAGGGCATTAATTATTAAAAGAGGAGAAAGGGAACCGCTAATATACAGTATCAACGATTCTATTCACGGTTATAAGCTTGCAAAAATCAAAAATTCATCGGTGTATCTTGCCCGTGATAATAAAACAGAAGTGATTGATATCTATGATGACCGCGACTGGAAAAGAAACAGCAGATCCCGATCATCGAGAAGAACTGGAACAACCAGGAATATTTCAAAAAGAATAAGCAGAGCTGAAATAAAACAGAAAATACTTAACAATGTTGACAATGCCCTGAAAGGCCTGAGGGCGGCTCCCTACAGGCAGGGCGGCCGTGTCAGTGGCTATCGCTTAATAAAGGTCAGGCCCTACAACATCCTTTACAAGCTCGGAATGAGAAGCGGGGACATCATCAAAAGAATCAACGGCCATATTATAAGCGGGACCGAAAAGCTCTATTCCCTGTGGCGCTCTTTAAGCGACAGTTCACAGGTCACCGTAGATCTTGAGCGCAGAGGTAACCACATCCATTATAATTTTACCATCAGCCAGTAACGGCTGTTTCAAGGAAAACGACATGAATACTATTTACAGAAAACCGAAAATCTCCGACGGCCCTTCAATTTACGAACTGATAAAAAACTCGCCGCCCCTTGACCTGAACTCGAGCTACTGTTACCTCATGCTCTGCGCGAATTTCAGCGAGACCTGTATTATCGCGGAACAGAACAGCAATATCGCGGGATTTATCTCAGCCTATATACTTCCCGCAGCACAAGACGTCCTTTTCGTGTGGCAGGTTGTGGTTGATCAAAAATCACGCTCTCAAGGCCTGGCATCGGGCATGCTCGCCGCGCTTATGGAAAGGCCGAACCTGAAACAGATCAGCCATATCGAAACGTCCGTAACGCCGGGAAACAGAGCATCAGACCTGTTTTTCCGTTCGTTCGCGCGAAACATGCAGGCAGAATGCACGACATCTCTTTTATTTGATGCATCACTCCTGGGCAGCGAAGGGCATGAACAGGAGATCCTCTACAAAATCGGGCCGTTCAAAAGGTCCAAACCAGAAAAAGGAGACAGCCATGAGAATATTTGAACAGATTGAATCACAGGTGCGAAGTTATGTACGCCACTTCCCCACGATATTCAACCGGGCGACAGGCTCCCTGTTATACGATGAACAGGGAAACGAATATATCGATTTTTTCGCCGGGGCCGGAACGCTCAACTACGGCCACAACAATCCGCTGGTGAAAGACGCTCTGGTGGAATACATACAGAACGACGGGATAGTCCACGGCCTGGATAAGGCGACATCAGCGAAAAAAAAGTTTCTTGAAAAGTTCACGTCAATCATCATGCAGCCCCGGCACATGGAATACAAAATTCAGTTTTCAGGACCGACCGGGACCAACGCGGTCGAAACGGCGCTGAAGCTCGCGCGCATGGTCAAGGGCCGGTCGAACGTGATCGCGTTCACGAACGCCTTCCACGGCCTGACCATGGGATCAATGGCCGTCACCGGAAATTCGTTTTACCGGGACGAGGCCTTTATAAACCGTGCGAATGTCGCCTTCATGCCTTATGACGGCTATTTCGGCGACAGCATAAACACGGCAACATACCTGAGAAAATTCCTTGATGATACGAGCAGCGGCGTAGACCTTCCTGCAGCAATTATTCTTGAAACGATTCAGGCCGAGGGAGGGGTCAATGTAGCGAGCGCTGACTGGCTCAGACAGATCGAACAGGTGTGCAGGGACTACGACATCCTGCTTATTATCGATGACATACAGGTGGGCAACGGGAGGACCGGGACCTTCTTCAGCTTTGAAGACGCCGGGCTCAACCCCGACATCATCACCCTTTCAAAATCGGTCGGCGGAGGGCTCCCGCTTTCCATGGTATTGATGAAGCCGGAACTTGACCAGTGGAAGCCAGGTGAGCACACCGGGACATTCCGGGGCAACAATCTCGCGTTTGTCGCCTCCTCTGAACTGCTCGGTTACTGGGAAAACAACAATATCTCCGAGGCGGTCTATTACAAAGAAAAAATACTCAGGGGAGCGCTGGAAGAAATGGCAAAAAAATACCAGGACTATCAGCCGTCGATCAGGGGCCGGGGCCTTATCTACGGCATACATTTCCCCGAACAGGGCTTCTGCGCCGAGGTCAGCAGCGAGGCTTTTGAACGAGGCCTGATCATCGAGCTCGCCGGCGCGAGCAATGATGTGCTGAAGTTTCTGCCTCCCCTGCTTATTGAGGAAGAACTTCTGAAAAAGGGCCTTCAGATAATCGACGAGTCAATTGCAGCGGTACTGGATAAAAAGGAATCAATGATCCACGGGACACAGGCATGATATACAAAAAACTTGAAGATATAACAGAAGGGAACGGAAGCGTGCTCGACCCGGGCGGAAACTGGAAAAGCCAGAGAATGCTTCTTAAAAACGACGGCATGGGGTTTTCCTTTAACATCACGACCATTTTTGCCGGAACCGAGACCCGGATATGGTATAAAAACCATGTTGAGGCAGTGTACTGCATCTTTGGTGAAGGCGAAGTTGAGACCCTTTCCGACGGAAAAATTTACCGCATCAGTCCTGGCGCGTTATACGCACTTGACGGAAACGAGGAACACCTGCTGCGCGCCAGAACCGAGCTTCGCCTCGCCTGCGTCTTCAATCCGCCGCTCAGAGGCGATGAAGTCCACGACAAAGACGGCTCGTATTCCGTTGCCGAATAATATTAATTGTCCTTGATCTTAATCCTCAATCTGATACACTATGGATGTTATGCGGAATAATAATGTTCTTGCAACAGGAGAAGTACTCTGGGACATTTTTCCGGATTACCGGCGGCTCGGCGGCGCGCCCTTCAACTTCGCGGTGCACGTGAAAAATTTCGGCCTCCAGTGCCGTTTTCTATCGCGGGTCGGCAGGGATGCTGACGGCGATGAAATTATAAAAAAAATCCGGGACGAAGGCTTTGATCTCTCCGACATCCAGGTCGATGATACGCACCCCACCGGGACCGTCAACGTCAAGCTCGACAGAAAAGGCGTTCCCCTGTTCACTATAGCTGAAAATGTCGCGTACGACCATATCTGTTTTTCTGACACTGACTCGCTGCTTATTGATGCCACGCCGGGATTAATTTATTTCGGCACGCTCGCGCAGAGGGGCCCGTCCGGATTCAGCGCGATTCAATCCTTTCTTTCACGCAGAGAAAAAGGGTCCCGCGCCCTCTGCGACATCAATCTCCGGCCGCGCTGCTACTCAGCCAAAACCGTCATCGCCTCTCTTGAACAGGCCGACATCCTCAAGCTCAACGAAGATGAATGGGCGGAAATAAAAAAAATTATGGGGCACCGGGGAACGGACGATTCGCTTGCCCGCACTCTTTTTGAAAATTTCAACCTTGAGATCATTGCCCTTACCAGGGGAGATGCCGGCGCCGGGGTGATCACCCCCCTCGGATCATGTTCAAAGCCCGCTCCCGCGGTCGACGCGATCGCCGACACCGTCGGGGCGGGTGACGCCTTTGCCGCCGTCCTTGCTCTGGGCGTGCTGCGCTTATGGCAGCCGGAAAAAATACTGGACATGGCCCTCCTGTTCTCCTCACGCATATGCGGCATCAAAGGGGCAATTCCCGCTGACCGGGAGATTTACGAGGGCATGCACAGAACAATGGAGGCATATTGATGGAGAACAGGGGCCTGTATGTACAGATGTTCAGCATTCACGGACTCCTCAGAAAAGAAAACATGGAAATGGGAAGGGACGCTGACACGGGCGGACAGATCAAGTATGTTGTGGAACTCGCCGAAACCCTGAGCGGGAACCCCGACATCGCGCGCGTCGACCTTTTCACCCGCCTCATCGCCGACAAATCGGTGTCCGAAGATTACTCCAGGCCTGTTGAAGACATAAACGACAAGTTCCGTATCGTGCGCATCCAGTGCGGCGGCAGAAAATACATGCGAAAGGAGCTCCTGTGGCAGCACCTCGATGAATATATTGACAAGACGATAAAATTCATCAAGAGGGAAAATTTCATCCCGCATGTGGTCCACGGCCACTATGCGGACGGCGGGTACGTCGCCATGCAGATATCGGAAATCTTCGGCATCCCCTTTGCGTTCACCGGGCATTCTCTGGGGAGATCGAAGCTCGCGAAGCTCATCGGCGACGGTATGCGTGAAGACGAAATCATCAAAAAATACAAAATCAACACCCGCATCGAAAAAGAGGAGGACATCCTGAAAAACGTCGAACTTGTGGTGACGAGCACCAACCAGGAAAAGGAAGACCAGTACGGGATGTATGAGAACTCCGGCCTCCCCCGGTACGCGGTCATCCCCCCGGGCCTTGACGTGAACAAGTTCTATGCCTACTACCACGACCTCATGCCCGAACGGAAAAAAGAGGAGGAAGAAATACACGCCCACGCCCGGGTGCTCCAGGAACTCAACCGTTTTTTCATCCAGCCCGACAAACCCCTGGTGCTGACCCTGTGCAGGCCCGATAAAAGAAAAAACATATCAGGCCTGATCGAAGCATACGGCGAGGACAAAGACCTGCAGATCATGGCGAACC
The DNA here is from genome assembly GCA_036848375.1 of Spirochaetota bacterium. GTDB lineage: Bacteria > Spirochaetota > UBA4802 > UBA4802 > UBA5550 > JAKLIV01. Next base: position 122,950 of record DAIUKG010000004.1, read on the forward strand.
TGGCCATCTTCGCGGGCATACGAAAAGACATCCACGAGAAAGAAGAAAACGAGCGGGACGTGCTGACCGAGATGCTGCTGCTCATGGACAAGTACGATCTCTACGGCAAAATGGCCATCCCCAAGAAACACGACTTCGACCTCGAAGTCCCGGAGCTGTACCGCATCGCCGCGGCGAAAAAAGGCGTGTTCGTGAACGCGGCCCTGACCGAGCCTTTTGGCCTGACCCTTCTCGAGGCCTCGTCATGCGGCCTTCCCATCGTGACAACAAACGACGGCGGCCCCAGGGACATCATCGCCAACTGCGAAAACGGCATACTGGTTGACCCCACTGACGGGAAGGCCATAGCGCGCGCCATTAAAAAAATAATCACCAACCCGGAGCTCTGGGAGCGGTACTCGAAGAACGGCGTGATCAATGTTCAGAAGCACTACACCTGGGACGCCCATGTAAACACCCACATCCCCCTGATAAAAAAAATGGCGTCGTCAGCCGGAACCTCGCGGCTGACGGCGAACAACAGGGAAATCTCCGCAGGGGCCCGCTTGATGAAGCTTGAGTATTTTCTCATCACCGACATCGACAACACCCTGATCGGCGACGACAACGACGAGCTTGAACAGCTCCTCGACTTCCTGAAAAAAAACAGGGAGCACTGCGGCTTCGCCGTCGCCACGGGAAGGACGGTACAGTCAGCGCTCGATTACCTGGAAGAACACAATGTCCCGGTCCCCGATATCATTATATCGTCGGTCGGGTCGGAAATATATTACGGAAACAACCGCCTGTATGATTCGGGCTGGGACGCGCACCTCTCCCACCGGTGGGAGCGCCAGAAAATCGTGGACGTTTTAAAGCCGATCCCCTTTCTTGAATACCAGGAAGAGGAAACACAGCGGAAATTCAAGATCAGCTATTTCATGGACCCGAAAAAAGACAGGCTCTCTAAGGTGCATCACGTTCTGATGACGAGCCGCTGCCACTACAGCCTGATCTATTCGCACGAACGGTTCCTTGACATACTCCCCTACCGGGCTTCAAAGGGAAAGGCGATCCGCTTTGTCAGCTACAAGTGGGAGATCCCTCTCGAAAACATCCTGGTGTGCGGCGATTCAGGCAACGATGAAGAAATGCTCACCGGAGAGCCGCTCGGTGTCGTGGTCGGGAACTACAGCAGTGAGCTCGAACTGCTCAGGGGGAACAGGAACATCTACTTCGCCGAAAAAAGCTGCGCGGGAGGGATTCTCCAGGGAATCGACTATTACCGCTTCGAAGACAAATTCAGGGGAGCCGGCAATGAATAACCTGATCAACACTCTGATAACTAAAGAAGAACGCAACGACTTCAGGGAGATCGTCGCGGTTCTGGGCTCATTCAGGGAAAAAATCCTTCTCAGGAACGACATCATGCTGGTACTGGGCGACTTCTGCGCGGAACAGGGCATGCCGGATGAATTCAGGCGAAACTCTTCAACAGCGAAGTTCCTCTCCAAAATCCAGGAAATGTTCTTGAAGGACGACTACCTCGCCATAATGCACCGCTACGCCATCGCGCGGTACCGATTCTACCTGCTCCGCACTGACTGCGAAGTGATGGAAGAAATTTCGGCGACCGAATATCTCAACCGGAAAGACCACTACGTCACCGGGACCATGCCCGGCGAGAAGCACCTGCGCATCGACCTGCTGCCGTTTTATGACTACAGCCCGAGCATCAAAGACGCGAAGTCAATCGGGAACGGGACCAGGTATTTGAACCGCTACCTGTGCAGCAACATCTTCAACAGGGCCGATGAATGGAACGCGAAGCTCTTCCAGTTCCTGAAACTGCACAAGTACAACGAGCAGCAGATACTGGTGGACGGATCAATTCTTCCCGATTTTGCCGCTTTTTTCAACGAGCTGCACAATCTGCGCGCCTGGCTGGATGAACTCGATCCTGAAACGCCGTACAGATCCATTGAAAAAAAAATGAAGGAAAAGGGCTTCGAGCCCGGTTGGGGCGACCGCGCGGGAAGGATCGTCCAGACCATGCAGATACTCATCGACCTGATCAATGAGCCCGCGGATTACCTTCTCGAGCAGTTCCTCTCCCGGATACCCATGCCGCTCATATCGAAGATAGCGATCATCTCGCCGCACGGATGGTTCGCGCAGGAAAACGTGCTCGGGCGTCCCGACACCGGCGGGCAGGTGATCTACATCCTTGACCAGGTCAGGGCGCTTGAAAAACACCTCAAGCACGAAATCGCCGCTTCCGGGCTTTCAGTGGTGCCCTCCATTATCGTGGTCACCCGGTTCATCCCCGACGCGGGGAACACGACCTGCAACGTGCGCAAGGAAAAAATACACCACACCGACAACTCCTGGATACTGAGAATTCCCTTTAAAGACCGCAGCCACAACATCATCAGCAACTGGATCTCGCGTTTCCACGTGTGGCCCCATCTCGAGCAGTTCGCCGAAGACGCGTCCATGCAGCTCATAAGCGAGTTCAGCGGCCGCCCTGACCTGATCATAGGCAACTATTCGGACGGCAACCTTGTCGCGTCCCTGATGTCGGAAAAGCTGGACGTCATTCAGTGCACGATCGCCCACGCGCTTGAAAAGACCAAATACCTTTTCTCTGACCTGTACTGGAAGGACATGGAGGACGCGTACCATTTCTCACTGCAGTTCACCGCGGACCTTGTTTCCATGAACAAATCGGATTTCATCATCTCGAGCACGCACCAGGAAATCATCGGCACCGAAGAAACCATGGGCCAGTATGAATCCTACCAGTGTTTCACGCTGCCGGGGCTGTTTCAGGTGACCGGAGGGGTCAATCTCTTCGCGCCGAAATTCAACGTCATCCCCCCCGGTGTTGACGAAAACATCTATTACCCCTATTACGAAAACGAGAAGAGGACCGCCGGGAAGCGGGAGCTGCTGGAGCACCGGCTTTACGCCGAGGAGAGCGGCGACATATACGGCAGGCTTAAAAACCCGGAGAAAATACCGATCTTCACCATGGCGCGCTTTGACCGGATCAAAAACATTACCGGCCTTATCGAGGCCTTCGGCATGAGTGAAATCCTGCGCAGAGAGTGCAACCTCATTTTTGCCGCGGGGACCATCCACCCCGAAGACTCCAACGATGCCGAAGAAAAAAATGAAATACACCGGGCTTACAGCCTCATCGACCAGTACGGGCTTTATGACAGCGTCAGATGGCTCCCCAGCATCAATAAACTTGAAACCGGCGAGGTGTACCGCATTATCGCCGACCGCCGTGGAATTTTCGTGCAGCCCGCGCTGTTTGAAGCTTTCGGACTTACGATCATTGAAGCCATGCTCTCGGGCCTCCCGACCTTCGGCCCCAAGTTCGGCGGCCCGCTGGAAATCATTGAAAACGAAAAAAGCGGCTATCTGATCAATACGAGCAGCCCCGACCTCATCGCAGAGGGGATTGAGCCCTTTATCGTGAAAAGCCTGGAGGACCCTTCAGTGTGGAACAGTGTTTCCGAGCAGGGGATTGCCAGGGTGCGGGAATTTTTCACGTGGAAGCTGTACAGCGAACGGCTTATAAGACTTGCCAAGCTGTACGGTTTCTGGAGATATTCCATCAGCAGCGCCGAAAAAATGGAAATGAACCGGTATTGTGAAATATTGTATTACTTCCTTTTCAAAAAAAGGGCCGAAGAAATATCTCACGAATAGTAATTTATGGGCACCTCTAAAAATCAGGAGTTTCATTATTATCAAATATGATAACTCCTGATTTTATCAGATAATGTGCCCACAAGGGAACATCAAAAATGTAATTTATAGAGGTTCCCTTATTTTCTTTTTTTAAAGAAGCCCTTCTTTTCCGGCAATTCGGCGTTCTCCTTTTCAGCCGGGATGCCGCTCTTTCTTCTTATCAGTGAAACTGCATACCCCGCGATAAAACCGGTTATAAAAACAATACAGAATAAAAGTATCAATGAAAGAGAACAACTCCAGAAAAGAATCCTGAATTCAACCGGTTGCATATTCTGCGTGGCGACTACCGTGATGATCACCGCCAGTGCCACAAAAAAACCGACTCTTATCTTTTGATTTACCATAATGTTACCCCATTGTGTGCAATCACCTGAAAAGTATTACCGATTGAAGAACACCAGATTATGGTTCTCCCATCCAGGTAATTCAAGCCTTTTTTGGGTGTGCTTCCCGAATGTCATGAACGCATTTGATCTCATGCCCCAATCCACGATTTAATCCGTTCTTTAGCGGTTACAGCCTGAATTATCATTGACTCAAAAATAATATCCTTCTAAGGTCACGGTAATTACATTCATTCTGGAACATTGTGAAAAAATCAGTTTTCCCGATCATTATCGCATCACTTCTTCTCTCGGCCAGCGCCATAACCGGCGCGTCCGGATCAGTCGCGTCATTTGAAAAAAAAATCCTTGCCAGTTACACCGCCGGCGATTATTCATCACTGTATCAAAACATAGAACAACTCGTTACAGCCATGCCCTGGCATCCTGTATCACTCCTGTATCTTCCCGACCTGATCTATCTTGCCGATGTTTTCGGCACTGACCGTGTGGCTGACACCCTTGACCTGATGAAACGGAATCTTGTGGCAGCGGAAAGCGTTCCGGACAAAGACAGGATCCTGCTGCAGATCAATCTGGCGCTGGAGGAGATTCTTTACCAAAAATACCCGGAAAAGGGGAGCAAGCTCACCGAAAGCCTGGCACCGCTCAGGCTGTGGACCATTGTCGGCCCCCTTGAAAAATACGGGGCAGGCGACCTTGATTTTCCTTTTCTGCCCGAGAAGATGATTGAACTTGCCGGGACCAGCCTTCCGGTAAAAACAATTGTGGTTAAAAAAAGCCGGGGGGATGTCTGTCTCAAGAACCATGTATATCCTGAAAGAGGAATCGTCTATGCCCTGGCATCGTTCCCGGTTCAGGGCAAAATCCGGATTCACCTGAATTCAGAATGCCGGTACAGGGTGTTTGTCAACGGCAGCGAACGGGCGGCGAACACGGACGGCGACTATAAAAAAAAGAGAATACTGGAAGTTTCGGGAACGGATGCAATAACCCTGATGATAAAAATCCAGGCCGGTGAAACCTGGGACTTCCGCGTGATCCTGACCGATGAGCATGACCACATCGTGACGCCAAAACTTAAAAGCGAGCATGCCTCGCGCTCTCCCTGCGATGTATCCGAAATCGAAGACTACCCCCATGACGCGCTTGTTAAAACGGCAGAGGACCCGGCTTCGATAAAAACGCGCCTTGCCGGCTATTTTGCCGAACTGGGCTCGAGAAAGTCACTGGCGTTATATGACGAGGCACTTGCGCTGAAGGATGATCCCGTGGTGCGCTATTTCCAGTCCGTCACCATGATCAAACTTGCCGGGCACGACAGAAATTCATCCCTCTATGCCCGCGGCTGGAAAGGGATAAAAGAAACAGCGTCCCGCGCCCCTGATTTTATTCCCGCGCGGAGCAGTCTTCTGGAACAGGACTTCAGCGATTTAAATCCCGTTAAATCGTGCAGGGACGGCAGCGGCATCCTTTCATCATCCCCCCTGCATTTCCCGACCTATAATTCGTGCGCCATGCTCCTCAGGTATCTCGGCTTTGAACATGAATTCCACGACCTGATAAACAAATTTAAACAAGCGTTTCCGTTTTCGCCGTATCCCTGGGTTCACGAATCTCAGTTCTATAAAAACAGAGACACCGCAAAAGAAATAACCGCTCTTGAAGGAGCGCTCAAAATAAAGGTCAGCCCTGATATCATCCATGAGCTTGTGTCAGCATATATCAAGGCAGGCAATCTTGATGAGGCTGAAAAAACAATTTCCCGGTACAATGATGACGGCTCATTCAACAGCGAATGGGCACTGATCAACACCAGAAGAAAAAATTACTCCATGGCCAAAGAAATACTCTTCAAAGAAATAATCAAACGGGGAAGCCCCGATCAATACGAGCGGCTGGGAAACATCAGCATGCTCGACCATGCGGACCCCGTTCTGTACTGGCTCAAAACCCTGAGCCTCGATCCGTCGCGCTTCTCACTGTCAGACATGATGGATTATCTCAACACCGGAAAATTTTCGATTCCTCTTGGCAATTATTTTGAAACCGTTGACCCGTGGGAAGCCGGCCTTAATGCAAAAGAAACCAGGGCGCCGGCAACGGTCCTGCACCGGGACCGTGTTTTGAAAATCTATCACAGCGGAGCGAGCAGAATCCTCTGCCGCGACCTGGTTAAAATTAATACTGAGCAGGGCGCCGAGCAGTGGGGCGAATACAGAATTCCCTTTGAGCAGAAGATTGAAACAGCGCGAGTCCGCGTTTATTCGGGCAAGAACAGTTTCACCGACCATGTAAGGGTCACGAAAGTTGACAACAGCACGTATCTTACGATCGGCTCTCTCAAAAAAGGGAGCGTACTCGAAATATCATATCTTGCAGAGGATATCTTTGATCAAGAAAACTCAGGGATGATGCTCGAATTCCCCGTGACCTTTATTCAGAATTATAACGAACCGGTTCTCAACTTCAGCCTTAATGTAATCTGCCCGCCTGAGACAGAGCTCAATTTCATGCTGGCCCCGGGATTGAGCGTCGGGAAAGGATTTGACGGAGAAAATACGGTTTACACCCTGACGGCGCAGAACCTGGAGCAAAAGCAGCGCGAAGTTTATTCAGGGTCAGCCATGAACACGCTTCCGTTTTATTCATTCTCCGCGATGATGAATGAAAACGATATGATTTACTGGTACCATGGGCTCTGCGCCGGAAAAGATGACACGGGCAGCGCTGCAGTTCCGGAAATCCCGGCAGGCGGGGAACTGGAAGAAACAGTGGGTGCCGTTTATTCATACGTGGTCAGGGAAATAAACCTGACCGCAAACACCATCTATAATCCGGGATACCCCGAGGATACTCTTTTCAACAAACGGGGAAGCGCCGAAGACCGGGCGCTTCTTGCCCGAGCGCTGTTGAAACAGCAGGGAATAGCATCATATATAGCCCTGGCACGAAGCCGTTTCCTTCCTGAAAGGGGTTCTTACATCTCAAGAAGCTCATATAGCGATATTCTGCTCTTCGTTCCGGTTGACCGGGAACACGGATTGTGGCTGGATTTCTCCTCTGATTCCCTTGCCTGCGGCATGGTCAACAATTCACTGTGCGGGACCAGGGCCTTGATTCTCCTTTCTGAAAATTATGAATACAGGGACATCGCGTTTAATGAAGCCGGAGGGAAGAAATCGGTTTATACCGTGACAGTTCACCAAAAAGGAAATGCCGATATTGCCGTGAAAACGGTTTTATCGGGATATTACACTGACATACAGAAACATTTCAAAGACAGCCGCTATCATGAGGAAATGATCTATTCATTCTTCAGAGACCAGTTCACATCCCTTGATTTGATCAATTACTCCGTCGTCCTGCCCGTAATACCGGGCGACCCGGTGACAATCTCGATGAAAGGGAAAGAAAACGGCCTGGCCCTGACCGGGAAAGGCAAAATGATCCTCCGCCCGGTATTGCAGTCCAGCAGTATATATGGATACATTAATTATCCCGAACGCCAGACTGAACTGATTATTGAGGAGCCGATAAGCGAAGAGGATGAATATCACTTCATCCTTCCAAAAACATACCTGAATGCATTAATTCACGATAAATTCACCGTAGAATCCTCTTTCGGCAGGGCTGAAATTATAACAACCAAAGAGAAAGGCTCAGTTTCACTTAATGTTTACCGGAAAATTACCGTCAATGCCGCAAAAATAAAACCGCAGGACTATAAGGATTTCCTGCAGTTCTGCCTTGATCTAAAAGCGATTGAATTTAAAAATATAACGATTTATGAAGATTAAAATTTCTTTGAAATTTTTTCTTTTATTTCACGCTTTTTCCTTTTAAGTCTTCTTTTTGCTCTTTTACGTTTTTCGCGTGCATTATACTGCTTGCCCACCTTTAAATTCCTCCAATCATTAAAATAACAATATTCCAAGCCAGATGATTAATAAATCATGACTTTGTCAAGATTAATACTGCTTAAATACTAATCCTTTATAATCGAATATATGGATATTATTGAATTAATCACTGCAGACGATAGATATTAATCAACCTATAAAAAAATTCAGCTTATTAACTGTACATAACCCAAAAAATTGTATTATGAGATTATGTATAATTAATAAGCTGAAGAAAACCACTAAAATAGCTATAAATAAATAATAAAACCGATTTTACAGAAGATTTTCTTTAATAGCCAGAGCTCTCAGCTTAAGAGAACGCTGTGGATATTTTTCAACCAGGTCCAGATAAGTGGAAACTTTATATTTATCAAAAACGTCACGTATTTCTTCGGCGAAATTGAGATCATGATATTTAAGCATGTGTTTCGTATTTCTTTCCGCTATGGCAAGGTCGGTTAAGAGTTTTTGTGTTGTCATAGTGTACTCCTTTTTGTATAGTTACTCATGCGTCATGATTGAAGAGTACACATAACGGGTCACATAAGCAATCAGGTATATTCTGATTAATCTGTAACCAGATATCTGATTAATCTGTATTAAATCTTCCACAATTAATGTAGGAGAGAATCTGACATCCAACGTTAACTGTCTCATTGAATGAAGTTGCATGAAATACAGAGAGCATAACAGGATAAAGTATTATGTCCCGTTATTTGTTTGCTATTGATTTTTTCTTACAAATGTACTATTGTTAGTAAACACCTGTAGTTTTTTCCGGTTAATTTAAATTATATGGCAGATAAAAAAATAAAACCTTCCCTTCTCTATTCAAAATTATACTTCAAGATTAAAAATCTTGAATACCACGAATTAAGAAAAAGAATAATCGCCCTTTTTATCGTAATTGCAACCTCTCCGGTGCTTATCTGGTTCAGCGTCAGCCATATGCACCAGGGCGAACTGTTATATGGCCTGGTTATTTTTTCTTTACTCGTTATTTTTTTGGTCGCGGCCTTCATGGTGCACCGAGACATACAGGGAAAGCATCTCTATCGGGTCATCACTTTTTTTATAATCATGTTCTTTATTTACATGTTGCTGTTCGGCAGATCACAGGGCGGTTTCGTTATCTGGATTTTGCTCTTTCCTGCGGCCTCTTTTTTTGTTCTGGGTAAAACAGAGGGGATGATCTGGACAGCGGTCCTGTTAGTTGCGATAGTACTTATTATGCTCTTCCCCGATCCTTTTTTCCATACAGCTCCTTATAATATTTCCTACAGCTCACGATTTATACTCACCTATCTTTTAATAGCCGGGATGACCTATATTTATGAGGCATCACGTTATTATTATCAAAAAAAGATGGAGCAGCAACATGCGCTGCTCATGATCGAAAAAGACAAGCTGTCCGTTTACGCACGAAAGGATTTCCTGACCGGACTGTCAAACAGGCACTATATTACTGAACTGATTGAATATGAGCGGGGAAGGAAACGGAGGAGCGGAAAGCCTTTTGCCATAATAATGTCGGATATTGATGATTTTAAACGGGTGAACGATTCCAATGGTCATGACTGCGGAGATCAGGTTCTTGTGCACATTTCCGAGATAATGCGTGCGAATGTCCGCTTTCAGGATTATATTTCACGCTGGGGCGGGGAAGAATTTCTTCTCCTGCTGCCTGAAACTGACGTGCTGGGAGGAAAGGTGGCGGCGGAAAAAATAAGAACAGAAATTAAAGAAGCAGCGATCGAATACAACAATAATAAAATTTCCGTGACCATGTCCTTTGGCGTGACAGAAATTATTGAGAACGATGAAAAAGTCGATGACATGATTAAGCGCGCCGACCGGGCGCTCTACCAGGCGAAAAAGAAAGGGAAAAACCGTGTTGAAATTGAAATATAAAAAAAGAGGGGCTGAACGATCAGCCCCTCTTTTTTTTGAATCATCCCCGAGGGGATTCGAACCCCTGTTGCCGGGATGAAAACCCGGTGTCCTCGACCCCTAGACGACGGGGACATTGGCAGCATGAATAACCCGTATCCACCTGCGCTGTGAGTCGCCTGGGAATCGAACCCAGGACCCACGGCTTAAAAGGCCGTTGCTCTACCGACTGAGCTAGCGACTCAGAAAACGTAAAAATACCAATACAGTAACAGACACTTCGGTGTCAATAGAAAAAAGAATGAATACTTTAAAAAAAGATAAGTATCCAGAGTTATGCTACTTCATCACAATAGTTCCCTCTCTGCCGGGCCCGACAGAGACAATTTCAACAGGAACACCGATTATCTTTTCCAGATAGCGGACATAAGAACGGGTATTCGCCGGAAGCTCATTAAAATCATGACAGTCAGAAATATTTTCATCCCATCCATCAAGTTCTTCATAGATGGGTTTAACCTCATGCAGGTGTGCGCCGGGAAAATAATCCACTTTCTTGCCGTTAATTTCGTATGATACCGCAACCTTAATTTTTTTAAAACCGCTGAGAACATCAAGTTTTGTCAGGGCGACCCCGGTCAGGCCATTGGTAAGCTTTGATTGTCTGAGCAGTTCAGCGTCAAACCACCCGCAACGCCGTGGCCTGCCGGTTGTTGCGCCGAACTCTCCACCATTGACTCTTAAACGGTCTCCCGCTTCAGAGGAGTCCTCTGTCGGGAACGGTCCCTCCCCTACTCTGGTTACATATGCCTTGGTGATCCCTATGACTTTTTCAATATCAAAGGTATTGAGCCCGGTTCCCATGAGGGCTCCGCCTATTGTGGGGTTGGACGATGTGACAAAGGGATATGTTCCATGGTCTATATCGAGAGCGTATCCCTGAGCGCCTTCAAGGAGTATCCGCTTGTTCCCATTCAATGCCTGATGAAGATATGACTGGGTATTGATGATCATGTTCGAAGCCCTGGCCCTGAATTTATCGAGAAGGTCAAGGATCTCTTCAACCGTAAATGTCTTTTTACCATACAGCTTGCTCAACTGCAGATTTTTCATTTCAACAGCCTGGGCAACGCGTTTTTTGAGAAAATCCCGGTCTAAAACATCACCGGCCCGAATTCCCGTCCTGAGACATTTATCTGCATAACAGGGCCCGATGCCCCTTTTGGTTGTCCCGATCTTGTTGGTCAGGGTCTCTTCCATCGCCCCGTCAAGCTCCTTGTGATACGGCAGGATAAGGTGCGCAGCATCAGAAATAAACAGCCTGTTCTCTACAGAAAAGCCCTCTCCTTCGAGCAGCTTGATCTCATCAAGAAGCTGCACCGGATCAAGCACAACGCCGTTGCCAACCACACAGACGCGTCCTTCATGAAGTATGCCGGAGGGCACCAGATGAAAAACAAATTTTTTACCCTTCGCGATGACCGTATGACCCGCGTTCGCACCCCCCTGGTACCGCACGATAATATCCGCATCGCGGGTATAAAAATCGATCATCTTGGCTTTCCCTTCATCACCCCACTGGGTGCCGATTGCCACTATACAGCCCATGCTTACCTCTATTGTTATAAAACTTCAGACGGACACAAAATGCAATAATAAAAAGCGTTAAATAAATAACAAGCTTTTTTCGCATATAAAAACCATGAAAATATCATTGACAGATGATTTGTCAGGCATTATAAGCTGATCTCTGGCTCACCATTCACCGGGCAAGCTGATATAACATGAACAGTATCATTGATTTTATTATAAAACGATACCGCTTTTGTCTGGTCATTATTCTTCTCATCTCTGTCCCTCTTGGCTATTATACACTGGAACACCGCTTTTTTAATCATATCGATATTTTTTTCAATCAGGACGACCCGGATCTCCTGTATTACAAACGGTTTCAGGAGCGTTATGGCAACGAGGAACTGGCCGTAATCGTATTCAGACAAAAAAACATCTTCACTGCTGAAAATATCGACATTATCAGAAGAATCAGCGATTCAGCAAAGAATACCGCAGGAATTCAACGGGTGTACAGCCTGAGTCTTCACGAAAAAGCGGTCGGGAAGGATGATACGATCACCTATGAAAAACTCATCCCTGAGAAAAACCTTTCCGAAAAAGACATCGAAACGATTAGGAAAAAAGCCCTTGCCGATGATATCATTGTCGACAGCCTTGTTTCTCCCGATGGGCGCACCACGGCAATACTTATCGAGCTCGAACCGATCAAAGACAATGAAAAAAAACGCGCGATCCTCATTGATATAATGTCCCGGTCGCGCAGCATCGCAGCTGAAAAAAAGGAAGGCGAGCGTGTTGACCTGAAATTCGCGGGCGTGCCCTATGTGGAAGTTGAAATGAACTATCTCTCACAAAAAGACTTCTTCACGTTCATCCCGATCGTATTCACCATAATTTTTTTAATTGTCTTTGTCCTTCTCAGGGAAATAAGCCTTACCATCCTGTGCCAGATGAACCTTTTTTTATGCCTGATCTGGGCGATCGGCTTTTTTGTGCTCTGCGGCGAAACGTTCAACATGGCGACGATTGTCATGGGCCCGGTAATACTCGCGATTTCAGTCGCTGACTCGATTCATATCCTCTCACACTTCCGAAAGATCAGGATGAATGCAGCCGGGAGCCATGTCTCCGCTGTCGGCATTGCGACAAAATCAATATGGCTCCCCTGCCTGCTCACGAGCCTGACCACCGGCGTCGGTTTTTTTTCGTTCATCACCGGCTCGATCAGGCCGGTAAAAATTCTTGGAATCTTTACCGCGTCAGGGGTCATGTTCGCGTTTGTTCTGACAATAACCTTTCTGCCGTCAGCCCTGCTGTTATTTCATAAAATAATTGAAAGAGATGAAAAAGCAAAAATACCCGAAGCAACATCAAACAGAAAAGACATATCCGGGCTGCTGCTTGAAAAATTCGGGAACGCAACGATTGCATACAGAAAAATTATCATGCTGATTATGGCGGTGGTATTTGCCCTCTCTCTTGTGGGCCTGACAAAAATACAGTTCGAAACAAATTTTATGAACTACCTGCCGGACAACAGTGAAATACGAAAAGACATTAATTTCATCGAAGAAAACATGGGAGGAACCATCCCGTTTGTCATGCTCATCCACGCAACAGATGAAAATCACAGCTTCAATACCGCCGCAGGGCTCAGCGTGGTTGAAACCGTTCAAAACGACCTCATGAAAAAAATCGGGCAGTTCTCAACCTCGTTCTCCCTCGCGGACTATTTTAAAGAGATGAACCAGGCTTTCAACAATGGAAATAAAAAATATTTCGCCATCCCCGAAAAGGACCGGGACATAGCGGATTATTACGAGATCGGCGACCCGGACGTACTCGGCAGGCTGGTATCTGCTGACAGAATGGAAGCGCGCATATCGTTCCAGTCAAAATGGGACTCCAATGAAACTGCGAACGACATATACCTGTTCATTGTTGATTACATGAAAAAAAACCTGGGAGACAATTATACCTACAAGATCACCGGCCTTTCATCGCTCTATCTTGACATGGAGTACAATTTAAAGCAGAGCCAGAGGAACAGTTTCACGCTGGCGTTCATAATAATTTTCGCGATGATGTACCTGGTGTGCAGGAACCTGAAGCTGACCGTGATCAGCATGACGGTGAACCTCTTTCCCATTGCGCTGACCATGGGGATCATGGGGTGGTTTAAAATTCCCCTGGACATATCTACCGTAATGATCGCAAGCGTTACCATCGGTATCGCCGTTGATGACACGATTCATTTCGTCACCTGGTACCGGCGAAACAGGAAGCACGGGATGGATGTCAACCCGGCCATTGTTCACACGTATCGCGATGTGGGGAAGCCAATAGTAATAACATCCGTGGTGCTGTTCCTGGGTTTTTTCATCCTTGTTCTCGGGGCGATCAAGCCCACACGGGCGTTCGGGCTTCTCACCGCCCTTGCCATGATCTTCGCCCTCGCAGGCGACATCATCCTTCTGCCGGCCCTTATCTCGATTTTCAAGCCCCGGGTGGATTAGGTGGAGCTATACCTCGCGGGCCTTCCGGGTATAATCCCGGTATTCCTTCGGCGTCAGGCCCGTGCTCTTCTTGAACAGGCGGTGAAAATGGGTGTAGTTGTCAAAACCAACGTGATAGGCGATATCAATTATCTTGATTTCGGTGTCGACCAGAAGGTCTTTCACCGCTTCAATACGCTTATTATTAATGTAAGTCGAAATGGTAACTCCGGTCGTTTTTTTAAAGAGCTGCATCATGTAATCCTCGTTGAGAGAGAACTTCTGCGCAAGCTCCTTCCTGTTGTAGCGCTCTGAATAATTCGAATCGAGATGCTCAATAAGATAATTGATCACTTCCCTTGGCTCATGCCTGGGCTCCCCTTTTTTCGCGATGCTTAACGCTTTCTGCAGCTTCTGGGATTTTTCCACCAGTGACCGGTACAGCGATTCCCGGTTGCGCCGCGCGTATTCAAAATCATAAAAGAAATACAGCATGCACGCATAGATCAGCACCGGGATATGAAAGAAAATATATCCGCCCATTTCGTTAAAACGCATGGTGAAAAGATAATATATATTGCGCCAGAATGAAATAGGGACCACCCACACCAGGAAGACCAGATACCAGTAGCGCATCGGGTCCCGCTTCAGCGCAATGATAAACACGAACAGGGTCAGGACAATCAAAATATTCACATAAACAAGGGACGCAAACCCGCAGGTAAAAATCAAAAAAGATGTGGTTGGCGCCATTACCACGCCGGCCGTTAAAAAAAGAAGCATGGTCGTGACAACATAGGTTATAACCGCATACATGGTCTTGAACAGGCGCTGCATGCCGATAAAAATATAATAGTTGATAAAAACATACACGAGCATGATAAACTTGAACTTTTGCAGCCCTTTCATCACCTGCGGCAGGCCAATGAATGAAACGTTCAGCAGCACACCGAGCAGAAGTATCACCGCGAAATACGCGTATTCAACCCTCCTGAAGTTTGCCAGTAAAAGCATCACAAATATCGAAAAGAAAACCAGGTTCAGCGCGATCGAGCAGATATTGATGATTATTGATGAATAATTCCGAAAGAAACGGCCGGCAGTCCCTTCGTTTTCTTTTATTATAACGGGTTCGCCCTTTATTCCGCTGAAAACATGCGAAAACACTCTGACCGCTATCACATTTTCACTATCGTAACGCACCAGAGATGCGGGGATGTGATAATGCCGGGGGAATCTCCAGGTCTGCTGGTAATCAAGATTTCCCTTTTCGGCAGGGATGGTCCCCGTCGCCCCGATTCTCTGGCCGTTGAAATACGTTTCATCGGCGACACCGATTTCCCCCAGGTGAAGAAAAAGAGAATCCCCCGCCATTGAAGAAGGGATGTTTACTGTTTTTCTCAGCCATACCGTTGCCGCAAGGTCCTGGTTCTGCTTTAACAAATAAAGCCAGTCTCCGGGGATGATAATCTTTCGGGCCGAAGGATCGTCATACAAGTCAGACACGCATTGAGAAGCATCATGGGGAATAATTTCCCACTCTCCTTTCAGGGAAAGAGAAGCAACATCATTAGAAGAAAAATAAAAACATCCCCCTGAAACAATCAGCACGGAAAGAAACATCGCAAGGCAGAAATTTCTTCCGGGTCCGGTGAAAAACTTCAACAAAGGTTCTCCTCTGAAATTGCCGTGGTAAATAAAATCATGCTATATGGGAAAATCAGAACTGGTTCAGAGTTTTAACACACATGCTGTTACCGGTCAAGGACATTAATTGTTTGTGTGCTTCATCTAACGGATAAAACCCTTATAAAAAGACTGATTTTTACCGTAAAAAAATTTTTTTATAAAAATACACTAAACTAATATTACAAAACGACATCTTAGCCAGGTACAAGACAGCGCATTTATACTTTTCTCAGGTTTAAAAAGAGGTTTCCGGTCGGGGACCTTCTTTTTTTATGCGGTCCCGGCCCTGGAGCATTAAAGCAGGGGCTGAAATACCAAAAACCGCACGTATCATCGGAATCTGTTCTGGAGGACTGTTATGAGAGAAGTATATGTTATCGGCGTTGCCATGACTCCGTTTGGCAAACACATGGATAAAAACATGAAGTCGCTGGCAAACATCGCAGTAACTGACGCGCTGAGACACGCCGGCATTGAAAAAAAAGACATCCAGATGGCGGTCGTGGGCAACGCGTACCAGGGGATCGTCACGGGCCAGGAGTCGATCCGCGGACAGGTCGTTCTCAGGGCCATGGGGATCGGCAACATTCCCGTCACCAATGTTGAAAACGCCTGCTGCTCTTCTGCCACCGCGTTCCAGGTTGCCTGGATGGACATCGCCCTCGGGCTCCACGATGTCGGGCTGGTGCTGGGCATGGAAAAAATGTACATGGAAGACCGCGAAAAAAGGCTCAAGCTTTATTCGTCATCTGCTGATGTAGAAATTGTGGAACAGCTGGTAAAGATGCTGAAAGAACAAAAAGAAAAAAAGAAACAGGAAATGCTTGCCCAGGGGATATCGCCTGACGAAGGAAAGAAAAAAGTTAACGGCAGCGCATTTATGGAGATATACGCCATGGGCGCCCGCATGCACATGGATAAATACGGGATGACGCAGCGGCAGCTTGCCGTAATCAGCTCAAAAAACCACAAGCACAGCGCGCACAACCCCTTCGCTCAGTACCGCAACATATATTCCGTTGACGAGATCATGGAGGCTCCTGAAGTCGCGTTTCCACTGACGCGGCCGATGTGCTCTCCCGTGGGTGACGGAGCCTCGGCCCTGATCCTGTGCAGTAAGGAATACCTGAAGAAGCTGAGCTCCCCTAAACCGGTCAAAATACTCTCGTCGGTCCTGGGCGGGGGCATGGACCGCGGGTTTAACGATCCCGACCTGGGCGAGCGGCTTTCAGTAATTGCGTATGAGACCGCGGGCATCGGCCCTGAGGACGTTGATGTCGCGGAAGTCCACGACGCTACCGCTTTCGGCGAGCTTCGTGCCAGCGAAGACCTCGGATTCTGCCCCATGGGCGAAGGCGGCGTCTTCGCGGAACAAGGCCATACCGCCATCGGCGGGAAACTTCCGATAAACCCGTCCGGCGGCCTTGAAAGCAAGGGCCACCCGGTAGGAGCGACCGGAGCAGGACAGATAGCGGAGCTGGTATGGCACCTCAGAGGCGAAGCGGGTGCGCGCCAGGTCGAAGGAGCGCGTATCGCCCTTGCCGAAAACGGCGGGGGAAACATCGGCCTTGAGGAAGCCGCCATGGTAATAACAATTCTTCAGGCTGATTTTTAATACGGTAATCATTAACTCATACACAAAAACAATAACGAGGAGGTGCCCGATGGAGGCATTGATTGAACAAAACATTCTCATGAATCTTGCCTTTATGAACCTTTCATTCGAAGAAGTAAACCATTTTGAAAACCTTGCCAGGGACTTTTCGAAAAGATCGATAGGGCCCATGTTTGAAAACGATCTCCCTGACGGAGATCTCAGTCATCTCGAAAAAATAATCGAGAAGGCCTTCGATATCGGTATCGCGGCATCTGCCCACGATAAAATGGCAGGCAACGAATTCGGGATATGGGGAAACTGCACCGATTCATCCGGGCTGCTCACCTCCCTGGTCCTGCTTTCGGCAATCGCTGAATCATGCGGCGGCATTGCCATGGGCCTTCATTCTCACGGAGTAGCGGTCAACATTCTGCAAAAGGCCGCTCATAAAATGACCAAAACTTTTTCCAGGCCCATACCGTGTTTTCAGGATGACTTCGGCGTCCCCTCCCTGAAAACAATCATGTCTCCTGACCTGGATATGCCTCAGAAAATGAAAACTGAAGCGGTTGAGGCCGGGCCCGGTTATGTGCTTAACGGCTCAAAACATTTCACCTATTCCCTTCCGGGGGCCGATGCCCTTGTTGTACTCGCGCGGCTGGAAAATTCCTGGTGCTGCCTTGCGGTCCCCGCTGACAGCCCGGGGGTAACAATCACTGATGCCGGCAGGCGTACCGGGCTCAGGGCCAGCAAGCTCAACCACGTCACATTTAATAACGTAACTGTTCCCCGGGAAAACCGGATCGATGAAAACGGGGCCCGGCCCCTTGTCATCCGCTCCCTGTGCCTGGACTGGGTCGGCATGTGCGCGATAGCTGTCGGTATCGCCCGCGGCGCGGTTAAGGCTGCGAAACAGTACGCAGCGGAACGCTACCAGGGAGGGGCCCAGATAGAAGACCATCCGGTTATAAGAATGCTTCTTGCCGGTTCCGAAACGCGGGCCCGCACCGCGAAAGCGACGGTTCTCTATTTGAAAGACATGGATCCTGAAAAGCTCACCAGCCTCAGGGCTGCTGCCATGGCAAAGCTGAGCGTCATGGAAGTGTGCGCGCAGGCGGTTACCGATTCTCTCCAGGTGTTCGGGGGTTACGGATACATGGAAGATTTCGGCATGGAAAAAAGGCTGCGCGACGTCACGGTGCTCAAATCGGCGCACGGGTCGCCCCTATATCTCAAGCAGCTGATTTGCGACATTGACAGAGAGGAGGCCCGATAATGAACGACAACCTGAAACAGCGAATTGAAGAACTCAAAATGAAGAATGCCACCCAGCAGTTGAATATTATTGGCCGCATTCTCGTTGACAACAGGGAGATGACCCTGTGGGAACATGACACCCGGCTTCTTCCGCGGGGAGCGGCAAAATGGCGGAGAAAAGCGCTGAAGTTCGCCAGGGAAGAGATCCGTCCCCGCGCCCCTGAGGCCGATATCGACCCGCATAATTTCGACCCTGTTCCCCTGCTCAGGGCATCGGCGAAAAAAGGGTTCCAGACCCTGGTCTTCCCCCGTCCCTTCGGCACTGCGAACATGAACTCCCTGTTAAAGGGCCTTTCTCTCCAGGTTGCCGTTATCGGGGAAGAATTCGCGGCTGAATGCGGCGGCCTCTGCCTTCTGCTGCTCGCGCACAATCTGGGAATTGTCCCCCTGATTCTTTCAGGGCATATACCCACATATTTCCGGCATTTTCTCCCCTTTTACTTCAAAACAAAATATCTGGGCAGCCCCTCAACTATGGCGTTTGCCATAACGGAACCGGAAGCAGGCTCGGATGTTGAAGACACCGATGGAGGCGCCACCGCGAAGCTGTGCACCACGGCAAAGCCGTTCATGAACGGGTACATTCTCAACGGCACCAAGGTCTTTATTTCAGGCGGAGGCATCGCGGACAAGGTCACGGTGTACGCGAAGATCGAGGGCAGGGGAATAGAATCATGGACCTGCTTCCTGGTCGAAAAGGGAATGAAGGGATTCAGCGTGGGCCGCAAGGAGAGAAAAATGGGCCAGCGCGCCTGCGACGCTGCCGAACTGATTTTTGAAGACGTTTACGTTCCCAAAAGAAACGTGATCGGAAAGATATCGTCGGGCTGGCCGAACAACCGCAACGTGCTGAACTATTCCCGCCCCTGCGTCGGCGCCATGGCGCTCGGGCACGGACGCGGCGCCTTCGAGCGCGCGCTTGAGTTCTCCAGGAAAACCACCCTCGGCGGCAAGCGTCTCATCGATTACCAGGATGTTCAGTACGAGCTCGCTGACATGATAATAAGCCTGTGGAGCGCCAGGACCATGATATGGCACAGCTGCAGCCAGACCCGCGCTTACCAGTCAGCATCATCAGCGGCAAAAGTGTTCGCATCAGACACCGCGGTCAAGGTGTGCAACCAGGCCATGGAACTCATGGGCGACCACGGGTATATGCACAGCAGCGGTGTGGAGCGGCTGTGGCGCGACTCACGCCTGACGCAGATATATGAAGGGACGAACCAGGTCAACCGCCTGGCAATCATGGAACACCAATGGGACGTGGAAATAGACAAAAGCGTCCTGGGATACGAATAAGATCACTTAACCATGGTATAATTTTCGGAGGACGTATGATTAAAGTAATGGAAGATATGCCGCTCTTTAAATGCCTCAGGATGCAAAACATCCAGCCTGACAAAGTAGCTGCAATATTCGTCAATGACGACGGTTCGAATGAACGGGAGACCTGGGCCGATATTTTTGATCAGAGCAACCGGATGGCGCGGCTGATGCTCAGGGCCGGCATAGGCCCGGGCGACAATGTTGCCATTCTCATGAGAAACCATCCCGAGTTTCTCTACGCCCTGTCCGCGGCCCTGACCATAGGCGCGGTCACGGTGCCCATTGATCCGCGGTCAAAGGGATACAAGCTCGCTTTTCAAATAGCGAATGTCAAAAGCAAAGGCATAATCATTGCCGATGAATTCCTTGAAAACCTTGATGAGATAAAAAACGACATCCCCGGCGTTCCCGTGCTCGGCGTTCTTTACCGGGGCCACCACCGGGTGCCGTATTCACAGCACTACCCCATGCTTGAAGAAGAGCTTTCGGCATTCACATGCGACCCGCCTGAGCAAACGGTCGAGTTTACTTTTAAAAACCCGGCACAGATCATCCACACATCAGGGACGACCGGCGACCCCAAAGGCGTGACCCTGAGGGCTGACCGGTTTTTCCTGTACGGCCTTTTCGCGGACATGATCTGGCAGTATCAGGAGGACGACATCCCCTATACCGGGCTTTCTCTGACACACGGGAACGCGCAATCCGTGACGCTTTTCCCGGCAATGGCCAAAGGGATAACCGCGGTAATCAGCGAACGATTCACGAAAAGCAGGATATGGGACATCTGCAGAGAATACGGCTGCACCACGTTCTCTCTGCTGGGCGGGATGATGTCCGGCATTTACAATGAGTCTCCCAGGGCGGATGACGGCGACAACCCGGTCCGCAAGGTGATAAGCGCGGGCACGCCAAGGGCCATTTGGGAAGACTTTGAAAAACGGTTCAACCTTAAAATTCATGAATGGTACGCGGCCATAGAGGGTGGCCTTGCCCACAATCCTCCGGGCACGGGGCCTGTGGGTTCATTCGGCAAACCGCTTGACCAGTTCATGGAAATGAAGGTAGTTGATGAAAATGACACCGAAGTGCCGCCGGGAGAAAAGGGCGAACTGATCAGCAGGATGAAAACCGGTGAAACCGAAGTGAACTACGTGGGCAAGGACAAGGAGTCAAAAGAAAAGACACGGGGCGGATGGCTCAGGAGCGGTGACATCTGCCACAGGGACGAGAACGGCTTCTTTTATTTTGATTTCAGAAAAGGCGGAGGCCTGCGGAGGCAGGGAGATTTCATCCAGCCTGATCTTGTCGAAAAAATAATTGGGGAGCATCCCACCGTGTCAGAAGTCTGCGTGTACGGGATACCCTCCTCGTCAGGCGCGCCGGGGGAAAGCGATATCGTTGCGGCAATCGCCCTGTTTAATTCCGACAGTGCAGACATCGAAGACATCAAAAAGCAGTGTTCCGAAAAACTTGAAAAAAATTCCATCCCGTCGTATCTTCAAATCGTTGCAGAAATACCCAAAACAGTTACCGAAAAACCTCTGGAACGCATTCTCAGGGAGAATTTTTCACCCACAGCGCAAAATGTATACAGAATATAATGCGGAGGAGTTATGTTTGAAAATATAATACAGGCATATCTGCCGGAAATCGGATTCCCGACCAGGGTCGTTGATAAAGACAAGTGCACGGGGTGCAAACGATGTTATGAGTCCTGTCCCACAGGTGGCTTCAAATGGGGGGATGACAACAAGCCTGAACCCATCGGCTACGGCGGCCTTGAACAGGCTTGCCTGAACTGCTGGAACTGCCTCGCGGTGTGCCCGTCAGGCGCGATCTCTGTTTCAGGGCCGCTGAAAATCAAACGGGGCCGTTACCGCAGCCTGCTCAAAGGGGAGATGAAATACCCTGACCCTTTGAACCAGAAGAGCGAGCAATCATACGAAAAGGCTGAAGCACGCCTGACACCGGTTGAAAAGGCGATATACCGCCGCCGCTCGAACCGCCTTTTCAGGGATAAAGCCGTTTCAGATGAACTCCTCCACCGGGTTATCGAAGCAGGACGGTTTGCGCCGTCAGCGGGAAACTGTCAGCCCTACAAATTCCTGGTCATTACCGACATGACACTGATCAGGGAATTCGAAAAAAAATCAATGAAGCTCCTTCGCCTGACCAAAAACCTGTATCTCGACAAAAAAGGCAAACGGCGGTTCTGGAAAAATGTTCTTTTTACCCTGTGGAGCCTGACCATGATCAATAAAGTCGATCCCCGCCCCATTACCGCCATGGAAAAGGGCGACAACTGCGATGACCGCCTTTATTTCAACGCGCCGGCCATGATCATGGTCCTGAAAGATGCCCGCGGGATCAGCAACCCCGATCTTGACGCCGGCATATGCTGCCAGAACATGGTCCTTGCCGCGCATTCACTCGGTCTGGGCTCCTGTTATATTTCGCTGCCTATCACGCCGCTGACCATGCCGTTGATGGCGGGGTTCAGAAAAAAACTCGGCATCAGGTATCCCTGGGTTCCGGTTACCACCATCGCTCTGGGATGGCCGAAAGGAAAAATAGATAATATCGTGAAACGGGACACCCCGCAGATTGAATGGTACAGGGCCAACTGAGAATGGCGCAGTATAATTTAACCGGAAAGTCGGTATTGATTACCGGCGCTTCCTCGGGAATCGGCAGGGAACTGGCGCGGGCCTTTGCTCTTGAAGGGGCCCGTTGCCTTCTCAGCGCGCCACCTGTAGAACGGCACGCACTTGAAACTATCGGTAAAGAGCTCCGTGCAAGACATAAGACTGATGTACAGCATGTCATCTGTGATCTTGCTCAGGAAAAAGGGCCGGAACAGCTGTATGAGCAGGCATGCGCCATATGGCCCGACATTGATGTCCTGGTCAACAATGCCGGGGTTATGGCGTACGGTAATTTTCACGAAATACCCCCATCCCTGCATGAGGAAGTTTACAGGGTTAATGTTATCGCCCCCATAAAGCTCATGCATCTTTTTATCAACAAAATGATCAGACGGGGGCATGGAAAAATTCTCAATGTGGGATCCGTGAGCGCTTTCCAGCCCACCATGCATCACGCGCTGTATGGCGCCACCAAGAGCCTTCTCCAGAGCCTCAGTGAATCGATTGGAGAAGAAATAAAAAAATCAGGGGTTACCATTCACACCTTAAACCCGGGATATACGGAAACTCCTTTAATTCACTCGAACAATTTTCCTCAAAGGCTCTACTGGTTTAACGTTTCCGGGGTCAGTGATGCTTCGATGGTCGCCAGAAAAGGGGTTTCTGCGCTGAAGAAAAACAAAAAACTGTGTGTGCCGGGAACACGGAATAAAATCATCCATCTGTTATTAATCCGCTTCATCCCCCGTAAAGTCCTAAACAGAACCGTGATGTTTTTTCTTAAATCATCCTCTTGATATTTTCTAAAAATAAATCGCTGACAAACCGTAAAATGGATAAATAAATTTATTTAAAAAAATACAAACCGGACGGACGTTTTTTCATTAATGATTGACAAATATATTGTTTGCCGAAATAGTGATTAGTATTTAATAAAGGGAACCTCTATAAATTACATTTTGGATGTTCCCTTGAGGGCACAACCATTGGATAAATCAGGTTTTATCATTTTTCAGTTAATGAAAAAACCTGATTTTTAGAAGTGCCCTTAAAAGAATAATCTAAAGATACGGTTAAACCTGTCACAAAGAGTCGCCAGTATTTAAAACATCAGCTTAATACAATAACTAAACAGAGTGTTGTCGTATTAAACGCCTTTGATATGAGTTGAGTCCTGATACACAGAAACGGATTCAGCTTATAAATGAGGAGCGTGATACTTAATTAATATCCGTAATCCATTATTAAGATTATGGAACAATATCTTCAGGAGGGATTTATGAAAAACATAATTAAACTATCGTGTTTTCTGTTTCTTTTATCGTTGATTCCGGCCCAGAATTTAGTTTCCGATCCCAGCTGGAAACAACTGGGGGACAAAAAAGGTGTCCAGTATTTTGAAGCGGCGGTTCCCGATTCAAAATTCAAACAGTATATGGGAACAACAATAGTCGACGCGCGCCCGGAAGTTATTATCGAACTGCTGCGGGATGTCGCGGCATACAAGCAGTGGGTCTATGACTGCAAAGAGATAGTTCTCATTAAAGCCCTGGGCGGAAATGACGAAAACATTTGCTACTATGTGTATGACTCGCAGTTCCCGGTCAACGACAGGGACACCGTGGTTAAATCAGTTTCATCTAACAGAATAGACCAGGGAAGAATTGAAGTAAAGATCAATTCGATTGACTATCCCGATTATAAACTCAACGACAAGCTGGTTCACATGCAGATGCATGTGACATTCCTGGGCGAATACATCAATCGTGATCAGACAAAACTGACCATGCAATTCAGCTTTGAACCGGGCGGGACCATTTCATCGTCACTGGTACACGGTTTTGTCAAGGTCCTCCCCTATCATTCACTGCTCAACCTCAAGGAAATGGTAAAGGAAGAGAAATATATAGAAAAAGGGAAAAAGTGCAAAGAAGTCGCGCAGATCGAGGCCTACGCTAAAAAAATAGGCAAATAACAAGCAGGCGATCAAGGATGCATGTCACGAACAGAGCCTGTGGCATGCATTCTGATCATAT
>DAIUKG010000005.1:0-147116 GCA_036848375.1 Spirochaetota bacterium
CTTCACCCCGATGTAGGGAATAAAGCGATATTCAAAGTGCAGTCCCGCTGCGGCCGCATTAACCACGATCCCTACAGCGATCTTATAGGACTTGAAGCCCATTTTATCTTCACTGGTAACCGGCTCCGAGCGGCCCAGGTCTGAATCCGCTGCGGCCTTTTCATCAGTGCCGGGTGTATCGGACGGGGCCTGCGGTGAGTCTTCAGGTATCGCCTGCTTCTCCTCGGGGGCCGCGGTCTCATCCGCCTTTTCAGGAGCAGGGGCGCTTTCCCCGGCAGGATACGGGGCCTGCGGTTCCGTCGGCACCGTTTTCCCAACCGCGGCCGGTTCGCGTGCGGGTTCCGGCGCCGCCTGCCCGGCCCGGGATTCAGCCGCTGCGGCACCGCACAGAAGCAGTACCAGTGAAAAAACAGCCGCGCATGCAATGTTAACAATAAAACCGTGGCGCACCTATTACCTCGCTACCCGGGACCATGCCCGGGCCCCTATATTCCCCTATTAAATTCGTATTTGTCAATTATATTTGGGATTTTGATTGTTACAATTCAAAACAAACGCCGAGCGAAAGGAAGGATGTTTTATTATGGTAAAACTGCCCTTCAAACGACTTTCCGTGATAACATTCAATGCATATCTGAAAACGCGTGTTCATCAGTTTTTTCTCGGGAAGAAACTCTATCCCGAGCGAATAGTTCCCCGCAATGGACCAGTTGTTGTACTGGCGGTTCCTGAAATACAGCGCGGCAAAGGGCTGCCACCATATGCCCTTCCCCGCCCTCATCTGCGCAAAGGGCCTGAACTCCATGCCGTATTCGAAGTATACCGGTTCAAACGTCCCCTCCTGCGCGTGATGTATGACGCACCCGAGGCCGAAAAACGCCCTGATCTGGGGGATGATGTAATATGATACGAACAGCTCGACCGCCTCGTAGCTCAGGTTTATCCGCTTGAGGTCAGGATAATCGACGAGAAGCTCATCGCCGACATGGGTGGATACGTGATACAAGCGGAATTGGACCGCGAGGTCTTTCCAGGCATATTCGACAGGGAACCCGAGAAGATAATCGGCATTGAGCATGGTGGACATTTCATCGCTGCCGGTCATTCCCTTAAAAGCGAACAGGGCCCAGACCCCGCCCTCGCAGCCTGCCTGCAAAAAACCCTGAGGCAGTTTCCACCGGTACAGGGGCAGCCTCCCCGCGGCCGAAACCATACCGAAAAGCCGCTCCTCAGCCATAATGCCGGTGTTCTCACCGGACGGCTTTTTTTTATACCGGTCAAAGGCGGTGTCGCCGTAGCGGAAAAATCCGGAGAATACGGTCCTGCGCGGGTCGGCCATGAGCACGTGAAAGAGCCGCGTCGAGGGGAACCATCCCGCTGAATTGCTTTCTTCCGCAGCCGGTGAAGCAGCGGCCTGCCCAGCGGGAGCATCGGCATGCGCTGACGCCGGCGATGCAGCGGCAAACACAAGCTGTGCGATCAACACGGCCAGGGGGATGATTTTCCTCGGGTTCATGTTCTGCCGCCGCCATGAGTAATAAGCCCCTGCTCACGGAACATCCGGCGCCTGATCCTGAGCAGGGTCCGGAACATGGGCTCTTCAAGGTTGTCCCGCTCGCGCGTTTCAATGGCCTCGCGCATCATTTCAGGAGGCGGCGTTGATTCGGTGACCGGGATGCAGTTGGGCCGGGTGCGCGAGGCCCCGGTTACCAGGGACACGAGTTGGTCGCGCGAAAGATGTTTC
Source organism: Spirochaetota bacterium (assembly GCA_036848375.1). Classification (GTDB taxonomy): domain Bacteria; phylum Spirochaetota; class UBA4802; order UBA4802; family UBA5550; genus JAKLIV01. The sequence continues at coordinate 1,745 of DAIUKG010000005.1, forward strand.
GAGATATAAAAAACCGGCGACACCAGGTCGTCATCCCCGCGTATCACTCCCTCATCAAGGGCGATCTGGTACAGGGGCGTGTGCGGATACACGCGAAGGCCCAGGGTCATATGGACCATGTCAAGCGGGTCGACCCAGGCGTCGATAAAGTCAAAGGTCTCGCCGATCGTCTTTTCGGTTTCGCCCGGACCGCCGAAAATGAAAAACCACATGGTGGGCATATTGTACTCCCTGATTATGGCCGCGGTGTTTTCCAGCTCCGCGAGGGTGAAATTTTTCTGAAAATTCACCAGCATCGAGGGAGAGGCGGTGTCAGGGGTCGAGTCGATCTGGGCGAACCCGGCATCGAGCATGAGATCAAAGAGTTCGCGGCTCACGTTTGACGGATTGATGCCCATGGTGCGCAGCCTGATTTTGAGCTTTCGGCGCGCTATCTCCCTGCAGATCGCCTCCGCGTGGCCCGGCGGGTCGTTGAAGGTCGAATCAACGAACTCGAACGTGACCTGGCCGATCCTTTTGTGCGCCTGCTCGATTTCGTCCGCGACGCTCACGGCGCTGCGCGTCCTGAATTTGCTGCCCTCGATGTGGGTATAGGTGCAGTACACGCACCGGTGCGCGCACCCGCGCTTGGTCTGGATGGAATAGGCGCCGCGGGACCGGTACGGGTTAAAGTCGATGCGGCTGTCGATGTCCGCCTGCAGCGTTGATGAAAAGTCATAGTAGCCCGCGGGCCTGACAACACGTTCGCAGGTCCTGGTGAGCACGCCGGGCAGGTCAACGTCTTCACCCCGGTCAAGCGCGCCGAGGAGCACGGGAAAAACTTCCTCAGCCTCGCCGAACACGCCGTAGTCCGCGTCAAAGCGCTTCATGATATATTCGGGAAAAATGCTGAACCCGCTCCCCCCGAGGATCAGGGGCGCGGACGAGGCCTTCTTCGCGGGAGCGATAAAATGTTCTTCAACAAAGTCAAGGTATGTGGTTGGATTGAACAGGTCCATGTCGTCGATATTGCGTATGCTCATGCCGATATAGTCGGGGCGGAACGAAGTTATCTTTTCCGAAAGCCCGCGGCCTTGGTCAAAAACGCCGTCGTATATTTCAACCGCGTACCGGCCCTCGATCCTTCCGGCAAGAAGGCACAGGCCGAGGGGTGGCACCGGGTAGGGCATTTTTTCCGTGTTGGTGTTGACCAGTAAAACTTTTTTCACGATTGGATCCACGCTTCAGCCCGGAAAGGGCGATGGGTTGAACAGACCGCACCCGGTCATTTCGCGCACTTCATCCAGCAGCGCAACAACTTTTTCACGGCCCATGCGAGCCGCCAGGGCGACCGGGCCTGAGTCAGTGCCCATGTATTCGGAAACGGCATAATCCATGTCTTCAGCGGAACAGGCGCCCTGTTCGATGAACCTGCACGCGGTGTTGACATACGCGGCGGCCAGCCAGCCGGAAAGCGTATCGGGCGCCGGGGCCTTTTCGGCAGGTTCCGGCCCGTGGGATGAAGCGTAATCGTAAAAGCCCCGCCCGCTCTTGCGGCCGAGCATTCCCCGAAGGGTCATTGCCTCGAGCCTGCTTACCATGGGGGAATAAAAACCGGAAGGGGCCCTGCGCGCGTACTCGCGCACCGCGGCAAGCATGACATCAAGGCCGACCGAATCGAAGAAGGAAAAAAGCCCGTCAGGGAAAAGGTCCGCGCGCACGACATCGTCAATGGCGCGCACGCTCATCCCCCTGTTCTCAAGCAGCCAGAAGCCGAGGGCCTGAAAATCGAGAAAGACCCGGTTCAGGATGAAGGCGTGCTCCTCGCGCTGGACCAGGCACCTGCGGCCGCGGGAGGCGAGCCATTCAGCGACCGCGCTTACGGCCGCGGGTGACGTTTCGCTGAAATAGATCAGTTCAAGAATGTTTTTCAGGCGCGCGGGATAAAAAAAATGCATGCCCAGACAGCGGCCCCGGTCTTTCACTCCGACGAACACGCGGGAAGGGTCAAGCGAGGATGAATTCGTGGCCAGGACCGTTTCCGGAGAAACGGCAGCCTCAACGCGCGAGAAAACGTCCTGCTTGAGTGAAAGATCTTCCGGTACCGCTTCAATGACCAGGCCGCACCCGGCAAGCGGATCAAGGCCCTCGGAGAAGACCATGGCGCGCCTCATTTCTGCCGCGGCGTTTCCGTCCGCGAGGCCGTTTTTTACCAGGCGGCTGATCCTGCGCTCAAGCGCCGCCTGCTGCCTCTCCTTTTCAGCGGCATTTTCGCATACCACCGCCACGGGAAGGCCGAGCCCTTCGAACAGGGACGCGATGTCCGAGCCCATCCTTCCCGAGCCGATTATGCCGATCCTGGATATCGTATACATGCAATTATCACGGTAAATAAATTGTTGATCGAGGCACCGCACCGGATGCCCCGCCAATGAAGGGATAATGATATGGGCCATGCGTAAAAATTCAAGAAAAATTGTCCGCAAACGAATGAGAAAACTCTGCGCAAACTCGATTAAACGCTTCTGCTATAAAAAAACCTTTTCCATAAAAAAAGCAATAAAAATTTAAGGAATCGTATGGTAGCAAATTATTTTAAGGGGCAACCGTTTCATAACACCTTTTGTTGTCATCCCGGTTTACCGAAGGTAATACCGGGATCTCATAGAAAATATTCATGAATTTATCGCATGAGATTCCGGTATTTGCAAACTCGGAAGATGCAAAACCGGAATGACAAAACTACGTTACCCTCAAAATTATACTGCTACCGAATCGCATCAGGCTGCCGGCAGTTGCTATTAAAGAACCATGACACACAGAAAAACCACGGCCGCGACGAATGCCAGAAACTTCAGGAGCGCGGTTACATCTTTGCCCCGGAAAAAAATTCCGGCCAGAGTCAGCCGGCTGTAGTGCAGGGCGAGCCGCGCTATGGTCCTGAAATCAAGCGTGGAAAAAATCGAGTCAAAGGTCCCGAACGGGAACATTTTCGGAATGTTCCCCCGTGTGTACTCAAGCATCCATGCCTCGTCCTTTATGCGGTAATGCTTGATGACCCCGGCACCGAGATACAGCGGGTACTCGCTCTTCTCGGTGTTTATTTCAGGCTCGAACCTTCCTTCATATTCACACACCAGTTCACCCTTGAACAAAAAATCGAAAACTTCCGAAGCGTACCGTCCTGAATGCCCCTCGGTGCCGATGCAGCTGCCGAAAATTATTATGTATTCCCTTATAGAAGCGTGCAGGAGCATGAGCTGGCCCATGGCGCCGCCGGCATTATTGAACATCCATTTCTGTTTTTTGCAGATATGGCCCGGGTACTCCCGGTCAAGCTCGCGGGTTATGAGGAGGATCGCCTCTTCAGTGGGAAGCCCGACGGCTTTCTTGCGGATATCGTTGAGCTTCCGGGGGTCAAACAGAAATTTTTTCCTTGGCATGAGATGGGTCGGCACAACCGGCTTGTTCATGGACTCTACTCCGTAACATAAAGTGCATACACAATTTATACACGGAAAGCCCAGCTGTGTCTTCCGGGATTATAACCAAGAAAAAGTCTTAATCTGTTGAATTATAATTCTGTAATTTCAGGCGTGATACTCATTCCCCCTGTGCCGGGTTAAGCACCCTGCCCATGAAGAGTATGGAGCCGGTCTCCATGTCCCTGATAAAGAACAGGAAGGGGCGGTCTATGATAACCGAAACCCATTCAGGGACAGCAGTTTCGGCAAAAACAGCCACGGTAACCGCGGCAGCCTCGGTCCCGGTCTCATCAACAGTGATCACCGCTTTGTGAATAACATCAGTTATACATAAAGCAGAATTTCCCGTGATACCGGAAAAATCCGCAGAATCAGTAAAAGCATCAACCATGCCCAGAGATTTAAGAGTATCAACCAGTTTATCAATAGTGTATTCCACTTTAAATTTGGGCAGCGAGAGTTTTATATTGCCGCTTGTAAGGTTTTCCACTATCCCGGAAACAGTATCCCCTGTCAGCGCCGCTTCATATGAAGAAAAATCATTTGCAGGCATGACAATCAGCATGGACATCTTGTTCCCTGCGTAGGGAAGCTCCACGGAGAGGGCATCAGCATCCTCATGATACTTGAATTCTCCCTGTTGATGCATGGTCGGAGTTGCAATAGTGTCTGAATCAGCCGGGTAAAAGACATCGTCCGTTGTGTCATCTTCAGAAAACTTATACAGCCAGTTCGCGTAAAAGTAAATCGTATTGGCAAGCACAAGCCTGGTATCAGTAGTAATCGTATCTATAGGGATGGCATCTTTGATAAGGCCTTCGGTCTTTTCCTCAATCCAGCCATTAATGATGCCAGTGCATTTATCAGGGCTGCTCATGAAGTCAAGGAGATAAATGCCCGCGCCATAGTTGAGCGCAAGAAGGTCAAGATACGAATTGAGAAAATGATAATCGCGCTGGCCCCAGAATGAATTGGCAATAGTAAGTTTCAGTTTCGCGCCGGTTTCGGCATCAGTGTATTCACGGCTGCGCAGATCCAGGTCAAGCGCGTTAAAGGCCGGGTGGAACCGTTCTTCAGTCAATGAAAAATGAAACACACCGGCCATTTCATCAGCGGTGTTGTTCTCCGCGCCACCCCAGACCATGGCCATGGCAAGTGAAATGCTGTAGGGAGAATATATGATATTCTGACTCGAATCGGTTATCTTTGCGTAAAGATCAAAGGCGAAAGCGGTATTGCCCGCAATGAGTTTTTCTTGTTCTTCAGGGGAAGCGTCCGGCGACACATTCCGGCTTAAATCTGAAGAGAGAAAGGGAATTGAACTGTCGCTGCGGTCTGAAGAATCACAGGAAATCATAAAAAACACAGCCAGGATTAAGGAATACATCAATAATTTCTTCATAACACCCTCCATTATGCACACAGTGAAAATTTATTATCAGTTATTTATAATTTGCTTCAGGAATATCTGGTCTTCTATTGTATTGAATGTAATAAGGCTGAACCTGTAAAGCAAAATATTGCTCTATAATAGAAATTATAATATTATGGGCACCTCTAAAAATCAGGAGTTTCATTATTATCAAATATGATAACTCCTGATTTTATCAGATAATGTGCCCACAAGGGAACATCAAAAATGTAATTTATAGAGGTTCCCTTATATAATACCACACAGAATTAAAAAGCGATATTCATTCACATAGTCTGCTTATAAACATAAAAAACAGGGCTTGGATGACAAAAAAAATAAAAAAACCTTTGCGTCGTGGTGTCTTTGCGTGAGCCTTCAATAACCAGAAGAAGAGTCTCACGCGAAGGTCGTGGAGCAAGAAGGAGGGCTTTTTACAGGCCGGCCCCCGGATCGCTATCGCTCGCCACCCCCAGAGGGGGTTATATATTTCACTACGCCACAATTCTTCAAGCCCCCCTTCGGGGGGTTTGCGGGGCCACGCCCACTCTTCGGCAGATTATGGTGATTTTGTGGCTCTCTTGCCCCATACTTTCGAAAAGAGTGATAAATTTTAATACTGAAAAATAAATTATAAAAAATACATCCATTAAACATCCCTCCGCCAAAAAAACATTTTGACACCAGACACGAAACCGGCAATAATCGATGCCTGACTAAATAATTGTATTTTTGGACAAAATTCACCGCAATGGCACATACCTGTGAAATAACCGTGCGCGGCAACGAGCTTGACTCGTTCGGCCACGTGAACAACGCCGTGTACCTGAACTACTGCGAGCAGGCGCGCTGGGAGATCCTGCGCGAAAAAAACCTGCTACACTACTTTACCGGCGAGAAGCTCGTCCTGGTCGTGACCGAGTGCAACATCCGCTATTCGGGCGAGGCAAAGGTCTTTGACGTGCTCGCAGTTGAAACCGAGCTGAAGCGGGAGAGCCCGTATCTTGTTTTCAGGCATAAAATATACAACAGGCAGACCGGGGCCCTGATCAATAAAGCGACCGTAAAGACCCTGCTGGTTTCGCACGACCGCGTGCCGCAGGACATTCCCGATGATTTTATCTGAAAGAGGCTGAGATACCATGCGGAAAGAGCCCTTTATCGACTACAGCGTGCGGGATGACATCGGCATCATGTCCATGGACAACGGGCCGCACAACTATATCTCACGGCCTGATTTTATCGATGTTTCCGCGATGCGGCACTGGATAACGGACAACAGGCTGAAAGGCATAATCATTACCGGAAAAGGAAACCACTTTTCAGCAGGGGCCGACCTGGCAGCTCTTGAAAAACTGGCGCGCGACCCTGACCAGCTCCTGTCGAAGATGAAGCAGGGAAAGGAAATACTCGCGTACCTCGAATCCCTTGATATCCCGGTACTCGCCGCCATCCGCGGCGCGTGCTTCGGCGGAGGCCTTGAGATCGCGCTTTCGGCGCACCTGCGCGTTGCCGGCGAAACCGCGCTCTTCTCCTTTCCCGAAACGGGACTGGGCCTCATACCCGGCCTCGGGGGAACCGTACGCCTGGCCGGGGTTTCCGGCAGGGGCGCCGCTGCGGAGATGATCTTAAGCGGCGACATCATTAACGCCCAGAAGGCGCGCGAGCTTAACATCATCGACTACATCACCCCGAAAAAACAGGTCATGGAGTTTTCCCTGAATCTTTTGAAAAAAATGGTTGAAAAGCGGCCCCTGGAAATTATCAATGCGGTTATGCGCTCGGTGCGCAACGCCGGGACCATGGGCTTCGCCGAAGCCATGGACGAAGAGAGCAGGCTCTTCTGCAGGCTGGCGGTCAAAAAATTCAAGGCGGACGAAGGGGCCTGATCCCCGGTACGGTAACCATGGAAAACGCAATTACCTGGAAAACGGAAAACAGCATCGGGCACCTGGTCTTCACCGCGCCACCGTCCAACACCATGACCCCTTTTTTTTTTCAAAGCTCAGAGAAATCATCGATGCAGAAATAAAACCGTCACCCCCGAAAGCGATCGTGATGTACGGGCAGGGACGGCACTTCTCGTCCGGGGCGAATGTCGACGAGCTTGCCGCGAGGATCAGGCAGCAGAGCAGGACGGATGAAGCGGGAACCATCACATCGTACCCGTCCTTTCTCATGGAAAACAACGCGTCGTTCCGGTTTTTCGATTCGCTCAAAATCCCGGTCATCGCCGCCATACGGGGCGTGTGCCTGGGCTCGGCGCTGGAGCTCGCCCTTTTCTGCCACGTGCGCCTGTGCGGGGACGGCACTGTTTTCGCCCTTCCCGAAACGACCTTCGGCCTTGTTCCGGGGTGCGGCGGCATACAGAAGGTGATAGGCCGTGCCGGCATGGCAAAAGGGCTTGAGATAATCCTGGGGGGGATGAATTTCTCCGCGGACCAGGCACGGGAATGGAACATCGTTGACCGCGTCGTGCCCAAAAAAGAAGTTGTTGACAGGGCCCTTTTCCTGGCCGAAAAAATTTCATCCGCCTATGACCGAAAAGACCTGCGCCGATACCTGCAGGAATTCATGCCAGAGGCTACTGGAGACTGATAATGACCAGACCCATAGAGGTAAAAATCACCGGCACCGGGGCATACCTTCCGGGGAGCCCCGTCCCCTTCGAGGAAATCGACCGCTACCTGGGAGAGATAACCGGCGGCACGCCGCAGGTCATGCGCTGGCTCGGGCGCATCAAGCCGGTCATGAAAGAGATGCTGGACATCGAACACTACCACTACGCCATCGACCCCGACACCAGGGAATACACGGACGACAACGTGACCATGGCCGTCAAGGCGGCCAGGGCCGCGCTTGAAATGTCGGGAACCGCGCCCGGCGACATTGACTTCATCGCGTACGGCAGCGCCCACATGGACCAGATGCCCACGGCCTCGGTACGCATACAGGAGCAGCTCGGCATCGAGTCGTGCGCCGAGATCGGGGTGCACGCCAACTGCACGTCCGCGTACAAGGCCCTGCTCATCGCGTACGACATGATCAGGAACGGCCGGTACCGCAGGGCCCTGGTCGCCTCGTCGAGCGTGTCCTCGTCAGAGCTGCGCGCCGAGTACTACAACCAGGCCCTGGCGACCAAGGAAGACCTGTTCCTGCGCTGGTTTTTATGCGACGGCGCCGGCGCGCTGGTGCTCGAGGCCGCGGACGAGAAGAAGGACGGCCTCTTCGTGGAATGCTGCCACATCGAATCAGTGGGCGGCAAAAAACCCTCGGCAATGGGAAACCGGCGCCCCGCGTACTGGATGAACCCGAAGGAAGAATACGAGAAAGGCTATCATCACCTGGCCCAGATGTTCCAGGAGGAACTGCGCGCCAACTTCCATGACCCCGACGGCACGGTCTTCTATAAAGGACTCAAAGGCATGATCGAAAAATACGACCTCGACCTTTCGGACCTGCGCTTTTTCCAGGTGAACCTCCCGTCCAAACACATCGCCGAGCTGGTCATGGACGAATGTTTCAGCCTGGGCATCCCCCGGGAAACGCTGTATACCGAAATGTCAAAGATGGGATATTCAGGCCCGCCCATGGTGTTCATCTGCCTTGACCGCATACTGCGAAACGAAAAGCTCAATCACGGAGACCTCATCCTGAGCTATGTGACCGAAGTGAGCAAGTTCATGCAGGCAGGATACGCGATGAGGTATTACTGATTATATTCATTGACAGAACCCGCAGCACGTGTAATCGTAAGAATACCATCACATGAGCATTCACCGGGCCGCAAAGGGGCAACTGATAATAATATGGACATCCTGGACGAACTGAAAAAATTAGCTAAAGAACTTGAAGACAAAGGGATCGATTATGCGCTATGCGGCGGACTGGCAATTGCCGTATACGCGAGGCCCCGGGCAACACTCGACATCGATATCATGATCGATTCCGACAGTGTTTCCCGGACCACAGCCGCGGTAAACGACATGGGCTTTACAATAAGCGGCCCGCCGATGTACTTTCATGATAATGCGGTCGTCATACACCGGTTTGTAAAAATTGACCGGAACACCGGGGAACATCTCGTTCTGGACTTAATAATAGCAACACAAACAATCCAAAAAGCCTGGGAAGACAGAATTACTATTGACTGGGACGGTTATCCGTTGAAAGTACTCTCACCCCCAGGATTGATCTTGCTGAAATCTCTTCGGAACAGCGGCCAGGACAAAGATGATATCGAGTACCTGAGGAGCCTTGAATATGAAGATCAAGATTGACATGTCGAGTGAAGCCATTACCCGACGTCTTGAAACCGTTAACCAGTTACGGAAAGTCTGCCTCTCACTGGCAAATACGAGCGAGGGCAGAAAAATCCGGCAGAAACACGGCAGCAATAAAATCGTACAACGGACCACACAGGCCCTCGGCCGCTGACCGGCCGGGATCGCGAACCATGACACCTGTACGACTCAAAAAAAACCGCCAGAAATCCGTGCTCAACGGGCATCCCTGGATTTTTTCCGGCGCGATTGAAGCGGTTGATGAAGGGGTGCGCGACGGTGATATCGCGGCGGTGTGTGCCGCTGACGGGGCCCATCTCGGGTACGGCTATTACAACAGCAAAACAGCGATCGCGGTGCGCATGCTTTCCTTTTCGGAACAGCCCCCTGACCGCGAATACATTCAGGCCCTGGTCAGGGCCGCGGTGCGCAGAAGGGCCGGCAACCCGATGCTCGCGCGCACGTCAGCGTACCGGCTGGTTTTCTCCGAGGGCGATTTTCTGCCGGGCCTCATTGTTGACCGCTATGAGGGGCACCTGGCGCTGCAGGTCCTCACCCTGGGCATGGACAAACTGAAAGGATGCGTGATCGACGAGCTGAACGACCTGCTGGGCCCTGACAGCATATATGAGCGCAGCGAACACGAAGGCCGCAGGCTCGAGGGCCTGGCTGACAGCAGCGGCCAGGTTTCCGGGCTGACCCCGGAAAGTATCATTATAACCGAGGGGGATGTCTCGTTTTCCGTGGACATCCGCCGGGGCCAGAAAACCGGTTTTTTTCTGGACCAGCGCGACAACAGAAACCTGGTACGCATGATCGCGAAAGACAGAAAAGCGCTCAACCTGTTCAGCTACAGCGGAGGGTTTTCACTGCACGCCCTGGCGGGCGGTGCCCTTGATGCCACCTGCGTTGACGCGTCAGCCGGGGCCCTTGAAGCGGCGAAAGCGAACGCGGCGCTCAACGGGTTTGCCCAAAAGCACACTGCGCATAAAGCGGACGTGTTTCAGTACCTCAGGGACGCTGACATCACCGCTGACCTGATCATCTGCGACCCGCCCGCCCTGGTCAAATCAAAGCCCTCCCTTGACAAAGGCGCCAGAGGGTACAAAGACCTGAACCTTCAGATCGCGCGCGCATGCCCGCAGGGAACACTGCTGTTGACCTGTTCGTGTTCCCGTTTTGTCAGCATGGACCTGTTTCAGAAAATCGTCTTTTCCGCATTCTCAGACGCCGGCAGGAGAGCGTCGATCATCGGGAAGTATTCCCATCCCTGCGACCACCCGGTCAGCCTTTACTGCCCGGAGACCGAATACCTGAAAGCGCTGCTGGTGTATGTTGAGTAAATCTAACCGCGGTCAGGAAAGAAACCTGAATATCGAAATGAGGACAGTGAGCATGGTAAAGCCCGTGCCCATAAGGACTGTGATAACGGTGAGCCGTTTTTCAAACAGTTCGAAACGTCTGTCCATATGATCAATACGCTTGTCCATTTGATCGATGCGTTTATCAACCTGGTCAATACGCCGGTCAACCTGCTCAAAACCCTGTTTTATCAACTCACGCTGATTTTTAAGTTCTTCTTCAACCCGCACAACACGCTCACGGAGTTCCATGTCCCACATGCGCATTGTACGCTGATAGCTCAATGAATCAAGCCATCCGGGAAGCTGTTTCTGCACATAGTTTCCGATTATGATCAACTCTTCTTCTTTTATGGCCATTACCGTATCACCATCTTTATTAATCATAGTAAATCCATCCTGCTTGTCAATTATTATTGGCTTTTTTGTAATACGATTACGGATGAAAAAAATGAAAAATAAATTCATTCCGGAATGTTGGGATTTATATTTCTGAAAAGCGATGCAATTAAGATGGCCACGAAGGCATCGAGGAAACAGAGGAAGATGTATGATTTTACCACAGAGGGGCAAAGATAATATCAGGTAAATGAGACCTGATATATAACTTTCACGAAACGGCGCAAAACAGCAAAGAGAGAGGATACTGGAAGAGGTATAGAAGAAATAAAAAAACCTTTACGTCGTGGCGTCTTTGCGTGAATTTTGAATGAACAATATAAGTGTCTAACACTGAAACATGGACTTCACTGAGAAGGCAGGTATACAAGAGGTTAGCTAGGCTGATAAAAAAATATTTTATAAACCTCTGTGTCCTCTGTGACTCAGTGGCTATCTTATCCCAAAATTTCAGAAAGGTTAAAAAATATTTTTTCAGAATAACAGGAAATGGTTGTAGCGCGCCGCCAATGGCCGGATATTCAGAACCGGTTTTATATCACGTCAGTACCTTTTTTGATCAGCCACAATGAGCCGACTTTTTCATAGAACGTTTCAAGGGGAAGCTTCGAGCGGAAAACACAGTTAAAAAAATTATACTTCGACAGGTCGTGGTCCACGATCCGGTCGCGGACCTCGCGGTAGTATTCCGTACCGGGCATGGGCGTGAGGATCGTGTACCCGGCATACACCACCGCGTGCGACGCGGCGTAACCGGCAAGGGCCTCGAAATCATCCTCATCATAATCGCTGGGCACCACGTAGTTCCCCCTGACCATGATGTCATTCTCGTGGAAAATCCTGATCGCGTCCCCGATGAGGTGGGCGTACGAGGCCTTGTTATACCGCTCCAGCTCCTCCTGCCTGAATGATTCGATGCCGCAGATCACCACCTTGAGGCCTCCCCGCGCCAGCTTCTCGATAAGGCGGGGATGTTTGACCGCGGTGTCAAAGCGGATGTCCATGATATAGGTTTTTTTTATGCCTTCCTGTTCAATGCGGTCGAAGAGCGTGCTGATAAACTGTTCTCCCACGATGGTGTTCGCGTCGGCAAACCGCACTATGGGATAGTCGTCAATGGACTTCAATTCCGTGATAACGCTCTCAACATCCCGCTGGTAATATTTCCCGTCAAAGAGCGGCCATATCGAGCAGAACGAGCACCGGTACGGGCAGCCCAGGGAGGTAAACACGTACGTGCTCGGATAGGGCGAGCCCCCTGCCCGGTAGGTCGATATCCAGCGCTTCAGGTGCGCCCGGTCAGGCATGATATAATCCGCCCGGGCCGGGTCCCAAGGCACGAGGGGGGCTGTTGTTTTATAAAGGCGCCCTTCCCTGTTTACCATGATCCCGCCGATGTGGCCGTACCCGCCGTTCTTTTCCCTTGCCAGGACTATTTGCCTGAAGAGGTTGGCGCTCTGGCCCGGGCAGAGGATGTCCAGGCAGGGGTCGTGAAAATCATCAGGGCACAGCGTGGGATGCAGCCCGCCCGCGACCGTAAGTATTTCCGGGTCAAGTTTTTTCACCGTCCGGAGAATATCCATTGCCGCGCCGTATTCCGAAGCAATTACGGTGACGCCGACGATCTGCGGACGGTGCTGGCGCACAAGGCCGGCAACCATATCGTCAAGCCCGGGCGCGTCAGGCACCAGGTCGTACTCACCCTTCATGTCGAAAACAGTGACGTCAAAATCCTTCACCGCTGCGGCCAGGGTGATCAGCCCGAGCGGCGGGCCTATCAGTTTCTTGTGGATAAAGCGCTTCGCTTCTTCAGGCGCGTACCTGAGGATGCTGTTTTCCGGCGAGCGGGGCGGGTTGATAAGAAGTATTTTCATCTCATTGAATTATTTTCCCTGCCGGGTCCCGGCCTCTGCGACCACCCCGGCGAGCTTTTTCATGGTGATGACCGTGAATTCGCCGTCAATGAACTTCGACAGCTTCTGAAGGGTCTTCCCTGGGCCGCATTCGTAAAAGCAGTTTACCCCGAGGTGAACCATGGCGCTCATGGTCTCATGCCAGTTTATATTGTTATTGATGTTCCTGCTTAAATCGGCGATCACGTCACCGCGGGACCGCAGGAGCTTTCGGTCAACGGTGGAAACCACCGGCACCGCAGGGTCGCTCAAGCTGATGCCCTCGCAGTAACTCCTGAACCGGGAAGCGGCGCCGTCCATGTACCTTGAGTGATAGGGAGCGGTCATGGATAGCAGGCGCACGTTCAGCGCGCCCTCTTCGCGCATTTTCTCAAGCACCGCGACAACGTCCGCCCGGATGCCGGCTATGCTGAAGCTGTGCCTGTTGTTCACGTTGATGATTTCAACGTCCGCGCCCAGCGCGCCGATGACTTCCCCGAGGTCCCCCAGGTCGGGCCCCACGACAACGCCCATGCCGAAGTCATACGCGGCCGCCCCTTCCCTGATCAGGGCGTACGCCTCGCGGATCATCCGCAAACCGTCCTCCAACGAGCACGACCCGCAGTGGTACAGGGCCGCGTAAATGCCCATGCTGTACCCGGCGCAGTAATCAGACGGCACTCCCGAAGACGCGAGGATGTCGGACACCGCGCAGCTGTAAAGGTACGTGGCATACTGGGACTGAAGTTCATCCGAGATCATCCCGTCGGGGTTCTCGTCGAGAACAGACCGCCTGAAATCGACAACCGCTTCGGCCCTGGCGATGAGAGACGTGAAATCGTACGCGCACGCCGCCAGGATTTCCTTTTCATTGCCCAGGAAATCGGCCCCGAATGCGGGAAAGATGCAGGCCTTTCTGTATTGTTGTGCGGCAGGGTCAGTCAAGATTGGCTATTCCGTTCTCATGCTCGATGATCAGCATGGTCATGTCGATGATCGCGCCTATTGTTTCAGCGGGATGTTTCACCACGTATTTACCCACGGTTTTAAGTTCAATATCGAGGCCGTATTTCTTTTTGAAAATTTCGAGAAGCTCAAGAAACATCAGGGAGTCCCCCTCGATGTCCTTGATCACGTTGGTCGAATCGCTGAGTTCGGATATATCGATTTCACACTCCTCTGCAAAAAATTCAAATACGGTTTTTCTCACTTCTTCTCTTGTCTGTGCGGTAATGTTCGCCATTCCTTACTCCTTTTATCTTATGCTTGATATTTCCTGAGAACGATCGTTGCGTTGTGCCCCCCGAAGCCGAAAGAATTCGACAGCGCCGACCGTATGGCATGCTCTCTCGACCTGCCGGGAACGTAGTCGAGGTCGAGGTCCGGATCGGGAGTGCTGTAATTAATGGTCGGCGTTACGATGCCGTTTTTTATGCTGAGCGACGTGACCGCCGCCTCGATGGTCCCCGCGGCGCCGACCGTATGCCCAATCATGGATTTGATCGACGATACGGGGATGTCGTAGGCCCGCGCGCCGAAAACTTTTTTTATGGCCATGGTCTCGAACCGGTCATTCAGCGTGGTGGATGTTCCGTGCGCGTTGATATAATCGACATCGCCCGCCGGTGTGCCTGAGTGCTCAAGGGCGAGCTCCATGGTGCGGGCCATGCCCTCGCCGTCCTTTTTGGGCGACATGATGTTGTACGCCTCGCTCGTGAGCGCGTACCCCGCGAACTCGGCGTATACCCCGGCGTTTCTCCGCCGGGCCGATTCTTCGGATTCGAGGATGACGATCCCCGCGCCTTCGCCGACCACGAACCCGTCCCGTTCAGCGGTAAAGGGCCTGCTCGCCCCTGCGGGATCGTCGTTGCGCGTTGAAAGGGCGTACAGCTCGTTAAAGCCTTCGATCTCTTCATAATTCACGGTCGAATCAGCGCCGCCGGCGATCACGAGGTCGGCCCTTCCGCCGGAGATGAGGTCATACCCCAGCGACATCGCGTAAGCGGATGACGCGCACGCGGTGTTGAGCACGAAATTCGGGCCCTCAAGGCCGAAGTGCATTGATATCCACGCGGACATGGAATTGCTCATACCCTTGATGATGCGGTTTTTGGGCGTGGTGCCCTTTTCAGCGGTGGTGTTGCCTGACGTGACCGCGCCGACAATGACCGCGCACCGTTCCCTGTTGAACCCGTCAAAGTCTATGCCTGCGGAGGTGACCGCTTCAAGGGCGCACACATAACACAGGCGCGTTACCCTGGTCATCTGCTGGGCCGCCCTTTTCTTAATGAAGCCCTGGGAATACTCCTCGAATGAACCGTCGACCTGGGCAGCGATCCGGGTCTGCAGGCCCGAAGGGTCGAAAAGGGTAATACCGCGCACGCCGCTTTTCCCGGCGCAGAGGTTTTCCCAGTTTTCAGCCGCGTTCAGGCCCAGGGAAGAAATTATATTCAATCCGGTGATTAAAACCTTATGCTGTTTATCTGCCATAATAGATCCGCTGTGAACAAATAATATCTCTAAAAATAATCGGCGTAAAAGTCAAGGAATATGTTATTCTCTCAGGCACCGGTACGCCGGAAAACCCCGGTCCCCGATGCGGGTTCCCGGCCGATGTTTCATTCTTCAGCCTGAAAAAAGGCAACCGTATTAAAATACGGTGAAGGGGCATTCTCCTTCCTTCTGTATTCTTCACATTCATACATCGCGCACCCCTGGGGCCTCAGATCATACGCCGAGCATTTGCCGGCAGAATCGAGAAAAGGGCACGCCAGCACCATTGTACCGTCATCCAGCGCCAGGGGCGCCCGCTCCCCGGTCATGGGGTGCCTTCCGCAGCACTGGTGCAGTTTTTCAACAATGGGACATAAATCGCACATGGACATAATCATCCCCTGAAACATCCAGCATAAAAAAAATATCATGCTGATTCAAGTGTATTTTGGGTAGCAGTACAATTTTGAGGATAACGTAGTTTTGTCATTCCGGTTTTGCATCTTCCGAGTTCGCAAATACCGGAATCTCATGCGATAAATTCATGAATATTTTCTATGAGATCCCGGTATTACCTTCGGTAAACCGGGATGACAACAAAATGTGTTTTGAAACGGTTGCCCCCAAAATTAATTTGCTACCGTATTTTTTTATGATGAAATCATCAATTATTAATTGACAATCCAATAGCCGTGTCACAATGGGCATCATCATTTACAGAGCATAAAGGGTCCATTGATCAATAAAAGGCACAAGTTCCAGGACACATTCGGCATTTATACATCAGGGCCGATTGGAAAAGGAAGAATAATATTTACCGCGCAGGACTGGACTGAAGACGAAAAACTCGGATGGATGTCGCTGACCGTTGACCAGGTCAACCAGCTCAGTCCCGAATCACGGACGACCTTCCTTCACTACAGCTACGACATAGACTTCAACAGAATCATGGGGACGTTCGACTGGTCCCTCGCCCGGAACATAACCAATTTCATCAACCACTCGTGCGACCCCAATATGATGTTTGACGGGAACAACAACGTGATCGCCAGGCGGACGATAGCCCCGGGAGAAGAGCTCACCCTGGATTACGGCACCTTCGTGGTCACGGTTGACCAGGACTTCATCTGCTGCTGCGGCTCGCCCGGGTGCAGAAGGATCATCACCAGGGACGACTGGAAACAGCTCATCAGCCGCTACGGCCTGTGTTTCCCGACATTCATGCACGAGACCATAAAGCGGTATCTGGAAACACCCGCAGAAGAACCGGTAGCATAAAAATTCCTGAACAATAACCTTTTAATGTCACCCTCAACCCGGGCGCCGCGCCGGACTGCCGCTCAATCTTCGCAGTGCCATTCGCAGACACTCTGCAAATGGCACGACAGAACCCCGATTCCAGTGTATTTTTTTCTACAATATAAAGAAGAATCCCGTTAATTCCGGCTGAAATACGCGAGGGAAAGTCATCGTTACCATAATGGCGCTGACTGTACTCTCCGCCGCTTGTTCACTGCCGGCACCGCGCTATCGCAGCGGGATCAATAATTTTAAGGAGACATTGTATGAAACAATTGAAAATTCTGCTCCTGGCAATACTGGCATCAGCGAGCATGTGCTTTATGGCCTGCGACGACGGCGGCAGCAGTAAAAGCAAATCAAAAATACCGTCAGCGCTCGTGGGCGCGTGGGAAGGCCTGAACCAGGAAGACGGCTTGACCTATCACCAATATATCACCATGACCTCCGGGGGCGTGTTTACCAATCATGTCCTTTACGCTCATGGTTCCACAGACTATACCGCAAAACACTGGGGACTGATGAATTCAAATCACTCAAAAAAAGGAAGCATTGCCGCGGGCGGAGGGTCCATGACAATCACCACTAACCAGGAATATTCCGGCGAGAACTGGACCGCCATGGATACAGCTGAAACAGAAACTCTCACCTACGAGCTGTCCGCTGACGGCAACACCTTTACGGTAACGACCGACGAAGGCAGCATGGAATTTTATAAAGCCGCCGCGCCTGTTGTCGATTCGAACCTTACCGGCACCTGGACAGCTTCTGATCCCTATGACCACGATGATAACAGCGGGACCCCTGACGAAGCTGCTACCAAAACCATAACACTTGGCTCAGACGGCAGCTTTTCCGAAACATACGCCATGGATGATCCACCTGATGGCTATGCGGCACTGTTATACCAGAGGTCAGGCTCCTACGGCATATACCGCGACATGAACGGCACGCGGTTTTTTGCCCTCACCTATACCAGCGGGAGTGACAAAGACAATCCCGATGAAATGCTCTCGGTTTACATATTCCAGCGCATCGATTACATTCTTGACCTGTTCAACGACCCTTCTGCAGACGAGTTGACCATGAATCTCAACTATGAACCAGTGACCTATACGCGCGGCGGCACTGACCCCGACCTCCCGGCCCCTGACACTTCAGCAGCGGGCTCCTGGTTCGGCGTTACCGAAGAAGGAGGAACCGAGTATGACATGATCGTGACCCTTAACGCCGACAACACCCTTGAAAGAGTGCTGCTCTATCAGCAGGGCGGGAGCGACCCGGGCGACATGTTTGCAGGCGGACGCGGTCAATACGTGGCGAACAATGGCGAAATAATTATCATGGACGACGAGGCATGGGATTCAAGCGATGGCAAGTGGTATCCCGCGACTAATGATCCCGATGATTCAGGATATTCCATCGCCGACAGTGTGCTCACGGTTATCAGCAGCGACGATAATTATACCAGGACAACCACCACGCTTACTCCCTTTGCGTCCGCCCCCAGTACCAGCCTTACCGGCACCTGGCAAAGTGTAAGCGGAGCGGTCACCACGACCGTGATACTGGGCGCGACCGGGACTTTCTCAATGACCCAGGTAGATTCAGGTAATCCGGCGAATGACACGAGCCAGGCCGGCACATACGGCGTTACCACCATCGGCACAACCGACTACTTTCATCTTACCCTGACGGAAGAGGACGGTGACACCGATGTCTACGAGGTAAAGCTTTTACCATACGGACTGAGTACCGTAGCAGATCCTGATGACACGTTAACGATAACATCATCCGGGGGAGATATGGTTTTAACGAAACAGTGACAGTATCCGGCCGGACAGTACACCGGCTGACAACGAAAAGGGCTGTTCTGAAGAACAGCCCTTTTTTTATCGTATCGGTCAGCGGATCATCCGTATTTCCGGTGGGCCGCGGCGAACTCATTGGTCGCCACAGCGGCCATGGTCGATATATCGAGCGACAGGCAGAATGACGCGATTATCTCGGCCAGCCTGCGCACCTTCCCTTTTCCCTGTTGTTATTTACCCGTCAGCTTTTATTCTGTCGTTTCAGCAGGGGATGAAGTTTCATCACCTGTTTCCGGATTCTCTTCACGTGATTGCGAAGCTTTATTCAGCTTTTTGAGACGCTTTTCATCTTTCTTTTTTTTCTTAGCAAGGTCCTTCTGGCGTTTTTCATACTGATAGTTATTTCTTGCCAATTCATTATCCCTATTCGTAAATTTTTTAAAATTACCTATTCCCTTCCCAAAATATCTCAATCTTGAGAACCGGAATAGTCTGCACATGAATTGATATCACTATCATGTGCCCCTTCACAGCTTGTCTTCTTTGAAATACAGCGGAATTTTCTAAGCGCGAACCTGATCGCCGAGCGTGAATGAATCGTGCGTGTACCGGACTTTTCGAAGTATCCGAACAACTTCCAGACAGCCTTAACGATTAACTATTGTGATAAATCGCCAGGAGTGCAAGGACTTTTTTTAATTAAATTCGTGAATAATACTATTCCGGGGCGGGGTTAGGTAAAGGGGCCCATAGATATACCACCCCCACCCAACCTCCCCCATCAAGGGGGAGGAATTTTCATTTCAATCAATCTTTCCGAATTTCAGTCAGCTGAATCAATAACATAACGGATCTGTGGGATTTGCATCGCAATATTCATCAGGGCAATTTCCCGCGTCCATCCAGCCGTACATTGAACAGTAGCCGGGGCATATCGGATCATTGTCCGTGATGCTCGAGCAATATTCCATGAGGCAGTTGTCCGGGTCCATCGAGCCGTACATCGAACAGTAATTAGGGCATATCGGATCATTGTCTAAATAATAAACACAATAATCATCCAGGCAGTTGGTAGAATCCCATGAAGCGTTAATATCACAATATTCATCACAGGAACCGTATTCACACGAATTGGTGGTGGCGGATGTCATCGTATAGACCGCCGGGTTACCCTCGGCATCTGACACAACGATAGTCACATAACGCGTATCACCGTACGTAAGCCCGTCAAGGGTGTATGAAGTTATGCCGGTACCGTTACCGGATGAAGTTCCGTTGGCGCTGATATCGGCCAGTGTTGCGATATTGCCGGATGTCGAGGTGATGATTTCATAATACAGGTCGTTCTGCGCCGTGCCCAGGTCGGTAGCCGCGGTCCAGGAAAGCGATATTTGCAGATTGCCTCCCAGAGCGGTCACGGTACCGCTGTCGCCCGGGACCGGCGGGTCATCGTCCGGGTCAGTGATATCACCGGCAGCTGTATAGGCCGCGGTGTTGTTGCCGCAGTCAACGACATAGACGTTCAGGTACCAGGTTTCGCTGTACCCCAGCCCGGTCAGGGTATGACTTGTCAGGCCTTTCCCCTCGTTGACGAGGGTGCCGTTTGCCTGCATGGCCGCCACATCCGAAATATTATTGCTCTCAGAAGCGTACACGTAATAATACAGGTCTGACAGCGGTGTTTCCGTGTCAGTCGCCGCTGTCCAGGTATATTCTATCTGGAACTCGCCCCCGGTGGCGGTTATGGTCCCGCTGTCACCCGCTGTGGGGTCGGTAACGTCACTCACGTCTTCAAGGGACGACCCTTCTCCCGCGGTGTAGGCGGCCCTGTTCCCGGCACCGTCTTCAACGATCACGTTTATAAACCTCTTCTGGTTGAATCCCAGGCCGTCAACGGTATATTCGCTCAGCGCGTATCCTTCAGTGACCAGGTTCCCGGATGTTGTCGTCATGTCATCCAAACTGTCCACTTCTCCGCTTTTATCCGACACATATACGTAATAATACAATTACGACTGACCGGTAGCATCGTCTGACGCTTCGGTCCAGAAAAAATTGATCGCGCCGCTTGCCGCGGTGGCGCTTATAAGGCCGCCGCCCCCGGGGGCCGGCGCCGTGGTATCCGGAACATCGCTGCCTCTGCCGCCGCCGTCACCCGAAGAATCGCAGCCGGAAAAAGCAGCCGCGCATACTAACAATAACACGCAAAAAAAGAGGGAAATTGAATTCCTGAAAAAATACATAAAGGAGCCTCCTTCTTGAAAAGCCGGTTTCCGATGTTTCAGGTCACGGGCTAAAAATACCAATATCTTCTTTTGTAAGCTATTTTAATACGGGAAAGCAGATGTCAATTTATTAATTGTCTTACATATATAATATTAATACTTATTTTTCTGTAATTAGTGCCATATTCCTGTGATAGAAATAAGAAGAAAAGGGTATGTTCTCAGCGTGACATGCAACCCTTTACCTGCCCATATAATGAATATGGAAATCTTGCCTTCAGGAAAAATTATTCCCCATTCCCCGACCGGGCCGGGACAGGGCCACAGTCCGTACCTGGTACAGCCCGGCCCGGCCCTTAACAGCAGTAAAAATCCCACCTGAACACAAAAAAACGTATCAAGAACGCACTGCCGTTGTCTCTTTTCTGATGCACGAAAAATATTCACTGGAGGCCCGGCAATGGCAACAGTCACCCTGAACGCGGCACTGACATCAATCAGCGGGACCATCGGCAGGATGGTCTTTTACCACAGAAACGGCCGCGTCATCGCGCGCAGGTGGGTCATGCCGCCCAATCCCGACACACCGGCCCAGCGGAAAAACCGCTCCCGGTTCAAGGAAGCCATGAGCGCGTGGAAGGCGCTTACTGATGATGAAAAGGCGGCGTACACCAAAAAGGCCAGAGGAAGCGGCATGACTGGCCACAATCTGTTCATTTCGGGATGGATGAAAAATCGTACACAGGAAACCGATATCAAACCGGTTATGGAAACAGCTCAGGGATATACCCTGGGGATACATTGTGATGATGAAACATACTGTAGGCGCGTATCGCGATACGCGCCTACGAATAAATCCTCTTCACGCCTTCTTCATCCCTCCGTTACCGCTCCGTCATGCCCCCATTACCGGGTCAATCCAGCGCCGGTACGGGACTTACTGGAAGTAAATTCACCATAACCGAAACAACTCAGTGTAACAAAGACCTGCCGCAGAGATTCAGAGGGCACAGAGAAATAATTTTTTAAACCATATCCGTAAAACTATTCCCCGCGTTTTCCATGTCACTGTGGCCATTAAAAAAAAGGGGCTGCTCCTGCGGAACAGCCCCTCTCTCAATTTTCCTGGTCTATATCTGTTAAGCGTCTTTAGTTCCCAGTGAACGGGCGATTTTGTACGCCGTTCTCTTGAACGCCGGGATCCCGAAGGTGAACATGGAAAGCAGGGCGTACGTGTCTTTGATCGCTTCGGCTTTCGCATGGTCCATGGGCTCGGCGTCTTTGCCCGTGGGCAGGCCGTACTTATCGGGGCTGTCACGAAGAATGGTTATGACCCTGAGGCCGCCGAATTCATCGAGCCCGTAAATACTGGCCTTTGGAAAAGTTTTCCTGTATTTTTCAAGCCTGCTCTTGGCTTCCTGAATCAGCACCGCGCGGTTCCCGAAGGTCAGCGCTTCAGAAGGGCACGTGGTGACGCAGGCCGGTATCTCACGCGCGTTGAGCGTGCACGCGTTGCACTTGTGGGATTTGTCCTTTGTGACAATCCTCTGGCCGACGTCATTGATGTGCTCGATATCGCTCACCTGGGGCACCTTGTACACGCACGCGTTCACGCACGCGCCGCAACCGATGCATTTGCTCTGGTCGATGATCGTCCATCCGTCAACCTTGGAGATGGCTTTCTCGGGACACACCGCCACGCAGTTCGCTTCTTTGCAGTGGTAGCATTTTTTATGCATGATCGTCCATATGGGACGCTCGGCATCGCTCCGGTCCACGGGAAAAAACTTCACGTGGTTCCAGGTTATCGCTGAAAGCTCGGCAGGATTAGTGAACTCAGGGCCGGCAAAGAACTCCGTCTTCTCTCCGGGCAGTCCGTTCCACTGCTTGCATGCGACCTGGCAGGCGCGGCATCCCTGACATTTCGTCGTATCAACTAAAAAGGCATTATCTGACATGGTTCATCCTCCTACGCTTTCTCAATATTGACAAGGAATGCTTTGAATTCCGGTATCATGGTATTGGCGTCACCGATATGGGGCGTCAGGTTGTTACATGAATCGCCGCTTGCCGCGCAACCATGACCGAAGTGCCATACCATACCAACCATTTCAACTTCCTTGCCCTGAATTTTCCAGGGCTGAACACGATCGGTTACAAGCGCGCGCGCCTGGATCGAACCGCGCTTATTGAAAATGCGAACCATGTCGCCGTTCTTAATCCCCTTCTTTCCTGCAAGGGAAGGGCTTATTTCGCAAAACATGTCCGGCACGAGCTCGGTAAGCCATGGCAGGTTCCGCGTCATGGCTCCGGCCTGCCAGTGCTCGGTTACCCTGTAAGAACTCGCCACATAAGGATACTGGGCAGAATCGCCAAACTCTCCCGCCACCGTATCAAGCACCATTGTCGCAGGGTTGAATGCCTGGGAGTTAACGATGTTCTTTACCGGAGATTCCCTGGGCTCAAAGTGTTCGGTAAGAGGCCCGTCAACCACGCCATTGGAGAAGAGTTTGCCCACGCCCTCCGCGTTCATGATAAAGGGGTTTTTGGCCTCAGGCCCGGCAGTGGGGCCACCGTCAACAATGTCGCCAACCCACTTGGAACCGGTCCATTTCAGCACCCATCGACCGGGATCCCAGGGATTACCTTTACGATCAACCGCAGCGCGGTTGTAGGCGATCCTTCTGTTTACCGGCCACGACCAGGTCCACTCGGGATACATGCCCAGCTTGTTGGCGGCGTCTTTAAGCCCCCTTCGCGCCATCATGTTCCCGGCCTCTGTATAACATCCGCCATAGACCCAGTTTCCACACGCGGTGGAACCATCATCAGCGAGCTTGGTGAAGTTGAGGACCTGCTTCTTGGTCTTCCACTCGTAACCGTTGATCTCTTTGGCGACCAGGTGCGGATCGCACTCATGGGCATTCGGGCTGTGCTTGTAATTCCAGTTTGCCTTAACGATCGGATCAGGGAACTTGCCGCCTTCCTTGATATAAAGGGCCTTGAGCTCCTGGTATATCATGTCAACCATGTCAAGGTCAGCTATTGCCTGCCCCGGTGCATTCTGTGCTTTATAACGCCACTGGACCCAGCGTCCGGAATTGGAAACGCTTCCCTCTTTTTCAACCGAAGAAGATGCGGGAAGTAAAAAGACTTCAGTCTTAATATTCCGCGGGTCAACACCCTTTCTCTTCCAGAATACCGACGAATCGGTTTCCCAGAGGTCAGAGGCAACAAGCCAGTCAAGGCGCTCCAGGGCCTTGGCCTCCTTGTTTGAGTTAGGGCCTCCCACAACCGGGTTCGTTCCCCAGAAAAAACCGCCCTTGATCATGCCCTTGTACATGTCTTCAAACAGGACGATGTGCGGTGTTGCCTTGGCGGCCTTGGGAAGCCAGTCGAAACAAAAATCGTTTTCCCTGGTTGCGGCATCTCCGTACCATGCCTTAAGCATACTCACCACATACTTGGGCCTGTTTGACCACCAGTTCATGCTCATCGGGTCATTGGTCTTGGGAACAACAGCCTTGACGTACTCCTGAAAATTCGGGTGCAGTTTCGCCTGCGGGCAGGGGTTGTAACCGGGAATAATGTGCCACAGAAGGGCATGGTCGGTAGATCCCTGAACATTTGACTCACCGCGAAGAGCGTTAATCCCGCCCCCGGCGAGGCCGATGTTGCCAAGCAGAAGCTGTATAACCGCGTAGGCGCGTACATTCTGCGTTCCTACGGTGTGCTGGGTGGTTCCCATTGCGTAGAGAATAGTCGCGACCCTGTCAGGCTTGTGTGTTGAAGTAAAGAGATCGGCCACTTTAAGAAATGATTCTTTTGAACAGCCTGTTACCTTCTCGACCATTTCGGGAGTGTAGCGGCTGTAATGCTTTTTCATCAGCTGGTACACGCATCGGGGATTCTGAAGGGTCTTGTCCCTTTTCGGAATCCCCTTATCGTCATTCTGGTATGCCCAGGATTTTTTATCGTATTTCCTGGTCGCCCTGTCGTAACCGGAAAAAATACCATCATTGAAAGAATAGTCAGGGCTGATAAGATATGACGCATTGGTGTATTCAACCACGTATTCCTTCTGAATGCGGTCGTTCTGCAGGGCATAATTGATCAATCCGCCCATAAAGGCAAGGTCAGAACCCGGTCTTATTGATGCATAAAGATCCGCCATAGATGCAGACCTGGTAAATCTAGGGTCAACAACAACAAGTTTGCCGCCTTTTTCTCTTGATTTTTCGACCCACTTGAAAGAAATAGGATGGTTTTCTGCAGCATTGCTGCCCATTATTAAAATAACATCAGCGTTCTTGATGTCTATCCAGTGGTTGGTCATGACTCCACGACCAAAAGAAGCCGCCAGACCGGCGACTGTTGCGCTGTGTCAAATCCGCGCCTGATGTTCAAGATAGTTGATGCCGAGCATCCTGCCGAATTTCGACACAACATAGCATTCTTCATTATCAAGGGCCGCGCCGCCAAGGCTGAAAAGGCCTTCTGCCCTGTTCACCGTAACGCCGCCGTCTTTTTCAACAAAAGTCTTGTCACGGGTGTCTTTAATTCTACGCGCGATCATTTTGATCGCCGTGTCCCATGATATTTCTTCCCACTCGGTACCGCCGGGTTTGCGGTGCTGGACCGTTGTGAGCCTTCTCTTTATGGGATTGACCGCGATCTGGTAGATCGCGTTACCTTTGGAACACAGGCTTCCGCGATTTATGGGATGATCAGGGTCACCTTCGACATTGATGACTTTGCCGTCACGGGCGGAAATAATCAATCCGCAACCCACGCCGCAATAAGGGCAGATGGTCGTGCTTTCCCTGGCACCTTTCAGCTTATCCGGATAGCTTTTGCAGCCGGTAAGAAAAGAGGTTCCGCCAAAGAAAGCCCCTGCAGCAGTCATACCTGACAGCTTCAGGAAATCCTTTCTGGTAACAGGCATAAATATCCTCCTAAAAGATTGTCTATATTTTCTCTATTTATTATGCCGGGTTTTAAAGAACGAGCACCCGGGAAAGGTGCTGAATGGATTCAGAAATGAATTCATTCTGTTATTCATAGCATTTTAAAATCAAGCACTGTGAAGTCAAAAAGAAATTTTAATTATTCATTTTTTTTTCTTTACAAAAAAAAGATCAAAAAATATTCGGATATATTTTTACAAATACCTACAAAAAACACCCTTGAAAAACCGGTAAAAATAATTCTTAATAAAGTGCGGGCCAATGATCCACTTTCAAACCGGAAAAATCAACGGAAAGAAATAGTTAGATAAATGTTATTGACAATTTCATCTGATATCATCTTTTCAAGCAGATAAAAAAATCCCCGATACAAGGAAAACGACAATGCCGAAACGCAGCGACATCAACAAAATAATGATCATCGGGTCCGGCCCCATAATAATCGGCCAGGCCTGCGAATTTGACTATTCAGGGACACAGGCCTGTAAAGCGCTGAAGGGCCTGGGATACGAGATCGTTCTCGTCAACTCCAATCCTGCGACGATCATGACCGACCCCGACATGGCTGACATCACCTATATCGAGCCCCTTAACTTCGAAACAATGGTAAAAATCATAAAGAAAGAAAAGCCCGACGCGCTGCTCCCCAACCTCGGCGGGCAGACCGGGCTTAACCTCTCCGCCGAACTGCACAACAAAGGCATCCTGGACAAATACGGCGTCCGCATTATCGGCGTGCAGGCCGACGCCATTGAACGCGGCGAAGACCGGATAGAGTTCAAGAAAACCATGGAGCGCCTGAATATCGAGATGCCCCGGAGCAAACCGGCGCACAATCTCGCTGACGCGGAAAAAATCGCCGAGGAGCTCGGCTTCCCGGTGGTGATCCGTCCGGCCTATACCATGGGCGGCACCGGCGGCGGCATGGTATACAACATGGAAGAGTTCCGCGAAGTCGCCACACGGGGCCTGGCCGCCAGCATCGTGAACCAGATACTCGTCGAAGAATCGGTACTGGGCTGGGAAGAACTCGAGCTTGAAGTCGTGCGCGACGCGAAGAACCAGATGATCACGGTCTGCTTCATTGAGAATGTCGACGCCATGGGCATCCACACCGGCGACTCCTTCTGCGTGGCCCCCATGCTGACCATAGACCGGGAGCTCCAGGAGAGGCTGCAGCGGTATTCATACTCAATCGTTGAGGCGATCCAGGTCATCGGCGGGACGAACATCCAGTTCGCCCACGATCCACAGACCGGAAGGGTCGTGGTCATCGAGATCAACCCGCGCACGTCGCGGTCGTCCGCGCTCGCTTCAAAAGCCACGGGCTTCCCCATCGCGCTGATCTCGTCAATGCTCGCGTGCGGGCTCACCCTTGACGAGATCCCCTACTGGAGGGACGGGACCCTGGACAAATACACCCCGTCAGGGGAATACGTGGTGGTGAAATTCCCGCGCTGGGGATTCGAGAAATTCCCCGGGGTCAAAGACGAACTCGGCACCCAGATGCGCGCAGTCGGCGAGGCCATGAGCATCGGCAAAAACTACAAGGAGGCCTTTCAGAAGGCGATCCGCTCCATGGAAAACAACCGCCACGGCCTGGGCTTCGTGAAAAAATTCGATTCCCTCACCGCGGACGAACTTTTAAGACAGCTGAGCATCGCCACCAGCGAGCGCCAGTTTCTCATGTACGAGGCCCTGCGCAAGGGCGTTGACGTTAAAACGCTCCACGAAAGGACCCATATCAAGGAATGGTTCATCGAGCAAATGAAAGAGCTCGTCGACCTCGAAGAGGAAATCGTGAAATACAGGGGGACGACGATCCCGGATGACCTGCTTGAACAAGCGAAAAAGGACGGGTTCTCGGACAAATACCTGGCCCACATCACGAAAACCACCGAAGACGCGATCCGCTCGCAGCGGACAAAAATGGGAGCGGTCGAGAGATGGGAAGCCGTTCCCGTGAGCGGCGTTGAGAACGCGGCCTATTACTATTCAACCTACAACGCCCCTGACAGCGTGCCGGTTTCAAAGAACAAAAAGATCATGGTGCTCGGCGGCGGCCCCAACAGGATCGGCCAGGGCATTGAGTTCGACTACTGCTGCGTTCATGCCGCGTTCACCCTGCGCGACGAGGGATATGAATCCATCATGATCAACTGCAACCCCGAGACCGTTTCCACGGACTACGACACCTCCAACAAGCTGTACTTCGAGCCGCTCACGGTCGAAGACGTGCTGAGCATATACGAAAAAGAAAAGCCCGAAGGCGTCATTGTCCAGTTCGGAGGACAGACCCCGCTCAACATCGCCGGCGAGCTCAAAAAAAACGGCGTCGCCATTCTGGGAACAACGCCCGAGTCCATTGACCTGGCCGAGGACCGGGAGCACTTCAGCGACATGATGCGCAAGCTCGGCATCCCGCAGCCCGAGTCGGGCATGGCAAGCACGGTCGAACAGGCCATTGCCATCGCGAACCGCATCGGGTACCCGCTCATGGTCCGTCCCTCGTATGTTCTGGGCGGACGGGCGATGGAAGTCATCCACCATGAAGAGATGCTCAAGCGCTACGTCGACGCCGCTGTTGACGTTTCTCCTGAACGTCCCATCCTGATCGACAAGTTTCTCGACAACGCCATAGAGGCAGAGGCGGACGCTATCTGCGACGGCGTCGAGGCGTTCGTCCCCGCGGTCATGGAGCACATCGAGCTGGCCGGGGTTCATTCAGGAGACTCGGCGTGCGTCATCCCCTCAGTCAACATCCCCGAAAAACACATAAAGACGATTGAAGAATACACGCGAAGAATAGCCATAGAGCTCAAAGTCAAGGGCCTGATGAACATACAGTATGCGATCGCGAACGACAAAGTCTACATCCTTGAGGCGAACCCCAGGGCGTCGCGGACCGTTCCCCTGGTCTCGAAGGTGTGCAGCATATCCATGGCGCGGATCGCCACCCGGATCATGCTGGGCAAAACCATAAAGGAGCTCAACCTGAGCAGAAAAGACGTCCGCCACTTCGGCGTGAAAGAATCGGTGTTCCCGTTCAACATGTTCCCCGAAGTCGACCCGCTCCTGGGGCCCGAGATGAGGTCCACCGGAGAGGTGCTCGGCCTGGCCGACTCCTTCGGCCTCGCCTACGCCAAATCGCAGGAGGCCGCCCAGCAGACCCTTCCCGAGGAAGGCAGCGTGCTCATCACCGTGAACAAGAACGACCGGGCCAACGCGCTCACCGTGGCGAAGGAGCTCAAACGCCTGGGCTTTCATGTCATGACCACCGAAGGCGTCGGGCGCTATTTCGCGGAAAACGGCCTTGAAGCGGAAGTGGTGCTCAAAGTGTACCAGGGCAGGCCCAACATCGTTGACCGGATCAAGAACCATGAAATACACCTGGTGATCAACACGCCCAGCGGCGAACAGAGCGAATACGACGATTCCTATATCAGGAAGACCGCGATAAAATACAAGATACCCTATATCACGACCATGGCCGCGGCGCTCGCTGCGACAAAGGGAATCGAGGCCAGAAAAAAAGGGATATGGGACATCAAGTCACTGCAGGAATATCACCGGTAGGATTCAGGCCCTGTTCTTTTTCGCCTGCTGGATGAGCTCAATGATGCTGGCCATTTTAGGCTGCGGAGGGGCAAGTATGGCGGCGATCTCTTCATCGCTGTAATGCTCTGCCATGTATTCCCTGACCGGAATTTTCTCAAAGGCGCAATCGTAAATCCCCGAGCAGGGCATTCCCTGCGCGAGCGTACGGCAGTAGCGGAAGGTCACATAGTGCCCCAGCTTTCTGCAGTAGAGTTCAACGCTGTCAAAACAATCTTTTTCCATTGATATTATTTCCTGCCGGGGCCATCGCTCTGGCGAAGACCCCGGCTTTAGTTACTCTTACCACTTGCCGGTCTTTCTCATTTCGGCTTTGGGATGCGCTTTCAATTCTTCAAGAGCATGATCAATCTCGGTTTTGGTCAGCTCATGGTCGGCAAGCTTGCCGTGGATGAACTTGTCATAGCCATTGAGGTCCATGAGGCCATGGCCGCTGAGGTTGAAAATGATCACCCTCTCCCTGCCTTCCTCTTTCGCCTCTTTCGCCTTGCGTATGGTCGCCGCGACCGCGTGGCTTGTCTCGGGAGCGATGATGATCCCTTCGGTTTTGGCGAACAGCATTGCCGCCTCATAACACTCGAGCTGCGGAATGGACAGAGGGGTCATCAGGCCCTCGACCACTGCCTGGGACACCAGCGGCGCCATGCCGTGGTACCTGAGGCCTCCCGCGTGGATCGGCGCGGGAACGAAGCTGTGGCCCAGTGAATGCATGGGCATCAGAGGGGTCATCTTCGCGATATCGCCGTGGTCATACACGAACGGGGCCTTGGTCAGGGTCGGGCACGATGCGGGCTCAACGGGGATGATCTCGATTTCCGCGCCGTGGATTTTATCATTAACAAACGGGAATGAAAGCCCGGCGAAGTTGCTTCCGCCGCCGGCGCACCCGATTACGGTGTCGACTTTCTTTTCACCTATTTTTTCCAGCTGCTTTTTCGCCTCAAGGCCGATGATCGTCTGGTGCAGCATAACGTGGTTGAGAACGCTGCCAAGGGCGTACCTGGTTTTTCCCGTTTCATCGGTCACTGCTTCTTCTATTGCCTCGCTTATGGCGATCCCGAGGCTTCCCGGGGTGTCGGGGTCTCTTTCAAGCACGGCCCTTCCGGCATTGGTCTCGGTGCTCGGGCTGGGGATGCACTCGCCGCCCCATGTCTGCATCATTGTTTTCCTGAACGGTTTCTGGTCAAAGCTGATCCTGACCATGTAAACCTTGCACTCAAGTCCGAGAATCGCGCACGCGAACGACAGGGCGCTCCCCCACTGTCCGGCCCCGGTTTCGGTCGTGAGCTTTTTTATGCCGAACTGTTTGTTATACCAGGCCTGGGCGACCGCGGTGTTCGGTTTATGGCTCCCCGCGGGGGAAACGCTTTCGTTCTTGTAATAAATCCGCGCGGGGGTCCCGAGCGCCTTTTCGAGAAAGTGCGCGCGGTGAAGCGGTGACGGGCGCCAGCGATAAAGAATTTCCAGTATCCCTTCAGGTATGGTTATCCATCGTTCCTGGCTCACTTCCTGTTCAATGAGGTTCATGGGAAAAACCGGCGCAAGCATGTCCGGTGAAATGGGATTGCCGTCAGGCCCCAGAGGGGGAAGCATCGGCGTGGGCAGATCTGCCGCGAGGTTATACCACTGGCGCGGCATTTCGTCTTCACTGAGAAACACTTTCGTATACATACTATTCTCCTTCGAATTCATTTTACTCTTTCAATGCGTACAGGCCCGAATAACAACCGCTACGCCTGCTTATACAGATCAATCATCTGTTTGAACGCAGAGGGGTTCTTTTTGAGTTCCTTTGAACCGCGTGTTATTTTACACAGGCTCAATCCGAGCTTTTCGGCTATTTTCCTCTGGCTTATGCCCTCATCAAGCATTCTTACCAGTTCCCACCGCGAGGATATCTCCGCGATCTCATTTTCGGTAAGAATGCTTCTGAGAAACTTCTCTATAAGCCGCGCATCATCAGATGCGGCAAGAACCAGTGATATATCCTTTATTTTATCCATTACCAACGCACTTATAGCGAGTATTGACAGGCATTCGGGTTATGTTTCTACACATAGAAACATAACCCGAATGCCTGTCAAGAAATATTTCACATTTTTTTTGCAACAGTAAATATTATCAAATTTAAAAAAGGGCCATTAAAAGGTAGCAAATTATTTTTAGGGGCAGCCGTTTCATAACACATTTTGTTGTCATCCCGGTTTACCGAAGGTAATACCGGGATCTCATAGAAAATATTCATGAATTTATCGCATGAGATTCCGGTATTTGCAAAACCGGAATGACAAAACTACGTTACCCTCAACATTATACTGCTACCCCATTAAAAAAAAACATCTGAATGATTTTATACTTGATTTAATCAGCAACAATATCCAGACTATTCTGATGCAAATTTAAAGTAGTTGAACACCATGGAACTGTTAAACACCTGCAACATGAATGAGTTTTACCAGGAACTCATACAACAACTGCCAGACATAATATATAAAATTAATAACAAGGGAGAGTTTATTTATCTCAACGATTCGGTCACGCGCCTCGGATACAGTCCCGAGGAACTGATCGGAAGGCACTTCAGCACCCTTTTCTACGAAGAAGACCTTCCCCTCATCCAGCATAAAACCGCTG
The DNA here is from genome assembly GCA_036848375.1 of Spirochaetota bacterium. Classification (GTDB taxonomy): domain Bacteria; phylum Spirochaetota; class UBA4802; order UBA4802; family UBA5550; genus JAKLIV01. The sequence goes on from DAIUKG010000005.1 coordinate 33,599, forward strand.
TCGAAAAAATAAAAAAGGAAAAAAAGAATAACGCCTGCCCGCTGCTTTTTGATGAGCGAAGAACGGGCAAACGGATAACCAAAAAACTCAGGGTCAAACTCGCATCCAAAAACGGCAACGGCAGAAATGCCGACTTTATGCATGGAGAAATATTCTGCAGCGGACTCTATGACCATGATATCACCGAGCACCGGGCGTACGTCGGGACAGTCGGAATAATCAGGGACATAACCGAGCTCTCGCGCACCGAAAAGGCCCTCACCCTTGCGGAACGCCATTACCGGTTTCTCATTGAAAACACATCCGACGTCATTTCAATTCTTGCGATTGACGGGACCATCCTGTACAAAAGCCCGTCAGCCGAAAGGAACCTGGGGTACAACCACTTTGACCTCATCGGCGAGAACGAAATTGACTACATCCACCCTGACGACAAACCCTTCCTCGAGGCGTTTTTAACCAATCCCGGGTTCTATAACTCCGGCAAAGCCTATTTCGAACTGCGCTACCGGCAGAAGGACAAAACATGGAAGTACTTCGAATTGTCAATAACCAGGGTTTTTGACGCGGGAAATACCATCATGTGTTATGTTGCCTACTCGCGCGACATTTCGGAAAGACACGAAAAAGAACGCGAAATCCAGGAAAAAGAAAAAAAATACCGGGCGCTGTTTGATATGTCGTCAGACGCGATATTCGTCATCTCCGAAAACTACACTATTCTGGAATGCAATAACTCAGCGCTGCTCAGTTTTGGTTATGAACGTGAAGATGTTATTAACAAAAACCTTGAAACCCTGGGACTGTTCGAAGACAACGATTCAATCCAGATATGCATTTCCGGCCTGAATAAAAGTATTTCCCTGCCGGAGATCACCTGCAGAAGAAAAGACGGTTTTACCTTCCCTTCACTTCTGACGGCCTTTCCGGTTGAAAAATCCGAAAGCGGCATTGTCATACTCAACATCAGGGACCTTTCAACCCAGAAAATGATCGAGGATGAAACCTTTAAAAGCAAAAAAATTGAATCTCTCGAACTTCTTGCTGAAGGCATAGCCAATAACTTCAACGAGATACTCACTCCCATTAACACTAATATTTCCATTGCGAAGAACAGTATTGAAAAGAAAAACCCGATTTATCAACTGCTGTCAGAGGCCGAAACCGCGGCGTCCCGCGCCGGCGAGCTGACTAACCAGCTCCTGCTTTTTTCAAAAGGGTACACTCCTGAAACAAAAAACACATCCCTGAAAAAACTCATAAAAGAAGTCGCCGAGCCTGTTCTGAAAGGATCAAAAATACAGGCGACCTATTCCATCGCCAGAAATCTCAGGGAGGTTGATATTGACGAAGCCCAGGTGGTCCGTGTTTTCGAGAACATTGTCGCGAACGCGCGCCAGTCAATGCCCCGCGGCGGGAACCTGCACATCACCGCCATAAACACGGCAGTCAGTGAAAAAAACAAAGAAAACCTCGAGCCAGGAGATTACGTCAAGATCAGCTTCATGGATGAAGGGTGCGGCATTGACAGCGAGGACCTCGATAAAATATTTGATCCCTACTTCACCCTGAAAGAAGACGGCAACGGCCTCGGGCTCACCCTGTCACAGGCGATTATCCAGAAGCATAACGGGCAGATAATCGTCGACTCGGAAGTGCGCAGAGGGACTATCTTTACTATTTTCCTGCCGGCTAACCACACAAATAACGGCCATAAAAAAAAGAGCACCCGAAACTAAAAAACCTTGAAGCAATCTGGCGCAGTCTGATGTATACTGAAGCATGATGGACGCCGAAAAAAGAAAAATACTGATTTATTCAGACAGGCTGAGCGCATTCAATTACGGAAGCAACCATCCATTTAAACCGGAAAGGGCGAAATTCTTCTACGAGCTGCTGAACCGGTATTCGCTGATCTTCGAGCCTGACCAGGAAATAATCGCTCCCGGGCCGCTTGATGAAAAAACACTCCTGTCCTTTCACAGCGTTAAATATATCGATCTGCTGAAACGCTGCAATAGCGGCGAATTTACCCTCGAAATGCTGCAGGCCGGAATCGGCAACGATGACAATCCTGTTGTCAGCGGCATGCTCGACTATGCGCTTGAAGCGTCCGGAGGCACCTACCAGGGCGCCATGATGCTTGCACAGGACAGGGCCGAGCTTGTTTTCAATCCTCACGGAGGATTCCATCATGCCGGGCGCGACTTCGCCGAAGGGTTCTGCTTTATCAACGATATCGCCATAGCGATCACCGCGCTTCTCAAACAGGGCAAAAAAATCGCTTATGTCGATATTGACGCTCATCACGGAAACGGCGTGCAGGACGCATTCTATTCCGACAACAGGGCGCTCACCATATCGCTGCACGAGAGCGGGAAAAGCCTGTATCCATGGGGCGGGTTTGAACACGAGACCGGCATCGGCAAAGGGAAAGGCTTTAACGTGAACATCCCCCTGCTCAAAGGATCGGATGATGAAGTCTACCTTAACGCTTTCAACCAAACAGTGCCGCCCCTGCTGTCCGCATTCGCGCCTGATGTTCTTTTCATTGAAATCGGGGGAGACAGCCACAAGGATGATCCGCTGGCCCACCTCAATCTCACGAGCAACAGCTATGAAGCGGTTCTCAAAACGATGAAAAAGCTCTGCCCCAGGATCATGGCCACCGGCGGCGGCGGATACAACACGCATAAAACCGCTTCGCTGTGGGCGCTATCATGGGCAACACTGTGCGGGCTTGAAATAATCGATTCGTTCGCGGGCATTGTCGGGGGGATGATGTACGGCCCTGAAACCCATATCGGCTCGCTGAGCGACCCTCCGCTGATACTGAAAGGCGCTGAAAAAGAACAATGCCTCGATGAAGCCCTGCGGGTCATTGCCTACATCAAGAAAGAAATCTTCCCTGTCCACGGTATACGCGATTAACATCCAGGCCTGCCCGGACGATAAAAAGCAATTTTCTTTTTCTTGTTCTCTCATTACCTTCATGATATAATAAAATTTGCGTAATTTTCATTGGACCTGTTCTCATAAATGCCCTGACCCGAACAAGGCTGTTACTTTCGGATGATATGAGACACTGTCATGAGTGAAATTAAAATAATGCTGGTTGAGGACGATTCCATTACCGCGTACAGCATCAGCAAGATGCTGGAAAGCCTGAACTATTCGGTATCAGATATTTTTGCATCAGGGGAACAGGCCCTGAAGCAGATCGCGGCAAACAAACCCGACCTGATACTCATGGATATTGTTCTGGAAGGCGCAATGGACGGGATTGAGGCGGCAACCTACATCAAGGAAAACCTCGACATTCCCGTGGTCTACATAACATCCTCATCCGACAGGGATACTCTTGAAAGGGCGAAAAAAAGCGAACCTTACGGATACATCATCAAACCGATAAGCATCAGTGAATTGTATTCCACCATCGAGACCGTGCTGTACCGGCACCGGCTCTCCCAGAAATTAAAACACAGCGAATCACTGTACCGGACCCTGGTTGAAACCATTTCACAGGGGATCGTTGAATACAACAGGGAAGGGATTGTGACGTTTTGCAACGAATCCTTCAGTGCGATGACGGGTTATCAGAAAGAAGAAATTATCGGTAAAAGCTTTGATTCCTTTATCCTGAATCGGGACATTAAATTCACTTTTGATTTAAGCGAAGGCATGACATCGGGGCCAGGCAGGTCTTATACCCGTTACTACGATGTAATAAACAATGCCCAGGGTAAGCACATAGACGTACAGATAGACTGGGACTTCAAACATGAGGAAAGCGGGGAATTTACCGGCATCATTGCGGTCATTACCAATATAACCGAAAGGAAATACTCTGAGATCCTGCGGGAAATAGAACATGACGCCGCCATATATCTGAGCACCGCGCCTGAAATAAACGACGCACTGGAAAAGGTCACCGAAATCCTTTCCCTGCTTCCCGATATTAAGGCGTCATGCCTGTATTATAAAAAAAACAGCATCCAAAAAATGGCCCTCGGCGCATGCGTCAACATAATGAATGAAATAAAAAACCGGATAAAAGAATTCATGCCGGGGTCAGATGAATATGACCTGCTCATTGGCGATAAAACTTCCCAGTATGAAGGGTCAAGTCTTCCCGGCGCGCTTAAACAACTCAGCGATGAGCCCGCGCATAACAGCGCCGTGCTTGTGCCAATCATCAGCGAAAAATATTACCAGGCCTCATTGCTCTGTGTATTTCATCAAAAAAACGGCATTTCTCCCGCGCTCCAGAACACCCTGGAAACAATAGCTGCCCATACGGGAAGTGTCATCAAACGAATGACTGTTGAAGAGGCCCTGAAAAAAAGCGAGGCGCGGTACCGCAGGCTCATTGAAACGATGAATGACGGCATATTCATCCTGAATCAGGACAACACGATATCGTATGCAAACGATAAATTCTGCAAGCTGCTGGGATTCTCCATTGAGGAAATTTCCGGAGCGCCCGTGACCGGTTTTATGGACAACCTCAATAAAAGGATATTTCTCATGGTAATGGGTTCGGGGTATGTCGCCGAATACCGGTCGATTGACATGGAATGGATCAATAAAAGCGGCTCAGTGGTATACAGCATACTCTCACCCCAGATAATGAAGGAAAGTGAAACCGGAAGAGAGGAGCGCTTTGCGGTCGTCACTGACATTACGGAACACAAAAAAATGGAGCAGGAGCTCATCAAAATTCAGAAACTGGAATCGTTGAGCCTTTTAGCCGGGGGCATTGCCCATGATTACAACAACATCCTGACCGGAATTCTCGGGAACATCAACCTTGCAAAGATCAATTTTGAGCCTGAGAGCGATATCTACGGCATCCTTGATGAGGCGGAACAGGCATCCCTGAAGGCGCGGGACATCTCCCAGCAGCTGCTTACCTTCTCAAAAGGGGGAGACCCGGTAAAAAAACCGGTAAACATCAGGGATATTCTCTATGGTTCAGCCTCTTTTTCACTCAGGGGATCAAATGTTAAATCGGAATTTTTTATTGCTGACGATCTCTGGATTGTTGACGTTGATGAGGCGCAATTCAGCCAGGTCATTGACAATATCATCATCAACGCGATGCAGGCCATGCCCCGCGGCGGAACCGTTAAAGTTTTTGCGGAGAATGCGGTTGTCAGCACCATAGACAGCCTTCCCCTGCGTGAAGGGAAATACGTAAAAGTATCGATAAAAGACCACGGGATGGGGATTCCTGAAGAATACTCTGAAAAAATATTCGACCTTTTTTTTACCACCAAACAGAAAGGCAATGGAATCGGCCTGGCGACATCCTTCTCCATTATAAAAAAACACAGCGGACACCTTTCCTATGAAAGCATCCCCGGCAAAGGAACCACGTTTCATGTGTACCTGCCTGCCTCAGGGAGCGAGTTGAACACGAAAAAAACCGTTTCCCTGAAGCGGTCTCCTGAAAAGCATGGACGAATACTGGTAATGGACGATGAAGAAATCATACGCAAGATCGTTCAAAAAATGCTGACAAAGATCGGTTACGCAGTCGATACGGCACACGAAGGAAACGAGGCAATCGAGATGTACCGTAAAGCCGCCGGCAATAATAAAAAGTACGACATGGTATTAATGGACCTAACGGTCCCCGGGGGCATGGGCGGCAGGGAAGCAACGGAAAAAATTCTTGAGATAGACCCGGCAGCCATTATTGTCGCATCAAGCGGTTATGCGAATGACCCGATCAGAATAAACTATATGCAATACGGCTTTAAAAATTTTCTCCCGAAACCTTTTAAAATTGACGAGCTGGTTTCAATAATCAATTCATCGATGCTGGAAGTGTGACGCTGAAAAACATGAAAAGCCCTTTTTTCTTTTTTTATGTTGAAAAAATAAAAAATCCTGACATAATATCAAATACGAATAGCAGCGGCCATGATCAAAACGGAGCGTCATTAATATATGCATTCTCTGAATGATCTTAAAAAAAAATACGCAAAAAAATTTGCCGAAGAAGAGGATATCTTCTCAAACATCCACCGCGGCGACAGAATTTTCATAAGCACGGCCTGCGGTGAACCTCAGTACCTGGTCAAGGCCATGATCAACTACATCGAAAGCAACCCGAAGGCGTTTGCCGAAGCCGAAGTAATGCATATATGGACCCTGGGTGTTGCTCCATATGCTGATGAAAATTACACCTATAATTTCAGGCACAACTCGTTCTTTGTCGGTGACAACACGCGCGATTCAGTCAACACCGGCCTTGCTGACTACACACCCATTTTCCTTTCGGAAATCCCGCGGCTCATATACAGCAAGAGAATACCCATTGATATCGCATTGATCCAGACGTCCCTTCCCGACAAAAACGGCTTTGTGAGCATGGGGATCAGCGTCGACATCTGCAGGGCGGCGATCGACAACGCGAACATCATAATCGCCCAGATCAACAAGAACATGCCGAGGGTTCACGGCAACACTTTTATCAACATTGATGAAATCGACTTTATCATCCACCATGATGAACCGCTTCTTGAATACTCTCCCCAGGTCCCGAGCGATATCGCATTGCAGATAGGGAAATATGTTTCAAAAATAATCAACGACGGAGACACGATACAGGTCGGCTACGGAAGCACGCCGAACGCGATACTGAACAACATCAGTAAAAAAAACGACCTTGGCATACACACCGAACTTCTCACCGATTCCATGGTAGACCTCATAAAAAGCGGCGTAATAAATAACTCAAAAAAAAATATCAACCGGGGAAAAACCATCGCATCATTCTGCATGGGGACCGAAAAGAGCTACCGGTATATCGATGACAACCCCCTGATCGAATTCAGGGGGATCAACTACACCAACGACCCCAGAATCATATCGCAGATTGAAAACATGACCGCAATAAACGCCGCGCTGCAGATCGACCTCACCGGCCAGGCGACCGCCGAATCGATCGGCAAGACCTTCTACAGCGGTATCGGGGGAAGCGCTGATTTCATGCGCGGCGCGGTTCTTGCACCCGGAGGAAAAACGATACTGGTGATCCAGTCAACCGCCCGCAACGGAGAAGTGTCCCGGATCGTCCCTTTCCTTGACAGCGGCGCAGGCGTCACCATGAACCGTGGCGACATCCATTACGTGGTGAGCGAATACGGCATCGCCTACATTCACGGAAAAAACATACGGGAAAGGGCGATGAGCCTTATTGCGATAGCCCACCCGAAATTCAGGGCGGAACTTATTGAAGAAGCGAAAAAGCTGAACCTCATTTACCGGGATCAGGCGTTCATTCCCGGCAAAAAAGGCGAATACCCCGAATACCTTGAAACCGTGCGCACCACTAAAAAAGGCCAGGTTGTCCAGTTCAGGCCAGTAAAGATAGATGATGAACCCCTGATAAAAGACCTCTTTTATTCACTTTCAGACAAGAGCCTGCAGCGGCGTTTCATGTCAATACGAAAGGACGTTCCCCATAAAATGAGGCAGGAATTTGTGGTCATCGATTACACCAAAGAGCTGATCATTCTTGCAACGGTCGAAGAAAACGGCAAAGAAATCGCGGTCGGCATGGGGCAGACCATCAAAGACGTCAACACGCAGACAGCCGAAGTCGCGTTTGCCGTCCGCGATACCTATCATGACAAAGGCATTGGGACCGAACTCCTTTCATACCTTACGATGCTCGCCAAAAAGGACGGTCTCCAGGGCTTTACCGCCGATGTGCTCGTAGAAAACAAGCCCATGCTTCATGTCTTTGAAAAAATGGACTTTGACTTAGAGAAGAAAGTGGAATACGGCGCATATGAACTTACCATGAGATTTAAGTAAAATAAGATATACGTCTCATGATGGAAAAAGCCGACATACGTTATCTCTTCGAACCCCGGTCAGTAGCGGTGATCGGGGCTTCTGCTGACCCGAAAAAAATCGGGCACAGCATACTCAAAAATATCATATCCGGCGGATACGGCGGCGCCGTGTACCCGGTCAACCCGAAGGCCGATGAAATACTGGGGATAAAAAGCTTTAAAAGCGTCAGCGAAATCAACGCTGAAATAGACCTTGCCGCCATAGCCATCCCGTCGCGCGATGTGGTGCGGACTGTTGCAGCCTGCGCCGAGGCCGGCGTGAAACATGTTGAGGTGATCACCTCGGGTTTTTCTGAAGCCGGCAACTCGGAAGAAGAAAATGAAATGCTGCGAATAGCCCGGTCACGGGGGATGCGCATTCTGGGCCCGAATATTTTCGGGCTCTATTCTTCATCCGCGTCCATCAATGCCACATTCTCTGCGACAGGAATCAACCCCGGCCCCGTGGCCATACTTACCCAGAGCGGCGCCCTTGGCATAGCCATGATCGGCAAAACCGCTGTCGAGAATATCGGCCTTTCAGCCATTGTTTCTCTCGGCAATAAATGCGACATCAACGAGGCCGACCTTCTCGAATACCTGATATCACACGAGCCGACAAAAGCGATCCTTCTTTACATCGAGGGAGTAAAAGAGGGAGAGGCGCTCATTCGGGTCCTGCGCAGGGCCACGGGGAAAAAGCCGGTGCTCGCGATCAAGTCAGGTCGCTCAAAGCGGGGCGCCATGGCCGCCGCTTCGCATACCGGGTCGCTCGCGGGATCAGACGAAATATTTGAATCGGTCATGAAACAGTGCGGGGTCATTCGCGCGGAATGCCTTGATGAGGCATTCAACTGGTGCAAATTTCTCGCGCTGACTCCCCTGCCCCGCGGAAGGCGGGCGGTCATCGTGACCAACGGCGGCGGCGTCGGCGTGATGGCGACTGACGCGTGCGAAAAATTCGGCATAGACCTGTACGACGACCAGGAGATCCTGAAAAAAACCTTCGGCCCGGTCACCCCCTCATTCGGTTCCACTAAAAATCCTGTTGATATCACGGGTTCCGCAAATTCCGCTGATTATGTGACCGCACTGACCGTCCCCGCTGACACCTCGACCATGGACGCGACCATAGCGCTCTACTGTGAAACCGCGACTTTTGACTCGGAAAACCTCGAAAACATGATCACTGACACGTACAACCGCCACCTCTCTGCCGGAAAACCGATCACCTACGCGGCCATAGGCGGAAATTCCGTTGAACAGGTGATCCTTGATCTCAAAAAGAAAAACATCCCGCTGTTCAGCGATGTTTACGAGGCTGTTTCATGCGTGGGAACTGCGTACCGATACCGGAAATTTCTTGATGAGGTGAGCAGCGATATTGAAGAAACGCCCATTGATGTAAAAAAAATCAACGCCGTCATAGAAAGGGCCGCTGCCGACAACAGAACATTTCTTCTGGCAAATGAAGGCATTGAAGTGCTTGATGCCGCGGGAATCACCGTTCCCATGAGCAGGATAGCCCGCAACGTGGGCCAGGCCGTGGAGTTCGCCGAAAAGATCGGCTATCCGGTAGTGATGAAAATCGTTTCCCGGGATATTCTTCACAAAAGCGACGCGGGAGGTGTCGCGCTTGATCTCCTCTCCAGAGATGAAGTGATCGACGCCTATGAAGCGATCATGCACAACGTAAAGGCATACAATCCCGATGCGGTGATTGACGGGATCGAGATAACCACAATGGTCTCCTCAGGGACCGAGATAATCATCGGCGCCAGAATAGACCCCTCGTTCGGCCCTATAGTTATGTGCGGGCTCGGCGGGATATATGTTGAAGTGATGAAGGATGTGGTTTTCCGCTCCTTTCCCCTGAACAGAAAGGAGATCACCGCGATGCTCAAAGAAATACGGTCGTTCCCGCTCCTCCTCGGCGTGCGGGGAGAAAAACGGAAAGACATAGAGGAAGTGATCAACGCAGTAATCAAAGTGGGAACAGTCATTGACAAATGCAGGATGATAACCGACATTGAAATAAATCCCGTGGTGGTTTACGAAGAGGGATGCGGAATCAAAGCGGTTGACGCCAGGATCCTCATTAAAAAGCCAGGGAGGACTGACATATGAACAGATACCTTATAGCTTCAACCCGGGAAGGCTCGGGAAAGACAAGCCTTATTCTCGGCATTGCTGGAGCGCATAAAAAAAATTACGGTTACCTGAAACCCTTCGGCGACCGCCTGATTTACCAGAGAAAAAAGAACTGGGACTATGATTCAAACCTTGTAATCAGGTTATGGGGACTAGATGTTGAGCCGGACAGGATAACCCTGGGATTTAACCACTCCAAACTGCGTTTCGTTTATGATGAAGAAAGCCTTAAACAGGTAATTAATGAAATGATTAAAAGCGCCTCACAGGGCGTTGACAGTCTCTTTATTGAGGGGGGCAAGGATATCTGTTACGGCGCTTCAATTTCGCTTGATTCACTGACTCTTGCCCGCTACGCCGGCGCCAAGATCATTATCGTTACCAGCGGCGACAGTGACATGATAATGGATGACATCAGATTCATCACCAGATATTACAATAGTCCCGAAATCAAACTCCATGGCGTTATTATAAACAAGGTTCGGGATGTTGACGACTTCAGGGAAAGCTTTCTTTCAAACATAACCGGCATGGGGGTCAATGTGATGGGCATAGTTCCCTATGAAGAAAAACTCACCTATTACTCGATGCACTATCTCGCAGACAGCATTTTCGCCAAAGTGATCGGCGGAGAAAAAGGGCTCGGCAATCTCGTTAAAAATATTTTTGTCGGGGCAATGTCAGTCGAAGAATCCCTGAGAAATCCCGTGTTCAGCAGGGAAGACAAACTGATCATAACCAGTGGAGACCGTAACGACATGGTGCTTGCATCCCTGAAAGAGGGGACAGCCGGAATTGTTTTAACCAACAATATAATACCTCATTCAAATATCATTGCAAAAGCCTCAGAGCTGAACATCCCGCTTCTGCTGGTAACCCACGATACCTATCAGGTCGCCAAGCAGGTTGACAGGCTCGAAGCACTTATTACCCCTGATGACACCGGCAAACTGGCAATTCTCGAACGGCTTGCTGCAGAAAATATAAAAATCTGAGGTATAGGCCATGTCAAAAAACACCATTAAAAGAAAAGACATCGCATTCAATACTTTTGTCGCCATGATCGAACAGAGCCATGAAGACATAACCGAGCGATATATGAATGACCTGCTCAAAAACCCTGACACCGACGCGTACCGCAAGCTTGACCGAGACAGTGTCTATCGTTTCAGCGACTTGATCTACAAGGACCTGTCCAAATGGATCGCGAAAGAATACCCGAAGCAAAAAATTGCGGAACGCTACATTAAAATTGGAAAAGAAAGATGTGAACAGGGAATCCCCTTTTCACAGGTCCAGAAGGCCCTCGTACTTCAGATGAGGCATCTCTGGCTTTTCGTGATAAGCAGGGTCGAAGACGACAACATTCGATCAGTCAGAGAATCAATTAACCTCAACAACAGGGTCGTTCTCTATTTTCAGCGCGCGACCTTTTTCATGCTTAAAGGATACGAACAAGTGATTTACAAAAAAATTTAATTCACGTCCCCCTGAAAATTCAGGGAAGCCGAATTAATACAGTACCTCTTGAATGCCGGGGGCGGCCCGTCATTGAAAACATGCCCGAGATGGGCTTCACAGCGCGCGCACAGGACCTCGGTCCTTTTCATCATCAGAAAGATACTGTTATCAGGCCTTGTCGCGATATTCTGGTCTGCAATGGGGCTGAGAAAACTTGGCCAGCCGGTCCCGGAATCGAATTTGGCTTCTGACCTGAATAAATCATTGCCGCAGCATACGCACTTGTAAACACCTTTGGCATGATGATTAACGTATTTTCCCGTAAAAGGCCTTTCTGTCCCTTTTTTTCGCGCTACCCTGTACTGCTCGGATGAAAGCACCTTCTTCCAGTCAGCGTCAGTTTTTGATATGCGGTTTACGTGCTGAAGGATCCCCTTTTGAGAATTAAAAACATAAATCATATTGTTTATCTTGTGTGTAATTTTATGGTTCATAGGCCCTCTCGAATAAGTTAGCTTGCTGTCTTTAGTTCAACCGGTTGTTCCTTTTGGTTATAACCGGCGACCTTCTCCATAATAGTTAATCATTCTTTTATAGGAAAAGACATGACACTACACTATGATTATACACAGATGTGGGTTAGAAAACAATTCTTAACACCAAATGATTACATGTGAACAGGCAGGATGTGGTTGGTTACATGATAATTATTTATCCGGACTGCACTTCAAAAGCGATGACAACAATATCATCCCCGAAGGGCATATTTCCCCTGAATTTATTGAGCTCTTTAATCAGCACATCAAGACTCGCTCCCAGGGAAGGCCTCATCGATGCTCTGAAAAGTTCCGGCAGGCGGTCATACCCGAACTGTTCCCCGCCAGGATTTATGGTTTTTGGAATGCCGTCTGAGTAGAGAAAAAGGCGGTCTCCTTCCGCTAACGATATTTCCCGTTCTTCGACTTGAATCGCGTCAAACACACCCATCAGCGAGCCTCTGCAATATTCAACAGATACCGAGCTTCCAACCTTTCTGAACACAATGGGCGGAGGATGGCCTGAAGACGTGAAAGTAAAAGTCACCGTATCGTCCTGTTTTCGGGTGAAGAACCCATATATCGCCGTAAGATAGCTCAACTGCATTTTACCCAGAAGATTAATGTTGAGCTTTTCGATGAATTTTTTCGGTTCCCGGGGAAAATCAACAAACAAACGGTCAACCATGGTCTTGATAAGCGATAAATAAAGCGCCGCAACAACACCCTCGCCCGAGACCTCTCCTATAAAAACACCGGGCGTGTCCGGATGAATAGGATTAAATGAAAAATAATCCCCCCCGACATCATCCATGGGGATGTGCCGGCAATCAGCCTTGATCCCCCCGAACTGCGGAAGAGTTTCAGGGATGAACGCTTTTTGAATCATCCGGGCAACCTGAAGGTCACGCTCAAGGGCGGCAGCCTTTTTCTTTCTTCTGGATATGTCTCGGGTCAGGCCAAGCACCCCGACAATCCTGCCATTGTCGTCACGAAGGAATTTCGCGTTAATCTCCGTGGTTATGATCCTTCCGTCTTTGCAATACTCCTGTGCCTCGACGGTCCATATCCTCTGAGGGTCCCATCCCCCTTCTTCTTCTTTTTGCAATTCTTCTTTAAAAACGGAATACGCATGCCGCAGTGAATCGGGAGTAAATATCCTGTCAGGAGGCATTGACACCATTTCCTCAGGAGTGAAGCCCTTTATTTTAATTATCGAAGGCGAAACATAGGTAATATTTAAATCCAGGTCAGTTGTCCAGATTGCGTCAATAATATTTTCGGCAAGCATGCGATAGAGACGTTCACTTTCAGCCAGTGCCCGTGTTGTCTCAATTTTATTTCTGATATCGCGCCCGACACCGATCCTGCCGATCGGAATTCCCGCGCTGTCATGAACCGTATTCACATTCAACTCAAAAGGGATACGGTCGCCGTTTTCAAAAACCACCGTGACATCATAAAGCCATGTTTTATTTTCTTTTATTCCGCTCTCGAATTTTGCTATAACATCAGCCTTTTCACTTTCATCCAGAAAACTGCAGAAAGGCCTTCCGACAAGCTCGTCTTCCCCATGGCCGGTCACATCTCTGAAACGGGGCCCCACATAGGTAAAAAAACCATTAAGATCAAGAATGAAGATGATGTCAGTTACCGTGGCAAGCAGGAGGTCGCGCAATTGTTCGGTTTCACGGAGTTTTTCCTCCATTTTTCTCCTTTCAGAGATATCCCTGCTCACTCCGATGATGACTGGCCTGTTATCCTCAAAAATGGTCTTGGATAGATATATTTCTACTGGAACCGTAGTGCCGTCTTTTTTTATCATATCTATGAGAATGCTGGCGTTCTTCAATTCATCTATTTTTTCATTAAACGGGATTCCCGCGAGCTTTTTTATCTCAGAAAACATCTTATTAAAAGATTCAGGGGCAAGCATTTCTTTAGCATTTCTGCCAAAATAATCAGCCGGCTCAAAACCGGTAATCCGTTTTATTGCAGGGCTCATATAGACAAGACGAAAATCATCATCCAGCATCCAGATCGTGTCAGAGATTCTTTCAGTGAGAAGGCGGTACATCTCCTCGGCATGATAAAGCCGCTTCTGCATTTTCACTTCATCAGTGATGTCCCTGCCGATAACGAGAACCGCTTTTTTATCCTCCCAGCTTATCAGGCTGCTGATTATATCGACGTAAAATTCATGCCCATGAAGATCGAAGAATATCTCACTGGACGAAACCTGTTTTATTTTTCCCCGTTTATGGGCCGTTAACATCCTGCTGACACTTGCCATCGAGTCAGGGTGAACAAAATTCAATACGCTTTTCCCGATTAAGCTTTCCCCGCTCTCTGCCCCAAGAATATTTACGGCCGCATCATTGACATAAACAAGGACCTGATCCATATGAACAACTACCGGGTAAGGGATCAGCTCCAGAAGTTCCCGGTAACGCTTTTCGCTTTTTACGAGGTTGCGCATAGCCTTCTTTTCTGCGGTGATGTCCCTTATCACCATGACTATATCGTTTTCAAGGATCGGCAAAAAACGGGCATTGAAAAAATATTCCTCACTGTTGATTATTACCGGATATTCGATGGTCAGGTTAAGTTTGAGATCCCTGACCTGGCTCAGTGCGTTTGAAAAAAAATCGCCATCATCACACAGTGGCAAAGACCTGACACCTTTATTTTTAAACTGATCAAGATTTAATCCGAGATAATCCTGGTTGGCGACGTAATCAACGATGATATCTTCAGAATTAATTCTAAAGATCAAATCACTTGAAACGCTCAGATAGGAACTCAATTCAACATTTGATATAATCAGATCCAGAAGATTCTCATCTGATGCTTTTTCAGTGGCGCTGATCCTGCGGTCAAGAGTTTCAAACTCCCGGTCAACAGATTCGACAAAATCCCTGATGCTTTCGGGAATTTTTTCAACTGAACCGAAATACATTTTGACAAACTTTTCAAGAGGCTTGTGCATAACAGTTCACATACCGTTATATAGAGTCCGTGTCAATATTTTTTCGCCGATTCATATAATACCTGGGTGATGATTATTATTGGAACATTTTTGTATCATATAAAAAATAAAAATAATCAAGCTCAAACCCCGGCCCTAAAGATGATTATTTACTTTACATGGTTTTTTTAATATATTGTAATAACAAAGTTTCTATTTTAAAGGGTTACATTAATGAAAAAAATCATTATCTCTTCACTCCTCGCAGCTGTGCTGATCATATCAGGTGCGGCCGCCTTTCTTATACTGAGTGACACCATGCTCATACAAATGCCGGTGCTGGTAAAACAAAAGCCGATTCTTACGTACGCGATCGGAACCGTACAATACCGCGAAAACGGTCAGGAAAAGTGGACGGACGCGGTTGTGGGCATGAAATTTACAGCAGGGACCGAAATAAAAACCGGTGAAAAATCTTTTGCGGATATCCGTTTCCATAAAGGGACCGCCGTGCGCCTCACCGAAAACAGCAGCTTCAGAATCAAAGACCTGTCAATCAGGGAAATGAAAGTTCAAATCAACGAAGGTGCGCTTTTCGGCAAATTCGAGCGCATCCATAAAAACCATACCATTGAACTTCAGACCAGCACCACGGTCGCCGCGATCAGGGGCACTGAACTGGGAATTGAAATCGGCAAAGCGGACATAGAACCTGATATGACTGCAAAAAACAATGAGCAGGAACCTGAAAACCAGCAAGAGGCAACCACCGTATATTCACTTTCCGGAATAATAGGGGTTTACAACTCCAACTACTATGAAGATACCGTACTTCTTTCAAACCAGAAAAAACTTGTTGTTCTCGAGAACAGCCCTCCTTCGAATCCCGAAAAGATGAATGATGAGGAAATAGAAAAGCTTCAGTCGATCCTTAATGCGATACATGAAGATGAGGTGCTTTTTATATCTGACAAAATCCATTTCAAGACCGGGAGCTCAAGCATCCTTCACGAATCATATCCTGAGCTTGATAAAATATCAACGATACTGGCCCAGCGTGATGAGAAAATCAGAATTGAGGGGCATACGGACACTGACGGCAAGGCCCATACCAATCAGATTCTATCCCTTGAGCGCGCGAAATCGATCAAAGAATACCTGGTGACCAAAGGAATAAAAGCCGAACGGCTTTCAATTATCGGTTATGGGGAAAGCAAACCAATAGCAGGCAATTCATCTGAAGAGGGTAAAGCCCAGAACCGGCGGGTTGAATTTATAATTGTCGAATAAGGAAACAGAGCCCCGAACAAACGGGGCTCTGTACTATCATCATCATTTAATCCTGTTTCTTTTTCCTTCGTTTTTTAGTGCTCACACTTTCATCGATGATCTCGGCAGGAGGAGGCTCTTCCGGTGAACACCTGGTTTCAGGGCATTGATAAATAGTGGGGCTCATTCTTATTCCCACAGTGGCAAGCAGGCGGGAGGTCCCTCCCTTGATGTCTTCGGCAATATGATAAAAACACGGGATAAGGATGAGTGTTATCACCGTGGCGAAAACAAGGCCGTATCCAAAAGACAGAGCCAGCGGCGCCACAAAAAAGTCCTTACCGCCAAGGCCGTAAATCGAAGGAATAAGGCCAAGCACTGTCGTGCCTGATGTCAATATGATGGGCCGCAAGCGGATGACACCGGCTTCGACAAGGGCCTCTTTCAGGGGAAGGTGTTCGTCCCTGAGATTATTTATAAACTGGACAAGCACAAGCGTGTTGCTTACGATCACACCGGCAAGGCTGAAGAGCCCCAGCACGCTCATAAACGAAAGCGGCTCGCCATGCACGGCAAGCGCGAATACAACGCCGACCAGCGCAAAGGGGATCGCGGCCATGACCACAACCGGCAGCATCAGTGATCCAAAAAAAACAGCAAGGACAACGAAAATAACCATCAAGGCAAACTGGAAAAGAGTCCCCAGCTCTCCCATACGCTCGCTGGTTTCCTCCTGTTCACCGCCATAGGCGACCGAATAACCCGGATACCGTGCTGCGATATCTTTAAACTTTTTCTCCATAGTGCGGTTAACCTCAAGGGAAGTGACCTTCTTGAGGTCAACATCCGCCTGGACCTGAACGATTCGCATGTAGTTAAGCCGGTTTATTTGTGAATACCCCGGCTGTTTGCTCATTGACGTAACCTGGTCAAGGGGGATGAGACCACCGGTCCTGTTGGCTATCATGACATAATCAAGGCTCTTCCTCTTTTTACGCGCATCTTCAGGAAAGCGTACCCGTATATCAATGTCCTCATCTCCCTGGCGCACGCTTGTCGCGACCGCACCCTGAAACGATGAATGCAGCGCCATGGCAACGTCATATGTTGAGAGGCCCGCCCTCTTTGCCAGGACTTCGTTGACCTTATAGCGGTATTCTTCCTTGCCTTCTTCAAGGTCCATGGTGATGTCCCTGACTCCGTCAATGGTTTTAAGGTAATCCATATACTCATGGGCAATCTTCGCCAGAACATCAAAATCCTTCCCGCGAATCTCAACGTTCACCGGTTTCCCTACCGGGGGACCTTTTTCCTTGACTTCGAATTTGAAATACATATCTCCAGAAATCACCCGGTTCTTCTGAGCACCGTATATCTTATTCCTCAGTTCATCAAGAATTGCCTTTGCCCCCCGTTCACGATCATGAAAAGAGGTAAGATAAATTTTAAACGTTGATTTGTGCGTCCCTTCACCGGGTTTCGGATCAAGCCCGAAAGGGACCTCCTCCCCGATACTTGAATGGAGCGCCTGAAAGTCCTCTTTCGGCAGTTTCATGATGATGCTTTCGATTTTTCGGGCTTCACGCAGGTTCGCCGCAAGATTCGTGTCCTGGGGCATATATGTTTTTATTTCAAGTTCTTCAGCGCCGCCGCCGGGCATGAAAACAAAACCGATGAACTTGATCATGACCAGAGATACTACCAGAAGAGCCACCAGGGTAAGGAGGGTCAGGTAGCGATGGTCAAGAGCCAGGGAAAGCATTTTTTTGTATCTCTTCTGTATGAAACCGAAAATTCCCTTTTCAAAATAGCGGTCTTCGGTTTTCAGATCTTCAAATTTTTCTTTCCCTTTTGTTTCTTTTGAAAAAATCTGAAGGAAGGTCGGCATAATAAAGATCGCGGTAAACCATGAGGCGCACAGGCAAATAGTCAATACCAGCGGGATCGCCCAGATGAACTTTCCCATAAGGCCCGTAAGCATTAAAAGTGGTGAAAATGCCGCGCATATACAGATCAGAGTGACCGTGACCGGCCACACGATTTCGCTCACCCCTTTTACTATCGCGTGGTTTTTATACAGGCCTGTTTCCATGTAGCGATGGCTGTTTTCAGTAACCACAATGCTGAAGTCAACGATCATCCCCAGCACCATGATCATTCCGAAAAGGCTGATAACATTAAGGGTCACATTGCCGATCTTCATCCCCATAAACGCAACCATAAAAGCGATGGGAATGCCCGAAGCGACAATCGCCGCCATCCTCGGCCCCAGAAGCATGGTAAGAATGATGGCAAGAAGAATAAAACCTGTTACCGCGTTGCTGAGCACCGCGGATATGCGCTCCCTGGTCATCTTGCTGTAATCATTAAACAGCTCGATTTTTACCTGGCCGGGATATTTATTTTTATAATGTTTTATAAAGTCCTTAATTTTATCAACGGTCACGATTTCATCAGCGCTGCGCTTCTTCCAGAGCCGGTATACAATTGCCTCATTGCCGTTATATCGCTGATGGACCGTGGCCTCTTCAAACGTATCGCTGACTGCGGCAATGTCCCCGATGCGGGTCGTAAAGCCCATGTCATTAGACATGAGGACCGTTTCACGTATTTCTTCAGCGTTATTGTATTGTCCCTTTGTTCTTAAAACATACTCTTTATCGCCGATGCGCAGGGGCCCGCCCGGAAGATCGAGGTTGCGCATGGCAAGGGTGTTCATCACCGTGTTCATTCCCATCCGGTATTTCATCTGCGCGGCAGGGTCGACTTCAACAAGGTATTCCCGGTCAAAAAAGCCGTAATCTTCAACCTCGGCGATTTCATCCAGCTCATACACATTGTCTTCAAGGTCATCCGCGACTTCGCGTATCAGCCGGTAAGGGACCGAATCGTCCGTGCCGTAAATGGCAACGTCAATGACCATGGACTTTTCGAGCTTTATCTCTTCAACAATGGGCTTCTCGGCCTTGTCAGGAAAATTCTCGACAAGGTCAACCGCGTCTTTAATGTCCTGAACCACCTGTTTTTTATCCTTCGCCTTATCGTCGATATAGATGGCGACAACAGAAACATTTTCAATATTATAGGCCCTGACTTTATCAAGCCCGTCAATCTCACGCAGCTTCTTTTCAATGGGGATGCTAATCAGCTGTTCAAGCTCATCCGGCGAGCCCCCCGGATAGATCGTCATGACCGTGACCATGTCAAAATTTACTTCGGGAACGAACTCGCGGTTGATGCTCCTCGCCACGCTCAAACCGACAACCAGGATCAAAACGACCACGAGGTTCACCAGCAGCTTTTGATTCATTAAAAACAAAACAATTTTATTCATCCAGTTCCTCCGCCTTCCCGGCTCTCCAGTCTATATTATTTCCTGTCCCTCGGGATGTATTTATCAACATCTATAGCGTATTTTTCATAAAGTTCATTTTTTGATACGTCAAAAAGCAGAAGCGAAATATTGTAATAGATCAATACGTCAAGCTCACGCTGCCTGCTTTCAATGAGCCCGTCAAGGCCGTCCTTCAGCACAGTCGCGGCGAGGCGGCCCCTGCGCAGATTGTCAAGCATCCTCCTGTAGGATATTTCAGCCTCACGCCGCGCCTCCATCATCTTTTTATACATGCCGTATGACGCGTTGATCTGGTCTATTTTATTGATCACGTCGTCCTTTACTTCACGCCTTGTTTTATCCAGGGTTATCTCTGCCTGTTTGAGCCGGAAGCGGGCGTTTCGCTCTGAAACTTTCTGGGCCCTGTCATCAATAAGGTAGGTGACTTTTAATTTCCCCTCGATATTGGTATATTTGAATTTTCCCATTTCCTCATAGGCATCAGCCGCTTCCTTCTCCTGGCCCATTGTCGCGGCATTGAACTCGGCAGTAAGGGAGGGCAGAGCAGCGTTCTTCTGGACCTGAAGGTTCAGGCGGGCGATTTCAAGCTGCCGACGGGCATTCAGGTAATCAGCGCGTTTCTCATACGCGGCCTTCAGCGCTTCTTCACTGTTGATTTCTGGAAACGAATTTGAAAGTATGGCGGTTCCGGTGAGTTCCCCTTCTGTTTCAAAATTGATCGTGGTCAAAAACTTTCTCAGCGCTTCATGGTAGGAACGCTCTGCTTCAAGCCTGAGCGCCTCGGCCCCTGAAACCATCGCGTTGTAAAAATTCAGGTTAAAATTGTCGAGCAGGCCCATGCGGACATTGCGGGCAATGATGTCCCGGACCTTTCGCGTCTCCTGGACCTGAAGGTCGGCATTGGATAGTTTTGTTTTCTGCGTGACCACGTTCCAGTAATCGGCAATGACCCCGACCACGACCTGGGAAAGCATGTACAGGATATAATCCTTTTGCATGTCAGAGGCTATTCTGGTAATCTTTTCCGTTCGCCGGTCAGAGTAACCGATCACATTTTTCAGGAGTTCCTGTTCAACTTTGACGAAAAATACCGGCAGGTGATAGTGATCCAGGGCATATTCAGCAAAGGCAGGATTTGTCATTAAATCGGACAGTTCAGACTCTGTGTAGTTATGCTGCAAGCCTGTTGTTAATGTCGTGCCAGAACGAAATTTTTTATTCAACGTCACTGACCCATCAAAAGAACTCAGTTCTTTCCCATAGAATAATTCAGCAGAGGAAGTATTTTTTTGATTTTTCCCCCCCGCTTCACCGATTATAACCGGGGAATAATTCGAAGCAAATGATTGGAAATCAGTATCGGCCATGGCAACATCATAGGCCCCGGCGATAATAGTGTGGTTCTTTTCAATGGCGTAGCGGATTGCGTCACCGATACTGAATTCAAGACCACCGATGATCACCGCAGGCTGTTCAGCAAGTTTGATATCAACGGGCCTTATTTCGCTGTTTTCAGAACGGGCCGGCCTTGAACCTATAAAAAGAACCAGTCCCAGCATTAACGCCAATATAATTCTTTCTTTTTTCATTAAAAACTCCTCTGAATAATAACAGTTTCATAATCACTAGAGTAACATCTTAACGCGTATGCACATTCCCGGTTGAATGTATTGTGTTACATGATCATTTCCTCAAGCTGCCGCGTTACCAGAGCCATAATTCCTTCATCTTTTTGTCTTAAAAGGTGAAGCTCCAGGAGCCTGTCAACATAGGCCATAAAATCGGAGGGGATTGAAGGAAGTGAAAAAGTCCTCCCCGGGGGCTGTAAAGCCTTGAAGGTGTTTTTGATGATAAACTCTGCAACATCATTGACATCGGTTGATGAATCACTAAAGAAAAACCGGTTTTCTCCACCGGAGAGTTTGATGTCGACAGTATAGAATGTAATAAAAGAAAAAATAGCGACCACCGAAAGCTCGGGATTTATTGTTTCAAACTGACCTTTTTCTATGCCCTCCTTGATAATCTCAAGAAGTCTCCTGTGACGCGGTGCGGTATATTTTTCCATAAAGTGTGAAAGATATTTTTCACCTTCGGCAACTTCCCAGAAAAATATTCTTATGGTCTCAGGATCGGCCCCTCGAAGATGTGAATACACAAGAAAATAAAGCATGATATAAAGCTTCTGGGAGGGAGAAAAATCAATATTCCCTGTGTAAACCGGGATATCGGCATCAGTTTTCTGGTCTCCGAAAATATTTTTTATCACCTCGAAATAAAGCATTTCCTTGCTGGTGTAGTAGTAATGAATCAGGGCCTTGTTTACCCTGGCCTTTCGGGCAATCTCGGCCATCCGCGCCCCCTGAAAACCACGTTCTGCAAATTCCCTCTTCGCACTTTCGAGAATGCGGTGACGCGACTCAAACTCTTCGGTTTTTTCCTTGCCGTTTTTATCACTTTTTTTCTCCGCTCTAACCATCCAGTTAACATTTTTAAACAAGCGATCAAATTATTTAACCAGCTGGTTAATGTCAAGCATTAATAATATTTAAATTATGTGCCAATAATATTAATACATTGTAAAATTAAAGAAATAAGTGTAAATACGGAATAGTGAAACATATCCTTGACAAAAATTCAATACCATGCACTTTCAAAATGGAATTCATAAAAAAAATAAATTAATAACTCAACACGGTAACTTTTACACAGTCACAATCACATTCCTGTATATTATGAGAATTAAAGGATAAATTTTATAATGTTAAAATCCACAGACATAGCAATTTTTTTATTTACGATCATCCCGCAAAATCTGCTATCGCGATTATTCGGCCTGATAACGAGAATACCGGTACCCCAATCCATCATGAAAGCCCTGATAAGCTGGTACTCAAAAAAATTCGCTGTCATTGAAGAATATCGGGTTCCTGAATCAGGGTTCACCTGCTTTGACAAATTTTTCACCAGGGAGCTCAAACCCGACGCACGGCCTGTTCCCAGAGATAAAAAAAGCATAATTTCACCTGTTGACGCCCGCATTGACCAGTATGGTCTCATTAAAGAAGATTCAATCATTCAGGCAAAAGGGATTTATTATTCTGTTCGCGACCTTGTCCCGATTTCTGTCGCTGAAAAATTTATCAATGGATCATTTATCACCCTGTACCTCTCTCCGGGGGACTACCACAGAATCCATTCCCCGGTTTCAGGTTCAATTACCGGATATTTACACATCCCCGGCAGGCTTTTCACGGTTCAGGAATACATGGCCAATGGGTTAAACGGGCTCTTTACCAGAAATGAGCGGCTAATCACTTTTATAGAATCAAAGGGAATGCCAGTTGCAGTATGTAAAATCGGAGCAATGAACGTCGGCAGAATAACCGTCCCCTATGATACGGTATCAACGAACAAATTCTTCAGGAAAAAAACTGAAAAGGCCTATACCGCAAAAACACTCTCCATACAAAAAGGTGATGAGATAGGAACATTTCACCTCGGATCAACAGTAATACTGCTCTTTCCACAAGATTTTATTAAATTTAACTCATTTAACAAAGGACATTTAATAAAAATGGGAGAACCGTTAGGGGTCATAGTAAAATAATTTCCGCGTTTCTATCAAACTCTTCCACCTCTTGAGCAGCGATAATGTCAGGTGAATTTTATCTCATCATTTTTACTTTTTTATAGACAAAGATTAAAGAAAAGTTCTTGCTATTTTACTCCCCTTTTTAAATTTTATACCTGAAGAAATTTATTATATTATACCCACGAAGAATATTGAGAAAATAAACTTGAGGTAAAAAAGTTTTTATAATAATAAATATGAGATATGTTCAGGATGTCCAGCATCATTCTGCCATATTTATATGATTTATAACTTTTAAGGAGAGAGACGATGCCCAATTATTTAGCAATGGAAAAATTCATTAATAAGCAGGTAAAATTCTGGGAATCCCAAAAAGCCAGGATAATCCTTCATGACGATAGTGAACAAGCCAAACCTTTTATTACCATTGAAAGGGAATATGGTTGTCTTGGTTATGATCTCGGCAAAAAAATTGTTGAGCTGCTCAATACAAAATATCCCGGCGACCTCACGTGGGCGGCCTATGACAAGCAGGTTCTTGATAAAGTAATGGAGGATATGGGTCTTTCAGCATCGCTGGCAAAATCCCTTACGGATGACGCTCGTCAGCAGCTTACAAACGTGCTTAATACCTCATTTAGCAAATTCCCTCCTCAGGTTTCTGTATATAAAAAGCTGGCCGAAACGATCCGCATGCTGGCTGCTAATGGCAACGTAGTAATTATCGGCAGAGCGGGAAATGTGATCACCAGGGAAATGAAGGGCGGCTATAACATACGAATCATCGCTCCCATGGACTATAAAATTAACAATATCATGAAAATCAAGGGAGTTGATAAAAAAGAAGCCGAAAAATTAATTATTGACAATACCGCCAGAAGGGTTAATTACATTAGAGAGTTCGTTGATTTCGATATTATGGATCCGCACAACTACCATCTGATCCTCAATGCGGCAAAATTCAACATTGAAGAGATGGCAGAGGTTGTGATTCAAGGACTCAAAATAAAGGGGCATCTTCCTTCATAGTGAATGACATCATATCTTTCTCAAATTTTTACATTTGGCAGTGACGAACTCCTGTTCGACACTGCCAAATCAATTCTGTTATGCAGAGAAGTTGAGAAAGGCACCAATAAGTGGATTAAAAAACTTGCCGGAATATTTTCTATTGGCACAGTAATTGACGATAAAGAATCTTTTTTCCTTTCCTGCGAATCTTCAGACTTTACCGGTGAATTTTTAGCCCTGAACAGGACAGACGGGACCACTCTGTGGTCAATTCCGGGGAAATCTTTTATGAATGTTCTGCATCAGGGAAACCTTTATCTTATTTTTTCTGATGATAAAAAACTGTTTTATCTCATTAAAGTTGATAAAAGCACCGGACACAAATTATGGCACCATCAGGTCAGCAATGATCTTGAAAACTATACGATCAATTCCAGAGAAGTATCCCTGAATTATTGTTCAGGAAAAAAAGAAATCATTTCATCAGACACAGGAGCCCTTTTACATCAGCAGAATGCCGGGGGTTCTTCTTCTTGACAAAATGGGCTCAACTGCTTATATGCTGGTATGATATTCAAATCAAGGGTGCATAAATGCTGGAATACCTTATAGAAGACGCATCAAAAGAACTGACAATAGCCCGTTCGCTCATGAATTACAGGGCCCCCTTTAAAATCATTGACAATTACCGGCTGATAGACAACGGGATAGAACCCGAAGCGACGGTGCAGATTGAAGCAAGAGGGAAAATAATTCATGAAGCGTCAACCGGAAACGGACCGGTTGACGCACTTGCCAAAGTCTTAAAAAAAGGCCTGACCCCTCTATTCCCCGCAATTGAAAAGATAAAACTTCTTGATTTCAGGGCCGACATTCTTGACGCTCGAAGGGGAACAAGCACTGTTGTTCAGGTAACCATCATTTTCACTGACACAAAGGATGTATGGAAGGTGTCTTCGCTTTCAGAAAACATTAATTATGCGTCTTTTAACGGACTGATTGATGGATTTGAATACGCTATTCTCAAAAAAGGGAACCAGGAAAAGCTCACATAATCCCTGATATTACCGCAGGTCTTCACGATAAACATCGATGCTGAACGGTACTTCCTCATCAAGAATAGGAGCACTTTTAGTTTCCCGGTTGAAAGACCTCGCCATATTAATTCTGGCAAATTCATTTTCCTGATCGAGTCTCTTGGCATAGTCAATAGACTTCCAGTAACATATGCCGCTCTTTGATTCATTGTTCTGGATCTGGTAAACCGCACCGAGATTATTATACGCGGCCGAAAGAGTGCGAAAAATTCTTATATGTTCACTGTTGCTTTTCTGGACAACAGTGATGCTTTCGGCATCCATTTCAAAAGCATCAACCAGCTTGAGATATTCCCCCTTTCCGGCCTCGTAGTTGCCAAGATGATAAAAGGCATTGCCCAGGGCGAACATAAGTTCCGGTTTTGTCACAAACTCTTCATAAAGATTAAGCCACTGGTCCAGCGCTTCGCGATACAATTTCGCCATGTAATAAATCCTGCCAAGGTTATAACGAATCTCAGGTGAAGAAAAGCCCAGATTAACAGCTTCTTCATATTTTTCCCTGGCAATACTGTAATTAAGAAAACGGTCTGTGTTATCCTCTATGAGTTCATCTTCAAGGCTGCCGTATCGATATTTCAGCTTATCAAAGAAATAATAAAAAATATTTCCCAGAAATGCGTAGGTTTTTCCGATATCCTCAGTCTCACGGTAAAAATCATCAAGGGTGAATTCTGGCTGATTTTTATATGAATTGACCGCCCTGTTCAGGTATTCATATGCCTTAACCGGTTCATTGGTAAAATAATAATACTCTCCCAGAAGATGCAGTGCCCCAAAATAATTGGGAGAAAGGTCAAGAGCGCGATCAAGATACTTTTCCATGACGGTATAATTTTTCTGCGCGCGGTTAAGCCGTGCCCAGTGTACCTGCAGAGGAGGATAATCCGGGTCCCTGCGCACGAGATCATTTAAAACAGATATTACAGCCGGATAGGGATTGTCATCTTCATCCTTTATGCGGGGGCTCTGCACGCCGTAATCTATTCGGATACTGGAATCATCAGTCCTTTTCTTAGAGAGATAATATTCAGCAAGCTTTCCCAATAAAGCTGAAGGAAGTTCAGGCATCATGTCCTTGTCTTTGATCCTGGCATGCAGGGTCGCGGCCTGTGCGAAAGAATCACGATCAATATACAGATTAAGCAGGCCGGCATATCCTACTGCAGAATCCGGGTCTGCCTTGAGAATATCTTCGTAATATTTTTTAGCCCTGAGGTACTGCCCCTGGTGGTAGTACGCATTGCCAATACCGAAAAGGGCCGTTATATTTTCACTGTCACGCTGCAGCACCATTCGATAAAAATTTATTGCAACGTCAAGTTGAGACTTTTCAGCCATTTCCTTCTTTTTGCCCTTATAGTACCAGTTATTGATATTGTCTTTGATAAGGCGGTAATATTCATCAGGGACCCTGGAGTAAAAATATCCCAGTCCGTTAAGGGTATCAATATCTGCGGGGTTGATCGAAAAAGCCTTGTTAAATTTCTGAAGAGCGGGAGAGTATTCCTTAACATCAAAGTACGCCCTTCCATATGAGGTGTAACCCGGAAGATAGTTTTCCCTGTAGTTTTCATTCACATCCCTGAATATTTCTTCAGCTTTTCGGTAATCGCCGGGTTTCTTTTTATAGTCGCCCCTCTCCCGTATCAGGGCAACACCCTGGGTTATCAGTTTTTTCGCCATATAAGGTTTATAAAGATATTGATAACTCAGAATTGTGATAATAAAAGCGACAACAGCAGCAGCACCAAAAATTTTAGTCACTTTAAACAGGCGACGCTGCCGCTCTCGTCCCTCTTTGGTATATTCTGCCCTCGCGTAAAGAACTCTTCTGCCCGAAGGTCCTTCTTCCCTGCGTTCAATCTTCCTGTTGAGTTTCTTCTCAAGAAACCGGTGTACCGTATCTTCAGCTTTACCGGAAAGAATTAAATCAACCAGAGCCCTGGTATCTTTCGGTGAGAGAAGGTCATTGACAATTACATCCTTGATGGCTTTTATAAGACCTGCGTTAAAAAGGAGGATGGCTTTTTTCAATCGTTTCAGTTCTTTTTCAGTCAACTCAAGAGGCTCTTCCGCGGCAACCTCCCGTGGAGGGGGCGCCATCCCAACTTCTTCTTCAAGAGGCTCAATCGTAAATTCCTCTCCCCCCTTTGTCTCACGCTCGGGGGCTTCAATATCTCCTATATCAATCCTGTCAATTTCATCAAGGTCTTCCTCGGATATGCCCAGATCAGGTGCTTCAACCTCGGGTTCCTGAACCGTGGTTGCCGAAATCTTTTCCGCAGAGACATCCTCAATGTTTCCCAGATCAACGAGATCTTCTGCACCGAGTTCATCGAATCCAGTATCAAGCAATTCATCCTCACCGGCAATACCCTCAGCATCTGAAACAGCCGCCTTCTCTTCTGATAGATCACCCAGGTCGATATCAGGGATATCTTCTTCAGCCGCTTCAGGAATTGAATCGACCTCATCAAGGGAAATATCAGCAAGATCCGGAATTTCAACTTCGATATCTTTTTCGAGGGAAACCTCTCCCGGCTTCTCCATCAACTCGGCGGCTTCCTCTTCAAACTGCAGTTCTTCGCCCAGTTCAGCCAATTCTTCATCAGCCGCGCCAGCCTCAACCGGTTCGACTTCCCGGATCCCTTCATCAACAAACTGCTCATCTGAAATGTCAGACATGTCAAGAGATTCAGGCTCTTCAGATGTCAGGGCTTCAAGCTGGTCCAGAGGTGATTCCGGTTTCTTTCGCGCGGACGGTTTTGCTTCAGGGGGCGCAATTTCCCCGGCAGGTTCTTCCTCCACTTGCACAAAATCCGTAATGTCCTGCAGGTCTTCGGATGATATATCGGCCAGATCACTTTCATCAAGGGTTAAATCCGCTTCTGAAAAATCTTCAGTATCCAGAGCGATTTTTTCTTCCTCGAAATCGAGGCTTTCACCAATCCCGCTTTCCTCCTCGGGTAAGGTTAATTCTTCTTCAGGGAATTCTTCGACTTCCGGGCCCTTTTCCTCGGCAACGAGACCCTCAAAATCTCCGGCGGGAAGATCAAGGTCTTCAGGCTCTCCAATATATTCATCAAAAGAAGCCTCACCGGGTTCAGAAACCGGCTGAGAGGGTTGTGGAGGCGGAGGCATTTCAGGGGAGCCACCGGCGATAGAAATTGACTCTACGATTCTGCTGATTTCAGCGAGTTCTTCAGGAGTGTATGTTATGACCTTTTCACTATCGCCCATTAATAATCACCTGGCATTAATAAACTATTCATCCGAATTTAAGTCAACAGTTATTATGCGCCCCGGGGAGAACTTTTCCGGATCAAATCCGGCCTAAAAAATTTTCTCTAAAATTTCCCGCTGACTGATCAATTTTATATGTAAAATACAGTAAATAATTTCCCTTCAATTATCGACATAATTACTGTAACATTAAAACAGTAAATGGTGCCGATCATGATTTTATGATGATCCCGCAACCTTCAGTACCGGAGTACCAGATGAAACTGAAAAGTACCGTTGCCCTATTGCTTCTCGCGCAGATACTTGCATTTACGTCGGACTATCAGAACAAAACCGAATATTACTATAATCTTACAAAAATGAAGGATGCGACTCCGCCGAGAGAAGTGGAAATGGTAAAAATCGACAATCTTTCACGAGGGACATCTGTTGTAAAAAGGGGAGTGCTTTTTACCTATAAAAACAGAAACGCCCATGCTGTCTATATCGCCGGCAACTTTTCCCAGTGGCAAACCATTCCAATGCAAAAAAACACGCACGGGCTGTGGTATTTCTTTCTGGAGGAATACAGCACTGAAAAAGACCTTGAATACAAATTCCAGGTCAACGGGATATGGGTTGCCGACCCGCTAAACAGTATGCGCAGGGATGACGGATACGGTTCATACACTTCCCTCTCAGAGCCGGCTTTCAGCTCTTTAGGAAAAAATGTGACATTCAGAAAAATTGACGGCAGGACCATCGAATTCAGGCTGTACAGGCCCAATGCGCGAATGATTTCCCTGGTAGGGGACTTTAACAACTGGAACCCGGAAGCGGACCTTCTTGAAAAGGGCGATGACAATATCTGGAGGCTGGTTAAACGAATTTCACCGGGAACATACCGGTATAAATATGTGGTTGATGGGAAATGGATGGCGGACGTCTACAACAATGAATCATGCTCTGACCAGACAGGAGAAATCTGTTCCATGGTCTATATAAGATAGCCTGCCTGACACGAAGCGGCATAAAGACCCCCGGTCTCTATGCCGCTCTGTGGAACTAATTGACTTTCAAGACATCACGGATCGCGTTCACAAAAGCCTGTTTCGGCATTGCTCCCATCGCCATCTGCGGTTTATCGTCAACCGGGACGAAAAGAAGGCTCGGGATGCTGCTGATCCCGAACAGGGCAGCAAGTTCCTGCTGTTCTTCGGTATTGATCTTGTAAATGTTGATCTTCCCGTCGTATTCCCTGGCAAGCTCCTCCAGTACCGGGGAAACCATCTTACAGGGGCCGCACCAGTCAGCGTAAAAATCTATAATACAGGGAAGATTTCCGGAAAATTGCCATTCCTTGCTTGATTCAAAATCAAATACTTTTTCTTTAAACGTTTCTTTAGTCAGATGTTCCATACGAAGCTCCTTAAATCGCTGTTAAAAATTTATATATTTAGAATTTTAAATTATTCTTAAATAATATAGCGTTAATTGCTTTTTCCGTCAAGTGAACCAACCGTTTTTTTTATGAAATTTTAAAAAGAATCCCCTGATATCCGGTAGCTTAAAAAATGACGTTAAAGATAATACAACTCATTATCATTTAAAACCGTAAACCCTTCTTCACGGAGAATTTTTTCAGTCTTCTGCGCGTCCTTAACCTGGAAAACAAAAACCGCAAGGTCACTTTCCCGAATGGTGAAACCATACGCGTCCTCGACATTGATATCATTGCGCGCGAGCACGGACGATGCCTTGTGCAGGCCGCCCGGCCGGTCGCTGACCTTCACTGCTACAATGCTCTTGAGCGTTGCGGCTATACCTTCCTCTTTAAGGGCATTGCATCCCTCAACCGGTTTATCAAGAAGAAGTTTGATGATGCCGTAATCCCCTGAATCGGAGATTGTTATGGCACGGATGTTGATATTGTTCTTCTCCAGAACTGCGGTGAGCCGGTCAATCTTTCCCGGCCTGTTTTCTGCGAAAACCGATACCTGCTGCGGCATAATGTCCTCCTTGCCTGGAATAAATCAGATTTCCCGCTTGTCTATGACCCTCACCGCTTTACCCGTGCTGGGCGGCAGCGATCCCGGCTCAAGAAACTCGATTTTCGGGTTCACGGTTATCAGCGCCTTGAGCCGCTCGACGATTTTCTTCTTGAGCGCATCAAGCGCCTTGATGTCCCCCTCGAACATCTTCGAATAGAGCTCAACGCGAACGTGAATGCGGTCGAGATTGTTATGCCTGTCGAGAACTATCTGGTAGTTGTTCCCGACTTCGGGCACATTCATCAGCACTGTTTCGATCTGTGACGGAAAAACGTTGACCCCGCCCACGATCAGCATGTCATCCGTGCGCCCTTTTATTCTCTCAATTCGCCGGTGCGTCCTGCCGCACGCGCATTTTTCCGGCATGATGCGGGTGAGGTCGCGCGTGCGGTACCTGATTATGGGCATCGCGGCCCTGTTTATATGGGTAAGCACGAGCTCGCCTTCCTCGCCGTCGGGCAGGTTTTCCCCGGTCTCCGGGTTAATGATCTCCATGATATAAAAATCTTCCCACAGGTGCATGCCGTTTTTATGAACGCACTCAAAAGCGACTCCGGGGCCGTTCATTTCGGAAAGCCCGTACGAGTTATACGCTTCAAGGCCCCACTGCTCCTCGATCTTTTTCTTGACTCCTTCAGAATAGGGCTCGGCCCCCAGGTACGCTTTCTTCACCGACAGGTCATGCGGATTGACGCCGTTCTCTTTGATCACCTCAACAAGATGCATGGCGTAACTCGGCGTGATATGGATAACGGTTGTGGAAAAATCCTTCATCAGCTCCATCTGTTTCAGGCTGTTTCCGGTTGATGAGGGGATGACAAGGCATCCCAGCCGCTCGGCACCGTAGTGAAGGCCCAGGCCGCCGGTAAAAAGGCCGTAGCCCATCATATTCTGGAACACGTCGTCTTTCGTGGTCCCGGTGGCCATCATGCTGCGCGCGATCAGGTCTGCCCAGTCGCTGAGGTCTTTCCAGGTGTAAAAAATCACCGTTGATTTTCCCGTTGTGCCCGAAGAAGCATGGAGCCTGACAATATCGGTTCGGGGGACGGCGACCATACCGTCCGGATAGCTCAGTCGAAGGTCGTGCTTTGTGGTAAAGGGCAAATCTTTGAGGTGTTCCAGGGTGGTCACCTTTGAGACATCCACCCCGTTATCGTTGAAGAGCTTTTTATAAAACGGCGTTGAAGCGGCCGCTTCGAGTGCTTTTTTAAGCTTTTCAAGCTGCAGTTTATTGAGATCCGCGCGGTCAATGGTTTCGATTTTTTCATTCCAGAACATGAGTCTATCCCTGTTTCGTGATAAGGGAACCTCTATAAATTACATTTTGGATGTTCCCTTGTGGATACAACCATTGGATAAATCAAGTTTTATCATTTTTCAGTTAATGAAAAAACCTGATTTTTAGAGGTACCCATAAGTGTAACCGCGCTACCCGTGAGCATCAAAAAGGGCTGCCACGGTACGAATTGTTTTTAGCGTTCGGGACGATATCTGTCAATGAATTTTACCCGAACTGCCGATTAAATGAGCGGCCGTATCGACAAGAAGCCGCGGGTCATCGCTCACGATACCGTCAGCTCCCCAGGTAATCAGGCGTTCCATGTTTTCTTTTCGGTTGACCGTCCATATGTACACCGGTTTTCCTATGTTGTGGGCCATATCGATAAACCGGGGGATGATGACCCTGATTCCCTGGAACACTCCCCTGCCCAGGTCTTCGGGCTTTTCCCCGGAACTGAATTCAGGGACCATCAGCGCGTCCCCGGGAAACCTGGCCGGCAGAGGCACGCCTGTTCTGGCAATAAAAGTAAAAAGGAGCACCTCGTTCCGGGTAAAGCTGGTGGCAATGCGCGGTTTTTCCATTCTAACCCGGGAAACGATCCTGCCGTGAAAGGATCCGAGAATAACCCGGTCCTCGGCTTTATATTCCTGTATGCAACGCAGAACCGATGAAGCGAATTCAAACGAATCATATTTGATGTCAGCCGAAATGCGCGAACCGGGAAATTTTTCCAGGACCTCCCTAAAGGTCGCGGGCCTGATTCCCCTGCCCCGGAACGGAAAACTCTTCCCGCCGTCGAACGAGACCCGGTGCCCGGCTTCGGCCTGTTTTATTTCATCGAGCGTTCTTTCATACAGGTTCCCGCTGCCGCTTGTGGTCGCGTCAAGCACCCCGTCGTGCATGACGATGATCTCCCCGTCCCTGCTCATCCACAGGTCGAGTTCGAGCATGCATTCAGGGTATATCTCAACGGCACGGGCAAAAGACTCGATCGTGTTCTCAGGGAATTCCCGTGAAGCGCCGCGGTGCGCGATCACCTGGAATTTCCCGGTCGGATCAAAAAACGGTTTCATGTCCGGTTCTCACTTGAGCTTGATGATGATCTCAACCCTGCGGTTTTTCTGCCTCCCGAGAACAGTTGCATTGTCCGCGAGAGGCACGTCCGGCCCGAGGCCGCGGTATGAGAGCTTGTCGCTTCCCATCCCCGGCCGCAGGTATTCGGCAACGGAGCGCGCGCGGTTTTTCGAAGGGCCGAAATTATAGTCGCGCTGGCCGGTAGTGTCAGTGTGGCCCTCGACGATTATTTCCCGGTCAGGATATTTACGCCGGATAACATCCGCCACCAGGTCAAGGTTCTTTTTCGCTTCGGCCTTCAGGGCCGCTGAATCGAAGTCAAAAAACACCTCGCCCAGCCGCAGAACGATGCCGCGCTCGTTGCTGTCGATATCGATGTCCCGGTCTTCCGGGATGGCCTTCTTCAGCTCTTCCTTCTGCTGCCTCTTCTCGTCAGTGCCGACCGGCGGGTACAGCTTATATTCAGTGGCGATATTCATGCGGTATTCATGCAGCGCCACGCCGCTGTGGATCGCGCCGAGCATGAACACCATGCGGTACTCCTCGTCTCCCCGGAGAGGGGCGTTCTTCTCCAGGTCCCAGGTAACGTTGCCCCTGCTTGCGCCCACGATGCGTATGGGGAAATCCGTGGGATACGATCCCCTGCGCAGGTCCATGTCAACCTCGTATTCAAAGTCAATAATGCCGCTGCCGGAGCCGGCGGCAGGCCCTTTCCTCAACGCATACCTGACCGGAAACACCAGCTTGAACGGACGGGAAAAATTATTGAGCACGAGCTCGCCGTTTCCCTGCCAGGTATTCCCTGCCGCGATATCTTCATCAGGAAACAGGGGGATGTTCCGGAGATTGGGCATAAGGTACGAATCGGGCACGATAAAAACGCCCTGCGGTGAAATGGCGAACTGCGACTGGTACTGCCGGCGCAGATTGAACACCTTTTCGTTTTCCGGGCGCTCATAAACTGAGAAAACGCCCTTCACCGAAATTTTATCGCCCACATGCCCGGCACACGTGAGATCAATAATGTTCCTTTCGTCATAGGTATTGAAGGTCTTTCCGTTGATGAGATAGTTGACCCGCGCGGTGCGCACGATCTCGATGCGGTAGTTATCGGGGATGCTCCAGCACAGCTTATGGGCGTGCAGAGGCTGCTGTGTTAATACCGCTGTCGCGATGAGGATGAAACACGTTCTTTTCATTTGCGGGCCGGCCGGAGCATGGTACAACACTACCTTATCGGCAAAAACACGCCGTTTCTTGAGCACAGATCATCCCCCTGTATTAAATCTTTCTTGACCATGAGCCAACCTGCGTCTATGGTGCCCGATCATGGTTTACTGAAAATTATAGCACGACCGGCATGCGCGGAAGCTGAAAACATCCCTTCTTCGTGAGCGGTCGGCCCGGGAGCCCATACATGATCATTGAACAGATTCTGGTAACGCCAATGGCGGTATTCTGCTATCTGGTCGCAGACAAAAAAAACGGCGAAGGCGTGCTTATCGACCCCGCAGGCGATTTTGACAGGATTTTCAGCGCGGTGGAAAAATACTCGGTAACAATCAAATGGGTCATAAACACTCACGGCCATTTTGACCACACCTCGGGCAATGATCATGTGATCAAGCGCACCGGGGCCGGGCTCCTCATCCACGAAAAAGACGTGAACAAGCTCGGCAGCATAACCAACAGGCTGCTTTCCCGTTTTGTCGGCGGCAAAAAATCGCCTGACCCCGTCTCGCTGCTCAGCGACGGGGATGTCATCCCCTTCGGAAGTGAATCGTTAACAGTCCTCCATACCCCCGGGCATTCCGAAGGCTCGATTTCTCTGTACACCCCGGGACACGTCTTCACCGGGGACACTCTTTTCACCGAGGGCATGGGCCGCACTGACCTGGGCGACGGTTCAATGAAAAAAATAATGGAGTCCATAGTCACCGGAATTCTTGCCCTCCCGGATGATACCATAATATGGCCCGGCCATCACTACGGCAGAAAGCCCACGTCAACCGTTCGGGAACAGAAATACTATTACCTGTAAACAATTCCCGAATTGAACATTTTTTTTTGACCCCCCTTTTCTAACTTGACATTATACCGATTTGGTTCATTAAAATTGTAATTTTTTTTCGTAAATCAATTAGGAGGAATTTTATGCTCGGACTTGGTGACGGATGGATTTTAAGCGCCTATCTCCTGTGCATAGCCAGCGCTCTGCTGTGCATCGTCTATGGCGTTATCATGTGGAACAACGGTGGCGGTGAAGACAGGGAAACCCCTGAACAACTGCACTGGGAAGAAAAAGAAATTGAAATTGAGAAACCGCTATAGGAGGGGCAAACATGACTTTATTCTGGGTTATCATCTATCTCGGTATCATCGCGTTTCTGGGATACCTCGGCTATAAAAAAACTTCCGGCGCGTCAGACTACCTGGTTGCCGGACGCCAGATTCATCCCTATATCATGGCGCTTTCCTACGGCGCGACCTTTATCAGCACATCGGCCATCGTCGGATTCGGCGGGGCAGCGGCCGTTTTCGGCATGGGCATGCTCTGGCTCACGGTATTGAACATATTCGTGGGCATCTTTATCGCCTTTGTGTTCTTCGGAAAAAGGACACGGACCATGGGTTTCCACCTCGACGCCCATACCTTTCCTGAATTTCTCGGCAAGCGATACCAGTCTCCCTTCATACAAAAATTCGCCGGCATCGTAATATTCCTGTTCATGCCGCTTTATGCGGGCGTGGTACTCATGGGCGCTGCCGCGTTTATCGAACAGCAGCTCAGCATCTCGTATACCACGGCGCTGCTCTTCTTCACCCTGATCGTCGCCCTGTATGTAATCATGGGAGGGCTGAAAGGGGTCATGTACACTGACGCATTCCAGGGAACGATCATGTTCATAGGAATGGCCATACTCATTGTGTACACCTATCATATTCTGGGCGGCGTGATTGACGCGCACCAGGCCCTGACCGACATGCCGGTACCGCCGCCGCTCGCGGCAAAAGGCCACAACGGATGGACCTCAATGCCCACGTTTAATTCTTCGTACTGGTGGGTAATGGTCACCACACTGGTCATGGGAGTGGGCATCGGCGTCCTCGCCCAGCCGCAGCTCGTGGTCCGGTTCATGACCGTAAAAAGCAACCGCGAACTCAACCGCGCGATCCTCGTTGGCGGGATATTCATCCTGATGATGACCGGGGTCGCATTTACCACCGGCGCGCTTTCCAATGTCTTTTTCAGTAAAAACATC
Organism: Spirochaetota bacterium; assembly: GCA_036848375.1. Classification (GTDB taxonomy): domain Bacteria; phylum Spirochaetota; class UBA4802; order UBA4802; family UBA5550; genus JAKLIV01. The sequence continues at coordinate 69,787 of DAIUKG010000005.1, forward strand.
AACAACATCAGCTTCAGTGAATCAACGGGGATGCTCATGGAGATCGTTCCCGGCGTCACGGTTACCGAAGAAAACATCGATAAATTCAAGGTTAAATACAAGGGTATCGCCCCGGGCGACAAGATCGACACTGAAAAAGAAGAAGTTCAGAAAGCAGGAAAAAAAGGCACTATCGCCATCAAGGCTGTTGGCGGGAATGTTGAAAACATTATTCCCCAGTATATCAAGCAGGCGATGCCCCACTGGTTCAGCATTCTCTTCATGCTTACCCTGCTGGCCGCGGCCATGTCAACCCTGAGCTCGCAGTTCCACGCCATGGGAACAGCAATCGGCAGGGACGTTTACGAGCAGACCGTTAAAAACGTCACCAGGTCCAATGAATGGAGCGTTTACATAAGTAAAATAGGCATCGCCTTTACCATTATTATCAGCGCGCTCCTGGCATATATTCTTCCGAAATTTTTCGGCGATGCGGGAATAGCCATCATCGCCAGGGGAACCGCGATCTTCTTCGGGCTGTGCGCCGGAAGCTTTCTGCCCGCATACATGGGAGCGCTGTATTTTAAAGCGATAACCAGGTCCGCGGCGATAACCGGAATGCTCGGCGGGTTCATCGTGAGCGCCTTATGGATCACCTTCATCCATGACAAAGAGGCCAAGGCGCTGGGGATATGCAATGCGCTCTTCGGCAAGCCCTACCTCTTTGACAACACGCTCGCGGTTGTTGACCCCATGCTCATAGCCCTGCCCATATCCATTGCGCTTACGATTATTGTTTCACTGTTTACGAAAAAATTCGACGAAACCCATGTGAGCATGTGTTTTAAAGACATCGCATAAAGAAAAGGCCCCGGCAGAATGCCGGGGCCTTTTCTTTTCATATAATAAAACCGATTTATTCATAATAAAACTTGTCCATCGGAGTGAGCCATTCAATCAAATCATTGATGTCGCGCTCTTTGGGGAAACCCTGGATGATGTTCTTCTCTTCTTCGACATTCCCGTAAACCGATTCATTGGCGAGCTTCCCGATAATCGTTTCAACGTCCTTGTCCTGGTTGTTAAAAATAAAAATTATATTCGGGCCGGATTTATATCCCCAGTCAAAACCGTCAGCCGCATGCACCGTGAACGTTTCGGTGACCCCGTCACCATCGGCATCCTCGCAATAATAAATTGTTTCATCAGTCGCTTTTGCTCTGGCAACAATGGAATATTTCGGCTTGTTTCTCTCCTCTTCTGTGGCATAAATATGTGTGGAAAGCAGCTTTCTCGTCACATTGAGCTGGGATTCACCGCGGTTCCTCATCAGGTTGCGAAACTTATCAACATGGCGCTTCAATAAATTGTCACGGACGGTCCGGTAAAAAGAACCGAAATTCGTTGTCACGAATTCCTCATTGGAATTCGTCATCAGGGCCGATCGACGGTACACGGTCTTGATGAAATCGGGCTTTCCGTTGATTTTGTTTACCCAGAAATCCTCATCGGACATGTATTCATTTTTAATATCTTTATTGAAACGTTCCCGTTTAATGTCCGCCATGCCGTCAAAGCCGTCCATCATGAGATAGGTTTTTTTATCTTTTATAATCAAAAGGGCCTCAACTGAATTATCTTTAAAGGGATCGACATACTTTTCAATCCGCTGATAAGCTATGCGGTCGACATCATAATTTGAGATATTATCGAGGTTTATTATTTCAAAAACTTTTTGTTTAGATAACAGTTCAAGAGAAGGAAATATTATGATTGCCAGTATCATAATAACGACAATTTTAATGTGCGCTTTCATGGTTTAATCCTGATTGTTTGTTTTACACTGATACTTACCTTGTATTTATATCGGATAATAAAATTAGAATATTTATAATTTTCTGCAATATTTTCACTTCCCCGTTAAATGCGAACTCCGCATTGCACCAGTTAAGCCTTCAGCCATATTTTAATCCCGCAGGGTAAAAACTATTGACAAAATAAATAAATAGGGCAGTCTCAAAAGATTCATGAGGAGTATAGACATGAAAAGAAGCATCCTTATTGTTTTCATAGCTCTTGTTCTTACACACCCGGCCTGTGATACCGCCCGCCAAAGCACCAGACAGACTGAAACCACACCCGCAGCGGCCCAACAGGAGAAAAAACCGGCCAGGGAAGAACCGGTTCCCTCTGAAGTCCAGAAAAAGGGCGATGTCGTATACCAGAGCAAAAAAGCCGGAAAAGAAAAGAGCGGCACCCTGACCTGGGGCAATTACAAATATGTCGGCGAGATCCGTAAAGGCAAACCCCACGGCAAAGGAGTACTGTATAAATACGACTCAAAGGGAAACCTCATCAGCAAGATGGAAGGCATGTTCAATAACGGCGTTGCCGAAGGCGATGTTGTCGTAACCGAATATGACCCGTCCGGCAAGGTGACCGCGGTCTTCACCGGAACCGTCAACCCTGACGGCACCTACAAAAAAGGCACCCTCAAAACCTATGACAGCAAGGGAAATATCGCCTCAACCTATACCGGCGAGTTCAGAAAAAATAAACCCCACGGCAACGGGACCCTGACAACCTACTGGGAAAACGGAAAAATAAAAAGTGAATTTACCGGCGAATTCGTTGACGGCAAACCTGAAGGCAAAGGGGTCCTTGTCACGTACAACGAACAGGGAAAAATAGTATCAAAGATTGAAGGTACTTTTTTCGAAGGAAGGCCCAGCGGTGAAGTAACGATTTCAACCTATGATAAAAACGGAAAACTCATAAGCACGATCACCGGCGAGTTCATCAACGGTGGAATAAACGGGAAAGCGGTCATCATCACGTACAACAAAGACGGTTCCATAAAAAGCAAATATACCGGCGAAGTCGAAAAGGGAGTCCCCCAGGGGAAGGGGACCCTGATAACCTATGACAAAAAAGGAAACATCCTGAGTAAATATACCGGCCAGTTCAACAAGGGTAAACCCGAGGGGGAAGGAACACTGATCACCTACCACCCGAACGGGAAAATAAAATCCGAGCTTACCGGCCTTTTTAAAGAAGGGAAGCCCAATGGCCAGGGGACGCTTTCGGTTTACGCCATTGACGGACGGCTCTTATACACCTACGAAGGCGGCTTCAAGGACGGGAAGAAACACGGGGACGGGACCCTTCTTGAATACGACGCCAAAGGGAACCTTATAAACAAATACATCGGGCAGTTCGTCAATGACAAAAAACACGGGCACGGATCGGAATTCATTTACAACGAGAACGGTGTACTCATAGAAAAATACCTTGGCATGTACAAGGACGGCAAGAAAACCGGTGAGGGCGCCCTGTTCAAGTATGACGAAAAAGGCAGGCTGGTTTCCCAGTACCTGGGACAGGTTGTTGACGGCCTTCCCGAGGGCGACGGGACACTGCTTCTCTTTGACGCGAAAGGCAACCTTATTTCAAAATATATCGGCCAGTTTTCAGGAGGCAAAATCCACGGCGAAGGCTCCATGTTCTTTTACGATGAAGACGGCAAGCTGGTCAAAAAGATCTACGGAAAATGGAGCTACGGGCAGCTGCAGAATGAAAAGCCGCTGATCTACGGCGAGGGAGACGTATACTCAGGCGAATGGAAAGACGGGCAGATGCACGGGCAGGGAACCTATATCTGGGGAAAGATGTCCCAGTGGTTCGGCGCAAAGTATGTGGGCGCGTTCAGCAACAATAAAATTGAAGGCAGCGGGTCACTGATCCTGCCGTCGGGCGATAAATACGTGGGAGAATTCAAAGACGGAAATGTTCATGGCGAGGGGGTATGGTTCTTCGTGGACGGGTCCCGTTTTATCGGCAGGTTTGACAAAGGCCAGTGCCAGGGCAACGGGCTCAAGATATGGCCCGACGGCACCAAGTACATCACCGCGATTGACAGCTATTACCACAGCGAAAAAAACGCGTTCATGCCGAACAGCGATCAAAAGAAATACCAGACTAAAACAGCGAACGACGCATCCCTGAATGGCAAAAAGACTTTCGTCTGGGAACCGGATGAATATTACGAAGACGAAGAAGCAGGTGAATAACTTTCAATTATTACTGAAAACATACGCGTAATATTTCTCAATGGAGGCAGGCCTTTCCGTGAAGTGCCGCAATATAAAAAAAAGCATTTGGAAAAAATGCTTTTTTTTAGTAAACTGATTGCAACATTATACTGATTATAAAGTGATAAGCGCAATGCTTGACAACAACCGAAAACTCAATGAGATACTGAGGCTCAGCTCCGAGCTCAACACGATCCAGGACCTTGACATCCTTCTGGAAAAAATACTCTTCGAGGCGAGAAGCTTCGTCAACGCTGACGCGGGATCAATACAGATCACCGAAGGAAACAACCTCATCTTCAGTCATGTCCAGACCGATTCCCTTCAGAGAAAACTTCCGCCGGGACAAAAGCTGATATACACCACTTTTAAAATTGATATCAACCGGTCTTCCATATCAGGGTATGTTGCCTGCACCGGTGAAGCCCTGTCAATAAAGGACGCCTACCGGATCAGCCCTGACGCGCCGTATAAGTTCAATTCTTCATATGATGAGAAGTCCGGGTATAAGACCCAATCGATGCTGGCAATACCGCTGATAACCAACAGAAAAGAAATCCTGGGAGTAATGCAGATCATCAACAAGCTCGACGCGTCCGGGCGGGTAATCCCCTTTGACAAGGACGACGAACTGTACGCACTCCATTTCGCCAATACCGCGAGCATGATCCTCCAGCGGGCCCAGATGACCCGCGCACTGATCCTCCGCATGATAAGCATGGCCGAACTCAGGGATCCCAAGGAGACCGGGGCGCATGTCAACCGGGTCGCGTCATACGCGGTCGAGCTCTATGAAAAATGGGCCCATAACCATGCTCTTCCCAGACAGGAAATTGACAAAAAACGCGACATCCTCCGCATGGCGGCCATGCTCCACGATGTGGGCAAAGTGGCCATATCCGACCTGATCTTGAAAAAACCATCCCGCCTTACCGGGGATGAGTTTGAGATCATGAAAACTCATACGATTCAGGGCGCTAACCTCTTCAAGCAGCAGCACTCTGAATTCGACGATATTTCGATCATCGTGGCGCTCAGGCACCACGAGAACTGGGACGGGACGGGGTATCCCGGCCATATTGATATCAAAACCGGAGAAATCCTTGAAAAGGACGCGAACGGCAGGCCGCTGCCCTTCAGGGGAGATGAAATCCCCATTTTCGGAAGGATCGTTGCCCTGGCTGACGTTTATGACGCGCTTTCATCCAGGCGCGTGTACAAATCGGCATGGGACGAAAAAGACGTGCTCGACGAAATCAAAGCCCAGTCGGGTAAAAAATTTGACCCGGAAATCGTGGACATCTTTTTCGATTCCCTGGACATGATGAGGTCCATCGCCGCGCGTTACCCTGATACCGAATAGCCGTTATGAAAAACGCTTCCTACTGGATACACAGGCTCGGCCTGAAAAAACACCCCGAAGGGGGATACTACGCTGAAAATTACCGGGCAACAGAAACCATCCCCCCTGAAGCTCTGCCTGAACGATTCAGGGGAGTGCGGGCATTTTCAACCGCGATCTACTATCTTCTCGAAGGGGACGATTTTTCATCCTTTCACCGCATCCTTTCGGATGAGCTGTGGCATTTTTACGGCGGTTCTTCGCTGGTCATCCACTGCCTTAACCCGGATACATCATACAGTGCCATAAGGCTGGGAAACGATCCCGAAAGAAACGAGTTTCTTCAGGCGGTCATTCCCGCGGGTACCTGGTTTGCCGCTGAAGCGGCGGATGTATCGTCATACACCCTTGCCGGCTGCACCGTGGCGCCGGGATTTGATTTCAATGATTTTATTCTCGGCACACGCGAAGAGCTCATCCCCCTGTTTCCCGGTAACGCGGAGCTGATCAGGAAACTCACACGGGGATGACCGGGTTCAGCTAACTTTTCTGCTGCTGCTGTAACATCTCATCCGGAAATTTACACCAAAATACTATTGACTTTTCCATCAAAAAAAATATGCTTAAACCATTCCATCAACATGCGAACAATAACCGATGAAGGGGGACATTTATGAAAAATATTTCGCTCTTTATAGCATTTATAGTTCTTACAGGATGTTTCGCCACCATGCCTGATCCGGTAAAGGATGAGTTCCTGGTGAACCAGACATCAGCGCAAAAACAGAAACTCAACGACCTCGCGGATGAAATAATCGCGAAAAGAAAAGAAAAAGAGAAAATTGATGACCAGCTGAAGATCACGAAACAAAAAATAGTGATCACCAAAAAAGGCATTCCCGTGCTCGAAAAAGAAAACGACATGCTCATTGAAAAGCAGAAGCTTTACACTCTTGAAAACAACGAAGAGATGCTCAAGAAAGCAAACGACGACCTTGATAAAAACCAGAAGGCCCTGCTTCAGCAAAAGGCCTATCTGAAATATCTCGAGGCCCTTGAGGACGACCAGGAAGCGCTCATCGAACTGAAACACGCGGGGCTGGCAGTGAAGGTCGCCGAGATGGAACTTGAAAAAGCGCGGATCGCGCGGGTCTACCAGGAAACCGAACTGGGCATCACCGACACGCCCGCGGACAACAAAGACAGCAAAGAGCAGAAAACGCTGATCAACGTATCGACCTATGAAGAATATTACACCAAGCAAAAAAAACTACTCGATACCAAAACAGAAAAACAGAAAAAAACCGCTGAGCTCCTGAAGCAGGCAAAGCAGGAGCTGCAGAATACCGGTTACACCGAAAACATATAACACAAGGAGCAGAGACATGAATAAAAAAACATCCATCATCGTGCTGTTGCCCGCTCTTGCCGCCTTTCTTTTAGCGGCCATACCGGGGGACGCCAAGCTTCTCTACTCCCAGACTGAATATAAAAATCTCTACAATGAGAAAGTTTCAGTCGAGCTTGAACTCAAGAGCCTTCAGAACCAGTACAGCAATGAAAAATCGAATTTACAGACGAAGATCAAGGAGCTTGAAAACCAGATAGACAACCTGAACAAAAAGATCGACAACCTCAACGCGCAGAACGCAAAAGACAGGGACCTGTGCGACAAGAGAACTGCCGAGCTTCAGGGGACCATTGACATCCTTAAACAGAAGAGCAGCAACCGCGAGCAGGACCTGATTAATGAAAACAAAAAAATGCAGGCACGGTACGAGGAGGAGCTGCAGAAAGCACGGCAGCAGCTCAGCGAGGAACGCGACCGGCATCTCGCCGAAATGGAAGAGCTCAAGAAAAACTACTCTGACATAATCTCGAAACTCAACGCCACCATCGCGAACCTTAATAATGAGCTTTCAAGCCTTAAAAAGCTGACCCAGGCCCAGAAAGAAGAGCTTGAGCGCATGTCGGACCAGGCCAATGAGCTGGAAAAAAAACTTTCCGAAGAGATCAAGCTCGGGCAGATCAGGCTTAAAAAATTCCATAACAAGCTCATCATCAATCTTGATGACCGCATTTCTTTCGACTCGGGTTCGTCTGACCTGAAAAAAGAAATACTTCCCGCGCTTGACAAGATAACCGAAATTCTCGCGAAATATCCCGAGAACACGATCATGATTGAAGGACATACTGACAACATCCCCATTAAATCGAGAAAGTTCCGCGACAACTGGCAGCTTTCAACGGAAAGGGCGCTTTCAGTGCTTAATTACATTCTTCAGGAGAAGAAGCTAAATAAAACGCGGTTCGGGGCAGCCGGGTACGGCGAGTTTCATCCGATTGTCGCCAATGACACGCCCGAGAACAGGGCCCTGAACAGGCGTGTCGATATCGTGCTGATCCCGCGCATAGAATAAATGCTTTATGCTATACCGAAAAAGGCCGCTTCAGGAGCGGCCTTTTTATTTGAGGCAAAAGGCAGGCAGCCTAATGTTTGATACCGCCTGAATCCTGTTCTTTAACATAGCCGCCTGAATGGGAGAGCTCCTCATAAGTTCCGGATTCCACGATTTTTCCCTTTTTCATTACATAGATAATATCACATTTCTTCAGCGTGGTAAGCCGGTGGGCGATCATGATTATGGTATCCATAATTATATTTTCAGTATGTCCATCCAGTGCCGAAGTCGAGCTGCTGATATGATATGACATGGTCATTCTTAAAAACTGTACATCGCACAGTATTGTTATTGACATATAATATTTATAGAAAAATAAATCAGATGTTTATATATCTGAATTTAATAAATAAAAAAAATAATATCATAATTCAAATGAAGCTTTCCTCCGCACAAAAATCATACTATGTCGAATTTGTTGGAATGTCAGGCATTGGTAAATCATTTTTATTTGATAAGTTTAAAGAAGAACAATCTAATAATCCTGATTTTTTATTCATAACCAAATCCCAATATAGTAAAAAAGATCTTTTTAATATATTAATTCTCATAAGATCATTTATTAAAATTATCCAATGCCGGTTACCCAATATAAAATTAATTAAGAAATACATCAAATTGTGGTACTTTCCACAGGTTTTAATGCACAGGCAAAAGCAATCTGAAAAAAAATATATAGTGATTGATGAAGGCCCTTTTCATAGATCACGTTCGATAAAAAATTTATCAAAATTTGACTCTGATAAAGTTAATCATATCTTATTCAATAAATCAATCGTTTCAGATATTGTAGTATATATTGACGCATTAGCAGAAGATCTTTATGATTGGCGGCAAAAAAGAGGTACAATATCTGCCGATATGCCGTTATCAAAAACCAAGGAAGCAAGAACTAAATCTTTTACCCAGACATCCCTGGATGTACAATATGTATGCAAGAATATTAAGGATGTTAAATTAATTAACATCTTGAATAAAAATAATAATATTAATCATTTCATTGAATCATTGACCAGACAATTATATCAAATTCAATAATAGTATTATACTTGCTGATGTAATTGAGCATATAAATTCACCGGTTACATTTCTCAGGTAGATAATAAATATGCCTCAACAAGGTTCATTGCCAAAAAAATATCTTTAAAATACTTACTAAGAAAATACCCTTTTTTATGGGAGATCGTTGCCCTGGAGTTTATATTGTAATGTCAGAAAAAAAAATTGTCCTTATCACCGCAGCATTTCCTTATTATCCTGGGGAACAATTCTTAGAGACTGAAATCAGATATTGGGGAGAACATGACGGTATAAAGCTCATAATAATGCCTGTCGCTCAAGGAGAGCAGATAAGAGATATCCCGCCTAATATTACCCTTGATTATACCCTGATTAATAGACCACTTTCTATATTCAATAAAATACTGAATTCTATGAAAGCAATTTTTACTCCTTCTTTCTGGATTGAAGTTGTTAAAGAAAAAACATTTAGCCCTGACATGTTCCTGACAAATCTGGCCACGTATAGCAGATTATATCGTTATAAAACGTTACTGTATGAATACTTTTTAAATAATCAAATTGATGTTTTTTATACATACTGGTTTACAGAAGTTACTTATGCTTTGCAAAGAATAAAAAGAATTCACAGGTGCAGCTTTAAAGTTTGTACCCGTGTTCATGGTTTTGACCTTTACAGAGAAAGAAGAAAAGATAATTACATGCCCCTGCGAAGGAGATACCTTGATAATATTGATAAAATATTTACAATTACAGATAAAGCAAAAGACTATTTGATAACTACTTATGGTTATAACAAGGGTTTACTTGAAACAAAAAGACTGGGAGTCGATGATCAAAAAATTATTACCTCCCCGTCTGATCCCGGGTTTTTTCATATAGTTTCGTGCGCTTTTATGGTTCCGGTTAAAAACATTGATAAAATAATAAAATCCATAGCCGTAATCTCTGATATTATTAACGATAAAATAATATGGACCCACATAGGTGATGGGCCGCTTGAACCTCAGCTTCTTTCTCTTATCGATGAACTCGAATTTAATAAAAAAAATATAAAACATAATTTTACCGGGGAATTGAAAAATAGCGAAGTTTATTCTTTTTATGAGAAGAATAAAATTGATGTATTCATTAATACAAGTGAATCCGAGGGCGTTCCCGTCTCCATAATGGAGGCAATGAGTTGTCATATCCCTGTTATAGCGCCAAATATCGGGGGTATCAGTGACATGATTATTGACGGATATAACGGGATATTGCTTTCATCCCAAGCACATATTGAAGAAATAGTGGAAGCATTGACAAAAATCGTTTTTTTTAAAAATAAAAAAAATCGTACTCACTCATACGAACAATACAAAAAAAATTATGATGCAAAGAAAAATTATAACTCTTTTATTAATACATTGGAAATCTTGTAAAGATTCGATTTTATCAAACAATATTTTTGATATTATATCATCCGAGGCGTAACTCATTGTGAAGTGTATTCATTGTGTTTAATAATTATACATTACCATCTGAAGTATTTTAAACCATTATTCAGCAACCCTGATGAAATCATAATACTTTTCAAATCTTTTTTGAGAATTATACTCGTTGTATATTTTCAGGTTCGCCATCCTGCTCATCTTTTCGAAGTGGTTTTCATTTGTCAAAAGATCGTAGATCGAACTGCTCCATTGCTCCTCAATATTCGGGATAATATAACCGTCTGATTCGTGGTCAATGATCAGATGACTGTCTTTATCAAGTTCGCTCACGATGGGGACCACGCCCCAATTCATGGCTTCGAGTAAAGAATAATTACAGTACACAAGATCTGAGGGAAGGAGAAAGACCCTGGATTGTTTATAATAGTAATCGGGTTCATTAGCGGCAAAATCATATATCTCCACAAAACCAGATAATCCGTAATTATTTATTTTATCATTAATAGTTTTTAAAATATCATTGTCGGCATCTTCCCGGTATCCGGCGAGTATGAGCTTAAAATCCGGTGTTTTTTCTTTCAACCTGTTGATGACATCAATAAGAAAATCGGGATGCCGCCATTCCTTAAAGCTGTTATGAAAAAGAAGTACATTTTCTTTTTGTGAGTTATAATCAGATGGTAATTCCGCATATTCTATCGAATTTGCCCAGTGATACATTCTGTCCTGCTGATACATGCCATTTTTTTCCAGTATTTCAGGCATGTACATTTCCTTGTAGGCTATTTTATGCGACAATTTATTTGCCATTTTCAGAAAATATTTTTTAAAGATTGAATGCTTGTGCCAGTAATATATCTCGCCGCCCCTGTATATGGATATGATCTTGATTCCGCATAGTTTCATGACGGCAAGCACAACGAGCATTTGCAGGAATGGAGCAGTGTAATAGTATTCACAATACCTGATGTTTTCTGTTCGTATAATTTTTATCAATAACAGGACTTCCTTCAGGGAAAAAAACAAATCGGAATTCGTGTTTATCTGAGAAGGATAAAATGGTACATCTGAAAATTTTTTCATGACCTTCATCCGGTCATTTCCATAAAACACATACCCGTATCCTTTTTCCTGCCAGAATTTTTTAAAATAAAAAAGTTTTGGCATGGCGTAATCAACGCCGGCGATAAGCACATTCTTTTTCATAATATTACTTTGCTTGCTCACATTTTATTGAACTATTTTACCGCTGCCAGCTCGTTTACTATTTTTTCACTGGCAATTCCGTTCCCGTAAAGGTCTATTGAATAATTATCTGAAAAGAGAGAATCGGCCTTGTGATACAGGTCAATAATCAATTCTTTATTTGCTCCCGTCAGCAAATTAAATCCGTTGTCCACCAGTTCAACCCATTCAGTCTCATCACGCAGGGTAATACATGGTTTCTTAAAAAAGAAAGCTTCTTTCTGGAGGCCGCCGCTGTCTGTCATAACCATGGAACAATGCTTTAAAAGGTATACCATTTCGAGATATCCTACTGGATCTATAACGATGACATCATCAATAAAGTTTGTTTCAATACTTTTCAGCATTTTCTTTGTTCTGGGATGCAGTGGCAGAATAATTTTTTTGCCTGACTGTGCAATATTATTCATCGCTTCTACGATATTGCCAAGGTTTACCGGGTTGTCAGTGTTTTCCGCGCGGTGAACAGTTGCCAGAATGAAATCCTGAGGAATAGATACATCCTCCGGCTTCCGGGCAAAGTTTGAATAGAAAATCGCGCCATCCTGCATGACATCGCCGGACTTCGTCACTTGTTGTAATATCCCGCTGGTCGACATGTGGGGGAAACCTTCCTTTTCAAGGTTTGATATGGCCACATCAGTAGGACAGAAAAGCCAAGTGCTTACCCGGTCAGTAAGAATACGGTTTATTTCTTCCGGCATATCCATATTAAAACTTCTGAGCCCGGCTTCAACGTGGGCCACGGGAATATGAATTTTCACGGCTGCCAGGGCTCCTGCGAGAGTACTGTTTGTATCCCCGTAAACAAGGACCTTGTCAGGTTTTTCTTTCAGTAAAACTTCTTCGATTTCCTGTATCATACGGCCTGTCATGGCACCATGTGATGCTCCGGAGACGCCAAGGTTGTAATCCGGTGTCGGAATTTTCATCTGCTCGAAAAAGACATCACTCATATTTAAATCGTAATGCTGGCCGGTATGGACAATGATTTCTTTAATTGTCCGATGTTTCTTTATCTCTCTGCTGACCGTACCGGCTTTTATGAACTGTGGTCTTGCGCCAATGACTGTGAGCAATTTCATTTATTTTGGCTCCTCGAACTAGTGTTTCTTAATTTTACCGGTCGGACATGAATGAATTTCGATATCACTATCGCTCTTGTATTGTTTCACACACTGAACTCTTCATGCAACCGGTCAATAAAAATAATTATGTTCAGCGGGATTGCTTAAATGAACGTTATAGCAATGACGGCAGATGTCATCGCATGATAATATTTTTAACAATCGAGTCCTGGTCTGCAGTGTTTAAATACGGATGCATGGGCAGGCTCACAACCCGCCGGGATATTTTTTCAGCTACCGGTAAGTGAATATTACTATATTGCACGAAAGCCGGCTGCTTATGAAGAGGGACCGGATAATGGACCGCGGTGGGTATTCCCGCCTCGCCAAGTTTTGCGATCAGATGGTCTCTTTCGTCGACCTGTATCGTATACTGTGCATACACGCTGGTATTGAACGGTTCGACATATGGTGTTATAACGTGATCTCTTAACAGCTCCGTATACCGCGCCCCGATCTCCATCCTGGATTTTACTTCGTCATCGAATATTTCCAGCTTTGCCAGGATAACCGCTGCCTGGATGGTGTCCATTCGTGCATTTATGCCGATCAGGGGATGATGATATCGCCGGTCCTGTCCATGGACGCGTATCTGCCTCATCTTGAGCGCCAGGTCATCATCATTGGTAAAACAGGCCCCCCCGTCTCCATAACAACCCAGCGGTTTGGATGGGAAAAAACTGGTGCAACCGACTGTCGACAGGCCGCAGGATTTTCTTCCCTTATAGGTCGCTCCAAAACTCTGGGCTGCGTCTTCAATAACCGGCAGCCCGAAGGTTCCGGCAATATCATTGATGGCATCAAGATCAGCGCACTGCCCATAGAGGCTGACGGGTATTATGGCCCTGGTTTTCTTTGTTATCGCTTTTTTTATTGATTCGGGATCAATGTTGTAGGTCATTGGATTGATGTCGACAAAGACCGGTTTGGCGCCGAGCAACTCGATCATCTCCGCTGTTGCGATAAAAGTAAATGGAGTCGTAATTACTTCATCGCCACTGCCGATTCCCAGTGCCATCATCGGGACCAGCAGCGCGTCAGTTCCGCTTGAAAGAGAGATGCAGTGTTTTACTCCGACATATTCGGCAAGGCGTTCTTCCATCTCGTCAATCTCAGGGCCCATGATGTATTTGCCGTGATCAAGAACCCTGTTCAGCCTTTTATGCAGCGACTCTTTAATGATGAGCTGTTGTTTTTGGAGATCAATAAAAGCAATATTCTGTTTATTTTGTGACATATGATTAATTCCAGTGGATTATTCCTGAAGCTTATTCTGTCATATTACAGCTTGTAGATTTTATTTTTATCAAGTATACCGTTTGTGGCATTTCGCAGATCTACCACGAGTTTCGCATTGCGGACAATCCGCTGTACATCATAAGCAGAATGGTTTGTAACGAAGACAAGACAGTCCATGCCGCGTATAAGTTCATCAGACAACTCTGTACTGGTAAAACGCCTTCCTTCTTCCGTCGTGACTTCGGGAATATAAGGATCGTTATAATAAACTGCGCCGTTCTTTTTAGCGACCTCGTCCATGATCCGTAAAGCCGGACTTTCTCTTTCATCAGCGATATCAGGCTTATAGGCAACACCGATAAACAAAATCTTTGAGCTGCCAATCGATTTTTCATGTCGGTTGAGAGCCGAATTTATTTTAATTGTCATCCGGTGAGGCATGAGATTTTCAATGTTGTCAGCAGTATTAATCATGGTTAGATTAAACTTGTATTTCTTGGCAATGTATTCGAGGTAAAAGGGATCAAGCGGGATGCAGTGGCCTCCTATACCCGGTCCGGGATAAAATGCCTGAAAGCCAAAGGGTTTTGTTTTTGCCGCATCTATTACTTCCCAGATGTCAATATCCATTTTACCGCACAGTAATGCCAATTCATTTATTAAACTGATATTCACCAGGCGATAAGTGTTTTCAAGAATTTTAACCATTTCTGAAACCTTGGGGCTGCTTACGGGATGAAGATTAGAAATTGCTTTACCGTATATTTCAACGCCAAGTTCAGTCGATTTTTCTCCTAATCCGCCTATAACCTTTGGGGTATTTTCAGTTTTATAGGTCTTATTCCCCGGATCAACACGCTCAGGTGAAAAGCAAAGCCAGAAGTCTGTGTCATGTTGTTTGGCAGAATATTTTTCTATTATCGGGAGCATAAAATTTTCTGTTGTTGTGGGATACGTCGTGCTTTCCAGTGATATAAAAACGCCGCTTTTCATATGTTTTCCGATATCAATACAGGCACTTTCTATATAGCTCATGTCTGGTTTTCTAAAAGTGTCAAGCGGCGTAGGGACACAGATAAGCAGGGCATCACATTCATTTATTCGCGAAAAATCCGTTGTCGCATTGAGCATCCCCCCCGAGACAACTTCTTTCAGTTCCGCATCATCTACATCACCGATATAGTTAATCGCTTCATTTATCTTCTTTGTTTTATTTTCAGATTTTTCGAAACCAAGGACCTTTACCCCTTTTTTCGCAAATAATACCGCAAGAGGGAGACCGACATATCCGAGACCCAGAATTCCCACGAGAATTTCGTTGTTTCTGATTTTTTTCATGAGTGAATTATATGTTTCCATTTCTTATCCCGTCTTCTATTGCTTAAGATATGTCAAAATATTATTATCATTTCTGTACGCATTTCCACACGAGCAGGTTAATATATTGTCATCATTCTTGTGTAATACATTACCGCACCTGCATACCCATCCTGTTTGGCGGGCCGGCACACCGGTAAACAGGGCATGGTCAGCGACATCTTTGGTAACGACCGCCCCGGCGGCTATCATGGCATATGCGCCAATACGGTTACCACATATGATTGTTGCATTTGCTCCGATGCTTGCTCCCTTTTTCACCAGGGTTTTTTTGAATTCATTTTTCCTTTCAATAAATGATCGTGGATTTATAACATTGGTGAAAACCATTGATGGTCCGCAAAATACATCATCTTCCAGCTCTACACCGTTATAAAGCGAGACATTATTCTGTATTTTACATCCTGATCCAATTTTGACGTCAGGGCCTATCATCACATTTTGCCCTATGGTACAATTCAAACCTATGCGGCATCCTTTAAGTATATGGCTGAAATGCCATATTTTCGTACCATCCCCAATAATTACATCATCATCGATAAAGGCTGATTCGTGAATAAAAATATTTTTATCCATAGAAATAATCCTTAAATTAAAAAGAAAGTTTTTCCATTAGAGAAATGCCGGCAATAACTTCTTCATATCTGGGGAACATTTCAAGCTTATTTTCCACAATGTATTGGTACATTGTGTCATGACCTTTCCCATAAATATGGTCAATGGTAAAATCCATATCCGGTTTTTCCATATTTTCCACATCCCAGTATTCGATGGTATTCAGGTTCGTACCCGAGAGCCGTATAGTTCCTTTTTCTGCGATTATAGTCGCTTCAGTGCAATAATTTTTCCGATACGAACACACAGTGGCATTAAGACTCCCTACTGTGCCGTTTTTGAATATAATGGATGCTGAAACGCTATCCTGTGTCGGGAATCCGCGAAGCTTTCCGCCGAATCCTTTGGCTTCAGTTATCGGGCCAAATAAAAAAAGCAGCATGTCAATATAGTGGCTCGCCTGTGTATAAAGTACCCCGCCATCAACATCGATACTTCCATGCCAGCTGTCTCTGTAATAATCATCATTTCTGTTCCAGTAAACATTAACATTAATCTGATATATTATTCCAATTTTACCGCTCAGAATAAGATCTCGAATAAAGTGTATAAGGGGATTGTATCTGTTTTGATAAATTGGCAGCAATATTTTGTCGTATTTACGAATAAGATTAAACATCTCTACAGCTTCACGAACGGTAAGCGATACGGGTTTTTCACATACAATAAATTTTGCATCAAGGTTTTCAGCCGCTTTCATCACATGTCTTGGATGATGACCTGACGGAGTAGCGATGGTGATAATATCAACGTTTTTTATTTCCCTGATATCGGTTACATACGGGACATTATAACGTGACGCAATATTATGGGCTTTTTCTTCATCAATATCACATATCATTCCTATTTCAATACCCTTAGTCGCCTCAATAGCTTCAAAGTGGCGTTTTGAGATTCTCCCGCAACCGACAAAACCGATTCTTAAATTTTCACTCATCCCCGCTTAATCCTTTATGACCTTAATTTATTATGGGCACCTCTAAAAATCAGGTGTTTACCCCCTCTTTGATTCTCCCCCTGATAGGGTGAGTTCGTGGGGGTTATAATTCCTGATTTTATCAGATATTGTGCCCACAAGGGAACATCAAAAATGTAATTTATAGAGGTTCCCTTATATCAATATTGTTTGTAGATAATATATTAGCTAAATAACAAGCAGTATATTTAATTGTTCTGCTGTATAATTGCACCGGCGGTACATTTTTGTCAACGCATTACGACCTGACAGATAAAATATATTTATAGGCAGGCGGCATTCACGAATGGCAAAAGCGATGGATGATCATCTACTTAAGTTTTGCCCGCACCCTGCTCTTTAAAGTATGCGCTGGTTTTAATTAATTCATCATAGGTTCCGGATTCGACAATTTTACCTTTTTTCAGAACATAGATAACATCGCATTTTTTAACGGTTGCGAGCCGATGTGCAATCATAATAATGGTTTTCTTCTGAGACAGATTGTTGACGGCATCCATGATCGCCTTTTCGGTATATCCGTCAAGCGCCGAGGTCGCCTCATCGAGAATAAGCACCGCAGGATCGTTATATATAGCGCGGGCGATCCCGATTCTCTGGTTCTGGCCGCCGCTGAGGCGTATTCCGCGGTCGCCGACGACGGTGTCATATCCAGCCTGCATGTCACCGGTTATCAGGTCATGTATGTTCGCGATCTTTGCGGCTTTGATGACGGCGTCCATATTAATTTTATCGTCAGGCATGCCAAAAGCGATATTCCTTGTTATGGTGTCATCGGCAAGATATATCCGTTGAGGTACATACCCGCAATTGTTCTGCCAGTGGTGGCGGTTTGAACCGTCTATGAGGACACCATCGATCATCAATCCTCCTTCGGACGGAATAAGCAAACCGAGAATAATGTCGATCAGGGTTGTTTTACCGCATCCGGTCGGACCTACTATGCCGACGGTGGTGTTCGCCTTTATGCTGAGAGAAAAATTCTTAAAAATAAAGTCCGAAGCACTTTCATATTTGAAGCCCATCTTGCGTATATGCATTCGATTACTGAACGCCAACACTGAATAGTCGGTTCTGTTCGGAAACAGCGATTCATTCATGCCGTTGAGGTCATTGTAAATTATATCCAGGGAATCCAGATTGCTGCGTATCAAGGCTACGGCCGCGAACATGTCCTGCAGTGAAGGGAGCAGACGATACCCGGCAAAAGCATAGAGGGCAACCAGTGGAAGAATGTCGGAAATATCATTTTTCGTTGCAAAAAGAAAGAGGACGATTGCCAGCATCCCCCCGAAAGCGACTGTTTCCATCACATACTTGGGCATACGTGACAATATCTGGGCGATCGCGACGGATTTTTCATAAAGCATCGCCGGATGTGAGAAACGATCAATGTATATTTTTTCCTTTCCGAGAAGTTTGATATCTTTTATGCTTCCCAGGGCCTCATCGGCAATTTTGAAGCGGCGGGCATTCGCTGAAACGCGCTGCTGGCCGTTTTTGGAAAGCTTTCTTTTGATGAACATGAATATAACCGCATAGGCGCCCCCCAGAAACAAACCCATTATCAGAGCCAATCGCGGATTGATAACCACAATAAAAACGAGAATTGAGAAAGCCAGAATGCCTTTTACAATGATTTCCATTATCGGCTTAACAAGGCTTGATATGACCTGCTGCACTTCCGAAAAAAGGTTCTTGGTGAGTTCGGATGAGTTGCGGGTCAGAAAAAAGGAATAAGGATTGTTCAAATATCGCATCAGCAGATTGCGGGTCATATTATAGCCGACCATGCGAATAAAGTGAAGCTCCATCCAGATGGTCGTTGTCAGAAACATATTGCTGAAAATGAAGACTGCGAGCAGGGCTATGCCGAGATAAAGCATGAAATTGTTTATACTGGTAAAACCGAGCGTCGAGTATATCCAGGATAATATCTCATTTGATTTGATAATGTCCGGCTTTGAAAGCACGCTGAGAAAAGGCATGATGGAAGCGATGCCAATAACGCCGATAAAAGAACAAATAATGAGAGCGAAAATCAGAAAGACGAGTTTTCGTTTTTCTTTTTTTGAAAGCAGATAAAAAATTTTAATGATTCTATTCATATAGTATTTTCATCAGACATGCGACCGGTCTCATCTATATATGGGATATAAAGGGCGAAGTCTCTTAAAAAGACCAGCACCGGTGTTTTCCCAAATGCGGGATGGGAGTATCGCAACAAGTCTATTATGTCATATTTATAATTTATAGTCCAAATCGAATTGAATTGACGTTTTTTACCTTCAACAGTCAATTAAAAAATTGTTCTACCGGCATTAATAAAAATTATTGTGGCAAACGAGCCGGTGACGGCCCCGGGACCACTGGGTAATTTATTCGATCAGACCGACTCAATCACTTCAATCCACTGATCGATAATTCTATTTACTTCAAAATCGAGTATTCTTTTTTGAGCTTCCCTGCCGTATGCTTCCCTAAATTTTTTATCTTTCAACATCTGGGTAATGGCTGCTGAAAGAAAATTTTCTCCATCAGTCAATGGATCATCAGCCTTGTATTTCCATCCATCACACACGGGCACCAATAGTCCTGATTTTGCATACTCGATTGTTTTTGTCTGATAAGTAATATCGGTATCAGCAGCCAGTATTTCACGCGGTCCGGACGGGCAATCGAAAGAAATAACAGGAATTCCACAGGCCATGGCTTCAGCCAGTGCATTGGGAAAACCTTCAAAGAGAGAAGGCAAGACAAATAGCATAGAATTCGCCAGAAATTGAAAAGGATTTTTTTGAAAGCCCAGAAAAACAACACTGTCTTCAAGTGCCAAACCGGTTGCAATTGATTTGAGATAATCGTAAAGTTCTCCGTCGCCTAAAATATATAATTTTACTTCAGGAAATATTTTATGAACCTCTGAAAATGCACGGATCAAATGCCACTGTCCTTTTGCATCTGCCAGCCGACCCATGGTTGATATGTATCTTTGATTTAAAAGGGACAAAACAGCTTTATCTTTTTTATCGCTCATTTTCCGAATAGAATCAAAATCATACAGGTTATAAATTACTTCTATCCGATTTTTAATGAGGTTAAAATTTTTCACAAGATCGTATTTGCACAATTCGGAAACCGCAATTATTTTATCAGCCCTGTTATAAAACAATTTTATCACTATTCCATAGAGTTTATCGTATACAACTTTTTTGTTCCTTTCAGATAAAACATTTCTCACGGAAAGAATTATTTTGTCCCGTTTTCGGGAAAAAATATTAGCAACATTCGATAACTCATGAAAACTTATCGATACATCAATGTTATACCTTTTTTTTATGTTCCTTAATTTAACAATCCTTCTGAACACATTTATCATTTTAAGAAAAACATTCTTTGCATGGGGTATTTTCAAATCAACAAGATGTCCATCATATTCATAATCGATTTTCGATCCATCCGAGAGAACCAGAAATAAGTCGTAATGGCTGCCTAAAGCGAGAGATATTTTTGAAACAGCTCTTTCCGCTCCTCCCCCTGAAAGATGATTAATTATCAATGCAACTCTTTTCATCGTTATTGTTCCAAAAAAATACCAGATACAACCTGCTATAGTTAAAATTCAACTAATAATAAATCCACTATAAACGCGAACAGGTTCACCCCTTTCAAGTCCCTTGTAATCAAATGCAGAAATATCAGCCGCGCATACTCTCCGCCGCCGTGGTATCTAAAATTTTACGCGGGTTGAATTGCCGCCAGATCATACAACAGGTTCAAACAATATTGACCGTTTAATAATAATCTATATTTATTGACAATCTTAAAAAACAGTATTTACCATAATTACAGTTTTACAGGGTCTGCAAGGCTTTTTTCAGTTTTTCTTTAAAGAGTCTGTAAAAATAACATGAGGCCTGGATAATGAAATCAGGCGGGTATTACATTAAGGAGAACAATTATGAAGAAACAATATTTTCTCTGCGTTATATTGATATGCGGAATTTTCATCGCGGCCATGGCCCTGGTTGACGGGTTTATGTATTTTTTTGACCTGCCCTCAATCGCCCTCCTTCTCGTCCCGGTCTTTCTCGTTATGCTCAGCCATTTCAGCCCGGCGGAAATGGCCGGTGCCTTCAGGTCCGCAATGGCCGGTTACGCGGCCACGGGAAAAGAACTCAGTGACTCGCTGCTGTTCTTTAAGACCCTGCAGAAGGCCCTGCTTGTTGTCTCGGCACTGGGCTTTCTCACCGGACTCATCGTGCTTGCCGGCATCGAAAGCGACGCGGCGACATTCAGGAACGGACTCGGCGTGGCACTTCTCGTTGTGTACTACGCGGCCGCCATGGTTATGCTGGTGACCCTGCCCTTTAAAAGCGCGGTGAAAAAGAAACTGAACGCGGCCAGGGATCAGGCGGTATTTGACTGATACGGGGGGGGATGATGTTGCCCGCATGATCGTCGCTGAATACGGGGGCGCGGCGCCCGGCAGGCCTGCGGCATGGTGCTGAAACTGTTTCTGGAAAAACCGGGGCCGACCTCCGGGGACATCGCTCCGGATCTCGGACTCGACGCCGGTTATTTTGCAGGAATACCCGATGATATGGCGGCAGAGGGAATTGTCAGTACGGACGGTGGCAGGTACCGGGTCTAGCGGTTCATCCGGCGTGTTTCGCCATGGCTCCGGCCAGGATACGGTTGATATGGGCGATGTTGACCGGTTTGGCGATGAAATCGTTCATCCCGGCATGCATGCATTCATTTTTGATGTCTTCAAGCACATGCGCCGACATGGCGATGATCGGGATGTTTTGTTTTGATTCACCCGCCTTGCCCTGCCGGATGAGCCTGGTCACCTCAATGCCGTCTATTTCGGGCATCTCTATATCCATGAGTATCAAGTCGAAGTCTCCGTTCGAGGTTTTTTGCATTGCCTCAAGCCCGTTGCGCGCGATAGATACCGAGTGGCCTTTCTTTTCGAGCATGATCGTTGCCATGCGCGCATTCACCTCGTTGTCCTCGGCGACGAGTATCGAGTAAGAAGCCCCGGCTTGCTCATCCCGGCCCGGTTCTGTCCCGCGGTGAGCGGCGGGCGGGCTGTCGCTGATTATGAATGAGAGCGTGAAGCTGAAGGTGCTTCCCTTTATGGAATCGCTTTTCACTGATATGGATCCCCCCATCAGTTCCACCAGCTCCTTGCTGATGGTGAGGCCGAGACCGGCGCCGCCGTATTTTCTGGTGAACGACGGGTCAGCCTGCCTGAAACTTTCAAA
Source organism: Spirochaetota bacterium (assembly GCA_036848375.1). Taxonomy (GTDB): domain Bacteria; phylum Spirochaetota; class UBA4802; order UBA4802; family UBA5550; genus JAKLIV01. Next base: position 91,966 of record DAIUKG010000005.1, read on the forward strand.
AATGATGTCGAGCTTGTCTGTACGTATGCCTATGCCGGTGTCTCTGACCGAAAATGAAATCGCGGCCAGGGAGTTATCTGCTTCATGGCCGATCCTTTCTGCATGTACGTCTATGCCCCCGCTGTTGGTGAACTTTATCGAATTGGAGATAAGGTTGATCAGCACCTGTGTGAGCAGACGGGGGTCTCCCCTGACATGCATCGGCACGTTTTTATCGACATCGAGCCTGAGGGCCAGGTTCTTTTCCCTCGCAGACGCTTCGAAAAGACCGACGGCCTGCCTGAGCACGGACACGACGTTAAAGTTCCGGGATTCAAGCGATATTTTTTTTGATTCGATTTTGGAGAATTCGAGGATGTTGTTGATCAGGTTCAATAGATTGTCGGTCGACATTTTCACGAGCCCGATGTATTCCCTCTGCTCGGTGTCAAGGTCGGTCTGCAATACAAGGTCGGTCATGCCCATTATGGCGTTCATCGGTGTGCGTATTTCATGGCTGACACTGGCGAGAAAATAATTTTTCGCCTGGTTCGCCTCGACCGCCCTGTCTTTCGCTTCGATCAGCTCGCGCTGAATTTTTTCGCGCCCGGCAACCATCCTGTTGGCCGAATCTGCGAGCACTTTAAATTCGGTAAATTTGAGTTTTTCGTCGTCTATGGGGATGTTCGACTTCTCTGATTTCTGGAAAAAGGAGGTGAAAATGCTGAACTCCCTGTTGAATCTCCTTGCAAGAAAGATTGAAATCGACAGCGCCAGGACATAGGCCATTACCAGGATCACCAGTATCTTCAAAACGCTTTGCAGGACCGATCGCCTGAGCTCTTGTTTTTTTTCAGCTATCATCGTATCGATTTCATCGAGGTAGGTCCCGGCGCCGAACATCCACCGCCATTCGTCGAGGCCCCTGACAAATGACACTTTCATGATGATTTTCCCTGCGCCCGGTTTTGGCCATTTGTAGTAGATGAAATCCCCGCCCGGCTTTCTCGCCGCCTTTCTTTCCTCCTGGATGACCTTGACCCCGTCAGGATCGGTGAGGTCCCAGTGGTTTTGGCCGATCATTTCCGGCTGCACCGGGTTCATGATCGTCATTCCGGTGTAGGTCACCACGAAAATGTATCCCTCGTTGTTTTTCCCGAACCGTATATGAGAGATCCTTTCCAGCACCTCCTTCTGGATGTCGCTCTTGAAATCGTCCAGATATTCTCCAGTGCCGATAAACCAGCGGTAGGGTTCGAGGAGCTTCACAAACGCCATCTTCGGGTGGTTTTTTCCCGGAGTTCCCGGCTTTGTCCAGTAATAGGTATAAAAACCCTCGCCTTTTCCGGTGACGATATCGATCATGTCACGGATGACATAGGCCCCCCTTGTGTCGCGCATGTCGTAGAGGTTTTTGCCTTCCATTTCGGGCCTGTCTGCGAAGAGCTGTTCTATGCCGTGTTCGTCTCCCGCGAAGAAATAGCCCCTGCCGCTGTTGAACCTGATGGGCCGCATCCCTTCGATGATGATTTTTTTTATCTCATCGTCGCCTTTAGAGGTTCTGTATTGCGCATGGATGTTTGTGGCGAAGGAGTGGGCCTCGTAAACCCGGTCCCTGAGAGACTTTTTAAGCAGCGACATTATCTGGCCGCGCCGGTAGGTCATGTAGTCGAAAGTGCTGTTCACGACCCCGCGCACCGTGTCTTTTTTTTCAGCCAGTATTTCGGACTCGAGCCTTGCCGATTCGGCATTGAATTTTTCGAATTCGGAATACAGCCAGAAAACACCTATGGCGCTGGTCAGAATGAACATGGCTATCGATATCAATACGAACAGCGATTTTTGTATACTGAATGCCTTCATATCGATTGGTCCTTGTCCCCGTAGTATAAGATTATAATCTTTATTGAATAAAAAATATAACAAAAACCTGTTGATGAAGGGTATTTTTTTATTTTAGAGGTACAGGAGCCTGAGCGAAGGCCGATTTTTATTGGATACATAGAAATTTCCGCCGCCAAAACCCGTTCCAAGAGACTGAATGAATCTTATAAGAACAAATTAAATCAAACCCGAATGTGTAATCATTGACAAAAAAAGACCCGGATGTAAGGCTTTTTTTAAATTATTGACAATTTGACTTAGCCCATGAAAGAAAAAAAGAACCCCTACGAAACACTTAAGCGGCCCACCGTCCCATTGACCGGCGAGGAGCACAAGGCAATAGCCCACTTCTGCATTGACCACGACATTTCAATAGGTGCCCTTTTAAAAAAGGACCGGGCTGTACGGTACAAGGAAAAACATACTATCGCCAGAACAAAAACAACGTGACCCGGATTAAGCAAGCATGATTAAAAGCCGACCGATCAAGGACCATCATTATTCCCACCGGACAAAAAAGGGAAAGGCCTTCACTTACTGGTACACAACTGATGAGAAATATTTCATCGGGGACAGTCCCGGCATGAAAGCCCGGAAAAGCAATCCAACCCTGACAATGGCAAGCCTTATCGGGAAATCAATAATTGACAACCCCTGGCAGGAATGGGAATCAGAAAACGCGGAGATGATCATATCAAGAACAAACGGGATACCCATTAATTACCTTAAGACCACCGATCAGGAAAAAATACAGTTTTATGAAGATACAGCCCTGGTTGATGTTTACGAGCATCTTACCCGCGCGTTAGCACCGGACACAATTATTACTTTTAAAATGATTGCCGCCTGGCATGACATGGTATTTAAAAAGATATACCCCTTTGCCGGGAAAGTCAGGACAGTGGAGCTCTCAAAAGGGTCAAGCACTCATCACACGGAATGGACATGGCGGATGTCGTATCTGAACGGAATTGATGGCCTCGACCGGCTGGTACAGAAAACAAGCGCTGAATCCATTAATGATATTGAGATTATTTCACTGAAAGTCGCGGAGGCGGTTTCTGAATTTCTTTTTATTCATCCATTCCGGGAAGGAAACGGAAGGATCGGCCGGCTCCTGGGTGATATTATCCTGGCAAAAAATAATTTTCCCATGATCGGCATGAACCTGATGACTGATGAACTTGATTACCTGAAACGCGTCCGGGAAGGATACAGCAAAAATTACAAACCGCTGGAGGAAATAATAGAAGAAAAACTTATTGAGAGGATTTCTTAGAATATCGCGCTTTATAATAATCGCGGAGCGCTTTTTTGGTTGTTTTCGAGCCTTCAATCTTCGCGGAAGAATAGACCGCGTCAACGATCATTTCCTGACGCTTGTTCTCAGTGTTCATGTATTTATTGGTTTCGGCAATCGACTTTTTCATTTCTTTAACCTGATCTTCTATTAGACTACTCCATCCACAAAAAGTGTCAACATAATTTTATTTTCAGGACCGCTGTACAGGATGATTGACAAAAAATGCCGCGGATGCGGGGCGTTTTAAAATTAGCGGCCCCGGTGATGATGAATATCGAGGACTCGCCCGTGTTTCGCCGCATGAATTATTGAATCTATCGGCATGTGATTTAAGGAAGGTAGTCCAGGTCGCTCAAGTCTTTGTGGCGCGCCGCCGCTTTTTTGTTTATTACAAGGCTCTCTTTGTCAATTATGTTGATGACAATATCTCCATCTTTGAACACGATTTTTTTTTCGAAACATTCCCGGAAATCAACCCCGGAAATCGAAAGCATGATTTCGATCCTTAGTGGAGGGACCCCCATACGGATTATGCCATGGCTTGTGTCTAAGAAAACATCTGCAGAAAGGCCCGGAACGTCAAAGCCGAATTCTCTTACGGCTGAATTCATTTTCGCGGCATTTCCCGGATTGACGGCGATAAAAATATCCATGTCGGCAGTAGCGCGCGGATATCCGTGAAATGCGACGGCATAGCCACCTATCAGCAGATACTCGACTTCGTGCTTATTCAGCAATCTCAAAAAATCTTTGAATGGTTCGGGGATATGAAGTGCCATAATTTATCTGTCTCATTACCTCCACCGCATTGAGCCGTTCCTCATGGGTTTTGGAACGCCAATATTCGATATCATCCGAAGGATTAAAATCGCTGGAAATGGATAAAGCCGTGGTGTCAATCTTCATTTTATCAAGCTTGATCATGATGGAATTATGATGCCTGGCAAGTGTCTTGTCAATGCAAATATTATGCTCCCGTAATGTATATCAGGGCGATATCCCGGTCACTGAGCCTGCTTCACATTGAGCCTGTTAAAATGTCGAAGAGCAGGTAACCCAAATAAGTAAGTATTGACTAAAAAGCCCCCATGCAGGGCTTTTTAAAATTTGAGGTTTTCATGATAACCTGGATATCGGATTTATCATGATCCTGACATCCAATAAGCGTTTATACCTGAAATCCGGAAATTACAACGGTATTAATAATTCAATGCTAACGACAAAAATGAACCGCTTATCATGAACATTATATGTCCCAGTCAGGCGTCACTGCCTCTCTGTCTGCGGGTAAGGTTGTCGGCTCCGAAAAATCCCACATGTCCGCAGCGTGTATATCCGCTTCATAGGCATCCATCCCGTGTTCCGCGGGTATATCAATTATATTACCGAGTCCGCCTGTTCCGGTAAAACCATCGCCGTCTATATCAAATGCATCGGTACTTGAGTCCTCAAACACCGGATCATCGGCAAACTCGCCGGTGGAACTGTCGTAGTCAGCAACATAATACTGATCAATAAAACTGTCGATTAATTCATCTTCATCAGTATCGCCGCATGAGCGCCTGCGCATGACCAGTCGTTCCAGCGTTCCCGCTCCGATAATGGAAAATACGTCGTCTTTTTCATCATCGGAACTTTGCGCTACGCATTTATACTGGAAAGGCGCGTCTTCACTGTCACGGTTAAAATAAAACTGGGCATGGCCGATATCCGTTTCCGATCCTTCGGTCTCATACCTGGCAAGCTTTACCGTGAGCCTCCCGCTTGAGTCGCGCTGTCCATAAAAGATAATGGAGCAATCAATTACTTTACCGATATCGAAATTTACCCTGATGGCCGCGACAAAGATATCATTCGAAGTATAACCGCCTTCGAACACCGTAAAATTGAACGTATATGCTGTGCCGTCAAGTGAAACCGTGCTGGCGAATGTGCCGTTATATGAAAAAGTACGGTCGACACTCACCGCATCGCCGAAAAACGGAAGTGTGAGTTCCGCCGAGGCCCCCTTCAAAATGTTGTCCTGCTGGTCCTCGGCGTTGAGAATTTCAGTGATGAGCTTGTCCACGGTGCCGACCATGAAGAATGTTGACGTGGGCCCGTCACCGAAGACCTTGTCAAACATGCCTCCCTCTCCTTCTAAAACGGCCTCGTCATATGATTCATAACTTTCTTTATATGAATTTAACCGGCTGCTGTTTTCAACAGGGGTCCCGGGGTGGGGAAGGCTCTTCTGCAGGTCTTCGGTAAAGGTTTCTATTTCACCGCTGCCCGCAGCAGTGTCGCTTTTACTATCAGCACACGCTATTAATCCGCAGAAAAAAAGTATAATAACCATAACTTTTAGGTTATTCATATATGGTCTTTTTGATAAATCCATTTTATTCTCCTGAATGAAGTGGTAAAGTATCATGCATTATTAATACATCATATTCTCATACAAAATAATATCTTTCCCCACAGAACCTAAAACATCAAAACGAGGCAGCTTCTTACAACTGATTGATAAATTGCACGATTTTATCATAGTTGGAATTGTCAGCATCTTTTAAATACAACCATGGACAGATAAGCAACCCCAGTCCGAGCAGTGGTGTTAAACCCGCCCAGAGACCGGTCATTAACCGCCTTTTATAATACCTGTTAGCGACTATTTCCATGTCACTAACGCTCACGATTGATATTTTCAAATCTTCGTCAAGGCCTGAAGACCAGACATAGACAACCATGAGGTAATCCACTTTTGTCTCTACCAGGTATTTTTTAAAATCATCGAACACTATGGGGTTACCGCAATTAATTTTAACATCAATCTGGACTTCATTCATCGCGACAGGAACATAGTTCGCCTTGCGGATTGCGTCATAGATGTACGAATATTTCAGGCTGCCATCCTTGATCAGCCCGCTTTTGTTCGCCACGAGCACTGCCATTCTTGATTTTTTAGGGATTGATTTTATGTACTGGTAATTGGTCACGCACGAAAGAGTAGTGAATGAAAAAAGGACGACAATAGAAACAGCGCGTATTAACTTTTTATTTCTGAAAACATTAAAAGGGATAGCATTAAACTTCATGACAGAGACTCTCCTTTGATAGAGTTAATAATTAAAAAAACCACGATAATAATACATTCCGTGATTCATTCGTGCTGCGTTTAAGTAATCTATTTATTCAACTTTTTTAACAGATAAAATATCATACCTGTGTTTCCGGGATTCAACCATGAAAGGCAGGGGGCATCCAGTATGAACAACTTTTACATAAGAATCCGGCTTTATTATTTCAGTTACTTCATCGTAGGACTCACAATCCCTGATCCATGTTTTTATATAGATCTTGACTTCGACTTCATAGATATTGTCGTTAATGAGGTGTAAAAGCATTTTTCTGCCACCGAGAACATCTGATTTATAGAGATACAATCTGACTCCTTCTTTTTCTACAGTATCTCCTTTACTGCTTGCCTGCATGGGCAACAGGGTTATAACCATAAAAGACATTAATAATAATTTATTTTTCATTTTATAACTCCATTGTTAATAAAAAGTCTTGATTGTTTCATCATTACAGCACTACAGGCTTTCGCGTTATTGTAAAAGAATAGAAAAATATACCACTTATAATCATTCAGTCAATTACCCAAAAGTTGTAGTTGCCCGGTTTTTTTCAAAAAAAGATTTTTTCACCAAAAACTGAAAATCATGGCGAAGAGCAGTTGTGCGAAATATCATGACTGATCGAATTCTGAGGATGTTTGATGATTATGCTACAGCACCAGGTGCGACAGCCCGGTGCGGTTCTTGACCCCGGTCTTGAGAAAGAGATTGGAAAGGTGCCGCTTCACGGTCTCGGGTGAAATATTAAGGGCATGGGCGATGTCACGGTTGGCGCACCCCTGCTGATGATATCATGGATGCCGCCTTCATCGGGGCGTATGGATGAGGCGCGAATTATTATCAATGATAACCTTTTTCCATAAGGGACTTTTATGGGCCTCACGGACAAGAGTATCAGCATACTCTTTAAGGCTTTTACCTTTATTTTGTTCATAAAGTTTATCGCGTATATTCCTTGTCATTTTGACACAATCGAATTCCTTATTCTTCATCATGTAATATCTCCATCGGTGAAAAAATCTGCAGACTCTTGTAGCCGTTCTTTAAATTTACGGAATTATATTGCATTATTCTATTATAATTAACGATGTGCTTAAAATTCCAGCTTATCAATACGTCTACCTGATAAACCGTAGCGCAGGCTATATGCAATGCGTCCTCAAAATACTTTTCAGATACCGCATTTTCTGAAATATAGCTTTCAGCAAGATCTTTTATTTCATCAGAAACCCTGACGACTTCCAACTTTTCCTCATAGATTTCAAAATCCTTTTTTACAAAATCAGGAGCGCTTTCCAGTTCTCTGATGGTTATCTCGGATATCACCCCAATAAATTTATCTTCTTTGATACTTTCAACAATCCGGATCGAGTGCTCTTTAAACTCGCTGTCAAATACTCCTCCGATAACCGATGTATCAAGATAGATTAATATTTTCTTCATGTATCACACCACATGTGCGTGTTTTAAAAAGATCTCGCAATAAACATTTTAATTGTCTCATTCGATATTCCATTATTTAATATATATCTGACAATATTCAAGTATTTTAATAATGCTAAAAGCCCTACAGCACCAGGTGCGACAGCTCGGTGCGGTTCTTGACCCCGGCCTTGAGAAAGAGATTGGAAAGGTGCCGCTTCACGGTCTCGGATGAAATATTAAGGGCATGGGCGATGTTACGGTTGGCGCACCCCTGCCTGATGAGAAGATAAATCTCCCGCTCGCGGGGAGTGATGGAAGGGAGGTTTCCTCTGTCATGTATTTCGATGACAAGAAAAAGAGTGCCGCCGCTCACCACTGGCTCAAGGGTCACCGCTGACGAAGATGATTCAAGCGGCAGGGTTACGCGTTCCTTGAGGCCGTGTATATTTATCAGGTGCGGACGTTTAAAAAGGCGTACCATGTTTACAAGCGTATTCCATTCCAGGCCCCTGAGGCGCAGCTCTGTCATGAATTCCCGGTGACTGTACAGAACAGAACACTGCTCATCAACCACAGCGCAGAGCCTGTTACTGAAAAATTCATCTCCAAGAAAACGGGTCATGTCCCGAGACTGTATTATTTTAGTATGCTGGTAGTATGAGTTTACAATCATGGGAGATATAATCTGGTGCTGCCTGAGTTCTTCTGCCGAGTAATCTTCACTATCACTCAAACCGATTATTCCATAAAGTGTAGGATGAATAGAGCCAATAATACATGTAAACTCACCTTCAAAGCTCTGGTACAACTGATTTATATCGTTTAATTGTGTCATTTCTTTAGAATCAACATGTACCGGTACTGCCTGTAATGGCACTGGCATATAGCCGGGCTTGAATGTATCATAGTCTTCATACGTCAGGTACAGTTCCTCAAACTTTTGAAATCCGATCCTTTCATAAAAATGGGTGTTTAAATTTTGATCAAGCCCGGCAAGATGAGCCCGCTTAAGGTGAAAAAAATTATAATACTCATGTAGTATTCTCCGGGGATATTCCTCATCCTCGAGGTCGGACGATATGCTTGAAATAAACTTATTGAACATGTGCCTGCTGGTAACAAATATTATATATGTACAAATTTTTATTGCATATTATTAAGATGTCAATATTTTTTGCACTATTATATGAAAACATGGTTATACCAATAGGTGCGATAGAAGTTCCCGGGATCTCGGGTAACATATCTGGAAAATAAAAAATAAAAAGAAGCCATGACATCAGAAAAAACACGCTTTACCGAAAAACAGCTTAATGCCCTGAGCAGGGCTATAAACGAAATAAATTCATCAATAGAAGACCCGGCCTTTCGGGAGATATTGTTGAATACCTATGAAAAACACTTTGACCTGGACTATTGCCACCTGGGAAACCCCGAAGAGGACTGGTCAGGATTCAATATACACCTGCATGCCGGCGACAACAGCTTTATGGAAACCTACCAAAAATACGAGGAGTACTGCATATTTAAAAGTCCCCTGCTCCGCGAGATACCCGCGACTATGACCCTGCAGCTTGACCTGAACAAAACGGAAATGCTTACCAGGACGAACCCGCTTTTTAACGCATTGAGCGAACGATACGGAGGGTTTATTGTAATATCCGGCATCCATAAAGACAACAACGGTCTTATTGGCATAAAAATAGATAAAACCTCATTAAGCCCCGAAAAACTCAGAGAACACCGGCTCCTGTCGTCTCACTTTATCAACTCCTATCATATCCATAATAAACTGGCAGAGCACCGCGACATCAACGCCTTTTTCTGCAACCTCTCGGCTGCCGAATCACGGGCACCTCTTGCCCTGTGCGACCATGCTTTTAAAATTATAAGCGCCAGTGATTCTTTTTTCGCATGCCTTAACAACCATATCGACTCATGGAATGATGTCATCCCTGAGCTCATGCGCCTCTACGGCGCTCATCCTGATTACCGCACATGCCTCGGCAAAACTGCGACCTTCCCCCTGAATAAAAAGGGAGATATGATTAATCTTGAGCCCGTTGTCGCTGACAAGAATCTCTTTTATAAAATTACTGTCCGAAAGAACAGCATCATCCCCCCGATTACGCCACGAGAACGTGAAATCCACCGTCTCATTTCACTGGGTTTAACGAATAAAGCCATTGCTGGCGAGCTGGGCATTTCAACGGAAACAGTCAAAAGGCATATAGCGAATATTTTTATCAAGACAGGGGCGACAAACAGGACAGAACTTTCGTGGATAAAATTTTAAAAAAGCCTTGAATTCGGGGCTTTTTTGTCAATACTTACCCATTCGGGCTAGTAGAAACCGGTTCTGACGCTTCGACTGTGGTTGTTGAGCCTGTCGAACCACACTTCGACAAAGCTCAATGCGGGCAGCACAAGTAAAATGCACCGTGTCCCGTGCAACGGGATTCGGCGACGGAATTTCCCATGCATCAATCATCTGTCCATAAATCCTCCCATAAAAACCATCGGGTCGGAAAGGACGCCGCCGAATGACAGGATTTTCCGGCCTCAGGGTTCTATTTCAAGAACACCCTTCCGGCCATGGCGGCGGAATTTTACGTTATGCGACGTCTCACGGTGATAGAGCCCCGGCACTCCTGCCGAAGGGCTGCTTCACCGGAAACGATAGCCTCGATGGTTATTACACTGCGCGGGTCAGGGCGCCTCTTCAATTTGAAGAGAATATTCATTAGAAGTCGAGCCGCTATTACTGATTTCGATCAGATACCAGCCGGCGGTAAGGCTTTTATTGGTAAAAGAAGGATTAAAAGAATCATAGCTTTCATAACACTCATCAATGTATGCTGCGTACTGCCAGGTTACGCTGGTATCCCCCGGGATGAAAGATACGCTGTATATCCCTGATGAATCCACATTGAAACGATAAAGAATTTCACTGTCACCGGCGAAATCATCATTTTCTACCAGATCACCGATAGTGATTACGGTTGACACAAAGGGGTCTGTGCATGCATTATTTGATTTTTTGTCCCCATCATCATCGCTGTCGCAGGCGCTCATTCCCAGGCTAAAACACAGCAAGAGAGCCGGCAATATTTTCACTAAATTTTTCATTACAACCTCCTGTATCATTCATGCATTTTTTTTGGACAATAGAAGAGCATTTGATGTGTAATTTGTCAATATTTTATCGCGGATTTGATTGGAACTTAGGAAAAACCCTGGCCAAAACCCGTTGCAGGGGATACAAGAAGGAAGACATAGGCCGGGGGCTTGCCCCCCTCAATCCTGCAGTTTGTATTCCCGCGCGAAGGCGACGCGTTTGCCTATCGAGGGATGGCTGTAAAAGAAAAACTCATTCAGGGGATGGGGCTCACGGTCAGCGAGGTTGACGGCGGCAAGCTTGTCCATTGACGAGATAAACGATTCCCGGTCGCGGGTCGTCTCAAGCGCGAAGGTGTCGGCCTGCACTTCAAACCTGCGGGATATCGCGTTCGTCAGGGGCATAAGGAAAAAACTCAGCACAGAAAGATAAAACAGAAGTACCGGGATCGCGGCTACATCGTGCACGTGCGCGAACCCCATGCGGGAGATTGTTTCGGCATGCAGAGAGGCGCAGCAGTACAGCGAAAGAAAAATAATCACGGTGCTCAGAACAATGTTTTTCAGAATGTGCCTTCGCCTGTAGTGCCCCATCTCATGGGCGAATATCACCGCGATCTCATCCGGCGTGAACTGTTCAACCAGGGTGTCACTGAGGATGATGCGCTTGCTTCTGCCGATGCCGGTAAACCCGGCGTTCGCCTTGCGGGTGTTCTTGCTCATGTTGAAGGTAAAGATCCCTTTGAACGGGACCCCCTGCTCGTTCACGATGTCCATGATCCGGTTTTTGATCTCGCCGTCCTCGAGTTCGGTGAAACGGTAGAACAGGGGGAAGATAATCACGGGAGCGACCCTGGCGAGCAGGACCGAAACGAAAAACAGGAACACCGCGAAATACAGCCACCAGAGCGGGCCCGCAAGAGAAAGAAGATAATAGAAAACGAGCGCGACCGGGAGGCCGATGGCCATGCCGACCAGCGAAGACTTGAGCTTCTCGTAGAGCCACCGTGCCGGCGACTGGTTCGAGAGCGCGTAGCGGTGTTCGACGACAAACCCCGAATAATAGTCGAGCGGAAAGCCCGCGGCTGAAAAGGCCGCGCCTGACACAACGAGAAACAGCAGAAACACTCCCCACTGAGACTGCACGAAACTTTCGATGAACCTGACGATTACAGGGGAAATCCCTGAAAACGCGAAAAGGGCGAGCAGGATGAAATTTATAACCAGGCCGGCTACGGTCACCCTGAGCTTGATTCTGTTGTAGGCTTTGTCCCTGCCGGAAGCGGTGTTCTGCCCGGCTTCAGGACCTGTGCCCGAAGAAGATCCGGGAGGGAAAACATCCCCCCCGCTGTTTTCGATTGCGCTCATACGAAACATTGAGGCCCCTGGCGAAAAGAAGCTACAGAGCCCTTCCCCTGTTGAAGGCGTCAATATTCATCTCGAGAAATTTTTCTTTTACCAGCGACTTGATGGCCTTTTCCCACTGTTCGGTGGTAAACTCGAGGTACTTCGAAAGCACGCCGAGCATGACGATGTTAAGCGCCTTCTTCGTGCCGACTTCTTTCAATACCGCGGCGGTGTCAACCAGTTGATAACTGGGGATGTTGGTCGACACCCACTGCTCAATGTCATCCGGATATTTCTTTTCCCCGGTCATGACCGGCGCGGGATCGACCTTTTCAAGGTTGATGATCATGGTCCCTTCAGGGGCGAGAAGATCGAGCTTTCTCATGGCCTCGAGCTGTTCGAAGCTCACTATATAATCAGCGCCCCGCTTTTCAATCAGGGGAGAATAGACCTTTTTCCCGTAGCGGACATGGCAGTCCACACTGCCGCCGCGCTGGGCCATTCCGTGAATTTCGGATTCCTTGACGTCATACCCCGCTTCTTTGGCGACCTCCATGAGGACTTTACTGGCGAGGATGACGCCCTGTCCCCCTACTCCGGCGAAAACTACATTTTTCATGGCTCCCCCTTACTTCTTAAGAATGCACTTTCTCAGCGAGATGATGACAGAGGGCTCGCGCGCGGCGGTCTCCTCCCTGACGACCCGCTCGAACTCGTCTATGTCCTTGGGGTCGACCTTTACCACACGCTTGACGCCGACAGCGCGCGCAAGCATTTCCAGGTCAAGCTCATGGGTCGGCTCTCCCATAAGGGTGACGCCGGTCGCGGGATGGTCCTGGTGCCCGGTCATGGCCGTGCTGCGGTTGTCCAGAATGATCACGGTGCCCGTTCCCCTGTTGTACACAAGGTCGATGAGCGGGGTAATTCCGGAATGCACGAACGTGGAATCGCCGATAACGGCAACGCTCTTGCGGGCCATTTCCTCGCCATGGGCCTTTTCAAGGCCGAGGTGCATGCCGATGCTGGCGCCCATGCATCCCTGCGTGTGCATGGCCGAATACGGCGGCAGAACGGCCAGGGTATAGCACCCGATGTCGCCGTTCACGATGAGGTCGAGCTTTTTCAGCACGGTAAAGACAAAGCCGTGCGGGCAGCCCTTGCACAGTCCGGGCGGCCTCCCGGGGATTTCGGTCGTGTAATCAGGCAGAACTGAAGGGAAGGCCTTGCCGTTCAGGGCGCTGTCAACGATCTCCGGGGTCAGTTCGCCGCACAGGGGGATGATCTCTTTCCCGGTCGCCTTTATGCCCAGTGACTTCACATAGTCTTCGATAAAGGGGTCGATCTCTTCAACGACGTATACTTCCTCAACACCGGCCGCGAATTCACGTATGATATCGTCCGGCATGGGCCATACCATGCCGATTTTCAGCACCGAATCCTCGGGGCATGTTTCCTTGACGTACTGGTACGCGACGCCGTCGGTTATGATGCCGCGTTTTCTCTTTCCCCATTCGATCCTGTTGAGCCCGGATGTGTTGGAATATTCCTTCAGCTTGATATGCTGCTCTTCAATGAACCGGTGCCGCGGCCTCGCGTGGGCCGGGATCATGACGTATTTCTGCGGATTGCGCGGCACGTCTCTCAGGGGAACATTTTTCCGCTCGCCGAGCTCGACAATGCCCTGCGAATGGGCTATGCGGGTCGTTATGCGGACGATTACGGGCCGGTCATAGGCCTCCGATATCTCGAAAGCGAGCTTGGTGAACTCCTTTGCCTCCGCGGGGTCGGACGGTTCGATCATGGGGACTTTCGCGGCGCGGGCGAGGTGCCGGTTGTCCTGCTCGTTCTGTGAGCTCCAGGCGCCGGGGTCGTCCGCGTTGATGATCACGAAGCCCCCGTTGACTCCGGTATACGAAAACGTGAAAAGAGGGTCCGCAGCCACGTTCAGGCCGACGTGCTTCATCGCGGCCAGGGCGCGCGCTCCCCCGACTGAAGCGCCTGCGGCGACTTCAAGGGCGACCTTTTCATTCGGTGACCACTGCGATTTTATTTCACGGTAATCGCGGGCCAGGGTTTCTAGTATTTCAGTGCTGGGCGTTCCCGGGTACGCGGCTGCGACGTGACATCCCGCCTCATAGGCGCCCCTGGCGATGGCCTCATTGCCAAGTAAAACCTTTTTTTCCATGAGTCATGCTCCAATAATGTCTATTTTGCTAACAATGCTGTAACCTTCTTCCTTGAGGGCCTTTTTCGCGGTTTCGGGATTTTCAAACCTGAAAATCATGACCGCCTTGCCCTCTCTCTTCTCGGTAAAGGCGTACATATATTCAATATTAAGCTCCCTGCGCGCGAAGGTGTCAATGGCCTTGAACAGCGAGCCGGGCGTGTCGTCGATCTCTATGGCGAGCACATCGGTTGCCGAACAGGCGACATGGCTTTCCCTCAGGGCGCGGATACCCTCATCAGGGTTGTTGACGATCATCCTGAGGACCCCGAAATCCGACGTTTCGGCAATGGTAAGGGTCACGATATTTATGTTCTTTTCAGCGAGGATTTTCAGAACGTTTTGAAGATGCCCCGGTTTGTTCTCAATAAATACTGACAATTGCGTTACATTCATATTCATCTCCTTGTATTTCTAATGATGTTTCATATGAAGGCCCTTCCCTCAGGGGGGATGAGGTCAGCTCGCCTATATTTTTCTTTTATCAACCACGCGCACCGCTTTCCCTTCACTGCGCGGGATGGTCATCGGCTCAACAAGGCTGATCTTTGCCGATATGCCCAGGGCGCTTCTGAAGCGGTCGCTGATGCGCCGGGCAAGGTCATTGAGCACCTTCACTTCATCAGAAAAGAGCTTCTCGTTGACTTCGACCTTGACTTCAATGTCATCAAGCGCCCCTTTCCTGTCAAGAATGATCTGGTAGTGCGGCTCGGTGCCCTCCACTTCCATAAGGACGGATTCTATCTGTGACGGGAACACGTTCACGCCGCGGATGATCATCATGTCGTCTGACCTTCCGGTCACCTTCTCCATCTTCACCAGGGTCCTGCCGCACTTGCAGTTATCGTGGTACAGCCTGGTGATGTCCTTTGAACGGTACCTGATCGTGGGAAAGGCCTCCTTGGTCAGGGAGGTGTACACGATCTCTCCCTTTTCGCCTTCGGGAAGTATTTCACCGGTATCGGGGTCGATTATCTCGACATAGAAATGGTCTTCAAACACGTGAAGCCCCGATTTTTCGGAGCATTCGGTCGAAACGCCCGGTCCGATAACTTCACTGAGCCCGTATATGTCGAACGCCTCTATGCCCAGCCTGGCCTCGATTTCCTTTCTCATGTTTTCAGACCAGGGCTCGGCGCCGAGTATGCCGGCCTTGAGGCGCGTCGCGCTGATCTTGTAATCAGGCCGTTTCTTTTCGATGTAATCGGCGATGTTGAGCATATACGACGGCGTGCAGGCGAGCATGGTGGTTCCGAAATCCTTGATCAGCATGAGCTGGCGCTCGGTGTTGCCGCCGGAGATGGGGACCGTCATCGCACCAAGTTTCTCTGCGCCATAGTGAAGGCCCAGGCCGCCGGTGAAGAGCCCGTAACCGTAAGCGACCTGAATAACGTCATTTTCGGTCGCACCGTAAGCGGCGAGGCAGCGCGCAACGACTTCAGCGAAAACGTTCACGTCGTTTTTGGTGTACCCCACGACCGTGGCGTTCCCCGTGGTTCCCGACGAGGAATGGACGCGCACGACCCTGTTCAGGGGCACGGCAAACAGGCCGAAGGGATAATTGTCCCGCATGTCCTGTTTCACGAGAAAGGGAACATGCTTCATGTCAGCAAGGGATTTGAATTTGTCAGGGGAAAAACCGGCTTCATCGAACTTTTTCTTGTAGAAAGGATTGTTGTTATACGCATGGGACAGGGTCCATTTGAGTCTTTCGAACTGCAGTTCCCTCATTTTATCAAGGGGCATTGCTTCATATTCCTTATTGAACATCTTCTCCACCTCGGCATTCATGAATTGAATTTGTGTAATACTTATATAGGAAACAATTACTCCTCTTACACATGGACATCCGTGTCAACGAAATTTTACCCTGCGCATTCCGGTGCCGGCAGAGTTAGCTGCCCGCGAAACCGCGCACATTGCACCCGGAAGACACTTCCAGAAAGCGGCTTTCCGGTGTACGTGCTGACACATTCGTAAACGAAAGTAGCGGGATGCGATCTCAGCAGATAAAACAACCGCTTTTAACGCGAGGAAGCGGGGATGATCCTGGTAAGATACCGCCCCTTTACATCGCTGAACCGGTCATTACTGACCATTCCCATCTTGCCGTAATAAAACGGCGACATGGGATTGATCGAATAGGAATAATTCATGGTAAATCCCGCGCTGTCGTGATAATAATACCCGATCAGGGAAGACCGGCCCAGGGGCCTGAGGTCACGGGAAGTTGAGCTGTAGCACACGGTTGAATTGCCGCCCGGAATAGGGCCATCACTTATTTTATATATTATCCTGCTCACCAGGGACTTTTCGCTGAAGGGGATGTTAAAATGCCCGCGGTGGAAGCTTCCCCATTTCCATTCATCCATAATGGGGCCGTTTTTCCTGTTCAGCGCCCTCATTGTCTCAAGGAAAGAACGGTCAAAGATCGCGTCCCGCCCCTCTATGGCATAGGTCTCGCTGTCATCAAAAAAAGGAGAAGCGCTGTGGACGACCGCTTTTAAAAACGAGGGAAGCAGGTGCACATAGTTGTCCATAATGGGGCCGATGTCCTCTTTCAGCTCGTCCTTGAGCGTCTCATAAATAAAGCTCTGCAGCAGGCTCTGGAACAGGGTCGGCGCGACCAGGTTCGGGTCCATGTCGAACTTCCAGTCGTTAAAATAAATACGGGTCAGGCGCGAAGACGTTATGGGATTGTGCTCAAGCATGAGCAGAAAAACCGGGGTGAACTTGGCCGCGTGCGCTGAATGATTGTCGTTCATCAGCTTTTCAAACTCTTTTTTCGTGAAGTCGGATGATGACCCGAGGAGGTTCATCAGCTGGCCGTACCTGAATTCGTCGGCCAGCAGGTAATCGTTGAGGTAAGCCGGGGCCTTTACCATAAAGTTGGTGCCGGCAGCGGAGGTCCGGTTTCCATTGTCACCCAGCGACGAGAGGTCAGCGTCCCCGTACCAGTAGGAGGAATAGAATCTTTTGAAAATCGAATCGCTCCTCTGCCTCCGGGGGACCCTGCCCGAATACGCGGTAACGCAGTTCTTGTCGTCAGCGAAGAGGTATACCCTGGGCAACGAATGTATGCCGCGGATTTTCTTCACCGCTTCATACATGGTATCGGAAAAAGGCAGCTCCAGAAGCGAGGTAATGTAATCAGGGCCGGGAAATGCCGACTTGACCGTGACCACATGATTTTTATACGGCTCGGCAACGATAATATCATTCAATACCGGCCCGTTATCGGTTTTCCACACCGGCCCCCTGCCTGTGTTCATACCGCTGTCGCGGACTTCAGAAAAATTCTTCCAGCCCGCCGCAGACTGGTACTGCATGACTCCCGCGGAATTTCTTACCGGCTCAAGCACGAAATCCTGGACATCGCAGTTCAGGCTGAATCCGAAGAAAGAGAACTCCCCGGCCGTCCCCGACATAAGGAAGGGCAGGCCCGCGTGCGTGACAGCGAGGATTTTTTTCCCGCTGAACGAAATGGAAACCGGGTACCAGCCAGGGTACGTGCTGAGGCGGTCTTCATAACTGTAAGCGGTGAAACTCTTTCCTTCCTTGGTCAGGTACCCGGGAAGGTAAACGGCGAACCCGCGGTTAAAAGAGCCGATGCGGCTGTTGATCATTCTTTTCAGCTCGCGAAGAACCGTAACGCTTTTCTTTTCATCTTCATTGTAAAAATAGGTGTGTTCAGGGGGGATGATTTCTCTAAGATAGCGGTAATTCTTTTTTTTGACATCGTCTGAAAGCTGGTACAGCAGCTCCCGGTTATTCAAAAAAGCCTGGCACCATTCTTTCAAAAGCAGGACAGCCACAACATCGACCCGGTCCCAGGGCTCATCAAGCGAATTTTTATACAGCGCCTGTTCCTGGATAACGCCGATCCCCTTCACATACGCGTCAAGCAGCGAGGTTTCTTTCTCTCCAAGCGCGGCAACGATCTCTGCGGCCTTTCTGCGGAAGCCGATTGTCCATGCAAAGCGGTCAAGCTGCCCGGCGCTCTCTCCGGTGAGGCGGCTCAATTCGGAACGCGCGATCGCGCGGTAGTATTCCATGTACACGAAGCGGTCCTGGGCGTGCAGGTAGCCCAGGGCAAACGACAGGTCTTCTTCTGATGAGGCGTCAACTTTGGGGACACCCTGGCTGTCACGCTCGATAATCACGTCCCCCCTGACTGCGGAGACAATATCCGCCTCATAGGATATCATCTGTGTTTTATAATACAGGTAACCGGCGCCGGCAACGAGAAGCAGGGCGCCGCAGACACAGGCGGATATGATCAATGTTTTCTTCATCATCAAAACTCGAACTGCACCGTGCTCAATCTTTTTCTGATCTCCGCGAGGATCCTCTTTTCGTCGTCGGGCCCTTTCGCCTCGAACGTCGCTGAAAAACGCACGAAATGCCCGGCGTCATCCCAGGGGACCGATGAAATGAGTTTCTCCCTGATCAGGTACTGTGAAAAATCTTCGGCGGAAGTAAACCGCTTGCCGCCTTTTACTCCCCGGGGGATCTCGACGTACAGATAAAATGTTCCACCAGGCATCTCAGCCCTGAAGCCTATTTCGGTGAGGATCCCCACCAGGGACTCCAGCCTGCGCCGGTATTTGGCCTTTATCTCTTCAGTTATTTCAGGATGTTCAAGAGCCGTGATCGAGGCTTTCTGTATCGCCTTGAACTGGCCCGAATCGTAATTGTCTTTGATATTCCCGAACGCCTTGACGACAAGTTCGTTGCCTGCGATAAATGCCATCCGCCACCCGGTCATGTTAAAGGCCTTTGACAGGGAGTGAACTTCGACACCGACATCCTTCGCTCCGGGGACGCTGAGAAAAGAAAAAGGCTTCCCGCTGTAGGCGAGGGACGCGTAAGCCGCGTCCTGTACGATAATAAGGCTGTTGGCCCGGGCGAAATCAATCGCTTCGCGGTAAAATTTTTCATCGGCAACCGCGCCGGTCGGGTTGTTGGGATAATTCAGCAGCAGAATTTTCGCCCTTGCCGCGACATCCGCAGGTATCTCGTTAAAATCAACAAGAAAGCGGTTTTCTTTCCGCAGCGGGATGGAATATACCTCGCCGCCGTACCAGGCGCTGTGGGTCCCGAGCACGGGATACCCGGGAACAGTCATCAACGTAATGTCGCCCGGATTGATAAAAGCCGAGGGAAGCATCGCAAGCGCCGGCTTTGACCCTATTGAATGCAGGACCTCTTTTTCAGGGTCAATGCCGTCAACACCGAACACGTTTTTCAGGTATTTCGCTGCCGCGGCCTTGAACTCCTCAATCCCGTTGTCTGAATAGCCCCTGTTTTCGTGTTTTTCAGCTTCCTGCTGAAGGGCTTTAATTACGATGTCAAACGCCTTTTCATCGGGCTCGCCGACACCGATATCGATCAATTCAACGCCGGGAAATTCCCTGAGGGCCGCCCTTTTGGCCCTCTTGATCAGCTCGAACTTATAGATCTTTTCTTCTTTCCCGAATCTGTTACCGCCGATCCTGTCGGCAAAAAGGTTCTGTATGTATGAATCCATTGATCTTCTCAATTCCCCCTTTACCTGGCCGCTTTTTCCTTTGCTTCGCCGGAATCTTTTTCTACCCCATCAACCGGCACTTCGCCGGACGGTGTTTCAGACAGCGTTATTTTAGCTTCAACAATCTCAAGCTTGGTATAGAATTCGTCAAGCATGCTGAAAAAACGCTTAAAATCGCCGACTACATTAATCCGGGTAACGCCTTCCTGAAGTTTTGAAATTTTATAAACATTTTTTGTGTATACATAACACTCGATTTTTTTATCACCGGCCATAACCTCGGTGATAATACAGTAATCATAATCAATATTGGTCGATGACGTTACCTGTTTTACCACAACATCATTGAGAACAATACGTTTTTTCTTTAAATTGTTAAGAATGAGATATTTCTTCGCGGGATTTGACGTGCTTTCAACTTTGACCTTCTCCGCAATCGCATCTTCAAGTTTGATTTTTGTTTTAAAAAGGCTGCATGAAGTTAAAGCGACAAACAGTATCATTATTAGAGCAACATGCTTCATCATTATTCTCCTCGTGCTATGAAAAATTTACCTGTTATTCAACCAGGGCAGATCATTTTGTCAAATAAAGTTTTACTTCTTTTTTTCCTGCTCGATGAAACGTATTATCAGGTTTTTCTGAAAACCAGCGACAACCCGGTCACCAATAATAAAAAGGGGAACCGGCAGGGGTTTCTTTAATACGGTGCTCTGAGATATTCTCTTTTCATAACAGGGAACATCCTTTTCAATAAGCAGGGTGTAGGCCTTCATGGTATCGTCATAAATAAAAGGCTTATGACCGTTCCTGCGGTCTATATCAGCAAGCATCATGTTGATTTTTTTAATATTCCCGAGATTTCGGGAATCAACGTTGTTTTCCCTGTTGCGCACTTCATAAAAAATCACGGTTATATCGGTGCGGCTTTTATAACCGTCTAAAAATTCCTTTGCAGACTTGCATGCCGGGCAAACAGCGCTTTCAAAAAAATGCACAGTCACCTTTTTTTCCCCGGCCCCGCTCAACGGCATTGTTGAAACAATAAAAGCGGCGAAAACAGCCGGCAGTAAAAACAGGCGCCTTGCTTTACTCAGCATGGATCACCTCCTCCCCGGGCTTCCATCCAGCGGGGCAGTATCCGCCCGTACCGTTCCTTACCGCCTGAGCCGCGGCAAGCTTCCTGAGCAGTTCATCCGCGCTTCTTCCGATCGATTCATGATGAAATTCATATGCGACAATCCTTCCTTCAGGGCTTACCAGAAAAGTCGCCCGTTCAGCCAGGCCCTGTTCCGGATTAAACGCGCCCAGCTGCCTGGAAAGGCTTCCGGAACGGTCCGAAACCATGGGATACCTGATATTTTTGAGATTTTCATTTTCTTTTTTCCAGGCCCGGTGAACAAACACGGAGTCAGTGCTTATACTGACAATTTCCGCGTCCAGTGCGGTGAATTCCTGATAGTAATCGGAGAGCTCTTTTAGTTCAGTCGGGCACACAAAAGTAAAGTCAGAAGGATAAAAAAAGAGAATAAGCCATTTGCCGGTATATTTTTTCAGATGGATTTTCTGAACTTTCCCCTGGTAATATGCGTCAACCCGCATATCAGGGAGCATCGCGCCCAGCAGCGGCCGCTGACAACAGGCCGCACGTTCCCTGCACTGGATATCTGCACAGGCCCCGGGGCCGGGCGCGGGATTGTTGTCCGAGCAGGCAACACCAAAAAAAACCAGAGCAATCATTATTTTTTTCATGTTTATTACCATTGTTTAACCGCAATGATTCGTGTATCAATTATATGTACACAGACTTTATTTCGACAATCACTTTTTCTCGGGCCGGGATTCACTCAATTTTCGATAAATGATCATAAGACCGGGAAAAATTACTTGAAAAAGACAATTAAATATTGTTAATGCCAGTAAGCATGTATAATGCGGCATCGCCACTATACCAGCGGAAACGTACAAATCAATGACACGACAGACAAAACAGGCAGAAGACAATATAGTCAACAGCATCATAGGTGAAGGATCTGAATTCAAGGGTGAATTTAAAATAAACGGGCTTCTTCGCATCGACGGAAAATTCCAGGGAACCATAGAAACCGACGGGAAAGTGCTTATCGGACAATCAGGTGAAGCGATAACAGACATCAAGGCCCGCCTGATCGTGGTCGGGGGCCTGGTCAAGGGAAATATTTTCGCCACTGAAAGGGTGATTTTCCTTTCAACCGGGAAGATCAAAGGCAATATTATCACCCCGAGCCTGGTTATGGAAGACGGGGTCATCTTTGAAGGCAACTGTACCATTAATAAAGGCCCGGTTCAGCCGGCCACGGAAATGCCCGGGAACAACTGAAGCGCGGGGGATGAAAAGAAAGTCCTGAACTAACGTTAAATTCAATGATTAAAATAAGAGCAACAGCCGGAAGAAAAGACGAAAAGGCGCGCGTAAAAAAAGGGCACGACACATCAGGAGTAAACAAAAGCGGCAGCACCTTTTCGTCACAGCTTGTTCAGGCGGTTTCCCATGATTTCAAGGGAACGCTGGATGAAATGCTTGACGAGCTTGGAGAACGGGAAAACAGGTTCCTGGACTCACAGTCTTTACAGGATCTCGCCCACTATAAAAGCCTTGTGCAAAAAATCCTCCGCTATATTTCCGATGAAGGCTTCAGCATAAAAACCATGAAGCCCACCAGAAGGCACGGCCTGGAATTAAGAATTGTGCAGGACATTAACCAAAAACTTCTGGAAATCAAAGAGGCGATAACGTCCTCCAACAAGGCGTTCAACCTGATGAAATCCATTGAGGAAATTCGCGGTCTCATTCTCGATCTTGTATCCTGACAGCAAAACCATGAACTTCAAAACGATCACCGGCCACAGGCACCAGCTTGCCCACCTTGACCACATGCTCGAAACGGGGATGATCCCGCAGGCGATGCTGTTTACCGGCATGCAGGGCATAGGCAAGGCGAAGATAGCCCTTCATTTTTTCTCGGCGCTGTTCTGCACCGGGGCCGACAAGCCCTGCTTTGCCTGCAAAAACTGCATACAGACAGCGAAAAAAACCTTCCCCGACCTTATTGAACTGTACCCTGATGAAAAAGGCAGGATCCCGCTGGGTTCCCCGGACAAAAAAGAGCCGGGAAGCATCAGGTGGCTTATCGAGCGGCTTTCAAAAAAGTCGGTGTCCGGGGCGACGGGAGTGATAATCGACGGTGCCGACACCATCTCAATCGAGGGGCAGAACGCCCTGCTTAAATCCATTGAGGAGCCCCAGGAAGAAACACATATTATCCTGATAGCGGCAAACAGGTCGCGCCTGCTGCCGACCATCATGTCACGCTGCATGGTCATCCCCTTTAACCCGCTTTCAACAGACGATGTTTTACGCACTATCTCTGAGAATGGTACTGCCCGGACCGACCTGGCCCTGATAGCCGCCATAGCCGGGGGGTCCCTTGAAACGGCGGGGGTGCTCATGAACAGGGAAATAATGGATAAAATGATTGACCTGTGCGGGCATATTTCGGCTTATTTGAACAAGATGACGCCCCTGTCCGCGGACCCCGGCGCTGTCATCAAAGAGATCAGCGCCGATACGTTTCTGACGGTAATGATCAACATCTATCGTCTCATCCTTATGAAATCAATCGGCAGGGACGCGGATGTGGTTCTTCCTGGCGAACTGGCCGTAACTGATGGAGACAAAGTGCATAAATTCATTAAAATACTGCTTGCTTTAAGGAAAGGACTCTCTAATAATCTTAACATTAAAATTTCCATAAAAGGCATGCTGTACGCCCTGGAACGAATGGATGAAAATGCCCGGCCGGAAATACCTTCTATACTATATTGATTAAGAGCAGGTAAAACCATGGAAATATCGGCAATACGATTAAGAAACAGCTACCAGATATACTACATTGACACGAACAACCTTTTTCTCAACCAGAACTCGCTGGGGATCGTTGAAACGGAACACGGGGTTGATATCGGGAACGTGCTTAAATGCAAATCCTACCAGGGGAACCCGTCAATTGAAGTGAAGGGAAAACTTATCAGGCAGGCAACGGAACAGGACCTGTCGCAGATACCCCAGATCGAAAATATAGAGAAAAAGGCCTTTGAAAAATGCAGGGAAAAGGCCAAAGCCAAAAACCTCGACATGAAGCTGATTTCGGTCAAGTGCCTTTTTGACAAAACAAAAATCATTTTTTACTTCGTGGCAGAAAACAGGATAGATTTCAGGGAACTGGTAAGGGAGCTGGCGTCCGTGTTCAGGACACGTATTGAAATGAGGCAGATCGGCGTGCGGGACGAGGCGCGGCTTATCGGCGGATACGGGCCCTGCGGCAAACAGCTGTGCTGTGTGCACCAGAGCCAGGAATTCGACCCGGTCTCGATTAAAATGGCAAAGGAACAGAACCTGAACCTCAATTCACTGAAAATATCAGGCATGTGCGGAAGGCTCCTGTGCTGCCTGAGCTATGAATACGAAACATACAAAGACCTGAATAAGAACATGCCTCTTCCGGGTGCAGAGGTAGTGGTCGGACAAGCGGTGTACACCGTTTGCAGCGTGGACACCATGAGGGAAATGCTTCAGATAAAAACGAGGGATCGTTTCGTGAATGTGTCAAAACACGATCTCGTTAAAAAAGGAGATTCATACACCCTGAGCGAAGAGACGCTTCAGAGAATATCGCGCGCCGACGACGATGCTGCTGAAGATGACGGGCCTGCGACATTTAACTGAATGGCAGACGCTGATTAACAAGAAAATGCACGTCTGGCGAAGAGGATACAATGGAAAAAAAATTTTATGTTACCACACCGATTTATTACGTTAACGCTGAGCCGCATATCGGACACGCTTATACGACAATACTCGCAGACTTCATGCACCGCTTTCACCAGATGCTGGGTTACGAATCGTTTTTTCTGACCGGCACTGATGAGCACGGCGACAAAATATGCCAGGCAGCCGACAAAAACGGGACAACACCGGAAGAATACACTGACCGGATCAGCGCCGTGTTCCGCAAGACCTGGGAAGACATCAACATCACCTTCAGCGATTTTATCAGGACATCGGAAGGCCGCCACAAAAAGGTGGTACAAAAAGTTCTACAGAAAATATATGACAAGGGAGACATCTATTTCGGAAGCTACGGGGGATACTACTGCGTCGGATGCGAACGCTTCTTTACCGAAAAAGAAATGGTCGACGGGAAATGTCCCGATCACAATGTCACGCTTGAATATATCGAGGAAAAAAACTACTTCTTTAAAATGAGCAAATACCAGGACTGGCTCATCGATTACATCAATAAAAACCCCGACTTTATCAGGCCCGAACGGTACAAAAACGAGGTCCTTTCAATGCTGAGAGGAGAGGCCCTGGAGGACCTCTGCATTTCACGGCCCAAAACCCGCCTGACCTGGGGGATCCCGCTTCCCTTTGACGAAAACTATGTGACCTACGTATGGTCCGACGCGCTCATCAATTACATCAGCGCCCTCGGCTACCCGGATGACCTGAAGTTCAAAAAATTCTGGCCTGTTGTCCAGCACATCATCGCGAAGGACATCGTTAAGCCCCACGGCATATTCTGGCCGACCATGCTGAAATCAGCGGGCATCGAGCCGTACTGCAACCTCAATGTTCACGGCTACTGGAACATGGAAGAAGCAAAAATGTCAAAGAGCCTCGGGAACGTGGTGACCCCGAAGGAGCTCATAAGCAAATTCGGCAATGACCAGATCAGATATTTCTTCCTCAGGGAAATGACCTTCGGCCATGACGCCAAATTCAGCGAGTCCCTGGTCATAAACCGGATCAACTTCGACCTCGCCAATGACCTGGGGAACCTGATCAACCGGACCCTGAACATGGTGAAAAAATTCTTTCAGGGATCAATACCCGTGTTTAGTCCCGAAAAACCCGCGGGCAAAAACGAGCTTGCGGCGAATTTCAAGAGCGCGGTTGACCAGTATATCGCCAGCATCCAGACATTCCAGTCAAGCGTGGGCATAGAAAAGATGTGGGAATTCATCCGCTCGCTGAACAAGTATATCGATGAAACCAAGCCGTGGCAGCTCGCCAAAGACGGCGATACCGCGTCGCTGTCTTCAGTAATGCGGAACATCCTCGAATGCCTGTACAGCATCGCTGTTCTGCTCTCGCCGATACTGATTGAAAAGTCGGGGATGATCATTGACGCGCTGAATGCCGCGCAAAAATCCAAAAACCTGGATGATCTTCTGACCCTGGAGAACCTGGACACCGGAAAGGCGCTGGGAGACCCGGGAATACTGTTCCCCAAACTGGACAAGGAACCGGCAGCCGAGCCGGCAAAGGAAAAGCAGGCCAAAGCCCCGGAAAAGGCCGAACCGGAAAACCTGGTGGACATAACCGAATTCGCGAAAGTGGACATCAGGGTCGCGCAGGTGCTTGAGGCGGAAAGAGTCGAGGGGTCTGAAAAACTGCTCAAGCTGACCGTTGACAGCGGACTCGACACCCGGGTTATTGCGGCAGGAATTGCCAGGAATTATGAGCCCTCGACGCTGGTCGGAAAAAAAATACTGCTTGTGGCAAACCTTAAACCTGCTAAAATCTTCAATATAGAATCAAAGGGGATGCTTCTCGCGGCAACAAAAAATAAAAAAGGACAGCCAATTCTCATTGAAATTGACGATACAATACCTGTAGGGTCGCGGCTCGGCTGATACTGCGGGGAAGCACGGCAGGCCACCGTACGGTGGCAGCAGCCGCGAAATCGTTACAATGATAATCGGAATAATATCAGACACCCATAACAACCTGGCGATCACCAAAAAAGCCCTTCAGATATTCAAAGAGAAAGGCGTTGAGCTTGTTGTCCACGCCGGCGACCTCACCTCTCCCAAAATGCTTGAACTGTTCAGGGGATTCAACTGCAAATTCGTCCTGGGAAACGGCGATATCGATGTCGAAGAGCTGAACAGGGCATCCGAGGAATTCGGCTTCGGCTGCATTGAGGAAAGCTGCACCTTCAAGGCCGGCGGGAAAAATTTCATCCTGTTTCACGGCAACAATGTTCCCATGTTCAGGGACGCGGTGGCATCAGGAAAATACGATTATATCATTAAAGGCCACACGCATTTTTATGAAAACTATGTTTCAAACAAGACGCGGATCATCAATCCCGGGTCTTTATACAGCTCGGATGAATATTCAATTGCGCTGCTCGACACCAAAACCGATAAAGTCGACCTGATCCGCATTGATGAAGAATGACGGAATACGGCAACACTGCTTCACGAGACAAATCATTTCAGAATTTCCAGAATACGCTCAAAATCCTCGAGGGAATAATAGCTGATTTCAATCCTTCCCCTGGTTCCCGCGTGTTTAATCTCCACCTTCGTGCCCAGAATGCTGATCAGGGACTCTTCCATTTTTCGTATATGGGCGTCCTTCTTTTTATCCTTTTTCGACTTTTTGGAAGAGGAAGATGTTTTATGCAGGCTTATGATATCTTCCAGCATCCTGACCGAAAGGCCTTTGTTGATGATCTCAAAATAAAGCTCACGCTGCCGGAACTCATCATCAAGAGAAAGAAGCACTTTGGCGTGGCCCGAGGAAATCTTCCCCTCGGAAATCCCTTCCTGAATGTCTTCGGGAAGATTGAGCAGCCTCAACGAATTCGCGATGGTCGCCCGGTCCTTGCCCACGCTTTTGGCAATGTCCTGCTGCTTGAGCTTAAAACGGTTTATCAGCACCCGGTAGGCCTTCGCCTCCTCGATCGGGTCCAGGTTTTGCCGCTGTATATTCTCGATCAGCGCCATGGTAAGGTTCTCCACCTCACCCGCTTCGATAACGATGGCCTTTACCGTGGCCCGGTCAAGATGTTTCACGGCTCTGAGGCGCCGCTCGCCGGCCACGACCACATAGCCTTCCCCTGACTTGCGTACGATAATCGGCTGTATCAGGCCCACTGAACGGATTGATTCAGCCAGGCCCATGATTTCATGTTCGTCAAAATGCGTTCGGGGCTGATCAGGGTTCGGGCTGATCCTGCTCACCTCAAGTTCAACGACTCTGCCCTTTTCTTCGATTACGCTCTTTTCAATTTCATCAACGGGCGTGGGCGACGTCGATATTATCGCGCTCAGGCCCTTGCCCAGAGCTTTTTTAGCCATTCCTGATCACCTCTTTAGCAAGACTTTCATATGTTCGACTTCCGGCGCTGCCCCGGTCATATACCCCGATCGGCTGCCCGAAAGAGGGCGCTTCCGAGAGTTTCACGTTCCTGGGAATAATGGTCCTGAAGACCTTTTCACCGAAAAACTCCCGTACATCATTGACCACCTGCTGGGAAAGATTCGTCCTGGGGTCATACATGGTCAGGACCACTCCCTCGATTTTCAGGTTCCTGTTCAGGTTTTCCTGGACCATGGCGATGATCCTGAGGAGCTGGTTGAGCCCTTCAAGCGCGTAATATTCGCACTGCAGGGGTATCATGACCGAATCGGCCGCGACAAGGCTGTTCAGGGTCAAGATCCCCAGTGAGGGAGGGCAGTCAATGAATATATAATCAAAATCAGCTTTAATATCTTTAAGCATCTTTCTTAAAATAAACTCTTTCCCTTCGACATCGAGAAGGTCAACCTGGGCGCCGGAAAGATGTATATTTGACGGAACCAGATACAGGTTTTCAATGTCCGTTTTAAACAGCGATTCTTTCAGGCCGATCTCCCCGATAAGGACTTCATACACCGTGGTATTGATTTCTTCAGCGTTGACCCCGATGCCATAGCCCGCATTCCCCTGGGGATCAATATCGATAATAAGGACCCTTTTCCCCATTTCAGCCAGAAAAGCGGCCACGTTAACGGTTGTCGTGGTCTTCCCCACTCCTCCTTTCTGATTTGACACTGAAATAATGCGTCCCATTAAGATTTCACCCCCCCCAAAAATCGGCACGAAACGATGCCGCTTTCGCCGCTGTTATATATCAGCAAACGGTTCTTCAGGCATATATCGAAATTAACCATGATACTAAATTCAGACTTACGGTATGAATGCAACCATTTTTCACCATCAGAGACCAAGCTTTCTTCCCAGACCGGAGTATCCCCGGCGCGAAAAAAACACGACAAGAAAGACAATCCCTGAAAGCAGGGCAATCCCGCCCAAAACGATAAGAGCGGTAAAAAAGTAGGGGATGAGCCTTATACCATGAGCGGTTACAACCGAATACAATGAATACCGGTCATTGCTGGCCGGATAAATGCGTATATAGCCGTAATCGTCCTTGTCGGAGTACACGGTGAATTCCTGGGAGCGGTCAAAGCAGTCATGCGATTCAATAATTGAAAAGGAGCGGTCAAGAATCTCAACCTGAAAAGGCCTGGATTCTGAAGTAAAATAGACACTGTTCGTGCCTTTCATCATCTTAAATAAATAAGTCCTGCTGTTTTCATTGCCATGCATTGCATCAGCAATATTTCCCGATATTTTCTGGTCCCAGAAAGCCGCTTCCCTGTCGAGCCGGTCAATGAGGCGCGCGCCCAGGACCCGGTAGATGTTGAACCTCCTGAAATCACTGTAGACCGTGTCATGATAAACCGTGTAAAGAAAAAAGCCCCTGCCGACACTGCCGGTACAGGTAATGGGCCCTTCTTTTTCTCCCCGGGGTGTGGCATAGGCCGCGCGGGCAAGCACATCCGCATTATCAACGGAATCAAGCGTGATCCATCCGGAGTGGCCCATATACAATGCCATGGACTCCTTCATCGTAAAATTTGCCAGGTCTCCTTTCAGCACTGACTCAATCCTGCCCGGAAGCCCCATATACGGAAAGTTGTCATGAAAATGAAATATGCCGAAAGCCTGCTGCAGCAGGTCGAAAGAATAGCCTGAAAAATACGCGTATCCGCCCGCCTTTAAAAAGGCCCTTACCTTGGCGGCGATTTTCTCTTTATCCGGTTCATAAATTTTATTCTTCAATGCGACTGACTGGATGTTAACGCCCCGTGACAGAACACTGACATTCATTTCCAGAGGATAATTCATGCCGCAGGGGAAAAACATGACGTCGTACTTTTTAAAAACGCTTCCCTCCTCAAGATCGTGAAACTCGATCAGGTCATATTTGATATTCATCGACGAAAGCACCCGGTCGACCGGGTCATACGTGCTCCGCACGACAGCGATCTTTTCCTCAGCCTCAAGCCGCCCCGCGAGAACGAGAATCAGTTGAAGAGTTGACAGAATTATACAGAATTTAGTACTATACCTGTACATGAAATACCGCGTCCGGGGGTTAAAACACCCGGCTCATCACTAGTGATTAGAGCATTGCTTTCCGGGAACTGACCGGTGAAATAAGCGCTCATGAGTCCGAAAGGAGTGATCAGTATAAAAAAATCATCCCATTTGTAAAGGAATAATTATTACATGGCCCATACTCATCACCATCACGAACACCATCACCACAGCAGCAGGGGAAAGCTCATCTCTGTAATCATTCTTAACCTGATCATTACGGCCTCGGAATTTATCGGCGGAACAGTTTCCGGCAGCCTTTCCCTCATCTCGGACGCGTGGCATAATCTTTCAGATGTTGTTTCACTGGTTTTAGGCTATGCGGGCGAAAAGATATCAGCGCGGCATCCGAGCAAGCGATACACCTTCGGACTGAAGCGCTTTGAAGTCTTCGTCGCCCTTATTAATGCGCTCGCCCTCGTGGCCATCGGTATCTACATCATTTACGAAGCGATAGATCGGACCAGAAACCCTGTCCCCATCGATTTTAAAATAATGCTTCCCGTGGCCCTTATCGGGCTGTCAGGAAACATCTTCTCCCTGATCGTGCTGTTGAAAAACCGCAAAGACAACATCAACATGCGGGCCGCATTCCTCCATCTCTTTTATGATGCGGTTTCTTCCGTGGCTGTTCTGGGGGCGGCAGTGATCCTTTTTTTCACCGGAATCATATGGGCCGACCTCGCGGTCAGCGTGATAATCGCCGTAATGATATTCTGGAGCTCGCTTGACATCATCAAGGAATCGCTGAAAATATTTTTACAGGGTGTCCCCGATTCAATCGACCCGGACGAGGTGTACCGGGAGATACTTTCGGTTGAGGGGACGACAAGCCTCCACGGGCTGCACATCTGGTCGGTGAATTCCACGGAAATTTTTCTTTCCTGCCACGTGTGCAGTGATGAATCAGTGCAGCCCGACAGCGGACTGCTGATACGGCAGATAAATTCGCTTCTGGAAAAAAAATTTGGCATAACGCACACAACGATCCAGATTGAGACCACGCTGTTGTGCAAGACCGGCGGCGGAGAATGCTGCAGATAGGAATCAGGATTCGCTATAATCGGTCAGGCTTTCTTCCAGGGCTTCAGCCATGCGCGCGATATCTTCTGATAAAGACTTGAGATTTCCCGATACCTCGGAGTTTTGCTGTGTCACCGCGTTCACCGATGATATGGACTTAACGATCTCCTCGGCAGCGACTTTCTGTTCCTCGGTCGCGTTTTTAATTTCACCGGAACGCTCCTGTACCACCGTTGCCTGACGGTTAACTTCTTCATTGATAGTGTTTTGATGGGTCATGAAATCGGCGATTTCGCCGAACACGGAATTAATGTTTGAAACACCGGTAATGATTTCGCTCAGGGTAGAAACGGTACTCTGCATGGTCCGGGAACCACGGTTGATCTCGTCGATGTTCAGTTTAATCAGCGCGTCAATTTCCTTCAGGCTCTGGGCGGTCTGGTCCGCAAGCTTTGAAATTTCATCAGCGACCACCGCGAATCCCCTCCCCGCGTCACCCGCCCTGGCCGCTTCAATCGCCGCGTTCAGGGACAGCAGGTTGATCTTATCGGAGATCGAATTAATGATCTCAACGATGTTATTCATCTGGTTTGACCCTTCATTGATCTTCTGCATGCTGTCCATCATAGACGAAAGCGATGATTCTCCCGAGCGCCCCAGGCCGGTTATACTGTTCACGATCCCAACGGACTCAGCGATCTTCTTATCCATCTCGCTGATAATTCCCGTCAGCGATCCCAGCTTGGCAAACAGCGACCCGATGTTATCGGACTGGTCGCTTGAACCGCGGGCAGTATTATCGATCCCGGCCGTTATCTCTTCCATTGTTGCGGTTATCTCCTCAGCAGAGGCGGCCTGGCTCTGAAAATTATCGGAAAAAACAGTTATTGAGTTTTTAAGTTCGAGTGATGATCGTGTCAGGATGTCAGACGAATCTCGTACCGATTCAAGGAGACCCTGTATTTTCGCGTAGTTTTCCCTGTTTATCCGGGCCTCTTCATCGGAACGGCCCATAGCGTCTTCTGCTATTGACACGATCAGGTACGAAAGAACCAGGACGAAAACAAAAGTAAAACAGCTGACCAGGAGGCCCACCGTCGCTGCTTCAAGGCTCAGTGCGTCAAGGCGGTGCCGGACCAGCGAGAAAAAGACAATGTCGGCGATTATAAAAAAACCGGTCACCCCGAAAAGCCATTTTCTGGTACAGAACAGCGCTGCCTGCACCACAATGACCAGCATGAGATAAAAATAGGTGGTGTAACCCGTGTGGGCCTGGGCGGTCACTTTCGCGAAAACCGCAGCGGTAAGCAGCAAAGCGACCGCGACTGTAATGAAATTCGCGGTGAAGCTGTACTTCCCCCTGACAAGGCCCCAGAGGGCGAAACATTCTATAACAAGAAGCGAGCCCATGGCGATTTCAGACTTGACCAACGTAACCGGGTTGACAACAAGATACGCTATCATCATGAAAAAAACGACCGTGGAAGTGCTGATCAGATAATAACCCAGCGTCAGGGCCTTTCTCTTCTGGATGTATGATGCGTCGCTGTAGTTTTTAAGGAAAAATGACACGAAGGGATTTCTTGAAGCCATAGAACAAACTCCGAATATAAGGAAAATACTTTACAAGCGTAAAAAACAATGGCATATGATGTTTATACGCTTGTTGCGTATTTAACTCCCTGTATCTCTTTCTGTCATTAACAATTTTGTTTATTAATACCATTCTGAAATATCAGGCCCATGACGGTTTCCCGGAATCACACGCTTAAATGAAACGGCAGCAATCCACAAACAGCAAGAGGAGAAAAAACAATGGAACCCAAAACAGTCAAAGACAGCAGCATTACAATAGTGCACCAGATGACGCAGCAGGAGGCGAACCTCGCCGGCAATGTGCACGGCGGCGTTATCATGAAACTGATCGACAACACGGCGGGCATCGTGGCAGCGCGCCATACCCAGGGAAATGTTGTTACCGCATCAATCGACCGGCTTGATTTTCACAGCCCCGTGTTCGTAGGCGACCTTCTGCGGGTAATCTCAAGCATCAATTACGTGGGGACAACATCGATGGAAGTCGGCGTGCGGGTGGAGGCTGAAAACTTCATGACCGGGGAAGTCAGGCACACGGCATCGGCCTACCTCACCTATGTTTCACTGGACACCGGTTACCGGCCGAAAAAAATCCCTCCGCTGCTGTTTGAAAGCGAAGATGAAAAGAGGCGCAACTGCGAGGCAGCGGAACGCAGGCGGCTCAGGCTGGCTCACCGCGATGCTGAAAAAACATGTGACGTGTGAATCCCGATTATGACAGTTTCGCCAGGCTCTCGTTAAGCTTGGCAAGGACATCGGCGAACCCGTCGCGCTTGGCGGTTTCTTTCGCAACAATTTCGGCAGGCGCCTTGAGAGTAAAAATCTATGAACTTGTGTTACTAAAGTGAGCAAGGTTTGTGGCGCATTGTAAAAAAATCATCGTCATGGTATTATTGATACAACGACTATAATCGGATAGATTAATCACGCTTCAAAAATTTTCTGATACAAATATTTTTAGTTCGTTATAATATAAAAAAATCAATTGTTTTATTGACATTTACCAGTTAATTTATTAATATTAAGAATCATTATTAATATAATGAAAACAAGAAGAAAAAGCACACAGCGCGAGAGAATCTTTGAAATCATAGCCAAAGAAAAGACACACCCAACGGCACAGGTCGTTTATGATATATTGAAAAAAGAAATGCCCTCGGTCAGTCTGGGAAACGTGTACAGAAATATAAAGATACTTGTTGAAGAAGGCCGGATAGAGTGCAGAAATTTTGGTGACGGAATAGAGCGCTATGATGCCATAACAGGCATTCATTACCATTTTATCTGTGAACGGTGTAAAAAGGTTACCGACTTTCCTATGTCCATCCAGGACGATGTAGTCAAAAAAGCAAAGCAATTAGCCCATCATACCATAACGGGCCACTCCATACAATTTTTCGGCATCTGTGACAAGTGCTCAAAAAAATGACGGCGTAAACCAATATCCATATCTTTTTTTATATTTCCCCGTTCCTGTCTATATCACTTTTTTTATTTCTCATGACAAAAAAATCACATTCAGGAGAACAACATGAAGGGTAACAAAAAATTAATTGCAACACTTAATTCTTTGCTCGCCGACGAGCTTACAGCGATCAACCAGTACATGGTCCATTCGGAGATGTGCGACGACTGGGGTTACGAAAAACTCCACAAGCACTTTGAAAAAAGAGCTATCGACGAGATGAAACACGCTGAAAAACTCATCGGTCGTATTTTATTTCTCGAAGGGATTCCAACAGTTTCAACTCTGAATAATATTGCCATTGGTGAAAATGTTGCCAAACAGCTGGTAAACGACCATGAGGCCGAGGAAAGCGCAATTAAGGCCTACAATGAAGCGATTGTGCTTGCAGGAGAGGTAAAAGATTTTGCGACACGTGATTTTTTGCAGCAGATCCTCAACGATGAAGACAGTCACATGGATGATATTGAAGAGTTGCAAAGCCAAATCGAACAGATGAGCCTACAGGTCTTTTTAACCACTCAGGTTAAAGATTAAAAAAGGAGGTCAAATATGGGAGAAAAGAATAAAGAAAGCAAGTGCCCGGTAACCGGTTCAATGGGCAAACTGCCCGGCGCCCGTGGAACCTCGAACCGTGATTGGTGGCCAAACCAGCTGAACCTTGGTATACTTCACCAGCACACGACTGTATCGAATCCGATGGATGCCGAGTTCAACTATGTCGAAGAATTCAAGAAGCTCGATCTTGCCACCCTAAAAAAGGACCTGCACAAGTTGATGACAGACTCCCAGGAATGGTGGCCTGCAGATTGGGGGCACTATGGCGGCCTGATGATCAGGATGGCCTGGCACAGCGCGGGTACATACCGTTCCGGCGACGGTCGAGGCGGTGGCGGCACCGGCAACCAGCGGTTTGCGCCCCTCAACAGCTGGCCCGATAACGTAAACCTGGACAAGGCGCGCCGTCTCCTCTGGCCAATAAAGAAGAAATACGGTAAAAAAATATCATGGGCAGACCTGATGATCCTTGCAGGAAACTGCGCGCTCGAATCCATGGGATTCAAAACTTTCGGATTCGGCGGCGGCCGGGTCGACATCTGGGAGCCAGAAGAGGACGTTTACTGGGGCACTGAAAATACCTGGCTTGGAGACAAACGCTATAGCGGCGACCGTGAGCTTGAAAATCCGCTGGCGGCTGTGCAGATGGGGCTCATTTATGTAAATCCGGAAGGACCGAACGGCAATCCCGATCCTGTTGCCTCCGGGAAGGATGTTCGCGTCACCTTCGCCCGTATGGGTATGAACGACGAAGAAACTGTTGCCCTCGTCGCGGGCGGGCACACTTTCGGCAAATGTCACGGCGCCGGCGATGCAAAGCTGGTTGGACCTGAACCAGAGGCCGCTCCTATCCAGGAGCAGGGTCTTGGCTGGAAGAGCAGCCATAAAAGCGGCAAGGCGGGGGATACGATCTCCAGCGGCATTGAGGGTGCCTGGAAACCGAATCCGACCAAATGGGACATGGGATATCTGAAGGTGTTGTTCAAATACGAATGGGAGCTCGTCAAGAGCCCTGCAGGAGCCCATCAGTGGCTGGCCAAAAACGTGGCCGAAGAGGACATGGTGGTCGATGCCCACAATCCTTCAAAAAAACTCAGGCCAATGATGACCACTGCCGACCTTTCCCTTCGACATGACCCGATCTATGAGCCGATTGCGCGACGGTATTTGCAGAACCCCGCGGAATTCGCAGACGCATTCGCACGCGCCTGGTTTAAACTGACACACCGTGACATGGGACCGCGTTCACGCTATCTCGGGCCAGAGGTTCCTTCAGAGGAGCTTATCTGGCAGGACCCGATCCCGGCGGTAAACCATGAATTGATCGACACAAAAGACATTGCCGTTCTCAAGGAAAAGATTCTGGCCTCCGGGTTGTCAGTCTCTGAACTGGTTTCGACCGCCTGGGCTTCGGCATCGACCTTCCGCGGATCAGACAAACGTGGTGGAGCCAATGGCGCGCGCATTCGTCTTGGTCCTCAGAAGGACTGGGAAGTCAACCAGCCCGCCCGGTTAAAAAAAGTACTGGGGGTTCTTGAAGGCATACAGGACGATTTCAATAAATCTCAATCCGTTGGCAAAAAAGTATCGCTCGCCGATCTGATCGTGCTCGGTGGATGCGCCGGAGTGGAAAAGGCAGCCAGTAATGCGGGAATTGACGTGACGGTACCCTTCGCGTCGGGACGCATGGACGCATTACAGGAGCAAACTGATCCGGCTTCATTCGCTTTTCTGGAGCCGTGCGCTGACGGATTTCGCAATTACCTTAAAGCGAAATATTCCGTGACGCCCGAGGAACTGATGGTCGATCGAGCCCAGCTCCTGACGTTGAGCGCTCCCGAAATGACGGTGCTTATAGGAGGAATGCGCGTGATGAATACCAACTATGGGCAAACCAAACACGGAGTATTTACAAGCCGGCCCGAAGCGCTCACCAATGACTTTTTTGTAAATCTTCTCGACATGAGTACGGTATGGAAGCCGAACTCGAAAGATACGGACGTTTTCGAAGGGCGCGATCGTAAAACTGGAGAACTGAAATGGACCGGCACCCGTATCGATCTCATCTTTGGCTCAAACTCGCAACTGAGAGCGATTGCCGAGGTCTACGCTTCAGATGATTCCAGGGAGAAGTTTGTGCATGACTTCGTTGCGGCATGGGTAAAGGTCATGAATGCCGATCGTTTTGACCTTGCACGGTCATAAAAATGAGTTTGAGGGTCACCGAGTATTAATGTAGTGCATGCTTTTAGTATTGAAAGCTGTATTTTGAAATAATAATGCCGCGACTGATTTTCAGGCACGGCATTATTATTGTATAAAATCAATTCTATAACTTTTTTTTAAAAAATCTCTGCAGCCTGCTCTATGACAGTTTCGCCAGGCTCTCGTTAAGCTTGGCAAGGACATCGGCGAACCCGTCGCGCTTGGCGGTTTCTTTCGCAACAATTTCGGCAGGCGCCTTGCTCGTAAATTTTTCATCTAAAAGCTTTCTTTCAACGCGCTCGAGATCAGCGGTCACCCTGTCGATCTCTTTCTGGAGCCGCGCCCGCTCCTTGTCGATATCGATCAGCCCCTTCAGCGGCAGAAAAATTTCAAGGTCGGCCATGACCGCTGCCGCGTCCGTTTTGTCCGGGGTATAGTCCGCGTCAACGGTTATCTTCTCGACCCGCGCCAGCGCCATGATATGCGCGGTTTCACGCTCGATCAGCGATGAAATCGCTCCGCTTGCGGTTTTAAAAATGACTGTCGCTTTTTTATCGGGAGGAACATCCATCTCGCCGCGGATATTGCGAATCCGGTAAACG
The DNA here is from genome assembly GCA_036848375.1 of Spirochaetota bacterium. Lineage (GTDB taxonomy): Bacteria > Spirochaetota > UBA4802 > UBA4802 > UBA5550 > JAKLIV01. The sequence continues at coordinate 129,664 of DAIUKG010000005.1, forward strand.
ATTTCCTTGAAGAGCTCGGCGTCGCCCGCCTCGGACGGGAATGAAAATTCCGGGCGCGCCCCGGGCCATTCGGCAGTGATGATAAGGCCGTCCCCTTCATCCGAAATTTTCTGCCATATCTCCTCGGTGATGTACGGCATGAAAGGATGAAGCAGCTTCAGGGACGTCCTGAGCACCAGGTAGAGGACCTGTTTCGCCATTGCGGATGATGCCGCCATGTCCTGGTCTTTCGCGTATAATCGCTGCTTGGTGAGCTCAAGGTACCAGTCGCAGAACTCGCCCCACCAGAAATCATAGATGGTGTGCGCCGCTTCGTTGAACCGGTATTCCTCAAGAGCGCGATTGATGTCGTCGATGGCGCGGTTCATCCGGTGCAGTATCCAGCAGTCAAAAGGCTCAAGCGCCTTCACGTCGATCCCGGCGGGCCTGAAGTCGTCCCCGAGGTTCATGAGGATGAAGCGCGTCGTGTTCCATATCTTGTTGCAGAAGGAGCGGTAGCCCTCGATCCGTTTCTCGGAAAGGATGACGTCCCTGCCCTGCGCCGCGAAAATCGCCAGCGTGAACCTGAAGGCGTCAGTTCCGTACTCGTCCATCATCAGCAGCGGGTCGATGACATTACCCCGCGACTTGCTCATCTTCTGGCCCTGCTCGTCCCGCACCAGCGCGTGGATGTAAACGTCCCTGAACGGGACGTCACCCATGAACTTCATCCCCATCATGATCATGCGCGCGACCCAGAAAAAGATGATGTCGAACCCGGTGACGAGCACCGAAGTCGGGTAATACTTCGCGAGCGCCGGGGTCTTGTCAGGCCACCCGAGCGTGGAAAAAGGCCACAGGCCGGATGAGAACCAGGTGTCCAGAACGTCCTCGTCCTGCCTGATCTTCGTTGATCCGCACTGCGCGCACCGGTCAGGGTCTTCAACGCTGACGTTGATATGGCCGCACTCTTCACAGTAGAAAGCCGGGATGCGGTGCCCCCACCAGAGCTGCCGCGAGATGCACCAGTCGCGGATGTTGTACATCCACTCAAAATAGGTCTTTTCCCAGTTCTTCGGCACGAAACGGATCTTCCCCTCTTCAACGGCCTTTATGGCGTCGTCGGCGAGAGGCTGTATCTTCACGAACCACTGTTTCGAAAGATAGGGCTCGATGATTGTCTGGCATCGGTAGCAGTGGCCCACCGAGTGGTCGTGGTTTTCGATCTTGAGCAGGAGCCCGAGCCGGTCCAGGTCTTCGACGACCTTTTTTCTGGCCTCGAACCGGTCCATGCCCGCGTACGGGCCGCCGTTTTCATTGATCTTTCCGCCTTCGTCGAGGATGTTGATCTCCCCCAGGTTGTGGCGCTTGCCCATGTCAAAGTCGTTCGGGTCATGCGCGGGCGTGACCTTGACCAGGCCGGTACCGAATTCCCTGTCAACGAAATCGTCCGCGAAGATCGGTATTTCGCGGTCCATCAGGGGAAGGATGACGTTCCTGCCCACGAGGTCGGTGTAGCGCTCATCGTCCGGGTTGACCGCGACGCCGGTGTCGCCCAGCATGGTCTCGGGCCTGGTTGTCGCCACGACGATAAACTTGTCTGAACCGGCAAGAGGATATTTTATGTGCCAGAGATGTCCCTGGAGGTCTTTATATTCGGTTTCAATGTCTGAAAGCGCGGTCTTGCACCGGGGGCACCAGTTGATGATCCGGTATCCCTGGTAGATGAGCCCTTCCTCGTAAAGGGTCACGAACACCTTGTGAACGGCCTTTGAGAGGCCCTCGTCAAGGGTGAACCGCTCGCGTTCCCAGTCAAGAGAGCAGCCCAGCCTTCTGAGCTGGCCCTGTATCTGCCCGCCTGAATGCTCTTTCCATTCCCACACGCGGGCTTCGAACTTTTCGCGGCCGAGGTCGTCCTTTGATTTGCCTTCTTCGCGGAGAAGGCGCTCGACCACGTTCTGTGTGGCTATGCCGGCATGGTCCATGCCGGGCATCCACAGCGCTGATTTGCCCTTCATCCTCTGCCACCTGGTCAGAATGTCCTGCAGGGTGTTGTTCAGAGCATGGCCCATGTGCAGGTTCCCGGTCACATTGGGCGGGGGAATGACAATGCAGTACGGCTCTTTGCCGTCTTTTTCATCCGCGTGAAAAAAACCCCCGTCTTCCCAGACTTTATACCATTTCTGTTCGACCTCTTTGGGATCATATGATGAAGGAAGTTCCATGGTGACCACCTGTTCCAGCAAGATATATCAAGTAAGAAAAAAACATAAACAGTGTCAATACATTTATTCACTAAAAAAAGATACCGGGCCTGTCACAGGCCCCTATTGCCGGTAATCAGCGAAAAACATCCGCCCGAAAGCCGGCTCTATAAAGCGCGGTATCAATGTGCAGGCGGATATTATTTTTACGGCTCATTCCGGAATGTCGGGATTTAAATGTCAAAAAGCAATATGAAAAAGATAGCCACAGAGTCACGGAGTACACAGAGAAAGATGCAGGATTTTAATACAGGCCCGAGCTGAATTTTTTCAAAGCATAAATACGGATGAAACGGGATGTGACAGAGATACGTTTACTCTGTCATTTTAAATCGGGCAACGATGAGAAATTTAATCAGTACAATACATTTCTCCCCGCTCGTAATGACATTTCTATACCTCGGTGCTCTCTGTGCCGTGGCTGTCTTTCTCAAAAATTCGGAAAGAGTGATTTTTACTATGGAGAGATTGTTGACAGCATAAGAACGCGTGATACCGTACGCCTCAGCACGAAAGCGGGAGGGGCAATGGCAGCAATAAAGCTTGATTTCGGGATGTTTACCTGTGAAGCGGAACTTTTTACCACAGAGCCCGCAGCGGTTCTTTACCGGAACCTCCCGCGCTCGATCATACTGGAGAAATGGGGAAACGAACTGTACGGCCCGCTGGGCATTGAACTGTACCCCGAAGGCTACCGGCCCGCGCTGGTTGCCGACATCCCCCCCGGAGGAATTGCCTATAGTAAAAAAGGAAACTATCTGTGCATATTTTTCGGCCAGAAACCGGCATGGAAAGTCGAGCACATAGGAAGCATTAACCGCGATGATGTATGCAGGCTTTCCGCGGGAGGCCGGGTCGACAGAGTAATCATCAGCATCGTTTAAATATAATTACCTATTATCAACTGAAAAGCTTCAATAATACCACAAGAGTATTGACTGAAACAAAACCTATCCCGATCAGCCAGCTCTGGAAGGCAAAGCGTTTGTCAACCTGGTCAAAGCGTTTGTCAAACTGATGAATCAGGTCATCAAACCGTTTATCCATCTGTTCAAAGCGTTTATCCACCTGCTCAAAGCGTTTATCCACCTGCTCAAAACGCTTCTCGACCAGTCTGAACCCTTCTCTCATCGCCTCTATGGAATTTAAAATCTCACCATGCTGGGTATCAAGGCGGGTACTGTTGGCGGTTATTTGTGTCTCATGCTGCAGATGATAAAGCATACTCCCGTGCAGAATATCCGCCAGTTCCCTGATGCTTTCATCTTCACCCTGGGAAATGGCGGTCTTTAACGTTTTATACAGTATTGATTTGGACACAGTCATGATCGGTTCGCCTGAAATCTTTTCAGCTTCTTTATGCATAAGGTATCCCTCCAGATCATATTTAGCAAGTTTTTTATACCGGTAATACGATCAGGAGGGGGAAATCATAAAAATTTTTCATCAAAAAAGAAACGGCACCAGGGCCTTCCTTTCTTTTGGATAATCGGGGAAATTATCCCGGTACCACTTGTGGTTCGATCGCGCCCTGGGAGCAAGGTTAAATATGGTCCACAACGCGAAATAAAGCCCGGCGACAGACCAGGTCATGATGGCCCAGCCGATCCAGGTGAGCATTTCTCCCAGATAATTGGGACAGGAAACGTACCGGTACAGTCCCCCGTACGGTATTTTGTATCCCGGATTGTCAGGGTCCCAGAGCCCGCGAAGGATTGAGTCTGCCTGCTTATTAATAAAAAAACCCGAGGCAAAAACAATGACACCGATGATGAACCGCGGATCATAAAGCCAGGAAACCGCGTACATTGTTTCAGGAGAAAATGCATAGAGCCATTTTCCCTGTATATACGTATTCACCGCGTTAAAAAGAAATCCGAACAGGATAATGGAAAGAGGCATTCTCTCATTGTCCTTTAACTGAAAAGGAAAAATAAACGAGCGGTGAAAGTAATGTATCTGCCAGATAATAAAAAACGCCACCAGGACCGGCGTCATCGACCGGCCAGGAGTGAGAAAATACAGCAGGAAAAGAAGCGACGCCGGGGCTTCCATCAGCACCCAGGCCGGAGTATTGGGGATCATGGGGCCCCATCCCTTTTTCGCGTGCCTGCCGTAAGGAGCGGTAACAAAAAAAAGTGCGATAAAAGAAACAAGCCCGATAAGGGCGCAGCATCCCAGAATTATTTTATAAATCAGGTATTCATTCATAAATCCTCACTAAATCGCGCATTGTCTAATGAAAATAATAATTATCAACCACCAAGCCTTACTGTCAAGCATATAACCCGTACCCGGAACATGCCTTACTGGATTTATAAGCAGCTCTGAATTAAATTTTATGTTCAGGGGGTCAGAGCATCTGAATCTGGAATAATTAATGACAGCTTTCCGATGAAAATAAAAATAATATTGCAGTAAAAACCGTTTACTGTAATAATTACCCCTTCCCGGTGACCAAAAATTTATGAAACAATGCGGGATGTATTTAACCCAATCAACAAACTTGATATTGTCAACCAAGGTGATGCATGCTTAACCGTCGTTACAGCCAATATATGTTTCTATCAGTAGTTGTATTGTTTGTGCTCTCATGCACCACAAAAAAAATCCAGGAGTTCAGGGCATATATCATCCCGCAAAAAACAACCGTCAGCGCGGGGGACGCGTCTTCCATTACGCTGAGAATCGAAATTCCTTCCGGGGCCCATATCTACGGCAATCCCAAAGGCCCCGGCACCGGCATGGCAACTGACGTTGAAACAAAATCGCCAGAGGGCGTGCGCTTTCTCGCGCCGCGATTTCCCCGTGCAGAAAAGTACATATACCCCGGAGAAAAGGAATATGTCTTTGTCCATTCAGGCAAAACCGACATCATCATTCCCTTTGAAACATCGAAAGAAACAGCACCGGGTGAGCACCGGGCAACCATTACGCTCAAAGCGCTTCTCTGTACCGAGTCAACCTGCATCCCTAAAAGTGAAACCCTGTCAGCGATTATTTCCGTGACGGGCCGGCAGGATGATTCATCTGCGCCGGGAGCCACTTTTACGCCGGGTGCATCTCTTCAGGATAAAACATCAGTAAATGATAAAACCACGGCTGCACACATTGACGCCACCGGGGCGCCTGAAGCTTATTTTAACGGCATTGCCCTGCAGCCGCAATGTATTGAGGAGAGAAACGTGACAGGGCTGCTCCAGGCGGTCATGTTCGGCCTTCTCGCGGGAATCATCCTTAACTTCATGCCCTGCGTGCTGCCCGTGGTGAGCCTTAAAATCATGAGTTTCATAAAACATGCCGGAAGCGACAGAAAGGAACTGCTGAAACTCGGCGTGCTCTTTTCAGCGGGGATACTTACCAGTTTCGCCGTTCTCGCCGGCCTCGCGGCCTTTCTGGGATACAGCTGGGGGGAACTGTTCCAGCACCGCTTTTTTCTTACCGCGATGGCGGCCCTGGTGTTCGCCCTGGCTCTTTCGATGTTCGGGGTTTACACCCTGGGCATGCCCTCATTCGCGGGAAAGGCCGCCCGGGACCGCGACAACCGGTACGGGGACGCGTACCTCAAGGGTCTTCTTGCAACCCTGCTCGCCACTCCCTGCAGCGGCCCCTTCCTCGGCGGGACTCTTGCCTGGGCGCTCGCACAGCCCGCGCACATCATATTCATAATCTTTATGAGTGTCGGCGCGGGCATGGCCCTGCCCTATTTGCTCCTCTCGATGAATCCAGGCCTCATGAAATTTATCCCCAGGCCGGGCCGCTGGACAGAGCTCTTTGAACAGGGAATGGCCTTTCTCCTGATGTTTACCGTGGTTTATTTAATCTCTCTCATGGACACAGGATCAATTATGCGAACAGTGACCTTTCTTTCTTTCATCGCTCTCGCATTGTGGCAATATGGAAAATTCGGGTCACCGGTTGAAAAAAAAATCAAAAGGGCCGCGTCCCTGGCTTTAACGCTCATCATTATCACCGGAGGATATGGCCTTGCCTTCCATTATATGTATGAAAAGCAGCAAACGAAAATTACGGCAACTGATTTCAGCGAAGAAAGGATACTGTCCAACCGGGACAGGGGCATTATATCCATGATTCAGTTCACTGCTGACTGGTGCCCCAACTGCCGACTCGTTGAATCCAGGGCATTATACACTGAGGCCGTTAATGCAAAAATAACACGGAATAATATAGATTTTATCATTGCTGACATCACCAGGGACAATCCGTCAGCGGAGAGGCTCCTTTCCCTCATGGGAAGCAGGTCCATACCGGCGCTGGCGGTCATCCCCCCCGGTGAAAACTTTTACCGGCCGTTATGCATCAGGGACATCTATTCAGAAAAGGATGTTCTCAGGGCAATTGATATGGCAATTGACGCCGCAAAAAAACCATCAATGGACCATGGCCTTGTACCCCGATTTCAACTGGATTTGCCCTGAAAATAAACCGTGGTCTTCATAAGGCCCGTTTATGAATGATAAAAAGATCGAATATGCATATAAAAAAAATATTTTCTTGAAAATAAAAAGATAGTGGTATAATAAAGAACCACTTTAATTAACACAACAAACAATGCATTAAATTAACCGATAGACTCATATCGGTGCAAACAAATAATTTTGGAGGTCTCAATGAACAATAAACCAATTTCTACTGCTCTCAAGCTTCTTGTTCCCGTACTGCTGGCGGCACTGGTAAGTTGTGGTCCGGTTACCAAAGAAAAAATGATCGAAGCGACCAATAGCTATAAACTTCCCTATGGACCTAAAAAGGACAAAGCCCTTATCTATGTCCTCCGCAATAACCCATTTGGCGGACTGGTGAAATTCAATATCTATGTTGACGCTCTTATCGATGACAACTGGGCTGGCGGATGCCTTGGCGGACAGTTTATTCATCTGTATGTCAGCCCCGGTACCCATACCCTGTTCTCAAAAACAGAAGGGCCTGTTGCGTCAGTAAGCTTCAATACTCAGGCAGGAAAAATCTACTACGCTCAACTTAACGCGACTTCAGGCGTATTTGTGGCAAATCCTCTCCTTTCAGCGCTTGATGACCTTACCGGCAAGTATTATCTCATGGACTGTAAAGAAGGCGACCAGGGAAAGGAAAATTTCTAACGATTTCTTCTCTGATGAAATGAATACTTCTATTATAAAAGAGGCCGTTAAACACGGCCCTTTTTTATTACAAAAATACCCCGCCGGCGCCGCAGGCGACAGCCAATCCCGAATGGTCGGGGCTGTGGGCATTTTTATTTGCCTAAAATTTCCTCAACCGCTTTCCGGGCCATGTCCGCGTGTTTTTTCTTGTTGATAATATCTTCACGGGAAAACGAGGAGCTCCGTTCCCAGCCGGCCCCGCGGCCGATAACTTCGAGGCCCATGACGTTCTTTTTGCCGCAATAGCCGACGACACAGAAGCGGCAGTTTGACATGATGACCCGGATCGATTCCCGCGGCGGGGTCTTTGCATACAGCCAGCGGTCGATCTCCCTGGCAAGCTCGGCGAACAGCGATTTCATGTTCGCGTCCATGACGTCATCGGAAAATTCACTGGAATAGACAAGCTCCACGGTACAGCCCCTTCTGCGGAGGATTTTATTTTCTTCTTTTATTTCAAGGCCGTAGAGGGTCCTGCCTTTCAGGGACACTTTCTTTTCACCGTCCTTTCCGGTGACCGTAACGGTCCCGTCAGGCATGAACATGAGGCGCTCGCCGCCGGGCTTTTCAACCAGACGCGAACCGTCCTTATACTGGATGACGGTGGTGCCGTCAGGGCAGCGCGCTTCATCGCGATCGGCATATTTAATTATTGTTGTGCCGTCAGGCTTTGAATAGACTTCCCTGTCATCAGTTTTCTCAACCAGTTTTGAGCCGGAATAGTCGACTGAACGGCACTGCGCTGACGAATCCAGCGGATTAAGAAAAAAAACACCGGCAAGGATCAAAGCGAAACATATACTTTTCATGCTGAACCTCTGAATTATTATCGTCCCAGGGCGCGGTAGGCTATGTCCTTTCGGTAAAAGCCGCCCTCAAAGGATATGGACGAAATTGAGTCATATACCTTCTGCCGGGCCTCCTCGAGAGTCGCGCCCAGGGCGGTCACATTGAGCACCCGCCCGCCGCTGGTGAGCACGTTATCTCCTTCCCTCCTGGTGCCGGCATGGAAGACGATGATATCGTCACCGGCACGGTCAAGCCCGGTGATCACCTTTCCCTTCGGATATGATCCAGGGTAACCGCCTGATGCCATGACCACGGTTATGGCGTGCTCCTTTTTAAAGGAGAGTTTCATCCCCCCGAGCCTTCCTGCAACTGAAGCCTGGATATAATCGCCGAGTTTTCCCTCGAGCAGGGGAAGGATGACCTGGGCCTCGGGGTCGCCGAAACGGACATTGTATTCAAGGACATTAATCGAGCCGCCGCTTATTATCAGGCCGGCGTACAAAATCCCCTTGAAAGGGATGCCTTCAGCGCGCATGCCGTCAATCGTGGGCTGCAGCACCGTTTCGCGCACCTTTTCAAGCAGCGCGCCAGTCATGACCGGTGCCGGCGCATAGGCGCCCATGCCGCCGGTATTGGGGCCCTTGTCGCCGTCAAAGGCGCGCTTATGGTCCTGGGCCGCGACAAAGGGAAGCACGGTCTCGCCGTCGGAGATGCCCAGCACCGAGGCTTCTTCTCCGTCAAAATATTCCTCCACAAAGACCCGCGCGCCGTCGCTGACGTTTTCATCGATAAAGGCACGCGCCTGCTCAAGGTTTTCCGGGAGGGCCACGCCCTTGCCCGCTGCCAGCCCGTCAAGCTTGATCACAATGGGATACTGTTTCAGGCCGCTCACATAGTCGACCAGCTTTTCCTTTGACGTGAAATCAGCGTGCGCGCCCGTGGGCACGCCGTACTTTTCCATAATGGTCTTGGCAAAAAGCTTGCTCCCCTCAAGCATGGCAGCGCGCGCTGATGGCCCGAAAACCGGGATCTTTTTCGTTTCAAGAAAGTCGGCAAGCCCCTCGACCAGGGGCGCTTCAGGACCGACAACGACCATATCGATCTTCTTTTCAGCGCAGAAGGCCTCTATGCCTTTGAAGTCATCAACCGCGATACTGACGCGGAAGGGCTCGTCAATGCCGCCGTTTCCGGGTGCCGCGTATACTTCGCGGGCGCTTCCGTCAGCGAGGAGTCTCCAGGCCAGGGCGTGTTCACGTCCGCCTGAGCCGATGACCAGATATTTCATAGGGCCTCCTTTATGGTCTGAGAATGGCTCATTATTTAAAAGCCGCGGCCATAAAGTCAAGATGGTTTTCGCCATCAAGCGGGGTCAGAGCAGCAACAGGGGGGACGATTACCAGCAGCGGCCCCATAAAAAAATGGGCGATACAGCTGCCCGGCATCCGGGGTATGCATGGTATGGATAAAAAAAACATCCCCGCCCCGCGTCTTTTTACAAAAAAAACATATACGCCTTGACAAAAAACGATAAAAAGCGTATTTTGTAATTGGTCGAACCACTGAACCAATATACCAGGAGCACCCGCATGAATGCCGCGAAAGGGATACTTTCACCGATAAGCAAAAACAAGCTCTATGAGGAAATCGTCGGGCAGATACAGGAAAAAATCATCAGCGGCAGCCTCCCTGCCGGGAGCAAACTGCCCGCCGAAAGGGACCTCGCCCTTGACCTCAAGGTCAACCGGGGCACCGTGCGCGAGGCCCTGAAAAAACTCGAGATGCTCGGCCTTGTTGAAATCCGCCACGGCGACGGGATTTACGTCAAAAACTATCTCGAGAGCGGGAACCTCGAACTGCTCAAATCAATCATCTACTCGAACAAATACATCACCCCTGACCTGCTGCACAACATACTCGACCTGCGCAAGATACTGGTCCCTGAAATGGCCGGGATCGCGGCCCGGAACAGGTCGGCGAAAGACCTCGCGGCAATAAAAAAGGCCGTAAGCGATAAAAAGACAAGCGTTGCCCAGCGCGACCTTGACCTGCACCACGCGATCGCCCTTGCCTCGAACAACATCCTGTACATTTTCATCCTCAACTTCTTTAACCAGCTGTTCAGGGACTACGGCTACCTCTACTTCAACGAAAAGGAAAACGAAGAGCGCTCCGAGCGCTTTCACGAAGAAATCGTGCGGGCAATTGAAAAAAAGAAAAGCGCCGAAGCAACCGAGATCATGAGGGACGTGCTCGTCTACACCGAAAAAAAGATCTACTCATACTACGAGAAAGCGGCCCGGGCCGCCGCTGAAGGAGGAAATAAATGAAGCGCTTCATGGAAAACCACACCGGCAAAACATACGACCTGGCGATCATCGGAGGCGGCATCACCGGCGCAGCAGTCGCGTATGACGCCGCATCGCGGGGGCTCTCGGTCGCGCTCGTCGAAAAGGGCGATTTCGGCGCGGCGACCTCATCAGCGACGTCAAAGCTGATCCACGGGGGGCTTCGCTACCTGGCGACCATGGAGTTCAGCCTGGTACGGGAGTCGCTCAGGGAGCGCAAAACGCTCGAAAACATCGCGCCGAATTTCGTTTACCCCATCGCCTTCATGGTGACCACAAACAATGCAAAGATCACCAACACCAGGCCCGTCATCAAGGCGGGGATGATCATGTACGACATCTTCTCATGGGACAAGCAGCTCACCTGGGACAAATCAAAGCGCATACCGCTCCACCGCAGCATCACGCCCGCAGAGGTACTCAGGCTCGAGCCGAACGTCAAGCGGGAGGGGCTGACCGGGGCTTCAATCTATTACGACTGCGTGAGCATCTTCCCGGAGCGGCTCACCCTCGCCTTTATCAAATCAGCGGTCAAATACGGCGCGGACGTTTCGAACTACGCGAAGGTGACCGATTTCATCAAAGACGCGCAGGGCCGCATCGCCGGAATCAAAGTGCACGACCTGGTCACCGGAGCCGAAAAGGAAATCAACGCCGCGCTTACCATAAACTGCGGCGGCCCCTGGGCGGACATCATCCTCGGCATCGCGAAAAAGGAAAGGCCCGCTGAACAGCTCAGGCGCTCAGAGGGGATCCACGTGATCACCCGGAAGCTCATCAACGACCACGTTGTGGGATCAATAACCGCGTCCGGCAGGCACTTCTTTCTCATCCCCTGGAGGGGGCATTCCCTGATCGGAACCACGGACAAGGAATACATCGGCAGCCCGGACGAATACCGGGTCACGAAGCAGAGCATCCTCGAACTGCTGCACGACGTGAACAGCGCGTTCGGCAACGGCGACCCCATAACCTATGACGACGTGCTCTACTCTTACGGGGGCCTGAGGCCGCTGGTCGAAGACCAGACCGAGGACGTGTACGAGTCGTCCCGCAAGTACGAAATTTACGATAACGCCGATGACGGCCTTGACGGCCTGATCACGGTCGAAGGCGGCAAATACACGACGAGCCGCAACCTGGCCGAGAACGTGATGAACGTGGTGATAAAAAAGCTCAAAAAGAAAACGGGGGGGATGATCACCGCCAAAGAATTCCTCGCGGGCTGCGAGATCCCGGACATGAACGCATACCTGAAAAACGCGGTCGGGAAAAACAGCGATTTTCCCGAAAGCACCGTTGACTACCTGGCCCGCATATACGGCACCGAGCTTGAGAAAGTACTCTCGCTCGCGCGGACGAACAAAGAGTGGGCCAGGCCCCTTGACCGTGACGGGGAAATGCCCGCCCAGGTCGTGTATGCCGTGCGCAGCGAAATGGCCCTGACGCTCAAAGACATCATTTTCAGGCGCACGGGCCTGGGCACCCTGGGAAACCCGGGCGGGGACGTTTTGCGCGTCGCGGCCGAAACCGCTGCGGCCGAGCTCGGCTGGGACAGCGCAAGGACCGCTTCGGAGATCGAGTCAGCTGAAAAGGCTCTGCGCGTCCCGCAGGACTGAAATATTAATAAGAAGGAGACACCCATGGCTGAAAAAAAAGAATTCATCCCTCTCTGGAGAGAGACGCCACCCGTCGAAGGAACATACCGGTCAATATTCAAATGGGGGCACCCGCTCGCCTTCAAACATCCGAACAACAAGCTCTACCGGGAGCTCAAGACCGTATTCGGCCTTGGCGACGAAGAATTTCAAAAGCCGCGGCATGAAGGCGACGAGCCGGTGCTCCTGAAAAAGCCGCCGAGGATCAAGCGGGCCGACATCGCCGCGCTCGAAAAAATCGCGGGCGAAGAAAACGTTTCAGTCAAAGCATATGACCGCGTGAAATTTTCGCGCGGCAAGACCATAGAAGAGGCCATGAAACTGCGCGCCGGTGACAACGGCGACACCGCTGACCTGGTCGTGCACCCGCGCGACAAGGAGGACGTGCGCAAAATCGTGGCCTACTGCTCCGGCAAAGGCATCCCCCTTTACGTGTACGGAGGCGGCTCGTCGGTCACCTTCGGGCTCAACCCGGCAAGGGGCGGCGTGACCCTGGTGCTCTCAACGCACATGAACAGGCTGGTCGAGTTCAACGAGCTCAACCAGACCGCGACCGTGCAGGCCGGGATGCTCGGCCCCGCGTATGAAGACCTGCTGAACAGCGCTCCGGAAAAGCTCGGAGCGCGGCGCCGCTACACCTGCGGCCACTATCCCCAGTCGTTCGAGTATTCGTCCGTGGGCGGATGGGTTGTGACCCTTGGCTCGGGCCAGGCATCCTCATACTACGGCGACGCCGGCGACCTGGTCGTGAGCCAGGAATACGTAACCCCCGCGGGCACGTTCAAAACGCTCGACTATCCCGCGACCGCGACCGGGCCAAGGGTAAACGACATCATGAAAGGAAGCGAGGGCTCCTTCGGCGTGCTCGTTGAGGTGACCATGAAGGTCTACCGGTACATGCCAAAAAACAGGCAGCGGTTCGGCTTCATCTTCCCCACCTGGGACGACGCGGTGAACGCGTCCCGTGAAATTTCGCAGGGAGAGTTCGGCATGCCCGCGGTGTTCAGGATATCCGACCCTGAGGAGACACACATCGGGCTTAAGCTCTACGGCATTGACGGCACGCCCATTGACCGGCTCATGTCCCTGCGCGGGTACCGGCCCATGGAGCGCTGTCTGTTCCTGGGTTCGGCCGAGGGCGAAAAACAGTTCGCGCGCAACGTGAAAAAACAGGTCAAAAAAATATGCCGGGCGCACGGGGGCATGTACCTCACCGGGTTCGCCACCAAACAGTGGGAGCCGGGAAGGTACCGCGACCCGTACCTGCGCGAGGACCTCCACGATTACGGGATCCTGATCGACACCCTTGAAACCGGGGTGACCTGGTCGAACATCCACCGGGTGCACCGGGAGGTGCGCGCCTTTATCAAGAGCAGGCCGCGCACGGTGTGCATGACCCACGCGTCCCACTTTTACCCGCAGGGCACCAACCTGTATTTCATTTTCATCGCCAGAATCGACGACGTGAAAGAATACAAAAAACTGCAGGACGGGATCATCGACGCCATTTACCGGTCCGGCGGGTCGCTGAGCCATCACCACGGCGTGGGGAAAATGATCTCCCCGTGGATGGAACGCCACCTCGGGTCAGAGCAAATGGACGTGCTGCGCGCGCTCAAAAAGCACTTTGACCCGAAAAACGTGATGAATCCCGGCGGACAGCTCGGGCTTGATATTAAAGGGAAAAAGAGATAACGTGCTCTGACCCCGGGGCAGGTTGAAAACCTGCCCCTACATACCCCGAATTTTGCTCTGACCCCCTTCCCGGAATAATTTGACTTGAAATAAATCTAACCCTATAAACCATGATCACATATTTCACCGGCCCCCGGGACCAGAAAATCGGAACAACCGCGCAATGGCCAAACTGATACAACACGACGTGAAAAAGACCCTGTTCCGCATGGCATTCCCCATGCTGGCGGGCACCGTGGCCATGAACGCCTACAACCTTGTCGACACCTGGTTCGTGTCGAAACTGGGCACCATTCCGCTCGCGGCCATGGGGTTTACGTTCCCCGTGGTCATGCTGTTTACCTTTATCGCCGGGGGGATCGGCACCGGGGTGACCACCCTCACCTCGCACGCCATCGGCCGCGCCGACAAAACTACCGCCGCGCGGATCGTCACGCACGGGGTCATACTCATAGCCTTTATTTCAGCGCTGCTGTCAGTTGCCGGGTACCTGAGCATTGACCCGATATTTACCAGGCTCGGGGCGGATGAAAACACACTGCCGTTCGTGAAGGGATACATGCGCACGTGGTACGCGGGCGCCGTGTTCATGGCCTTTCCCATGATGGGAAACGGCATACTCATCGCGCTGGGCGACTCAAAATCGGCAAGCCGCTTTATGGTCACCGGCGCCCTGGTCAACTGCGTGCTCGACCCGGTCCTTATTTTCGGGCTGCTGGGTTTTCCCGCGCTGGGGATATTCGGCGCCGCCCTTGCAACGGTGATCGCCCAGGCGGTCTCGTCAATATGGCTGTTCGTTCTTTTAACGGTAAAACACCGGCACCTGCACCTGCGCCACCCGGAATTCATTTCATTCATCGCATCATGCAGGCGGATCATGGGCTTCGCCATACCGGGCAGCATCAGCATGGTGCTCATGCCCATTTCATCCGCAGTGATCACGGCGCTCATCAGCAGGCACGGGAACGAGGCCGTTGCCGCCGCGGCCGCGGCGGGAAGGGTCGAGATGTTCGCCTTTGTCATCCCCATGGCCCTGGGAATCTCCCTGGTCCCGTTCGTGAGCCAGAACTTCGGCGCGGGGCGTTTTGACCGCATACACGAGGCCAAAATCTACGCGACCCGGTTCGCGTTCTTTTACGGCATCTTCATTGCGTGCGCATTTTATGCGACAGCGCCGCTGCTGGCAGGAATATTTACCACGGATGATACGGTGACGAGAATATTCATCCTCTATATTCACACCATCGCGTTCGGGTACGGCATGATGGAGATCCATCGCTACGGCGGGTTCTTTCTCACGGGCATACACCGGCCGGTATCGGCGACGATACTCAACGCGGCCAGGGTCCTGGGACTGCTCATCCCGCTCTCATTTCTGGGAAACAGCTACTGGGGCATACAGGGTATTTTTTCGGGAAGGCTTGCCACTGACCTGACTGCGGGGGCAATTGCACTTGCGTGGGTTTCGGCGGTACTGAAGTCAAGGAAGCGGGCAGGCGCTGAAATTGTCGAGGGCGCCGCCACGCCGGCGAATCGAGCGGCATACATTCTCAATGCCGGCAACGAAGGAGCTCAGGAAGTAAAAAATTAAAGTATCTGTATGCCAATGATGGTGACATCATCGTGCAGCGATATCTTGTTTTTGCCGCCGATGAAAACGTCGACCCCGGTGATCACGCTGTACATCAGCTCCTCGATGGTAAGGCCCTTCCCCTTTTCAATCGCCCTTCTCAGGTTCTCCTCTCCGTAGACGTCGTCGTTTTCATTGAACTGCTCGAAAAGGCCGTCGGTAAACAGGAGCAGCCGGTCGCCTGAACCGATCTCGTTTTCAGTTATCTGGTAGGTCGCGCCCTTGACAATACCGACAAGCTTGCCCGTATGGACAAGGCGCACCACCTTCCCGCCGCGGATCAGCACCTGATCAGGATGGCCCGCTGAGGAGTAATACAGCTTCTTGTTGGCCAGGTCGAGATCGATGATCACGCACGAAAAAAACACGCTGAGTATTTCATAGAGATCGAGAAACGAATCGTTCAGCGACTGAAGCAGCGCGGCAGCGTCAGCGCTTTCCTTGACCTTCTCGTACTCGCCCTTGATGATCATGGTCACCAGCGCTGCCTGAACGCCATGGCCTGCCGCGTCGGCCAGAAAAATGCGCACGTAACCCGGCCGGATTTCACTGATATCGTAGATATCGCCGCCGACCTCGCTCATGGGATAATACTGGATGTACGTTTTAATTTCCCTGACGCTGTTGAAATTCTTTGCAAGCACGCGGCTCTGAATTTTTTTCGCGAGCTGCATGTCCTCCTGAACCTGTTTATACATGGAGTTCAGACGGTCGTAGGCCTTTTTAAGCTCCTCGGTGCGCTCGTCGACCTTCTTCTGCAGATCGGCCCGTATCTCATTGATCTCGAGGGCAGCCCTGTTGTAGTGATAGGAAAACGTCACCAGTTCGCGGTCAAGAAAGGGCGGGAAGTATAGGCCGTCCCCCCCGGCAGCGAGCTCCTTGGTGGCGCGGTTGATCTCGGTAAGCGAGATGGTGATCTTGTTGATGGACAAAAATATGAGCAGCCCCACCGCGATAACACTGAGCACGATAAAAATGAAAACCTGGAGCAGGGGCTTTTCGCTCACCATGATAAAAATAGTGAGAATGATCATGCAGAGAAAAACGAGCATGACCGCGAACAGGGACTTGTTGCGTACGCTTAAAAGATAGCGGTTGCGGAAATCCATTTCATAGTTGAAAATGATCTTTTCAAGGCGCTCCTTGTACGGGCCGACAAGGTATTCCGTGACGTTGAACACGAAATACCCGTGGATCAGGACCGTAAAACATCCCCCCATGACAATATACACCGACGACATCAGGTCATCATTGAACATAAACTGAAAGCCGAACACCAGAAACAGGATCACCGAAAGCGTGTAAGTCGAAGCGGCAACCAGGTTGTTCCTGGGCAAGAGAACCACGTTGTCATACAGTTCAATAACGCTCTCTTTGCCGGGATTGTAGTCATCCTTAAAAATCCTGTCGTCCGAAAGTTCCCTGTTCATCAGGCGTATTGAACGTGAAAAACCCGGTATTCTTATACGGTACATGAGCCCGTAATGAATAAAATGCACAAGCAGGGCCACAATCGTGCCCAGCACGAGCGCGGTCAGCGAAAAATCAAGCTCTTCCTTGCCGAGATCAACCGTGGCATAAAAAATATAATATCCGTAAGACGCCGCGGGATAAACCCAGAGCGTGGAGATAAATGCCACAGAAAAACCGAAGGAGGTCTTCTGTACGAGTTTTCTGAAAATGTTAAGAATCATGTACCTGTCATTTTGAAAAAGTATAATAAAACCCGATTCAGGTGAGGGAATAAATAATGATAGGGCGTCAGTTTATTTATCCTGTTTCTATATTTAGTTTCTTATTGTGCATATTTAATGAAATGTCAATAATAATTTTAGTTTAAGGGAACCCGCGGTTTCACGGTAGCAAATTATATTTAGGGGCAACCGTTTCATAACACCTTTTGTTGTCATCCCGGTTTACCGAAGGTAATA
>DAIUKG010000006.1:0-139466 GCA_036848375.1 Spirochaetota bacterium
TGCATCTTCCGAGTTTGCAAATACCGGAATCTCATGCGATAAATTCATGAATATTATCTATGAGATCCCGGTATTACCTTCGGTAAACCGGGATCTCAACAAAACGTGTTATGAAACGGTTGCCCCTAAAAATAATTTGCTACCGCCAAAAGCCGGTCGAAATATACATATAAATTCTTGACACGATATCCCGTTATCTGGTATACCCTGATCAACATCCGGCATATACAGGGGGAAAAGATGAGACTGACCGCACTGGCCCTTGCAGCGATGATGATTGTTGCACTGTCATGCAAAAAAAATGAACAGAAAATAGATGAAGAATCTGTACTCGCAAGAAAATGCGCGAAATTCAGCGCTCCGGTTTATAAAAACAGTGACCTCAATGAATGGCAAACCACGCTCGCAAAAGCTGAATTTGTGAACCTCCTCGACAGTTCAGAAGAAATTGTAAAAAACAAAAAAAAGACCGTAGCGAAGGTACGCCTTTCTGATGATACTGTGGGCTATATTGACATGGAATATCTCGCTGAAAGGCCCATTGTCTTTCTTAAAGATACGCGCGCGCATGACCGCAATAATATTACCAGCAAAGTTTATATGACCGTCCCGAAAGGGACCATAGCCTTTATCGTGGCTGAAAAAGGCGACTGGGCCCAGCTCTATGCCGGAAAACTCCAGGGAAAATTTCTCAGTAAGCAATGGGTTCAGGGAGGCTTCAGTACAGAAGAGAACCTGATCATCGAAGCAAGGGACCTTGAAGACGCGGTCGCGGCCCTGGAAAGTGACGAATCAACCGATGAAGCACGGCAGGAAGCCGTGTTAAGGCTGCAGGACATCGCCCGGGCATCAGCCGCATTTGGAGACCTGGCCAGAAATAAGCTGACATCCCTCAAATACCAGACCAGCGACAATGAAGATGCTGATGAGGGGAACGTAGAATCAACAACGGCACAGCCTGAAGAAGAAGAATAAGCACGCTCATCATCACAAAAAAGGGCCGACCTGTTATTCAGGTCAGCCCTTTCCATTGATTACCGATTATTCATCCTCATGACTTCTGAGGAGACTTAATTAACATTATCGTAAGAACTACACCAAGGGCCGCGAGAGCAGCGGTTGGATAAAAAGCAAAAGTATACGAACCAAAAGCGTCTTTTGCCTGCCCGGAAACAATACCGCCCAGAATCGCGCCAAGTCCGTATGCGAAGAAAACAACACCATAATTCTTCGCGTAGTTTTTCATGCCAAAAAAGGTGCCGGTTGTTGTGGGAGCGATGGCAAGCCATCCGCCGAGGCAGAGCCAGAAGCCGGCAAAGCAAACTATGTACAGAACAACACTTCCTTCGCCCGCGGTAAGCATTCCCAGGGAAGCGGCAACCAGGATAACGAAGTTGATGATCGCAGCGTTCTTGGGGTTCAGCTTGTCGGTAATGGTACCGAAAATCGGACGTCCGATACCGTTGAAAATGGCGAACACCCCGGTGAGCATCGCAGCTGTGCCAGCGTCAATTTTCACGATTTCCTGGGCAACCGGGCTGGAGATACCGATCGCCATAAGGCCGGCGAGACATCCAAACGTATAACAGAGGAAAAGTCCCCAGAATGCCCCTGTTTTCGTCATTTCAGTGGTTTCCATTTCAACTGCTGCGGCAGCACCGGCAGCGGGTGACCAGCCAGAGGGTTTCCATCCGGCTTCAGGGAATTTCATGGGAAGAGAGAGAAGAACAACGATCACGAGAAAGGCCGCTCCAAGTGAAAAGAAGGCCTGGAACGGGCCGCTGTTTGCGATGAGAACCTTTGCGACGTTCGCGGAAACGAAGGGAGATCCGCCGAAACCGGCGAGGGTGAGCCCTACGGCAAGGCCCTTCTTGTCAGGGAACCAGCGGGCTGCGACAGCGATGGGACCGCCATAAGCGAGGCCGACTCCACCGCCTCCGATCACCCCATAGGTCAACGTGAGCATATAGATGTTGCCGGTCCATTTGGATGCGATCCATCCGCCGCCAACGAGGATACCGCCGACAATGCCGAGCATTTTAGGGCCTAATTTTTCAAGAACGCGGCCGCCGAAAAACATCATAACTGAAAAAGAAGCAAGAAAAATCATGAAGGGAAGACCGCCTTCGGTAGCGGTACACTGGAAAACTTCCTGAACGGGTTTTTTGAAAACGCTATAGGCATAGACGCTTCCAAGACAGATGTTGATAAGGAATCCCAGCAGGACAAATATCCATCGTCCTTTTTCTGCGGGCATGCCAAATAATTTGGTATCTTCTGCCATAATCGATTAAAACCTCCTGAGAAATGTGTTTAATTAATAAATTTTTTTGTATGACGTGTTTTTTTGAAAAGAATTCGCAACACATCCTATTTTTAAGGATAAAAGTCAATTACATTACTTTTTTTTTTATTTTTTTTGACCGTGGTAAACAGAAGTTTTACGGCAAGAGCTATGTTGCGTCAGAGTTAATGAAGGGTCAGCCGGTAACGCAGTTTCTTTTTTCACCGCGCAAAAAGGACGCGATATTTTCAGCGAGTTCATTGACCAGGCGCTGCCGGGCCTCATTGCTGGCCCAGGCCTTGTGGGGTGTTATGATAAGATTCGGCGCGGACAGCAGCGGATCATCCTTATCAGGCGGTTCCTTTTCCATCACATCAAGCGCGGCGCCGGCGATAAGGCCCTGCTCCAGGGCCAGCCTCAGGGCCCCCGGATCGACGATCGGGCCCCTGGCCATATTGATCAAGAAGGCGCTTTTTTTCATCCTTCCGATAAAGTCAGCGCCGATCAGGCCATGTGAATAATCCGACAGGGGCATATGCACGCTCACGAAGTCGGACCGGGCCGCAATCTCATGCAGCGGGCAGCGTTCAACGTCCCCGCCGGGGTCTGCCCCTTCACGTTTCAGGGCGATTACCTGCATGTTGAACGCCCTGCACAAACGCGCCACCTCCTTCCCGATGGAGCCGTATCCGAGAATGCCCGCGGTCCTTCCCTCGAGCTCGATAAAGGGCCAGTCACCCAGGGTAAAAAGAGGCGAAGCGCTCCACTGGCCGTTACGGGCCGCGTCGTCGTAAGGGACCAGGTTTGAAGCCAGGGCCAGTATAAAGGTCATGGTAAGCTGGGCCACTGACCCGGTGGAGTAACCGGGCACATTCGATACGGATATGCCCAGAGTTCGGGCTTCGGTGATGTCAATGGTGTTGTATCCCGTGGCGGCAACCGCGATATGTTTAAGCTCAGGGCACTGCCGCAGAAGGTCGCGGTCAAAAACGACCTTGTTGGTAATGACGACCGAGGCGTCCCCGGACCGCACTGGTGCTTCATCAGGCGTGGTCCGGCTGTAAGCGATGAACTCACCCAGATTTTCCAGGGGTGAAAAATCAATATCGCCGTAATCAACCGTGGCCGCGTCGAGAAACACTATCTTTTGTTCCACCGGCATCTCCTTTATTATGCACTCCGTCTATTATTCACACAGGCCGCAGCTTTGCAACTGAAAAGTCTGTTGCGCAGTGGATTTATTATACCCTGAGAAGAAAAAACAGAAACACCAGCGGTGTAATAAAAATCATCACATTATACAGGATAAAAGGAAGCACAAAAGCCTTTGCGTAAATAAAGTTTTTCACAAAATTATCATATATACTATCTTTTCTCTTATGATTGAACATCAGATAGTAGTCGATCAGTTCATGGGTGACCTGATACAGCCCGAGTATTTTACTGTAGGCGTTTGATATGGTATTGATGGAGCGTTCAAGAACTCTTTCCGACACGGCGGAGTTGCGGACTTTCTTCAGCTCATTATAAAGATTCTCAATTTCCATGGCTGAGATATACAGCTTGTCCGCGTTCATCTTGTAGTCCTTTGACGAATCGATAAGGCTCAGCACAAGAATGAAAACAGAAATTACCATCGTAAAAAAAGAAATATAGTTGTCCTGATGGGGCTTCATCTGCACGAAGTTGACGAACTTGATTGAATTGATAATCAGGGCATACGATGAAAGAAAAGCGATGGTCGCAATGGAAAGATCGTGCTTTTTTTTCAGGCGCCGGTACGCGTTATAGCGCGCCCCCCTGGTGACCCACATCCGCTGAAGCAGATCGTCGCATAAACGGCTGATGTTTTCCATATGGTTCCCCCTTCAACCGGTAAAAATCCGGCGATTCAATCAGAACAAAACACAATGTCAAGAAATTAATTCAAGAATATCTTGACAGGGGCCAGACTCTGTGGCATGAGCTGATGAAATCTTTAATAACCGGGACAAAATACCATGACCAGACCGTATAGAACTTTTTCCAGACACTCTGTTGCGCTTCTGATCGCGGCAGGGACACTCTTATTTCTGGTACTGCTCTGGTCTCTGTACACGACAAACGCCAAAAACCGGGACACGGACAATCCGGAGATGCCGGGCACAGGCGCAACCTGTAATGACACTGCCCTGTTCCTTGCCGCGGGGGAGGTCCCCACCTCATCCCCCCTGTATGAGTTGACCCTGCATAAACAATACCTGGCATACAAGGAACAGATCGACCGGTGCTGGTCAATGGTCCAGGAGCCCAACAGAGAGAAGATCGAATCATGGAAAAAGGACCACATGCCCGCAAGATCCGGGGCAAAGGTCCTGTATCCCTTCAGCGGCCCCGATATGCTTAACGCCCTGATATTTTTCCCTTCAGCTGAGGAATATATTCTCTTCGGACTGGAAGCGCCGGGACAGATACCGTCACTGACCGGCAAAAGCCCGGACCGGATCATTGCCGGGCTCAAAGAGCTGAGGGATGTGCTTAACACGATGATCTGGGTCAATTTTTTTAAAACAAACGATATGAGAAAGGACATCGGCACCAGTGAATATGACAGTACCTCAAGCGTCATCATGTGGTTCATCGCGCGCGAGCACTATAACCTGGAAAACGTAAAAAAAATATGGATCGGCCTTTCCGGGAAACTGACGGACAAGCAGCCCGCTGACGGCGGCCTCAACAGCGTTCCCGGGGTCGAGTTCCGGTTCAGCGATAACAAAGGCAGAAAGAAGAGAGCGCGCTATTTTCAGGTTGACGTTTCAGACCAGTCAGTTTCGTTTAACACGCTGTTTGTTCCCTTTCTGAAAAGTCAGGGAAGGTTCTCGACCATGATCAAGTCGGCCTCCTACCTGATGTTTTACCAGGGAAGGTTTGACTCCATCCGCTCCGTTATACTCGCGCAGAGCGATGTAATCATTCAGGATGATTCGGGTATCCCGTACCGCTATTTCACCCGTGACACCTGGGAGCTCTCCCTTCACGGTATCTACATCAAACCCATAGCGAAATTCGGGTCAATGTTCCAGGCCGATTTTAAAGAATCGATGAACCGGCTTTCCACCGGGCCCCTGCCCTTTTCGTACGGGTATCACTATAAACAGAACGAATCCAATTTAATGATCGCTGAAAAAATCAGGCAATGAAATCCCGGTGCACAGTTACAATAATGCGGCTGCTGATTCTGCTTGCCCTGCCGTTGCTTTTTCACGGAGGCGGGCACGGGGCTGACGCGCACAAAGGCAAGAGACAGCTCAGGGGGATGACGACCCTGCGCATTCCTTCCTCGCGCAGCGGTGAGGCGTCCGTTGCGGTGGACGTTTTCGACCCCTGCCCGGGCCGCAACTGCAGCGGAGACATCCTGGTGCTTCCCGGATGGAACTTCCCGCGGACAAAATGGCAGGAGCAGAGCCCCCTCCTCGCTGAAGCGGAAAAGAGCGGGTTCCGCTGCGTGTTCCCCGAAATGAAGACCACGCTGTATGAATCGCGCTATTTCCCGGAGACAACAATGAAGTGGTCCGCCACGCCCGGCGGCGAATGGATAAAAACCGTGCTGATCCCGTCCCTGCAGAAGATGGGCCTGTTCAGGCCGGGGGGCAGCAATTTCGTCATGGGGCTTTCCACCGGCGGGAGGGGAGCGGTGCTGGTATGCCTCCGGAACCCGGGCCTGTTCAGGGGCGCGGCTTCGCTTTCAGGGGACTTTGACCAGACCGCGATGCGGCGCGACCGGCTTATGACCGCCGTGTACGGGCCCTGCGAAAAATTTCATCAGCGCTGGGCCGGCACGGACAACCCCATGAAAACGGTTGGCCTGTGGAACACCCCCCTTTACCTGGGGCACGGAAGGGCCGACACGGTGGTTCCCTTTTCACAGAGCGAAAGCTTTTACCGCGCACTGAAGAAACAACATCCCCGCATGAGACTCGTCTTCAATGACCCGAAAGACGCGGGCCACGACTTCACGTACTGGTCATCGGAAGTAAAACCGGTAATGGAGTTCTTTTTGTCCCTGCTTTGACAATTGCGATGCGGCAATCAACCGGCGGGAGCGAACCGTTTCCAGATAAAATAGACGGGGACGCCGAGAGCGACCGCGCCGAGCGCGAAGAATGACGTCGCTGTCCAGTTGACCAGCGCGGCGGCCATCATCACCGAAGAAAGAACGATGTACACCAGCGGCACCAGCGGATACAGCGGCACCCGGTAAGGCCGGTGAAGGCCGGGGCATTTCACCCTCATGTACACGAGGCCGACCACGGCAAGCAGGGGAAATATGTTCAGGGCAAAGCCCATGTAAATCACCAGGGTCATGGCGTTGCCCGACATCACGTACAGCACGGCAAGGAACATCTGGAGCAGGATCGCCCGGTGGGGGGTCCCGAAACGTTCGTGAACGTTCGCCAGGGAGCGGAAAATCATCCCGTCCTTTGCCATGGCGTAACAGACCCTGGGCCCCACCATCATCTGCACCGATATCGATGAAAGAAGTATGATCGTGATGACGATCGTGAGAAACCCCGCGAGTTTCGGGCCGAACAGGGAGCCCGCGGCAATGGCCGCGATTTCATCCCTGCCCATGAGATCGGGCCCTTCTGCGGACATGATAAACACGATATTCAAAAGCACATACAGAAGCGCCGTGATCACCGTGCCCGCGAGAAGTATGCGGGGAAGGTTTTTTTCCGGCTCCCGGATCTCGCCCGCGATATAGGTCGCGCCGTTCCACCCGGAATAGGCGAACATTATGATCAGCAGCGCGAGCGCGGTCACCGGCAGTCCCGGTTCGGCGCCGCCCGGATTGTACTGCGCGTAAAGCCGGTGTGCGTTGCCCCAGTCTACGGCCCAGAACCCGAGAATGACCATGGAGACCACCAGCGCGACCTTGACGACCGTGAGAGCGTTCTGGAAGTATCCCCCTTTCCTGACGCCGAGAATGTGCAGCAGCGAAAAAAACACGATAATGCCCGAAGCGGCCGCCTTCTGGAACAGGCCGCTTCCGGACAGCAGCCCTGCAACAGAACCGAGCGGGGGAAATGCCTGCAGAAACCTTCCCGTATATTCCACAGCGAGAATTGAAGCGGTCGCGACCGGTGCGGAGAAGCCCACGATGAGCGAGACCCATCCTGTCAGGAACGCCGGCAGAAGGCCGAAACTCTTTTTGAGATAAACGTATTCACCGCCCTCATCAGGCCACATCGTGGCCAGCTCGGCGTAGCACAGGGTTCCGGCGATCGCGGCCGCCCCTCCGAGCAGCCAGAGCGCGAGGACCAGGAGCGCGTTACCCGTCATGCCCAGGACATTGCCCGTGGTCATGAAGATACCGCTTCCGATCATGTCCGCGATTATAATGAGTACGCCGGAGACAGGGCCGAGCTGCCGTTTCAGGTCCACAATCTCATCGTCCTTTCATTTTCCTTATTTCATCGGCCTTGTGCAACCACTCGCGGCTCTGGTTTTCTTTTCCCAGGGCCTTCATGATCAGGCCAATGCTGTAATAGGGAACATAATTTTGGGGGTCAAGCTTTATGCTTGTTTTGTATTCATCAAGGGCGCGCTCATAATTCCTGACGTCAAAATAAATGTCACCGAGCGTATTGTGCGTTGAGGCCCTGGAGGGGTCAAGCTCATTTGCCCTGACAAGATCATTTTGTGCTTCCTCAAGCCTCTTCAGGGCATAATAGGCGGTCCCCCTGTTGTGCCAGGCCGACGAGAACAGGGGATTGATTTCAACCGCGCTGCTGAAATACGGAAGCGATTCCCGGTACTTTGTCCGGCTGAGCAGCCATGCCCCGATGTTATTGTATTCAACCGCGATGAATTCCTTGCGGGTCAGGCTTTTCAGGTACACCCCTTTGCGCAGTGACTGTTCGGGGATGCGCATCTTCTTTACGTAAAAGGCGTCCTGCAGCGGCGTTGCCTCAAGGGGCTCCCAGTTGAGATATGACCCGTCATCGAAGTAAAAACGCAGAAAGCTGTGGTTCGGGGCGTAAACCGGGATCACCGGTATTTTCAGCACTTCAGCGACCGCGATATACAGGGCGCAGTAATTGTCGCAGTCGATCTTCTTTGTCTCAATGCCGGTGCTGAGCAGGTAGTTGTTGGCAAACACGAAACCCTCCTTTTTAAGCAGGGCGTCAATCTCGAGCATGGTCTGCACGGCCTCTTCGGTGGTGTAGCTCTGCCGCACCGTGACCGCGGCAAGCGCCCGGTTGAGCAGGCCGTCAAGAGCGGCCCGGTGCGCCGGCCCGGCGCCGAAATCCTTTTCGAGTTCAAGAAAATCGTGGGCAATGGTCGCGGGTTGCCCGGTGTACGCCGGCCTGTCAGCGCACCGGGAAGGCGCGGCGTGAATGAATAAAATAAGACAGAGAATTATCGGGGTCAGAGCGCGGTTCAGCGGAACAAATAATGGTTTCATCATGTCCCCTCCCTTTAATGGTATATTATCGCCATTTCGGAAGGGTTAATTGACTCATTTACCCGTTCGAAAAGAGAAAGGGGGGATGAGTATACGGATGACAGTATAAACGCGCGCCCAATCTATCAGGTGAGCAGGGCCTGGATGCGCTGCATGAAGTCATTGACCTGTGCCCCGTATTCAGGCGCACCGTCAATCGTGACGTAGCCTTTGCCGACAGCCTCGACGAATTCAGCGTCGCGCAGAAGCACGGCAAGTGCCCCGTCAATGCTGTGAAAGCGCATGTGCACAAAAGGCCTCCGGCGCAGGTAGAACCCCCTCCCCGCCTTCGACTTCCCGGCCTTGATGCGGACATAGGCGGCGACATCATCCTCGCCCTCAACCGACATCTGGTATATCCGGTCAGGCTGCTTCGAGGTCCACTTGACCATTTCAGGGTCGCCCCCCTTGTTGTACTGGCTCAACGCGGTGGTGACCATGAAAAAGGCGAGCTTGACCTTGAGCTTTTTGCGCCGGTAGTCACGCGGCCGCGCGGACGGCATCATGAGCTTGAGGCCGAGCAGAAGGGACATCACCTTGATCAGCAGGCCCAGGTTGCGCATGCCACGGATTCCGGGAAGCACGGGCCTGCCCGCGAGCATCGCGTTCATTTTTTGGACCGTTGAAAAATAAAAAACGATGTCCGGCTCTTCGCACAACCCCTGCTCAACGGTAAACGCGCCCTTGTCAAAAACAAGATACGCGCCGATAAGTTCATCACCGTTTTTCGCCTGGAACTGCACCTTAGCCGAAACGTTTTCAAAGCGCTTTTTCATCGCCGGGTCATCATTGAGGAGCACCTTCATCACCGGGAAAACAGCGCGCATATACAGCCTTGCCGCCATCAGATCTCGTTCAGATGCCATTATACTTCATCCTCCCAGTTTTCGTCTTCCTCAAAATCCTTGCCCATGACTTCCCTGATCCTGTCAATGATGCCGTTGGCGTCAAGTCCGTAATGGGAATACAGGTCTTCCGGGTACCCGACCTCGCAGAAGCAGTCGGGCACACCGACCTTTTCAAAGGCGCACCCCTTGCCGCTGGCCGCGATAACGTCCGCGACCGCGCTCCCCAGGCCGCCCATCACGTTGTGCTCCTCGAAGGTCACGATCCTCCGGGTATCGACAACGGCCTTGAGGATGGCCTCAGAGTCAATGGGCTTTATGGTGTGCATGTTCAATATGCGCACGCTCAGTCCGTCCTGCTCGGCAAGGGTCCGGGCGGCTTCGGCTGCCTGAAGCACGGTTATGCCGCAGCAGATTATGGTGACGTCCGTCCCGTCCCGCACCTGTACGGCCCTGCCTATTTTGAACCCGTAATCCTCGGATTCGTAATAAGTAGGCTCAAAGCCCCGGCCGATGCGGATGTATACCGGGCCGGGGTATTCGACGCATGCCCTGACCGCGTTCGCGGTCTCGATGCCGTCAGCGGGGACAATGACCGTCATGTTGGCCATGGTCCGCATTATGGCGATGTCCTCGGTGCAGTGGTGGGTCGTCCCCGCGGCGCCGAAAGACATGCCGGCGTGGGTCGCTATGATCTTGCAATTGAGGTTCTGGTAGCATATATCGGTGCGCACCTGCTCCGCGGCGCGCATTGAGGCAAACGCGGCCATGGTCGAGACAAAAGGGAGCAGGCCCGATTTCGCCATGCCCGCGGCAACGCCAAAGAGGTTCTGTTCGGCTATACCCACGTTAAAAAAGCGGTCAGGAAATTTATCGCCGAATTTTCCGATCTTCGTCGATTTAGCGAGGTCTGCGGTCAGACCGACTACAGCCGGGTATTTATCTCCGATTTCACACAGCACCTCACCGTATATTTCAGCCTGTGTCATGGTGTTGGCATCGTAACAGGTCCATGTTGTTCCGGTAACTTCTTTCATCGCTTATCCTCCTTATATCAGGAACGTGCTCATTTTCCTTAATTCATCTTCATAACAGACTGTTTTGCCTTATCGGCGAGCGTTGAATCCATGCTTCCGTAGTGCCATTTGACCTGGTTTTCCATGTAGTCAACTCCCTTGCCTTTTACCGTGTGCGCGATAATCACCACCGGCCCTGATTTCTCGTTCTGCGCCTGTTCAATGGCGTCTGACAGCTCGCCGAAATTATGGCCGTCAATCTCCTTCACCATAAAGCCGAAGGCCCTCCACTTGTCGGTAAAAGGCTCAAGCGACATGACCTGTTCAGTGGGACCGTCGATCATCAACCCGTTCCGGTCCACAATGGTGATCAGGTTCGTGAGCCGGTAATGGTGCGCGGCCATTGCCGCTTCCCAGACAGAGCCCTCATTGCATTCGCCGTCTCCGAGAATGCAGTAGGTCAGCCATGACTTGTTCTGAAGCCTCGCTCCCAGCGCGAGCCCGACGCTTATGGAAAGCCCGTGGCCCAGCGAGCCCGTTGAAGCGTCGACCCCCTTGACCTTGTTCGAATCAAGGTGCATGCCAAAACATGACTTGAAATGGTTGAACTCCTTGAGCTCATCCTTGTCAAAATAACCCCTGTTCGCCAGGACGGGCGCGAACCCCACGCCGCCGTGCCCCTTGCTGAGCACGACCCGGTCACGTTCAGGATAATCGGGATCGTCGGGCCTGATATTGAGGTACTTAAAATACAGGATGGTCATTATTTCAACCATGCTCATGGCGCCCCCGATGTGCGCGCCCGCGGCCCACACCGTGGTGTCGATGATATCAAGCCTGATCTGCTTCGCGGTTTCTTTTAATCGTTCAAGTTCTCCACTGGAAAGCGGCATATAAACCTCCCTGGTTGGTGATTATTTTTTCTTCTTCTTCAGCGCGGTAAAAGCGCTGTCAGCTATTTCAAGCGTCCGTTTAATTTCTGCATTGCCATGGGCGCATGAGATGAACCAGTTATGGTGAGGCGCGAAATAAGCGCCGCGCAGGGTGCACTCCGCGCACCACTCCTGGTGAAGCACCTGGGTCGGGTCATCGCTGAGCCGCAGGTAAGGCATTGACGGCATCCCTGAAACGTTCATGCGGTAGCCATGGGAAAATGCGACATCGACAAGGCCCGAGGTCAGTTTTTCCCCGGTGGCCTTCATTTTATCCGGAGCATTAATTCTTTTCAGTTCCCTGAGACAGGCAAGCGCGGCTGCCATGGGGGCGGATGAAAACCAGTAGCTTCCGGTATGAAATACCTCGGACGCGGTCTTTTTCAGGGGCTCAACCCCCAGCAGCGCAGATATCGGGTAGCCGTTCGCCATGGCCTTGCAGTAACAGACCAGGTCAGGAGTGAAGCCGTAATAATGATGTGATCCCGCCATGTCGATCCTGAAACCGCACCTGACATCGTCAATAATAAGAAGAATGCCTTCCTTTTTGCACAGGGCCTCGATTTTCTGCCAGTAATTGTCCGATGGGAGCTCGCTGTCGTGAAATACGGGATGATGATACGGTGTCGCTATAAATCCGGCGACATCCCCCCGGTGTTCAGCAACGGTCTTTTCAAATTTCTGGTAATCGTTCCACGGGATTCTTACGTAATTTTCATGATCTTCTTTAAGGACACCGGTATGGCCGGGAGACTGCATCCAGGGTTCAACGCCGTGATATCCCCCGTTTATGGCAATTATCTTTTTTCTTCCGGTCGCCGCCCGTGCGACCATGACCGCATAGTTGGTCACGTCCCCGCCGTTTTTCGCGAAAAAGGCCCATTTCATCCCGCTGATGAGCTCAGTCATGTATTCCGCAAGCTCAACCATCAGCGGTGATGCGCCGGTAACGCAGCTTCCATGAGCCTGTTCCCTTGACGCTGCCGCGTCCACTTTCGCGTTGCAGTATCCCAGCACCATGGGCCCGTACGCGCACAGGTAATCGATGAACCTGTTCCCGTCAACGTCCCAGAAATACGCCCCTTTGCCCCTGGAACTGTAAAAAGGGTACGCCGGAACAACAATGAGGTGCGCCGGGCTGTAATGGCCGTAAATGCCCCCGGGGATGACCTTTGCAGCCCGGTTGAAAAGCGCGTGCGATTTTTTGTATTTATTCATTGCTTCCTCTCTACGACAGATATAAGGGAATTCTGTTGAGGATCATTGCCATTGAATCAAGCATCGGGGCGATGCCCCTGATCGCGATGTCTCCCCTGGCGACTGCGGAATAGGTATCAATCTTTCCATTGAAAAAAGCGTTCGCGGTCCTGATGCCGTTGATGCTCAGGGAACATTCAGGCCTTTCAGGTTCAATCTTGCTGACTGTGATATCGTCTTTCTTGAATTCAATTGAGACCGATGGCCCGTCAGGTGCAACCTTTATCAATACTGTCCCGAAACCTATCTGGCCGGCATTGAGTTTGCTGTTATCATCGTTAAGCGCGAGTTCTCTCACCGCGAAGGCCGCGGTATTAAGGGTCATTCTGGTGTTCACCGAGAGATAGGCGCTGTCTTTGAGAAGGGCATCAGTGGGCTTCAGGTAAAATTCGAGCCTTCCCGTGAGTTTTGGAAAATCCCTGATCAGGTATTTAAGGCGGGTAAAGCCCTTTAAAATTACGGGAGTTGCTTTTCCTTCAAACATCTTATTGCAATGCGCGGAGCTGATAAAATAAAGAGATATCGAGGGGGATGATATTGGCCCTCGGCGGTGTTCGCAGGCCCCGTTTTTAAACACGAGACATGCCTTTGCGCCTTTTCGCACGGAAAACTGTATCGAGAGGTCCCATGTTTTAATTATATCACGCGCCTCGCCATCAAGCCCGCACAACTCTTCAAAATTCTGGAGCACGGCGTAAAGATTAAGGTTTGCCTTGATTAAATTATCATCCATACGAGTCCTCCATAGTATTGAACCATTTGGGCGGCTAATTATTAATGAGTGAGCACTTACTCACTATATATCCAAATATTCTTGAAAAGTCAAGGAAAAAAGAGCGGCTGCTCAGTCTGGTTTATAAAATTCTTGACAGTAGGACAAATGAACAGGAAAATTGCGTCTCCTGAACGTGGGTATGATATGGTAAAACACAACAAAGACGCCTTTGACAGAATCAATGAAGAAAAAAGAGGACGTATTCTTTCAGCCGCAGTGGATGAGTTCTCTTCAATGGGTTTCAATAATGCCAATATTAATGAAATAGCGCGAAATGCCGGCATAAGCATCGGTTCAATGTATAACTATTTCTCTTCAAAGGAAGACCTCTTTCTGACCGTGATCAACAGCGGCTATCAGCAGCTTGAAGAAATCATCACAAAAATCAGCCTTGAAGAAGGGGATATCTTTACAAAGCTTGAAGAGCTCTTCAGGGCGGCGCAGGCCCACTCTAAAAAAAACAGAAAAACCATTCAGATCTACCTGGATATGACGTCAGAGGGCCTTGCGACTCTCTCAAAACGCCTCTCAAGAAAAGTGGAAACAATAACCGCGGAACTGTACTATAAACTGATAATCAAAGCGCGCGAAGCGGGAATAATCCGACACGATATTGATGAGAAAACAGCATCATTCTGCATTGACAATCTTATCGTTCTTCTCCAGTTTTCCTACACTACCGAATACTTCAGGGAGAGAATGAAAATCTTTGCCGGAAAAAATGCCATTAAAGACGATGAAATGGTAATTCAGGGGATTATGAAATTTATTAAATACGGGCTGTGCGGCAAACCCTGATCCCTCAGAAAACAGATATGCCCTGCCCTCCGAATCAGTTATAATACCCGCACAAAATGATTACCTTATCGATTCGTATTATATAAGTATGTTTCGGCTTGATTTTTTTACTGACCGGTTCTGTCCACATATACTCAATCCAGCCTGTTTTCCTTACTTTTACCAGTTCCAGTATTTCACGGACAAAATTTTTTCCTTTAGCGTCTTTCATATCGATAAAATCGTGATTGATTAAAGCCTTTGAAGGATGAGCAAAAACCATGGAAGTCGTTGAAAGATCTGTTTTCATTGCCCATACGTAGAGTTCACCATCCCGAAACATCCCGTTTTCATTTATCACCCGCGCAAGTTCCTTTTCACCGTGTTCCCTGAGGTAAACTGCCGCCTGATCGCCCAAAGCCATTGCCTTTGCGCGTTCACCGGCAAAGCCCCCTTGAGCACTGAATGCGCCTGCGATACCAAACAATAATACGAAATAAATGATCCTTTCGAGCATGTGTCCAGCTTGAACTTCTCCCCCGAGGCGTCAAGCAGTATTAGTGAATAATTTTTTAAATAGCACAGACGCATTCTTAATAAAAATCGCCACAATCCGATGCTGCCTTCGGCAGCATGGCTTACATCCTCGATGCAGGAATCGCGGCATTACGCCTTGTAATAAAAAACACATTAAAAAAAAGCGTCATTATACAAGAAAATATATTACCGGTAAACAAAAGATAATCCGGCAATAAACCGGTGAGCATCATACGTATTATCCGGCGAGACAGCGAATTCACCGGTAGTCGCATAGGGGAAAACATCCTTGCTGTAAGAAAAAACATACAGCGCTGATATTTTAATATATTTCCACGGGTAAATATTCAATCCGGCATCACCGCCTACGAGAAAAGAATCACCTGACCAGCCAAGGCTTACACCACCCATCAGTATCACAATATCTTTAAAAACTGCCATAAAGCCCGGGCGGAAAAGATTTTTACGAATATCATAAAGAAGGTCAGCTGAATAATAATAGAGATGCTCATAACTGAAGTCGACGTTGATCACGTCGTTTATGTAATAGGCGATCTCAGCGTAAATATCGTAACTCTTGTTATTAATTGATTCATGGTTTAAATAATAATCCCACAGTGAATACGAAAATTCACCGTACAGTGATACCTTTGAAAAGTCATAACCCGCTTCGGCTATATATTCAGTACCTGCATACGATGCCTCGCCACAGGTGTAGTCAAATTCGAAACCCGTATAAAAACCGGCAACCGGTGTGATCTCTAAATCAAAAGATGTTTTGTGTAGAGCGATTTCCCTGTATCCGCCATAAGCGTCAAATACCTGATAATTTACATGCCCGGTATATCCGGCGAATATCCCGAAGTAATCCGTTCTGCAGCCGGTTTTAAGAAGAGGCTTATAGTAAACCCTTGTGTCAGAAGACTGTGATGAGAGGACTGTTTTAAAACCGGCCTCCAACTCAAAGCGTGGATTTAACGGCAGTGCGCTGGCTGATGAAAAGGAGGTAAAAATAAAATAAAAAAATAACAGCAGTAAATAAATTTTATAATTCATATCCGCTCCCTAAATAAAACACCAAATAGCACCTGGTAACAATTTTCGGTCGCCGGCTGAGCCTGACTTGAGTAGTCATAGTAGTATTATTTTTTTCCCTTCAATGAAAAATACCCGCGCGGTTTTAATGGCGCGGGTTCTGAAAATTATTCCGCATTATTTCTTACTTGCGGCCTTTCCGTTCCTGGCCACGATCTTCAGCAGCTCCTTCCCTGGTCTGCGTGCGATGCTGATATCTCAATTCTTTTTTAGTTTCAGCGCATTCCTTTTTTTGTTCACGGATTTGTTTTTTCTTTGCCTGCGCATTATCCGTGCCGTCTTTATCTTTGGCCTGCTCACGGTCTCTTGCCTGGTCTCTTGTCTGAGTCTGATCACCGGTCCCATCTTTAAGCTGGTCCCTTGTTCTGGTTTGGTCCTTGGTTTGAGTCTGGTCCCGGTCTTTAGTCTGGTCCTGGGCCATTACCCGGTCCTGTTTCTTTTCCTGAACTTTGTCTCCGTCTGCACCATAAACGGCAAATGCGAAAAACACGAAAGCGATGAAAGTTAATACTGTTATTTTTTTCATTGACATCCTCCGAATTACTAATCTCATTACGTCCATTAAGACACGGCAATACAGAAGACAGGCCAAAAAAATTGCTCACTGAAGAAAAAATTATCGAAGCGTACCATGCATTCGGTCATGAGCTTCTGGTTTTCCTCAACCGGTTGACCGGATCGCAGGACACTTCAGAAGACCTTTTACATGATGCCTTTGCCAACCTTATAGCCTACTCTCAAAAACACGACATCGAAAACATGAGGGCGTTTCTTTACCGTTCAGCGCATAACATCGCACTCAACTATATCAGAAAAAACAGAACAACGAGTTATCTTGAAAACCAGAAAAACGGGATACCCGATAACCGCGACAATATTGAATTAAAAATTGAAAACAAAGAACTGGAACAGAGAATCTATGAATTATTACATACTGCTGATGAAATTACACAATCATTTTTCATTCTCAGAAAAGAAAACGGCCTGTCCCTTGAAGAAATTTCCCGGATAACCGGTAAATCGGAAAGAACCATACGAAGAAAATTAAAAGGCATTACGGACTATATTTATTCAACATTACAAAAAGAAGGCCTGATCAATGAAGAATAATCGTCAATATCAAAAAATAATGTCCTGTTTGGCGGGCCTGCGTGTCTGAGAAGTATAGGGAATAAAAAATGAAGCACCTCAGTGATAAAGAA
Source organism: Spirochaetota bacterium (assembly GCA_036848375.1). Lineage (GTDB taxonomy): Bacteria > Spirochaetota > UBA4802 > UBA4802 > UBA5550 > JAKLIV01. Next base: position 17,208 of record DAIUKG010000006.1, read on the forward strand.
CTGTTAAATCTTTTCCTTGACGGCGGAAAAGAAAAGATTAAAGACCGGAGAAGTACCCATCTTGACCAGTGCCCTGTGTGCATGAAAAAATACAGAGAAATCAGCCTCATCTACCAAAAATCACCAGCCGGTGACGTATCGCTGTCCCGTGATCTTGAGAATCGAATTATAGCAACATACCGCGAATCACTGAGAAAGCCGGTTAAACAGGCACAGCCTTCACCGAAATATGCCATGTTCCCCCGAATCGCCGCTGCAGCCGCATCGGTGCTGATTGTAATCGGGACTATATTCCTGTTCTATTACCGGCCTTTCTCTGACCGGGGGGAGACTGTTCCTGTGCGGTTCAGTATTGCAGGCGGTTATGCGCTGCTGAACAATAATGTTACCCTGAAATCAGGCACTCTGGCTGTACCGCAAACAATGTCGCTCCAACAAAGCACCAGTGCCATATTACAATCAGGCAGCACAGTCACTCTTAAGGCAACGAAAGGATGTTCACTCACCCTTGCTGAATCACGCATAATAAATAACAGCCGGCAGTTTCAATTTGCTGTTCACCGGGGTTCTCTTCTATCTCATATTAATCACTCCGCCGCCGAAGTTTCCTGTTCTATCACAACTCCCCACGGCAGCATTGAATCACTGGGAACCAGGTTCCTTGTCATGGTCTCGAATGATGAAACTGAAGTCACACTTGCTGAAGGAAAAATCCTGCTGACCTGCACTCAGAGCGGCGAGTCCGTTACCGGCATGCCTGGCTACCGCTATATAATCAGCAGGTCACTAACATTCTCTAAAGCGGATAACGCCGTTCTTACCGATATCAACCGGCCCATTTCTCCTGTGTCTGGCGGAGTATCAGCTTCAACGGATCCAACCCTGCCAGAAAAACCCCAGGTTGAAAACACCGGGGACGAGGGACAGGCCGGCGATACTACATCAGAAACCATCAGGAACAGTGAAATAACCAGACATGGCCAGGACCGGGATGCGTTACGCGAGTCATCCCGTGAAACGCGTACCGAGATGAGAAAAGATGAAAGAAAACAAAACCGCGAAAGCAGAGACATGCGTGAGACCAGAAAAGGCGCGAGGAACAGGTGATTTTCTGTATGAATCTACTGAAAAAAATAAACGGGAGCGCTTCGCCGCGTTCCCGTTTGCAAGCGCCATACAATGACAGCGCTAGTGATCATTAATTAAAACTCAGGCCTCTACAATGGCCCCTACCGGACAGGCATCAACACAGGTTCCGCAGTCGGTGCAAACGTCCGGGTCAATTTTATATTGGTCTCCTTCACTGATTGCTTCAACAGGGCATTCATCAATGCATGAACCGCATGCTGTGCAGTCCTTTGTAATTTTGTGCGCCATGTACATCCTCCTCTTAATAAAAGATTATAATTACACTTACAGAGCCCTGAAGCTACTGTATTAATCGCAAGTTGTATCCCCTTACAGGCATGCGGTATTCCTGTCAAACAGTATTTTTTTGATTTATTCGACGTAAAGTTCACGGTCTCCGATCAGGGAGATCTGTCCGCTATCATGGAGCTCACGCATTTTTTCAACAATTATAGTGCGGCACTCTTCAACTTCAGAAAGACGTATCGGGCCCATTACGTCCATATCGCCCAGGATGTCCGTTGCCCGGTTTCTGCTCATGTTTCGCATAAACTTGAACCGTATATCGTCCCCGGCTCCTTTCAGGGCACGCGCCATGACCCTGTCGTCCTTTATTTCATCTATAAGAATTCTCACTTCATTGTTGCTCAGGTTCAGCACGTTTTCAAACGAAAAGACTTTCTGGCGCAGAACTGTTGAAAGGTCAGGTGCGTTAATATCAAGCTTGTTTAAAATTTTTCTTTCGGTTTCAGCGGGCATATGCCGAAGAATACTGATCAGCGAATCAACCCCGCCCGCTGTTTTCGCGCTCCCTTTTCTGACATATTCATCGTGACGTTTCTTGAGAAATCGCGCGGCAGCGGCCGCTGCTTCAGGGGTGATCTCTTTCATCTTCGCCATCTTCAGGGCGACATCTTTGGATGTTTCCCTGGGGAGCAGTTTTATGACCTTGCCCGCTTTTTCAGGAGTGATATAACTCAATACCACGGCAATGGTCTGGGATTGTTCGCCTTTTAAAAAAGAAAAAATCAGTTCCGGATCAATTTCTTTCAGGAAGTCATATTCTTTTTCAACATCAAAGAGGCATACCCTGTTAAGTATTTCTTCAGCCTTTTCTTCGCCGAAGCTTTCCCTGAGAAGGTCACGGGCCTTGTCTTTTCCGCCTTTAACGCTACGTCTGGATTTTTTCAGGTCAATGAGGAAGGAGCCGATCAGTTCCTCTTTGTCGGCCGGGTCAAGCTGGTCGATTTTTGCGATCTCAATGGTTATTTTTTCAATGCTTTCTTCATCAAGATGTTTAAGAATATCTGCCGCGATTGAAGGACCAAGGGCCACCATGAGTGCCGCGGCCCGTTGTGTTCCGTTCATGTCATAAATGTTCTTCATGCTTCAGCGGAAGAGACCGTCTCAACGCTGCTTTCAGCTGTCTGATGGGCCTCTTTAAACTTGTTGGATTTTTCAACAGGTTCTATAACGGGGACAGGGCATACCTGTACACATTTCAGGCAATTGATGCAAATATTATAATCAATTGAAGCGCAGAAGCTGTCAACAGTGATAGCCGGAATCACATCAGCCGGATCCAGGTCAGGGTTTTTCTTGGTCTGAGGCTTGATCTGAATCTCTTTGCATGCTTTTTCACAAAGTTTGCATCCGATACATCCCACAGGACAGCCTTTCTTCATAACAGGGGCTTTTTCACGGTTTCTGCACAGCACATGAAGTTTAAACTTTGCGGGGACCAGGCTTATAACGCCCCGGGGGCAGGCGGTCGCGCACTTGCCGCATCCGACACACTTCTCCCTGTCAACAACAGGAAGTCCTTTTTCTCCCATATGTATCGCGTCAAAGGGACATGCGGTTACGCAATCACCCAGCCCCAGACAGCCGTATTCACACACTTTAAAGCCGCCCATAATCCCCTGGGCAGCCGAACAGGTTTTCGGCCCTTCATAGATGAACTTTTTTGCTGTTTCAGCGACCCCGCCCTGGCAGTGAACCCGGGCAATAAGGGAAGGGCCCGCCCCTTCTGCGGCAACTCCCATAATCTCAGCGATTTTAGCAACCGCATCAGCCCCCCCGACAGGGCAGAGATTGATTTCAAATTTATCTTCAACGATCTTAGTCGCGTAAGCGGAACAGCCCGGCATGCCGCAGGCCCCGCAATTGGCTCCCGGAAGGGCCCCCAGGACCAGTTCTATGCGGGGATCGCGCTCCACATGAAGTTTTATTTTAGCGACTGACAGGATCAGCCCGAAAGCCACTCCAAGAAGAGAAAGGCTCAGAACTGCCGGCAAAGAAGGAAAAATATAATCAAGCATAATCAATCTCCAGTTAACAGATTCCACAGGAGCGGTAAAAGAGGTTAAACGTACTGTTAATCTATGGGCTTTCTTTTGACAAGTATTTTATCCGGGAAGGATTATTTTTTATTCGCTGTCCGAAATTATTTTTGACTTGAAAATATTTAGGAATAATGGATTTATAATACTGTTCATACTCGGGAATGGTAATTATGCAAAAAGATAATCTAGATAAAAAGTTCCAGTTAGAGGTAATGACCGCTATAAAGAACCAGAGCGACATCGTGTTTGTGTCCTACTCAGTACTGGAAGATACTGAAAATAAAATCAAGTTCGCCCTGGCAAAAATACTGGAAAAACATCAGAAAGAGGAAATTTTTACACCCATCCTTTCATGTATTAAAGAACTGATCGCCAACGCGACAAAGGCAAACGCGAAAAAAATCCTGATCGATGAAGGAAAAATCACGGATGTTGATGACACTGTAGACGTTGTGGCAAAAATCCGTTCCATTCTCAATGAAGAGGCCCTGCTTGAATACGGAATAAAGGCAAAAATGAAACGCCTTTCAACGAGAATATACCTGAAATCCCAGGGGAACAATCTTATTGTCGAGGTCGTTAACAACATCCCCCTCTCCACCAAGGAGCTCAAAAAGATCACCGAGCGTATAGAACGCTCATCGAAATATGATAACATTGCCGAGTTTTACATGGAAAATCCCGATCCCGAAGCTGAAGGGATGGGGCTGGGCCTGTCAATGGTGGTGGTGCTGCTGAAAAATATAAATATATCACATAGAAATTTCATCGTAACCACTGACAACAAACTGAAAACGTACGCCAAAATTCTCGTCCCCCTTGGCACATGATCAGCTTTACTGCTCAACAACACGGTAAAAAACACCTCTCTCCATGGTTTCAGAAGAGATAAGCCCTTTTCTAGTGAGTTCGTCTATGATCTTGACCACTTCGACCCTGCGAAGGCCCAGCGTTTTTTCCAGGTCATCAACAGTTGAAGGCCTTCGCTTTAACGTGGACAGGACTCTCTGCACAACATCAAAATAGTCACCCTTAACCTCAGGTGACGCGCCCGGCTCGCCGATTATTTCAACTGGCAGCGGTTTAAAATAATCCCTTATTTCCGAGAGGCGCCCATTTGCGGCCCTGGTAATCCAGTCTTCAGCTCCGGGCCTGTCAAGCTTGTTCAACTGCACCAGGGAGGGGTTGACCTGCATACAGGCATCTTTTATCTTACCCAGCTCTTCCTCGCTGTCATTGATTCCGGGCACAATAAAAACCTCGATGATCAAACTCCCCCGGTAGTGCCTGCTGAATTCAATAAGCCCGGCGACCGTTTTTTCCGCGGATATGCCCGGAGCAGGCCGCAGCATTCTCGTGAAGACCTCTTCGCTGACAGCGTCAAGAGACGGAACAACGACATCGGCCCTGACAAGGGCCTGGCGGACCTCCTGCTTCCACAACATTGTCCCGTTGGTGAGCACCGCGACCCGGTAGCGGGGGAATGTGTCCTTGATGTAATTAATGATCACGCCGATATCCCGGTGCAGGGTCGGCTCACCGGATCCCGAAAAGGTGACCACGTCAAGCTCCGGGCCCGGGGAAAGGACCTGTTCGATTTCGGAAAGAACGTCAGAGGTGGGGACATATTCTTCACGGGAACTGGTCAGCGCGGTAGTTTTGCCGCATTCACAATAAATACAGTTCAGAGAGCAGGTCTTGAAGGAAACAAGATCAATGCCGAGAGAAAGCCCGAGCCTTCGGGAATTTACCGGACCAAAAATATACTTCATTATTAGAGCCCCGCTGAAAAGGGTTATTCGAAACCCCGGTATTATTTTTTATCAGAAAAAATTTCCATATCAATGAAAAGAAAAATCGAACCGTCAATCTTTTTACCCTTGAAATTGATGTCCCCGGTTTTACTGAAAAAACTCATCCCCCTTCCCGCGCTGCCCTGCTGCATGAGAAGCAGTGTTTTTAACAGGCTTGCCTTTCTGATCTGCCCGATTAAAAACGTTTCCCCGTCAAGCATTCCCACAGGAAGGCTGGTCTGCGATGTCTTGACCAGCCTTTCCGCATCCATGCTGATGCCGATATAATCCGGGTTTCCGCCCCAGTACAGGGCCTTCCTGTCAAAGGCAACCACTTTTTTCTTACCGCCGGGATTATAATACCAGTACGCTGCGTTCCCCCGGATGTCGGTCTCGCCATACGCTTCATCCCTTTTTCCTGTTTTGGAAAGGTGCGACGCGGTCTTTTTTTTCAGTGACGACAATACGGCCCTGCTTTTGAGGGGGATGACGAGGGCCGTGCTGCTGTTAAGCGTTGGGTACATATCGCTTCCCATAAAAAATGACAGCACGCCGTTGAATGAAGGAAAAATATCAGCCGCGCAGTCAAGGCCGAGTTCCTTAAATATTGTCGCGGTAAAATTCTTGTAATACGTGCACATGAACCCGTCCTTTCTACAAAACTCATCAATGACGAGCGGATCGAAAGCGCATGAAATAAAGGTATTGGCGTCCGCAAGATAGAGCGCGTCAGTGATGATGCCGGTTTTAAACGTGTCGAGCACCGCGTTGACCGCGCTGTCGCTTCGGTTAAAATCCGCTGAAAGATCAATGGATAACTTTTCTTTGTCCAGGGTAATTCCTGCCGCAGCGTAATTCAGCGACTGGAACGCCCCGTCCTTCCCCGGACTTTTTTCATCCCTCTCGTTCCCCGGATCATATTCCCCGTTTAACGCGACCAGAAAGCTGTTGAAGCCGCCGCGATCTTCCATGCCCTGAACCTGCCTCTGCGCACCTGAAGGACTCTGAAGAAATTTCTTCAGCGCTGTAACAAAAAATTCCCCGGACAGATACAGATCGAGATCAGTGTTCTCTCTTTTCTTCTGTGTGTAGCCGATATAACAGGGATCCTGTGCCAGGCTGTTTCCGTTGCCGGTGAAAGCGTCGACCGCCTTGTGCACGAGTTCCCCGGTTGACGCGATCATGAATGTTCCTGACAGGGATGTCGTAAAGATATCACTCTGTATCTGATATATGCTCCTGTCCCGGTACGACGTAACGACCGGATACAGGTCAGTGTTCTGCCTGCCAGACCCTTTTTTGATTATATCGATAAAATTCAGAGGAAACGTTTTATCATTGGTCACAGGAAGAAATATGGCCATTCTGTCCTTTCCGGGTTCACTCTCCGTATAATAGGCCAGTGCGGCTTTTCGGGAAATATCGATACCGGCCTTTGTCAGAGATTCGCCGTCCAGAATATTGATACCGGTTCTATTGTTAATCCTGTCGATTTCACTCATCACTTTTGTGCGGTCCTGGTCTGAAAGAAGATTTTCAACAGCAAATTTAAGGGATTTTACAAAATTCCTGATTTCAGAAGTGGTCAGCAGAAGTAATGGAGAGCCGGGAACAATGGTTTCAAACCGCTGTTCCTGAGTCCTGAGTTCAAAGCACAGGGTAAGAAAAATAATTAAAACCAGCACATTTTTTCTCATAACGCTCTCCATAATGGTAAACAATAAACCCGGGGCCGCTCAATCAGGAAAAACAGGTTGGCAATAACCTCAGAAAGTCATTTAATCGACCGGGAAGACCGGAGCCAGCCCCTCTGTTTTGCTAAATTCTGGTTGATTTTATAGCCTCAACCCTGATTATCGCACATGACCGCTTTTTTTAAACCACAAAGCGTAGTATGGAATATCATACCGGTCAAAGGGGCGCAAGGAGAAAATGATGAACGACGTTAAAATTGAAAAAACATATGAGGAGATAAACAGCAAAATAAAGGACGGAAAAGCCGTTGTTGTCACTGCCGAAGAAATGCCGCGCATTGTCGAGGAACAGGGTGTTGACGGCGCATTTAAGAAAGTTGACGTAGTGACAACCGGCACCTTTGGCATAATGTGCTCCTCCGGCGCGTTCCTCAATTTCGGCCATTCGAAGCCAAAAATCAAAGCGGCAAAAGTATGGCTCAACAATGTTGAAGCGTACGGAAGCCTCGCCGCAGTTGACTGTTATATCGGCGCGACGCAGGTTCAGGAGGACGACCCCCTGAACATGGTGCACCCGGGAAAGTTCCGGTATGGCGGGGGGCATGTCATCGAAGACCTCATCGCGGGCAAGAGCGTGCAGCTCGTGGCAAAAGGATACGGCACCGACTGTTATCCATTGAGACTGTATCAAAAAACGATCACCATCAATGACCTGCGCGACGCGATTCTCTATAATCCCCGGAACGCGTACCAGAACTATAACTGCGCGGTCAATCTGACAGAAAAGACGATATACACCTACATGGGCATACTCAGGCCCGACATGGGCAACGCGAATTATTCTTCAGCGGGGCAGTTAAGCCCGCTGCTCAACGACCCCTATTACTGGACCCTGGGTACCGGGACCAAAATTTTTCTCGGCGGCGCGGTTGGGGCCATAACCTGGCACGGCACCCAGCATTCACCGTCATGCGAGCGCGGCGAAAACGGCATCCCCTGCGAGGGAGGCGGCACTCTTGCGGTAACGGGAAACATGAAAGAAATGGACAGCAAATATATACGGGGAGCGTCAATTACCGGTTACGGCTGCTCACTCGCGGTGGGCATCGGGGTGCCGATACCGATCCTGAACCGGGACCTCGCCTATTTCACGGGACAGTCAGACAGGGACATTTACTGTTCCGTGGTCGATTACGGCCAGGAATATCCGGCGGGCGGCAATGAAATCATCACCAGGGTCAGCTATGCCGACCTGAAAAGCGGCTCAATCACGGTAAAGGGGAAAAACGTCCCCGCCGCGCCTCTGTCAAGTTATCCCATGGCGAAAAAAATCGCCGAAACACTCAAAGAATGGATCGGCAGGGGGTTCACCATCGGCGTGCCGCAGATAACGCTTCCCACCGCGCCGTACGTGAGAAAGGATGAAATACGCTGACCGGTTCTACAGGTCCTTTAATGAGAGCGAACGATGGAAATCCTTCAGGGTAAGGGTCGAAACATCTGACCTCTATATACGGGCGGATAAAAACCTGGCAGGGCCGGCGCAGGAGCTGGTCACGAAGTTGAGAAACCAGATACGGGAGCACATAGAGAGACAGGAATCATTTCTGACCTCCTTTGAACCGGTGGAGCGGCTGCCGGGCTGCGCCGAAATTATTGACCGCATGTATGACGCATCAGAGCAGACCGGGACCGGCCCCATGGCAGCGGTCGCCGGGGCAATCGCCGAGTTTGCGGGAAGGGGCCTTATGGCCGAATCACGCGAGGTCATTGTCGAGAACGGGGGGGATGTGTGGCTCTCGGTCCTGGAACCGGTTAAAATCAGTATTTTCACCGAGAGCCGGTATTTTAAGGACAGGGTGACCGTGCTCGTCCGTCCGGAGAAAACACCCTGCGGCATATGCACCTCGTCAGGGAAAACCGGCCCCTCGATAAGTTTCGGAAGGGCCGACTCCGCGACCGTCGTGTCCCTTGACGCGGCCTTTGCGGACGCGGCCGCGACCGGGGCGTGCAACCTGGTGAAGGACGACACCTCGCTGGACCGGGCTCTTGATTACTGCTTTTCCATGAAAAAAACCAGGGGAGCGGTCATTATTTTCCGTGACAAAATGGCCCTGAAGGGCGACATAGAACTCACCGAACCATGAATGGAGATTGCGATGAAGTCAAAAAACGTGCTGCTTATCTTTAAAAAAGAAATCATGTACAAACCGATCATATACAGGCTCGCCAGGGACTATGAAACGAAATTCAATGTGCTTGAAGCGAAGATACTTCCCAAACTGGAAGGCCGCATCATCCTCGGCCTGCAGGGGACAGCCGCGGCAATTAAGAAAAGCCTGGACTACCTGAACAACGAGGGCGTGATCATCGAAGTCCTTGCTGACAAGATCACGAAGAATGAAGACAAATGCATCCACTGCGGGGCGTGCACCGCGGTGTGCCGCGTTGACGCGCTTGCCATAGACCGGGAAACCATGGAAGTGAAATTTTACCCGGAAAAATGCGTTGCCTGCGGCCTGTGCAAGATCGCCTGCCCGGTCAAGGCAATGTCAGGAACTTCCATTGACCTCAAGGATTAAAGGGACTTGCTGTAAAAACGGTACGTTTTGTACCGCTTCGCTCCCAGGTGTTCAAGGGCATTGATCATGTCAGGGTTGTCCTCAACGATAAGAGACATGTCCGCTTCGGTGTACCCCATCCTGATGGCCCTGTTGATCGTTTCCACGTAAAAATAAACATCGAGGCCGCGCCTGCGGTATTCCGGCATTACTCCCATGAGAAAGGTCTTGATGCGGTTTACCCTGCGCATCCCCAGAAGTATTTTGAATATTCCGAAGGGCAAGAGGCGCCCGTTCGCTTTTTTTATGGCAAGGTTCGCGTCAGGAACTGACAGGATAAAACCCGCGGGTTTATCCCCGTAAAACGCGAAGATGATCAGCTCTTCTTTGGCGATAATTTTCAGGTCCTTGCCGAACGCTTCGATCTGCGCGTCGGTGAAGGGGTAATGTCCCCAGTTATTTTCCCATGCCTTGTTAAAAATAACCTGGATCAGGTCACGGTCACGCTCGTAATGTTTGAGATCGATGTTTCGTATATGAAGGCCGTCCTTGCCTTCGAGGGCCTTTTTTTCAACCTGTTTGTGGAACTTGTAAAACAGTGACGGAAGCTTGTTGTCCCTGGTGAACAGGTAAGCGTACCAGTCCCTCACCTTCTGAAAGCCGTAATCCTCGAAAAGTTCACGGTAGTACGGCGGGTTATAGCCCAGCTCAATCGGCGGGATCCTTTCATAATCGTCAAGCAGCACGCCCGAAGGGTCATACATGAGAAAATTATAGGGCCCGTAGACATCATCCATGCCCTGCTCCCTGAGCCACTTTTCCGCGGTCGAGAAAAGCGCCCGAGAAACCTCTTTATCATTGATACACTCGAAAAAGCCGACACGGCCGCTTTTCACGTTGAAATATTCGTTATGGCGTTTGTCATAATGAGCGATGATACGGCCCACGATCTTTCCGTCCCGGTACGCGAGATAGGGCTGAAGAACCCCTACTTCATGGTAGGGGCCTTTTATGATCCGTTCGAGCTGGTCAATGATCAGGGGCGGTGCCCAGTAAGGGTTTCCCCTGTATATTTCCCAGGCGAATTTGATAAACTTTTTAATTTCTTTTTTGGTATTGTTCAGGGGGACGATTTCAATTGATGACATATAATGGTTCCTTAAATGATGTGCAGTTGGGCGCCCACATCCTTGAAAACATCGAGCGTTTTGTCAAGATTTTCTCTGGTGTGGGTCGCGATGACTCCCAGGCGTATCCTGGATTCCGAAGGCGCGACAGCCGGGTACACCACCGGTGAAGCGTAAATGCCCCGCTCAAGGATCATTCGGTTGAACAGCATGGTCTTTTCCGGGTCACGTATCAGCAGCGGCACAACCGGGGTCTGTGACCTGCCCGTATCAAAACCGAGGTCCTTCAGGCCGGCGACAAAATAACGGACATTGTCCCAGAGCCGCTCCCGCCACGCAGGTTCGCTGTCGAGCAGGTCAAACGCTGCCAGGACACCGGCACACAGCACCGTGGGCAGCGACGCCGAAAAGATATACGGTGATGCGGCATGATTGAGGTGGCTGATGAAATCAGCAGGCCCGGCCACAAAGCCTCCGACAGCGCCGGCAAACTTGGAGAAGGTCCCGGTAATGACATCAGCCCCGTCAGGCATACTGAAATGGTCCAGCAGGCCATGGCCGTGAGGGCCAATGACCCCAAGCGAATGCGCTTCATCAATAAGAACAAGAGCGTTATACATATCGCTCAGGCGTTTCAATTCGGGAAGATTGGCGATGTCTCCATCCATGCTGTAAACCGAATCAACGATAATAAGCATCCTTTTGTATTTCCTGCCGGCGCGCTGCAGCAGCGACTCAAGGTCTTCCATGTCATTGTGCATCCACATCCGTTTCTCGCTGCCCGAAAGGGTCACGCCGTCAACAATGCTCCGGTGCACCAGGTAATCGACCAGTGAGGCGTCGCCCTTCCCGACCGACGCCTGGACTGAACCCAGGAGAGCCTGGTAGCCGCTGGCGAACAGCGCGGCTCCCTGCTGGTTATAGGCCGAAGCGATCCTTTCCTTGAGCCTGTTGTGGAGGTCGGTTGTTCCGCACATGAGCGGCGAGCCGCCGGTACCCACCCCGTATTTTTTTATCGCAGCCTCGGCCGCTTCCCTGACTTTCGGGTGGTTTGCAAAACCGAGGTAGTTGTTCGAAATGAAATTCACGCAGTTTTTCCCCTGAACGGTCATTTCATTCGCGCAGGGAGACGTTATCTCAAGGCAGTAGGTGTACATGTCGCGTTTTTTTAAATCAGCGACAAAGTCAGCACGCCCTTTTATTTCATCATTAATCATTCTGTTCATGATATAAACACCGTGTATGTATGATCAGGCTTTGTTTTTCTCAAGATATTTGATCATGTAGTCTATGACCTGGCCTACGGTCTGAAGGTCGAGCACTTCATCGATGTCGGGATCGATGTCGTATTCCTCGGTAATGCGGGAAAGGGCTTCCATGCTTTTAAGGCTGTCAAAACTGAGATCATCGACGAAACGATGTTCCAGTTTGATTTTGTCCGGTGACATTTCGGCAAGCTTTGCGATTATGCCGATAAAATCTCTGGTTATTTTTTCTCTGCTAATGGGACCCATAGTAATGCTCCTTGAATGATATCAATAATAATTTGTTGAACAGTTGTTTTCCGTACGAATATTCTCATCACGAACGGGTGAAGAAACTGCCCAGTTTTTTTCTCATGAGCTGAAAGTAGCTGAGTATGACTGTTTTGAAAAGAAGAAAATTGTCCTGAATCCTGGTTTCTATGAAATCATCCTCAAGATATATCTTTTTACACAGGACCCGCTGAAGTTTCCCGCTGGTGGTCTTTGGAACAGTCCCTTTGGGGACGATGCGGATATCATCCGGCCTGAAACCGAGCCGTGACATGATTTCACTGCTGATCCTTTTTTTCAGGTCCTCCAGGCGGTCCTTCTCCTTTAATACCGATTCGCAAACCAGTACAAGGTCCTCGGTCCCTTCATGCTGATTTTCAACCGCGAAAGCAGCGCAGCTCCCCAGGCGGACGCCTTCAACCGTGGCTGCGATGCGTTCAACATCGTAGGGATATATGTTTTTCCCCCGCTTTATGATCATCTCCTTTTTTCTTCCTGAAATAAACAGCATGCCGTCAAGAATAAAACCCAGATCTCCGGTGTGGAGCCATCCGTCGGCAATTGTGTTTTGTGTGGCCTGCTTGTTCTTGTAATAGCCGCCGGTCAGGCTGTTGCTCTTTACCAGTATCTCCCCGATCTGCCGCTCGTAAAGGGTGTTGCCTTTATCATCCGCGATCCGCACCTCCTGGCCCAGCAGGGGATAGCCCACCGCTACCAGGTCGACATACTTTCGTGAATCATCAGCGTCTGAATCAAGGGCGAGGTTCTCCTCTTCAATCATCTGACGGTCGAACCTGCGCACCACGGTCGTATTGTCAAGAGCGGGGAACGTGGCGGCAAGGCTGTTTTCGGCCATGCCGTAAACCGGGAGAAAAAGATTTTCCCTGAGGCCGCACGGCTTGAATTTATCAATAAATTTCTGCAGCGTGATCCGGTCAATCGGCTCCGCCCCGTTTAGGGCAAGGCGCCAGGTGCTTAAGTCAATCTGGGGAAGGTCTTCATCCGCTATTCTCGTCACGCAGTAATGGTATCCGAAATTCGGCGCGACCCCCATGGTCACTTTATAACGGCCGATATTTTGCATCCACCACTGGGGCCTGAACAGAAAAGCCTCGGGTTTCATTAAAACAATGGGCATGTTCCAGTACATGGTTGTGAAAAACCCGCCGATAAGGCCCATGTCATGATACAGGGGCAGCCAGCTGATTCCCACATCCCCGTCCTTCATCGCGCTGGCTACTCCGATTCCATGAATATTGTGAATAAGGTTAGCGTGAGAAAGAAGCACGCCTTTGGGATGCCCTGTTGTCCCGGAGGTATACTGGATCAGGGCTATATCTTTCGATGTTATTTCCGGAAATTGTACCCCGGTAACGTCCTCGAGTCCGGTAAAGTCATCATTAAAAATTTCATTGGTAAAAACAAAATCGATTCCCATTGAAGAAGCCCCGGCCATGCCGCCAACGATCATTTTCATCTTATCATAGGTGATGAAAAACTTCCCTTCGCAGTCGGCGATAATATGTTTAAGGTTGCCGAGATACTTTTCCAGGTTGCTCGTACCTGCGGGCTGGCTTACCGGGACAGGGACCCCGCCGGCCATAAGCGTTCCGAAATAAACATAGACAAACTCCTCACTGGTAGGGAGCATGATAACGGCTTTATCATCTTTTTTCATCCCGTGATTAATTAAATAGTGGGCCACACCTTCAGCTTTTCTCACTACCTCGTCAGCAGACACTTTTTTTTCATTGTTTTTCATATCCATAAAAATCAGGAAATCCCTGTCGACTTTCTTTCGCATCCTGAGAACATCAACAAGGGTATGTGCCTTAAGAGAATAATCCTGAGAATTTTTCTGGTGCGCAAGGACTTTTGATTGAGTCTTTGTCTTCATATTAACCTTCCCACTAAAATTTGAACAAAACTGTCAATGACAGTATAATGTATTATTTCAATACATTAAAAAAATTTTTACTGAATGCTATAATTAAGCAGTGATTAAGGCCTGTAACCTGTATGGCTGTTTCATGTGATTAAACATGCTTACTATGGAGAATATATATACTATATAATATGTCTTTTTCATTGTGCTTAATTGTTAATTATTCAACTTTACTATAAAAGCAATTCCTGTGCCACTGTCATAATTTATCATGATTTAACTGCTGATTTTGTTAGAGATTGTATCGTTTCGATAGCTGTTATGCTAATATGTACGAATTTGACAAAATAATATATACTCTGTATCATATATGCAACATGAGCAAGAAATAAGACCATAAAAGCATTATATTGCTAAAAGTGTTTAAAAAAAATTAAAAAAACTCCTGTTAACGGCAACGCTCACCATAATAATTTAATTCCCTGTACAAAAAAAAGGGAGCCTGTCCGGCTCCCCTCTCTTTCACACATAATTCATAATAATTCTACCTGAAGTCATTAATGCGTTCGCTTTTCTTTTCGTCCTGCTCAACCTGTTCCTGAATATGCTTAAAGTGCGGCGATTCTATCCCGTATTTGAGTTCAACAGCCTGAAGCATGCTGCGGTTTTTCTTGTTTTTAAACTGCAATATCTCATCTTCGGTAGCGTGTTTATATTTCTGCAAGACCTTTTCCATATACCCGTAACAGCTGGTAAGATAGATATACGCCCATATGTCATTTTTATTTTTTTCTGAAAGCGATATATAGCGTTCAAGAATCGGAATGCATGGCTTAAAATTTTGCAGGTCATACTGCGTTGACACATATACCTGGAACAGGCGTGACATGAAATTATTGAATTTCGGGTCCTGCCTTACTTCAGGCGACTGCACCTCATCGAGATAGTTGATCGCCTTGGTCAGATAGGTCACTGACTTGACCTTGGCCTCAAATTTTTTATACGCGATCTGTCTCTGCTGCTGGTTTTTCCGGTCAATTTCCTGCCAGTACCACCGCTCATTGAGGTTTTTCTGCTTTTTATGGCTTTCGCGTATTTTAACAACTTCGTTTTCCATGTCTTCAAGAATATCAAGACCGGTCGAATATTCATCTATTGCCAGTTTAAGAAGGTTTTCTGAATACTCCGTATTCAATTTTTCCAGCTCTTTAATCGCGGTTACATAGGGCCTGAAGTCACGTATTCTCCATCCCATATCCTCGTCCTGGATTTTGTCCTTCATTTCACCGGATTCTTTTTTCTGGCCTGCGGCATCTTCACCTGCCTGCTGTGCGTAAAGTGAAATCTGCACCATCAAAAACATCACTGCGGCGCAGAGAAACATGCTTGCCAGTTTATTCATTTTTACTGATTTCATACAAAGACACCTCAATTTATTTACGTGATAATGGTACTTCTTTGATTTTATCGTCAATAAAAGAGGGAAAATTGACCCATTTTTTCCTCTACCATTATTTTATGGTATAACAGTTCCAGAGTCCGATCAAGATACTGTTTCATTTTTTTAATCTTAATGTGATTGACATAATACATTCACTGGCATAGTAAGATCAACCATGCCACCGGTAAAAAACATTAACATCCCCCAGTACTGCGACTTCTGCGAAAAAAGCGGTATCGTCTTTAACAGGCATTTTGAAGAAGCGGGCGAAAACGCCCTGATGCCGTGTCCCAAATGTGTCGCGCCCCTGTGCCGCTGCGGCGGCGAAGAGCCCTATTTCTATTACGAAAACGATATAATAAAAAGCTGCCCCTGCAGGCCGACAATGATGAAGATCGACCGCATTCTTGAGATATACCGTAACTGCGGCATTGACAAAAAATACCAGTGGAAACGCATCAGCGACTTCAAGTCCCACAGCAAGCTCGCTGACAAAGCAAAAATCAAGGCCTATGAAATTGTCCGCAATTTTCCCGATGTCTCGAAGGGGCTCTTCCTCTGGGGAAACCCGGGAACCGGAAAAACCCTGCTCTCATCGATAATACTCACGGAGCTCATCATACGGCACGCGGTTCCCGGAAAGTTCATTAAAATCTCGCGCACCTTTTTCAACAGGCTCAAGGCGACCTTTGTCGAAGGCTCAGCTACCTACGGCCTTTCCAGTAAAATCGAAAAGGAATACGCGGACGTTGACATCCTCATCATTGACGATTTCGGCGTGCAGCGTGACACCGAATGGGAACAGGAGACGCTGTACAACCTGGTGGACGCCCGCTATGAAGGGGAAAAATTCACGGTTTTCACCTCAAATAAAAATCCCAACGAAGAGTTCAGGGAACTCTCCGACGGGAGGGTGCTCTCCCGGATCAAGGAGATGAGCCTTATCATGGAACTGAGCGGCAAGGACCAGAGGGAAAACCTGTAATGGCGCTGGCCTATATCGGGCTCGGCGCGAATCTCGGAGACCGCAGCGCGAACCTTGAAACCGCCCTGAACCACCTTGACGCAGACCCCGACATCACCGTAACCGATAAAAGCGGCGTTCTTGAAACAGCGCCGGTCGAATACACGGACCAGCCCTGTTTTCTCAACCAGGTCATCAGCGTACAGACGTCCCTTTCGCCGGAGGAACTTCTTGCGCGCCTGCTCGGGATCGAGGCCCGCATGGGACGCGCGCGCGGCGTCCCCAAGGGGCCGCGCCTTATCGATCTTGACATCCTTCTCTACGACAGCCTGGCCATGAACAGCGCAACCCTGGTCATCCCCCACCCGGGAATAACAACGCGCGAGTTCGTTCTTGCCCACCTGGTCGAACTCGACCCTTCCCTGCGCGACCCTGCCACCGGCAAAGCCTACCGCGATATACTTGCCGTCATGCGCCGGAATCCATGATCATGATTTAGCCACGGCAAGCTCGCCCCACCGCGTGGTATAGCGCGGCGACAGGAATGAACGGCGCATCGCCCACGACGGAGACATCCCCCCTGCCGCGAAACGCAGCGTGTCCCTTCCCATTTCACGGTTGAGCCGGTCGACAACATCCATGAGCCGCGCCTTTTCAGGGCCAGGGGGGGGATGAAAAAGGCTGAGCTGCCCGTCTCCCTCGGGTGCTATATCGGGAAACATCACGCCCGCCTTCTTGTACCTGAACCCGGGCCGGTATATGCGCTCGAGCATACGCGTCCCGTACCGGATAAGGTGCGGCGTGTACGACGTGGGCACGGGAAATTCGTACGCGATGCCGTTGGAATACTGGGGGTCGGATGTTCTGAAGCGGTTCGTGGCAATAAAAACGATCATTGACCGGGCCAGGCCGCGCTGGCGGCGCAATTTCTCCGCGCCCCGCGTAACGTACGAGGCCACGGCCTCCCGGAGCTCGGAAAGCGATTCGACCGGCCTGCCGAAGGAGCGGGACGACACGATGCCCTTTTTCGGCTCGGGCATCTCCTCAAGGGGGATGCAGGGGACGCCCCGCAGTTCCATCACGGTCCGCAGTCCGCAGACGGTCATGTTTTTCTTCACCCATCGTTCAGGCGCGTCGCGGAGCTCGAGCGCGGTGCGGATACCGCGGGCGTTCAGAAGTTTTTGGTACTGCCGCCCCACGCCCCAGACGTCCTCAACCATGACCGAGCCAAGGGCGCGTTCCGCGCCCGCCTCATCCATCATAAAGACCCCCTTCATGCCCGGGTCCCGTTTCGCTATTTTACTCGCGGCCTTTGCCAGGGTCTTTGACCGCGCGACCCCTATTGACACCGGAATGCCCGTCCAGCGGAGAAGCTGTTCCCGCAGGTCACGCGCGAACGCCGCGACACCGGGAATGCCGCCGAGGAAAAGAAAGGCCTCGTCAATGGAATAGATCTCGATCTCGGGAACTGACGAGGCGAGCACGTCCATGACACGGCGCGACATGTCGCCGTACAGGCTGTAATTCGACGAGAGCACGGCAACGCCGTTTTTCGCGATAAGGCCGCGGAGCGAAAAGTAAGGGGCGCCGAAGGGAATGCCCAGCTCTTTCGCCTCATTGGAAAGGGCAACGGCATTGCCGTCGTTGTTCGAAAGCACGATGACCGGCCTTCCCTTCAGTGACGGGTCAAAGGCCCGCTCGCAGGAAACGTAAAAGTTATTGCAGTCAACCAGGGCATACATGGGAATCTCCGCCGCGGCAGGGAATATCAGAAGGCCCGGCCTTTAAGGCTGTGAATGACGTGCAGCACCACTCCCCAGATCTCGAAGTTCATGGCTTCAGTGACCCTTATGGGCCGGTAGGCCGGGTTCTCCGGGACAAGATACGGGGCGCCTTCCTCATACACCAGCCGCTTGACCGTAAGCTCGCCGTTAAGCTCGGCAATGACGATGCTGTTGTGGCCGGCCTGCTCGGCCCGGTCGACCACCAGAATGTCGCCCGAAAAGATGCCCGCGCCGGTCATCGAATCTCCGGACACCCTGATGAAAAAAGTCGCGGCCGGGTGCCTGACAAGAAATTCATTGAGGTCAAGACTGCGGTCAATGTAATCATCGGCAGGGGACGGAAATCCCGCCGGGACCCGCGCTATAAAGAAGGGAAGCGGTCTCTGCTCGGCAACAACGGCCCGGTACAGGCCGGTTACCGGGCCGCTATTCAATTTCAGGCCCGCTTTCATCACGTTCCTTTTCTCCGGGCTTTTGGGAAGCGGCTGTTCCGGCATCCCTTTCTTCTGAAGCGTTTTCCGCTATCTTTTCAGACAGAAGTTCAAGGCACAGGGGACGTTCACTCCTCCTGCCAAAAATCCTGAAATCCTTTCCTTTGATGATCACTGCCCTAACTCCTTTTTTTTCCGTGTGCCGGGAGCCTGACCGGAAAAATCATGACAGCTCCCGAAAATGCCGCCTGCCACCGATACTGTCATATTAATACCATCCCGGGATAATGTCAACAAATGTTTAGTATTTTATTTTGAAATCTTTTCCGCACTGTTCAGTCAACCCGGCGGGCGCAGCACTCCGGGCCGTTGTTCTGCGGTGAATTCACGGCTGAAGAAACAGGATACGATTCCATGTGCTGCGAAGGAAACGGCAAAAGCAGTGACTGAAGATTTGGGGGGGATGATGACGCCTCGAGCCAGAGGCTTCCCTGTTCAGGGCCCAGTATGGCCGGCATCCGGTTATGCACCTTCGCGACCAGGTCATTCGCCTCCACGGTCAAAATGGTGCAGGTCTCAAGAACCGTTTTGTCAGGAGCGGTCCACCGGTCATACAGCCCGGCAAAAGCAAAAACGGCGCCCTCAACCGGTTTGAAAAAAAACGGCTCCCGCGCCCTGCCGGTTTTTCTCCACTCATAAAAACCGGTTGCCGCGATCAGGCAGCGCTTTGTTTCAAAGGATTTTCTGAAGCTCGGCTTTTCGGCCGCGGTCTCGGCGCGCGCATTGATGAGTTTGTAGCCAACGGAAGGGTCTTTTGCCCAGAAAGGGACCAGGCCCCACTGGTAATCCACGAGCTTTCTTGCTTTTTCAGGGGAAATAACCGCGATAATTCGCTGCCCCGGCGCGATGTTATAACACGGGGGAAGGCCGGTCTCTATTTCATCAATAAAAAATTCCTTCACGATCTCGCTGAGAGGAATGGTTTGGGCAAATCTTCCGCACATAGGCCCAGTATACAGGGCATTCGCGTAAACGCAAGCATATGAATAAAAAAAAGACAGGCATCAATCTTCCCGTGATACCTGCCTTCAACCAGCCTTGTACCTGATAATTAATCAGTTCATCATGAAGCGGTGATCTGAATCTTTTTGGGTTTTACCTCTTCACTTTTATGAAGCGTTAAGGTTAATATTCCATTGTCCAGTTCCGCTTTAATTGAATTTCTGTCGATATCATTTCCCACTCGAAACTTCCTGTAATAGTCAAGCAGCTCGTATTCAGAATACTTCAGGTTCCTCGCATCACTCTCGTCTTTCACTACTTTACCTGAAACTTCAAGTTCATTGTTCTCAAGGGTGATATTCACGTCCTCTTTGTTCACCCCGGGCATTTCCATTTTGAGTGAATAAGCATCCGGTGTTTCATATATATCAGTTACCGGCACGATAACGCATTCTTCACAGTAATTATTGGTTTTAACATTTTGTTCCATGACCTCACCCCCTTAATGAATTTCGATCCTTTTCGGTTTTGCATCCTCACTCTTGGTCAGGGTTATAAAAAGGATGCCGTTCTTCATCTCAGCCTGGACATTGCCGCTGTTGACGCGGGTCGGCAGCTTTACCGACTTTTTAAATTTCCCGAAATCCCTTTCTTTCCTGATATAGGGATGTTCTGAGTAATCACGCTTCTTTTCTCCCTCGATAATAATGCTGTTGTCCGCCAGCTCCACCGATACGTCTTCAGGTTTGACTCCCGGCAGTATTGCCCTTACCTCATATGCAGCATCATTTTCATAAATATCCACATGAGGGTATTCACCTGATCTGCCGCGGGCAGGGACATCCCTGAAAAAATTATCTACCAGATTTCTTAACTCAAGCACATCATCAAAAATATTATACGTCAGCATATCACACCTCCTACTTCTTTACTTCAATTGATATTTTTTTAGGGCTTTCGACCTTTGTCCTCGGGATCGTCACATTCAGGACACCGTTCTTGAAGTTTGCGATGATCTTATCAGAATGGATCCCTTCGGGAAGCCGGATCGACCTGCTGAAAGAACCATACTTTCTTTCAGTTACCACATAGTGGTTGTCTTTCGATTCTTCTTTCTTCTCTTCCCGTCTCTCACCGGAAATGGTCAGAATATCATTTTCCAGTGTGACCGAGAGATCTTTTTCATTGATTCCCGGAATATCTGCTTTTACATTGATCGCATTTTTGGTTTCTTCGACATCAACCGCAGGTGACCATTGAAAATCAGAAAAACCGGTGCTTTTCAGATCAAAGAAATCATCAAAAATCGATGATATCTGGCGTCTGAACAGATCAAGATCGTTTCTTTGGGTTTTATCTCTTTTAGCTATCCTGAAATTCATAGCTGCACCTCCTTTTAAATTGTTAGCACTCATTATTATTGAGTGCTAACAATAATTTACAAAAAAAAGACCGCATCGTCAACAAATAAAAAATTTTTTTTCGATTAATTTAAAATTTTGTTAATCTGAATTTAACTCATTTCTGGAAGAAATGAACACGGTCCGGTAACTATTAAATTCGCTCTAAGCGGTTAAAAAACTCTGACTTGTACAGCTTTTGACCTATCCGGTCCTGGGCCTCAATAATTTCCTTGATTATTTCTGTTGTGGTCAGGGGATTAACTGTAATGGCGCGCAAGATGACGATGTCCTGGAAAAAATAGATCGGGGAATCAATCATGGTCCGTGAAACAAAGCTGTCGTCTTCTTCGCGCTGCTGTTTGTGAAGCTCAATATTCAATTCATTGAGCACGATATTGATTTCGCGAAGGCGGTCAATCTGACGCATTTTATACCGGTCAAGCATGGCCTCCTTGAGCTCGCGGGTGCCTATCTTCAAGCGTATTGTTTCAATCTTTTCCTGTATCCTTTTGGGAACAAAGCGGTAATTAAAAATAAACAGCTCGGGCTGGTTCATGGGCTCAAAATTGCAGTGCCGCTCAATAATTCCCCGCAAATACGCTGTCAGTTCAAACGCGTGCTCAAAAAGAAGCTTAAAACCGCTGGACCCGAGAATTTTAAACGTGGCCCAGGGCTTCAGTGCCGAAAAAGGGCGCGAGCCTTCAATGGTAAAGCGGCCGCTGTCAACGGAATCGGGCCTGATGATGTAGTTTGAGTAGTGTTTGAGGTTCCAGAGCTCCCGCTCGCTTCTGAAAAGGACCATCCCCATTGCCGCGGGAGAATAGAGGAGTTTGTGGGCATCGACCGTGACCGAGTCAGCGCTCTCGATGCCGTTGAACATATAGCGCAGTTCGTCCACCAGCAGGACCGCCCCGCCCCACGCTGCGTCAACATGAAAATGGGTGTTGTATTCATCCGCCACCCTTCTTATTTCTTTAAGGTTGTCGATATTTCCCGTCTCGGTTGTTCCCGCAATGCCGACGATCGCGATGATTTTCGTCCTTTCCTCGTTTCTGCTGTTTTTTTCTTCAATCTCACGGCAGACCCTTTCCAGTTCCTGGATATCCATCCTGTTTCTCGAATCCACCGGTATTTTTATGAGGTTATCGTCCCCGAGGCCGATAATACGAGCGATTTTATCAAAAGAGTAATGGCCCCGGCGTGACACAATGATCACTGCCCGGTCATAGCCGTAATACTTCAGCGCCTGGTAAAGCCCGGCCCTGCGCACGCCGGCAAAATGCCTGTCAGGCCTGAAGGCCTTGTTTCGAGCAACGACCATCGCGGTAAGGTTGGCCATGGTGCCGTCAGAGCAGACATTCCCCAGGGCGACGTCCCTGTCCTGGATAAAGGCCCGGTAAAACTTTTTGCTTTTGCGAAAAACCAGCCGGTGCATCCATGAGATCAGCTCCCGTTCAACGAATGTCGAGGCCTTGGCCGACTCGATCTTGACCTGGTTCTGGTTAAGGGCCGCGATGATCATTTCGATGAGGATCATGAAATAAGGGATCGCGCTGGTCATGTGGCCCACGTAATAGGGGTTTCCGACTTTTACCGAGTGGGAAATAATATTATTTTTTATTTCCATGAGCACGTCCCGCAGCAGATGCGGATCTTTGGGAAGATCGATATCGGTAAACAGTTTGGCCAGGTCGGGAAGCGCTATTGAGCTGTGGATACCGCCCTTTTCGGTAAAGAAGCTGTGGATGAGGTCAAGGAGATGCGTTCCGAATTCAATAAACTTGTCAGGCGAGTCAGGCATAATAAAAAGTTTGCGAAGGTGGTCCATGTCCGCCTTGACAAGTTTTTCATGATGCATTTTTTCCCCCACAAGATACATGGTAAACCACCAACATCCTTTTCAGTTCAAAAAAAAACGTACGGTCAGTTTTTTCAAGCACTTTATCTGTAATTTACTGATATATGCGCGACAATGGCCTCATGCACCTGCCGCAGAAAAATTACTTTTATAGTGCTGAAAACACGGAACCTCCCTTACTAATACATGATACTATAATTTACTTCATAAACAATACAATTAACCAAAATTCTGAAAATCACATACGTATATCACTGCCGGGAGTCAAAAGAGTAAAAATTATTCTTTACTAAAGCAAAAAATCGAGGTAAAATCATTACTATACAGTCAGAACCCTGATTCGAAGCAACAGAGTAGTGACTAATAATAAAGCATAATCATGAAAATTATTAAAAAAAGAATAATATCACTTAATCAAAATCAAGCTCCTGACGACAATAGAGTTATAAGGCACTATGTATTATTCAGGAATTTACATAAAATTTAACACCGGAAATATACAGGCCTTATAATACCACGGAAGGACAAAAATATCATGGAAGAAGCAATTCGTTGGACATTTCCCGAAAACATCAAATTTGAAGAAGTATCCGATTATCTTGACCGCTTTAAGCACATCGATGCTTCACAGAAAATCATCTTTGACCTGACTGACACCATAAATATACATTCTTCATTCATAGGGTTCATGATCAACGCGAAACACCTCACGGTAAGAAACGGCGGCAGCCTCACGCTCAGGCTTTCGTTCACTGTTGAAAGGATCCTCACCATGCTGAACATCATCGATTACTTCCTTCCGGAAGTGGTTACTGAAATCGACAAAAAATCAGCTTAAGCGGTACACTCATCCGGCAGGTCGCGCAAAAAATAAATTGACAGGATTCTCAGGTATATGAGAGTATAGTAAAATACTAAAGCTCTTTTATGAACAGGTACCTTATGAAACTGGACAGCTGCCAGATCGATACTGCCTCAGAAATTTTAAAATCAATAGCTCATCCCATTCGAATGAACATCCTCTGTTTTCTCATGGATGGAGAAAAAAACGTCGGTGAAATTGAGCAGGAATTCGGATCAACCATTTCAAACATATCGCAGCACCTGACCGTGCTCAGGAAAGCGGACATCATCAACCGCAGAAAAGAAGCGAACTATATGTTTTATTCACTCAAGGACGACACGATCCAGCAGCTCATGGAGACCATTAAAAGACTTTTCTGCGACAAGATCTAAAGGACCTCAAGAATACTCTCTGTCCTGAAATACCGGTCTTCCCTTCGCAAATAGCAGTGAGCAAAGAGGTAGCTCTTTCTCCCCTGGGTGATAAACTCCTTGGGGACGATATCGCGCACCGTAATATTCCCATCATTGTCTTCGTACCGTATCCTGGCCATTCTTCCGATCATGAGGCCCGGATGAATTCTCTGCCGCTTAACGGCTTTTTTCGGGCCGGGCCTGATCAGACTTCCGTGGTAACCGAGAAGGTCTCCCATGGTTTTCATTTTATGCGGGCCGGGATTAGCTACAACGCGGCGGAAGATTTCCATGCAGCAGCAGGCGTCGGACAGGGCCCGGTGGCTGGTCCCGGAGAGGTTGAAATGTCTGCTCAGCGTGGTGAGCTTGTGGTTGTCAAAATACGGGAATGTCTTTCTCGCCAGGCGCACGGTGTCAAAGGCGATCAGGGAAGAAGCGTCCATCCCCCCTTTTCTGTACGAGGCGTCGAGAAACGCCAGGTCAAACGCCGGGTTGTGGATAACCAGGTACGAGTCGCCGATGAATTCGCTGACCGTACCGATGATCTCCATGATCGAGGGAGAACCGGCAACCATGTCGTCGGTGATCCCGTGGATGCGGATCACCTCTTCGGGGATCGAGGTCCCCGGGTTTACCAGGCACTCGTAGGTTTCAATGACTTTTTCGCGGGTGAACTTGACCAGGCCGACTTCGACAATGTGGTGCAGCAGGGGGTTGACACCCGTGGTTTCAAGGTCCACGGCGCAGAAAACTGCCTCGTTGATGTTTTTCCCGTAATCCAGCATGTCAGTCAAACGAGCCGACCATCTTTACTTCGGGCTCAAGCTCAATGGCGAATTTTTTGAAAATTTCTTCCCTGACCAGGTCGATCAGGTCCCTGATGTCGCGCGAGGTGGCGTTGCCGGCATTGATGATGAAGTTGGTGTGCTTCTCGGATATCATGGCCCCTCCCACGCGCTTTCCCTTGAGGCCGGCCTGCTGGATGAGCTGCCATGACGAATGCCCCTCGGGGTTCTTGAACACGGAGCCGGCTGACGGGTAGTCAAGGGGATGTTTCGATTCCCGGTCGCGGAGGATGTCGTCTATGGCTTTTCTCGCGCTCGCGGTGTCGCCGCATTCGGGGACCGCATACAGGGCACCGGTGATTATCGTTCCGGGGGGAAGCAGGAATTTGCGGTACGCGGCCATGTTATCGGTGACCTGCAGCGCCACGACATCCCCCCCGTCTGAAATACAATCGATCTTTTTTAAAATCGACACAAAATTGCCCATGGTGGTGCCCGCGTTCATCACAATGCCGCCGCCCAGTACGCCCGGTATGCCTGCCATGAACTCAACGCCGCCGTACCCGCTATCAAGGCAGAAGTCGATGAAAGTTTTCTTCTTCACCGACGCGTCCGCGTAAACCAGGCCCGGGCCGTCGACCCTGAGCGCCGCGCCGCCCGCGTCATCGCACACACGGACCACCATCCCCCGTACGCCCGCGTCGGACACCAGCAGGTTGGAGCCCCCGCCCATGACCATGCAGGGAAGGCCGTTTTCCCGGGCGATTTTCAGTACCGCGGAAAGCTGGTCCGGCGATTCGGGAAAAGCGAGGATGTCGGCAGGCCCTCCCGTCTTGAAGGTGGTATATTTGTTCAGCGGCTCGTTGAGGAGCACCCTGGCGGCCTCCCGGAGCCCGTGAATAACCGACGATTGTATCTTTGTGTTCATAATAGACTTTCCCCGGGCGAGTGTTCACCCGGCGCCTCTTTTTGTAAAGACATTTATGCGGAACGCGCCATGCCGGTGAAACCCGATTAATGCTTGTTATTATTCCGCCTCTGTGGTAATGTCATCCCGTGTTCATGAAAATGAAAATTTTGTAATGGTGATAAATCAAGCCTGTCGATAGTAATTACAGGAACACGTCCGCGTCTATAAGCCGGAGACCATGAAAAAAACGAAAAAAAATATCATTCCCGATATAACCGAGTTCACCGACGACGAAGGCAAAAAGTGGGTCCAGACGTCAACGGACGACTTTTTCTCACTCAAGGAGCTCAATGATATCCTTGACTCGGTGGAGAAGGAAAAGGAAAGCGGTGAAGTCGTACTCGCCCGCATAAACTTCCAGAAGGTAAACAAGGAATACTACGACGCCGCGATCTCGCTCCAGTCGAAGCTCAACAAGCAGACCGAGCTGCTGAAAAAAGTGATCACCGAATCAAAGAAAACCATTGTACGAAAGAACGCGAAGCTCAAGGAGCTCATCGCCTATATCCGCAAACTGCACCAGCTCATCGCCTACCTCACCGCGGAAGGAGAAGGCGGCGAGAAGATCAGCATACCGGCCGCAGTGTTCACCGCGCCCGAACCCACCGGCGTTGAAGCGGAATCAGAGTACGAGGAAGTCGAGGAAGTTGTTGTAGCGCCTGATTGAGGGGAGGAAGTTGTCCCTGAGTATAGCCTTTGGTTAGCCTGTACTCTTTGCAAGCTCTGCAAGCTCATTGACAATGAAAATAGCACAAGCCGCGAGCCCTGAAGAGAAATGTTCCTCTTTTTCTTTTCCACCAACATTAAAAAAACCCACTGTCCAGTATAATTTATTGTGTAATAAATACCATCCGGTTGAAGTTCTTTTATTAAGCGAATAAGTCTCCCAGTCTTCAATGAGACCAGGATTCGATACAAGAAATTCCATAATATTGTCTTTGGTGACACTATCCTCATGGCCAAAGTAGCCAGCTTCTTTGAGAAGTTGAATTATGCTTTTATTTCGGCTGATACTGAAATCTCTGGGCAATGAACAGATTCTGGAAACAAGATCCGACATTACTTTCTCCATATCGCCAGCCAGCGGATTTTTCAACCCCACAACGTTTTCACGTCGGCCGAAAGAGCGGGGTCATGTTTATTTTTATTGTTTATTGGTCCATTTTGTACAACAAGTCTGGATTAATTGAAACAATATAATAAATACCATTAATATTAGCTATAGTGTCCCTTATAAACTCATTCATTGCTTCTAGTGAATAGCCATTTGTTTTTAAATCTAAATTTTCTCTTTGCAGTGCCAACAGTAATGATTCTTTCGGGCTTTTATAGAGTGCCACCCCGCCAAATACATTCCAGTGTCGTGTTTTGTCGGAGCCATCTTCTTTATTGCCGGGTAATAAAAAGTTTTCGAGTGCTATCGAACTTGGCAGCATTTTTTCAGGTATACTTTTTACCCACCCCATTGGAATACGAACAGATTCATCAAGAAGACCAATAGCGGCCTTTTTGCTTTTTGTGATTCGTAATGCTTCACGAAAAAGCAAAATCATCGGTAAATTATGATTTTCAAGTTGTATATCATTAAATTTTGGAGATGTTCTGGACACAGCTCTTAAATAACGACGGTCGTATTGGGCATACAAAACAAGTTTTTTGAAATCCTCAATAGATGTTTTACTTTTATAGACCTGCCATTCAGCCCTGTCCAGGTAGTTTTCAAGATTTGTGAAATCACGAGGCGGGGGCAACTCATCTAATTTAAGAGATATATTAAGGTCTGATTTTAAATGCGATTCAATTATACGAAAGATTGTCAGATAGTTACTTTTCCCGTCTTTGAATGCCTGGTATTCTTTAGAAACAAGAATATCTTTAAGATGATCTCGAACGTACAATATTTTTTGTATAAATTCAGATTGCGTTACGGTGGATAATGTTTCTGCGTCTTCAACTAAACTTGTCAGGTCCAGCAACAGTTGATAATATTTTTTTTCATTAAAAAGCTCTTCGCATCTTTTGATTTTACGTTCTGTATAATTACGTTCGGTATCAGTAAGATCTCTTTTCCTCAATTCATAGGCAAATGCAAACCGCACGGCTTCAGTAAATATCTCGTCTAAAACCCTTTTTGAATAACAGGAAGGATCTTCGATACCTTTGATTTGACCTAAAAAAACAAAAGGGGTTCTTCGAATAATATCATGGCTTATTGAAAACAGTGGCTGCTGGATATACTCATACGTGGGAAGATATCGGTACAGTTCTCTTGGCTGAGGAAATATAAAATTTTGCGCTTTTTCCTGTGCAATGTAGGGATTTTTATATTTATATAAATGTTTTAAGAACAAAATGTCTTCATCATCAAAATAGCCGTTTTGGTTTATATCTATTTTATGCTGGATCAGGCTGCTCTTCATGAAAGGATTATTTATAATGTTATTTAGCTCAGTTTCATCTAATTCATTCCATTGATTATCACTGTTTAAATCTCCAAGCATAATCAATTCTGAATTAATTTTAACTCGATTTACTGGAAGGTAATAGACTACTCCAGTAATTACACCTGCCAATATAAAAATGATAGTAATGATTATTTTTTTTCTTTTATGCACTTTAATTATCCTTAGCGAATTTAACGACTAAATGAGCTGACAACAGAAATAAAAAAAATTTTAATTCCCATAACGAACAAATACCCCTAAATGATCCTTGACTTTTTGCTCATTAATTTCGATAATCTTACCAGTCATATGAGTCCTCCTTCTGATTTAAAAAGTGTGGTTACTTAAATCGTCAGATCGAGGACTTTTTTATTATCTAAATGTGCGAAAGATATTTTCACTACCAGGGAGCGCAGTTGCTATGCTGAGCCAGGTGTCGTTTTTAATATAAGGGAACCTCTATAAATTACATTTCGGATGTTCCCTTGTGGGCACAACCATTGGATAAATCAGGTTTTATCATTTTTCAATTAATGAAAAAACCTGATTTTTAGAGGTGCCCATAATTTATAGCCGTAGAAAATATAGATATTATTATTTTTCAAGTATTCAAATATTTTACCTGATTCCAAGAAATCTAAATATTTTTCTGATTTAATTTTTAGCCATTCAATATCTTTATAATCTATATTACTTTGATCTCCAATATGCTCTATGAATGTTTCTTCATAAAATAAATTAGTGTTTTTATAGGATACTTTATTTTTATTATTATCATAGGAATAGAACTGACCAATTATTCTTGGTTTATCTTCATTAATTAATTTTATAGATAAAAACTCAACTTCAAAATCTACTTCATCTAATGAATCAAATAAATATTTCCATTTACTATTATTCATATAGCTATTTAGTTGTTTTTTCATAATAAAATAATGAATATAAAAATGACGCTTAACTAAAATTAACCTCATTTCATTTTATCACCACACACCCCATGAGGCACAACGCCAGCCCATCAATTAACAGCGTTAGTTCTTCGCCAGCACAAACTGTAATCGACTCTATTGAATAGTCAAGGAAATAATGGGTCCCCCCTGTAGGGACCGGTCGCGACCGGTCCCTACAGGGGGGACCCTCGACATCATATACCGGGCCCGCACTCTTCCCTCTCCCGATAGCGCGGTCATGGACGACCGTGCTGGGAAGCAACAGGATGTTGCACATGCAGGCGCGTCCAGGATGGACAAAAAAGCGCCTGCCTAGTCTGTCAGGATGACAATACGAGCCCCGCACCATAGGTTCATGCCGCGGACGTGACGGAAGGTTCCGGTTACACTCTTTTCTGAATCCCGTCCGCCGTGAGGCGGACACCTGTCAGGCGTCTGTCTGAGCCGAAAGGAGCATAGCGACGTCGGCGAGTTTCGCCCGAAGCCCGTCGCGGCGTCTGAGCGACCGCCCTCTCTTTTCGGCCTTTTCTCTGGGCGATGCAGAGAAAAGGCCATCGTGTTCCCGGCCCCGGCAACAACCCTCTCACGCCGGTAACGGCGTGCAACAAGCCGGAGGCTTATATTTTAGCTCGTTCCAAAAGCGGCAAACCCCCAACTCGTGTCACGAGTTAAAACACCCCGGGCAGGCTGCCCGCATGATTTCCCACCCCTCTTTATTAAACTTTAAGCGAGGAAGGCGAAAAGCAAAACTCTATATGAATACAGATGGTGATACCGAGAATTTTTTTGCTAATAATTTTATTTGTCTTATATTTAATTCTCTTTTGCCATGTAATATTTCAGATACAACACCCTGTGATCCTATTTCACGCAAATCTGATTGTTTTAATCCATGTTCAGACATGAGTTCTTTTAAGATGGTCACAACGCCGGGCTGGTTAATTGTATATTTTTCCTCTTCATACTTTTCAATGAGCAAGCCAATGGTTTCCATGAGAAGAGCCAAAGGATGTTTATCATTATTGCCGACCTCATCGACGAGTTCATCTAATCTTTTACAAAGATTATTATAATCTTTTTTATTATGGGGCACGCTCAACAGTTCAGCTACTGAAGGCCACAATTTTTCAATGTTTTTTAATTCTGCACTTAACATTTTATTTTTTCCATTTGTTTTTATTATATTCAGTATGAGTCAAGACATGGCGAATGTATACTATTTTACGATTATAATGAATAGCCGCGATTAATCGATATTTATTACCTCCAATATTAAAAACGGTTAAATCATTAACAATATCAGCATATGGAAATATCCCCCCTGCAGGGGGACCCTCGACATCATTTTTCGGCCTACACTCTTTCTCCCCCTTTACGTAAAGGGGGCCGGGGGAATTTCTCCTCCACCTCCCCGGCGGCCCTGTGCGCCACTTTTAAAACTTTTTTTAATTATCCGGGAACCCCCTTCCTGTTCGCGGGTTAATTATATAAATTCCGGGAGATACGCCCGATTTCAGATAATAAAGGAAATAAATCCCATGAAACACATGATATACCTGCTGTTCGCGCTGGTCCTTTTCGCGGTCGCCTGCACTGACGAGGAAAACGACGATTACCAGGTAAGGATCAAGACCTTCGGCTATCCGTGCCTTGGGTGGATCGACAGCGATGATGAAACGATAACGTTCGCTGCAGACGATTTTGAGGGGGATGACGGCATCTATTACTACACGAAAAACCTCGACAGCCCCGACACGGTAAGCGTGATTGCCCAGGGATACTACAACAGCGAGTCAGAGTACACCGAAAGCATTTACGTGTCTATTTACGAGAACGACGAGAAGGTAGCGTCAGAAACCGATACCACGAGCATCACCTATGACAACGGCGAGGTCGAATATGTGGAAAAGGCGTACGTTTCGCTTGATTACACCTTCGATGATGATGATGACGACGACGATGAGTGAAAGCAGTAACACCACGGAATTGAGAGAACATGATGTTGGCAATAGAATCCCCCCTGCAGGGAACGGGCATGCCCGTTCCCTGCAGGGGGGATTCTATCTTTTTTACTATTATTGAAACAGCAGGCGCAACCCGGCCTGTATGAGCCAGGCGTTGTCGAGCGAATATTTCACCCGGTACTCATCCTAGTATCTTTTAAACTCGCTTCTGCCGTAAATATATGACGCGCCGAACTGGTACCCGGCAAAAGCCACGAGGGCGATATTGCGGTGGATGTATGTGGAGATACGTTCGCCCGCGCGATGGTATTCATAAAAGAGATTTTCTTTTTTGTTTTCCCTGCGGTTGAGCATGTACACGTCCTTGTCATAAGAATATTCCGTGCCCAGGATCAAAAACGAAAGCGGCCTGAACTCAAACGCGGTAAAGATTGACGCGACCGGAATATATCTGAACCGAAGGGTAAAATAGTCTTTCGGTTTCCAGACAAGCCGGGTTAACAACCCGAGGGTGAAGTCAACTTCATCATTTACAAACTTGTAACTGATCATGGGGATAGGTATGGGCAGGCCGATGTTGCGGGTTATCAGCGAAGAGTAGTTGACCCCGAAGCTGACCGAATGGGGCCCCTCCTGATAAATCTCATAGTACATCGTGGAAGTAATGGCAAAATCATCGAAACTTCTGAACGGCCTGTTGGTATTGTTGGAAAAACTGAAAAGAAAACTCACCTTGTCAAGATAAAAGCTGAAGGTCTCCTGTATCCGGTACAGCTCGACAGGCACAGGAATGTCCGTTTCGCGATTGGTGTAGGTAAAAAACAGATAGTTTTTGATTCTCGTGCCGCTGTTCACGTGAAACGTGTCAATGAACGAGGCGTCACAGGCATTGACATCCTCATCAGGGCCTTCACTCTTGTGATACAGAAACGTGAGAATGTGGTCCGGCTGTTTTTCTTTTGGGGGGATGTTTTTGTTCTCGTCATCTGCCGTAACCCTGTGGGGAAAGAAAATTATGCAGATGATCAGGGCTGTTGTGTAAAATATATGCTTCATTGACAAGCTCACCTCTCCACTGTCTCACGACTATTGTTACAAGACCCGGGAAGGGTCAAGATAATTTTAAGGGCACCTCTAAAAATCAGGTTTTTTCATTAATTGAAAAATGATAAAACCTGATTTATCCAATGGTTGTGCCCACAAGGGAACATCCGAAATGTAATTTATAGAGGTTCCCTTAAAATTCTGCTTTCACGATTTTCCAAAAGTACCGAAACCAGAACTTCAATTGCCGGGATGCGTGATGACGACGACACAAGCCGTGCAGCAGATCAATGCCACGGATGTGACGGACGATACACGTGCACACGAGAGATGTCATCCCCCCTTGCACATAAAAAAAAAGATGAACCGTGCGGTCCATCTTAGCGAATGAACTTATTGAAACCCGGTTAGATGCCTGTTAAAACCGAATCCCGAAAAACACGGAAACCTCAACTCCGTTATAATCCGTGTTTTCAAAAATGTGGTAATACTTCGCCTCAACACCCACCGTGTATCGCTGCATAAACGTGTACATCACGTTAACGCCGCCGTCGATCATCATGTCCGCGGAAGCATCATTCATCACATTGTTCCGCTCTTCCATGTTCGCGATGATGACAGCAAGCCCCACTCCGGCCAGCAGCTGAAGGTCAAAGCCCTTTCCCAGGGGGAAGGTCAGGAACGGATGAGCGATAAAATACAGAAACCGGATGTTGCCGTCATACGTGTTGTCGTCAAGCTGGGTGAACCCCCCGTCAACTCCGAGCCCGAACCACCAGATGATGTCCTGGTACTGAAAGAATATCCTTCCGGACACCTGACCGTCGACGATGTCGCCCAGGTCCTGGAGGGGGACAAAGTAGCCCAGGTCAAACCCGAGGAGCATTTTCTTCTTCGGCACCGCAGCTGACTCGTCAAGTTTTTCATCCTTTGCCTGTTTTTCATCTTTAACCGCTTTTGCCGCCGCCTTTGACAAGGGCTTCGTTGTCTGCACGGTCTTTTTTACCGCGGTCTTTCCGGCCTGGGCTTTCTCGCCAGCGGCCCATGCCCGGCCAAAACCCGCGAAAACAAGCATCGCGGCAAGGACGGCGGCGCATACCCACACAGGCCGGCGGCGCTCCGTGTATTTTTCAGAAGAAACATGCTTACTCATCATCACCGGCCTCGCATTCAAGTTCAGGTCACTTTTCATTGATTTTTTTCCATCCCTGTTATTCATAACCGCCTCCTACCAGTCAAACACGTCCTTGTCCCTGTTGTCATAAGCCGGGAATGATTTACTGATACTTGCAAAGGAATTGACCACCGAAATATCATCGATATCGATGACCTCGGTCGCTCCGGCAACCGTTATCGTTATCGCTTTCCACAGGTACTTGCTGCCGGCGCCGCTCGGGAACGAGACCTCCCTGACCATGCCGTACTCGTTGTACACCCTCATGACCACATCAGAAGCATACCAGTTTGACTCTGAGTAGTTGTGTACCGAGAACTTGTACACGCCGCCGGCATAATCGCCAACATTTTTGAAGATATTGATCGCCTCGGGCCCGTAGCCTTCGGTCGCGTCCTGCACCAGGCTCGTGGTCGAGCTGGTCCCGTTGGAATCTCCGCTTGAGCTGTAATACCCGCTGGTCACGGTCTCGTTGAACGACTTCTGGTTGCGGTAGAACACGTGGAACCGGTTGTTTGTCGGCCCGCCATAACTCGAATCCGTTTCCTGGACCGTATGGCTTGACGGCCCCACAACGTGCAGGTCAAGGTCCCGAGGATCTGATCCCCACTGCACGGTCACGCGTATCTGGTAGGGGGCGAGGTTCTGGCAGATCGCGATCCTTCCCTGTGCCTCGGCGCCGTCGCGGCCGTCGACAACGACATTGTTCTTGGTAAAGGTGTAAAAACCGGATTTGGTCACGCGCAATGAATAGATCCCGGGGTCAACACTGGACATGGTGAAGGTCCCGGTTGAGGTTGTCGTGTACGTGAACTCGCTTACCTCGTCACCGCTGTAGTCAATGAGCTCAACGACTGCTCCTTCGACATTGTTTCCCCAGTTCGCGTCAACGATCTGGCCGGTAATATTCGAAGCAGTGGCGCTGGTCTCGATAATGTAAATTGAACCGCAATCCGTTACTGCTCCATAGGTTACTGAAACGGAGTCCTTTTTACCTGAATAGTATCCTGTTTTTTCAACCAGCAGGCTGTACCGGTTCGCGCCGATCGGAACGGTATCGGTAAAGCTGAATGAACCGTCGCTGAGCGTATCGTCAGTAGCGACAACGGTATCATCATCCGGGTCGTCAGGATCGTTGACGTCGATCAGCGAAACGGTCGCTGCTTCGATCATCTCGGAAGTGTTCAGGCCGTTCACCACGTGCCCGGTTATTGAGCCGACCACGTCAAGGCCGTCTGAACGATTTCCCCAGCCGCTCCAGTTCCCCAGGCTGTCGCTTACCCTGATGCGGGCGTAATACTGTGAACCGTCTTCGGTTGAAACCACGTACTGGTGGTGGCCCGCTTCGGTCACGCCGCCTTCGTATACAACACCTGAAAGGCTGAATGAATCATCGGTTGAAACCTGGATTTCGGCTTCAGCTATGTCTGAATCGTCAGTCCAGTAAAAATCAACATAAAGGTCAGTGTTATATTCAACACCGTCGTCGTTGACGTCCGGCACTGCCGGTGCTTCTTTGTCAACGGTCCAGGTGTAGGTCGCGATGTCCTCATCATCCACCCAGTTGCCCTGCGCGTCACGCCCTTTCACTTCAAGCACGTACTCGGTTTCAGGGTCGCCGGCAAGGTCGGTGAGAGTCAGGGCAGTCGCCACAGCCGTATCGGCTGACCAGCCAGTCCAGGTTGAACCGTCAGAGTAACGGTAACTGTAGTGTGAAACGTCAGTGCCGCTTACGCTGAAGGTAAAATCATCGTCAGCGGTGCTCCCGTTCTGGGGCACGGCAGGGTCAGGGGATGTCATGGTCAGCGTTACCGACGCAGGCGGCGTCAGGTCAATGGACCATGAATATTCGGTGGCCATAAACTCAGGCTGCCAGTTCGCGCCGTCGTAGCCGACTACCGCGATCTCATGGTCGCCTTCGGCCAGCGTTTCAACGATATAGTCGGCGATTTCATAGTCGGTGCTCCATGCGCCGCTGTCAATGCTGTACCTATAATGGGTCACGCCGGTGCCGCCGACGCGGATGCCGGTCGAGCTGCTTCCGGTCGGGTCTGCCGGCTTGTTGAACAGTTCGGCAACGGGATACCCGGCAAGGCCCACGGTCCAGGTATGGGTCGTGGCGGATGACGGGTTCACCACGGAAGCGTCTCCCTGCCAGTTGCCCACGGCGTCTTTGCCGATCACTTCAAGATAATAGGTCTCGTCAGGGGTCAGGTCGCTCAGTTCAATGTGCACTGAAACATCGGTCTCATCGCTCCATCCGTCAGCGTCGCCCCCGATCCATGAACCGCCGTCGATTTTGTACCGGTACTTGTAGGTTACGACCGAATCGCTCTCAGCGGTTTCGGCTTCAACCGTAATATCGGTAAAATTGAAAACACCGTCTTCAGGAAGGTCGCTCAGCACCGCGATCGGGGCAGTGACGTCCACGACCCAGGAACAGGATGTCGGGGATGAATCGCTCTGCCAGGTCCCGGCGCTGTTCAGGGCGATGACGTCAACCTGGTATGATCCGTCTTCGAGGTCTTCAAGTGCGATGTGCTCCGATACCGCTGTCTGCGCGGACCACGATCCGCTGTTCACACGGTACTGGTACGCAACGACATTCGTGCCGCCAACGGTAATGTCGGTTGTCTGTGATGCAGTGGATGATGCCGGTGTATTGGAAAGCACTGCCGTAGGGTCGGACGTATCGATCACCCATGAATACCACTGGGTCGTGTCCTCAAGGGGCTCTGAATACGGCGTTTCATTAAGGGCACGGTCAACACCGATCACGTAAAGGGTATAGGTCCCGTCACGGTCGAGCACCGCGCTCGTGAGGTTGATATCATCGCTCACCGGGTATCTTCCGGTCCAGGTTCCTTCATCGGTCTCGCCGCCGTAGGTGTAGTCCAGACGATATCGGTACCAGTACACATCATCCCCGCTCACCGCTATATTCGCGGTTGTCGTGTTCGTCGGGTCATTGGGTAAATTCGAAAGTATGATTGCGTCTTTTGATGGAGGCGTCATATCCACGGTCCAGGAATATGATGTCGGAGACAGGGGGTCCTGCTCCGTGCCCGCGCTGTTCCTTCCCAGGACTTCGATCGTGTGCTCATCTTCGGAAAGGCCGTCAACCTGAATCCGCTGTGCGATTGCGGTCCATCCGCTCCAGGAGGCGCTGTCGATCCGGTACTGGTAATGGGTTATTTCCGTGCCGCCAACGGCGATGTCGATACTGTCACTGCTGGTGTATTCAGCCGGCTCGTCAGTGAGTTCCGCGACCGGGTTGTCCCGGTTTACCATCCAGGTGTAGGAATAGGCCGTCTCCTGCCAGTTCCCTGCGGTGTCCATTGCAAGGACCTCAAGTGTGTAGTCCGTGGGGGGTATGCCGGTGAGATCGCTCAGGGAAATGGGAACACTGGCCGCGGTTTCATCCGACCAGTCGCCGCCGGTTATGCGGTATTTATACGCGGAAATTTCAGTGCCGCTCACGGTTATGGTCGCGCTGTTTTCCGTGGTCACCGACGCGGGAAGACCTGACAGGGCCAGATCATCGCTTACCGGGCTTTTCCGGTCAATGCGCCAGGTAAACACCGTGGGCTCATCCTGCCACAGCCCGGCCTCACTTTTGCCGAGCACTGAAAGCGTGTGGGTTTCATCGCTGCCGGCAGGGGTCAGATCCGTGTCCACAATATCAGTTGAGGCGGAAATCTCTTCAGACCATCCGCCCCCGTCAAGATCGTATTTATAAAATCCGGCATCGTTGTCTTCGACCTCACCGTCGCCGTCTTCGTCTATGGACACATCAATCTCGATGTCGCCGCTGTTCGTCAGCGCTGCCGGCGTGTTGGCAAGATACGCTGCCACAAGGCCCCTTCCTGAATAGTCAACGACCTGGCCTTTAAGCGTATTGCCTTTTTCATCCCTGATGCCGCTTGCGGACAGCTGATAAATTCGTCCGGTCACCATTCCCTGTGAAACCGTGAGAACAACGGTGTTCAAACCGGACAGTTCAGCGCCGGTTATCGTGATAACCGGTGATCCCTGTATAAAATAATTGCCGCTGTTTTCGGCAGTGGATTTGGTTATATTTTCTGAAAACTGGACTTCAACCGTAGTATAGGACGAAGCCTGTACTGATGCTATCCTGGGCGGGGTCGTGTCCATCGAGGACCTGAAATCACTGTAGGACGAAATCGCCCCTTTACATGACTGGATGAACCCAGCCAGAATGATGATTGCTATGATTTTCCCGTATTTTTTTGGAATTCCCTTTCCCGTTTTCATAATCGCCTCCAAAATCTATTAAGTTCATTCTCTCTTTTTCAAGCCCGCCCAGGTGGGCTTTATTTTTAAATTACTATTAATTGGCCGCATGGTCAAGAGTAATAATAAATTAATTGTGCCATTTATCATTTTTTTTGTAAATTTTATGCCGTTATATGACATAATAACGGTTATTCAAACGAATTAATGAATTAAAAAATGTTTGACATCTGCCCTTTTTTTCATGGGATTGATGAACACCAACAAAGGAAGACATTATGCCTCTGAAAATTTACAACACCCTGTCATGCCGTATCGACGAGCTTATCCCGGGCGGAGAAAAAAAGGACCGGCTTGAGGACTATCCCCCGGTAACCATTTATTCATGCGGCCCTACCGTGTACAGTTACGCCCATATCGGCAATTTCAGGACCTTTATCTTTAATGACTTTCTCAGGCGGTACCTTAAATTCAGGGGCTTTAAGGTCAACCACGCCATGAACATAACCGATGTTGACGACAAAACCATTGCCGGCGCTGCCGCGGATCACATCACCCTGAAGGAATACACCGGGAAATACACTGATATCTTTTTTAATGACCTGGCGACCCTGAATATTGAGCCGGTTGAGCACAATCCCCGGGCGACTGAATCCGTTGACGCCATGATAGACATTATCGCGCACCTGGAGGAAAAGGGGCTCATGTACGAGAAGGAAGGGTCTCTGTATTTCAGCATCTCGAAATATGACCGCTACGGCAGGCTCAGCAATGTCGATTCGCGCGAGATCAAATCAGGCCTGCGCTATGATACTGATGAATACGAAAAGGACGATGTTCGCGATTTCGCGCTGTGGAAATCCTCAAAACCCGGCGAAATATCATGGGACACTCCCTGGGGAAAAGGAAGGCCCGGATGGCACATAGAATGCTCCGCCATGATACGAAAAATTTTCGGCACCACGATCGACATCCACACCGGCGGCGTTGACCTTATTTTCCCGCATCACGAGAATGAAATCGCCCAGAGCGAGGCAGCGTACGGAGAGACCTTTGTGCGCCACTGGATCCACG
Source organism: Spirochaetota bacterium (assembly GCA_036848375.1). Classification (GTDB taxonomy): domain Bacteria; phylum Spirochaetota; class UBA4802; order UBA4802; family UBA5550; genus JAKLIV01. The sequence goes on from DAIUKG010000006.1 coordinate 56,075, forward strand.
CGGAGCACCTGCTTGTTGACGGCTCAAAGATGTCCAAGTCAAAAGGAAATTTTTACACCCTGCGCGACCTGCTCGACCGCGGATTTTCACCCAGGGCGATACGGTACCTCCTCATATCGGCACACTATCGAAAACAGCTCAACTTCACCTTTGAAGGCATAGGCCAGGTTGACCAGGCCCTGTCGCGGCTGGACAACCTGCTGGTCAGGCTGAACGACATTAAAACCGTGAAAGAGCTTTCCCCTGAAACCGTGAAGCTCTCCGAAGAGCTGACGACGCGCTTTACCGAATCGCTTGATGACGACCTCAATATATCCGGCGGCATGGCCGCGCTTTTTGACTATGTTCACGCGGTAAACAGCCTTATCGACCAGGACGCCATGGGCACGGCGGACGCGTCTCACGCGATTGACTGCCTGAAAAAAATCGATTCGGTCCTGGGCGTTATTTTCTTCCCGGTTGAAAAGAACGACGTGGATGAAAGCCGCATCGAAAATCTCGTAGAAGAACGCACGGAAGCTAAAAAGAACAAAAATTTCAAGCGGGCGGATGAAATACGCGACACGCTGCTCGCACAAGGCATTGTACTTGAAGACACCAAAGAAGGCACACGGTGGAAGATAAAGAAATAATTTTCGGCCGCAATCCCGTTTTTGAATACCTCAAATCGTCCGCGCATCAGGAAGGAGCCGAAGTCTATATCGCGGACCACGCTCACGGCAAAATAATCGACGAAATCAGGGCCGAGGCGGGCAGAAAAAAAATCCCCCTCGTCACGCGGGACAAAAATTTCTTTCACTCACTCGGCCCTTCATCCAGGCACCAGGGCGTGGCCATGAAGATACCCGGCAATGGCGGCAGGGGGGATGCTGATCTGCTGCTGCATGCCGCGGCCCGGAAAGGGGTGCTGGTCATGCTCGACCAGATTACCGACCCGCACAACGCAGGGGCGATCATCCGCACGGCCGAGGCTCTGGGCTGCGACGGGATCGTGATTCCCAAAAGCCATTCATCAGGCATCACGCCGACCGTGATCAAGGCCGCGGCAGGGGCGACGGCCCATATCGGCATCGCCATGGTCCCCAACGCAGCCGCGTTTATTGACCGCGCCAAAGAAGCCGGGTTCTGGGTGATCGGGACCACTGACCACGGGGACAGGGTCCCGGACGGGCTGAACAGTATCAGGCCCGCGCTGGTTATCATCGGAAGCGAAGGGGCCGGGATGCGCAGGCTCACCGAGGAGAAATGCGACTACCGGGTGCGCATTCCCCTGAAGGGAAAGGTTTCGTCCCTTAACGCGTCAGTGGCGGCGGGAATTATCCTGTACGAAATAATGAAATCTTGATTATTTCAGCATCACCAGCGACAGTCCTTTAATTTCCTTAAAGTGCTTGTCTCGCGTTATGAGTTGCAGACCGTATTGAATTGCCAGTGCAGCAACCCAAATATCATTTTCGGGGATAGGTTTGCCTTTCTTTTTCAGTTCACTTTTAAGGCTGCCATATATTTTTGCTGTCTCGATATTATTTTCGAGGATTGAAGAACAGGCAATGAACTCTTCTAATCTTTTTTTATTCTCATTCTTTCGTAAAGAATTATGAATGCCATAGTACAATTCACCAATAACAGTATTACAAATAAAAATTTCTTTTGCTGTAGTAAGCTTTTTAATCACTTCCCGGTCATTATTAAAAAGAGCAATAATAATATTTGTATCGAGTAAATACTTACCACTCGCCATTATCAACCTTCTCACAGCCATCTTCTATTACTTCAAGAATTTGGTGGGCCTCGGCATCACTTAATGTTCCTGCAAATTTCAATAAATCTTTACCGGATTTACCTTTCGTCTGAACGCTGGCCAATGCATGGGCAAAATCCTGTACTTTTTTTTGCAGATCAAGAGGAAGCTTTTCCATATCATTTATCAGCTTCTTTTTAATTTCAGGTCTAATCATAAAGCTCCTCCCGGATTAGAATAAGGGAACCTCTCTAAATAACATTTTTGATGTTCCCTTGTGGGTATCCCGATTCCTTATAGCTATTTAATGAATCGGGAGATAAATCAGGTTTTATACCCCTACTAACTCCCCCTATCAGGGGGAGAATAAAAGAGGGGGTTAAAAACCTAATTTTTAGAGGTACCCATAATAATTAATGTTTACTGTATTTTACGTTTCTAAAATGACAAATTAAAATTATTAAGTATAAGCTACTATCAGAATTGTTAGTAGTCACTTCTCCTTTTGTAAAGGATATTATTGATCATAGAAAAAAATATTATCAGTCGCTGCGGGGATTGTGCTGTATGAAATAATGAAATCTTGATTATGCCTGCCGGACGGGATATATTTATGGAGAGGTGATGTTATGCTTCTCGTAAACAGAAATGTACGCCAGCACCCCGATTCAATTATACGGGGACGCAATATCATGGCCGGCCTGTGCGTCCTGATCTTGTTCGCCATTATAATTATTGTGTCCCTTTCATGGCCCAGGGTGGGAACCATGTTTGACCGCCTGTATAAAACCATGGCAATTACCGGTCCCCTTGACAAAAAAATCATCATCTACGCATTCTATCTTCTCCCTCCCCTGGGGCTGTTTTCGGTGATCGGCCTGGTATTGAATTCCATGCGCACGAAAAGAAAGTATGACCGCTGGAGCATGTCCCTGATCCTGGGGGCGGTGGTCGCTGCCGCGGGCGGGCTGGTGTATTTATTGGTGTTTATGTAAGCAGTATAACATTTCCGGCATTAGAGGCAGTTTATTCATTTCTAAACTGCTTTTTCATCCCCCCTTTAATAAAAATTTATATCTGCCGGGTATTTTTTTGCAACGTTATCAAGTTAATAATGTGCAATAATGTACCCGAACAACCATACCAACAACCGGCCCCTGCATAAAATATTTAGCGCAAGGGCGCTTCTCACTCTTATTCAGGTAGCAGTGATCACCGCCAGGCATATTCGGCGTGCTGAAATTTCAAATCAAAAGACGGAACACATGCCCGGGACAGAGGTCCTTCACCACTGGGCCCGGGAGCTGATCATGGCTGGAAGAATCAGAGTTAAAGCCAGGGGTAACCATCCTGAAAAAAACGCACTTTATATATGCAACCACCGCTCATATCTTGACATTGTAGCGATTGGCAGTGTTCTGCCAGTCACTTTTCTGGCAAAAGATGAAGTCGCCTCATGGCCTTTGTTCGGGCGCGGCTGCAGGGTTGCGGATGTCGTTTTTGTCAAACGGAACGACTCCGAAAGCAGAACACGGAGCCGTGACAGCATTAGCCTGGTACTGGACAGAAAAATGAGTATCGCGGTGTTTCCCGAAGGGACTTCTTTTGCCGGCCCGGGGATACTTCCTTTTAAAAAAGGCCCCTTCTCTATCGCTGCAGAAAATAATTTCACCGTTGTTCCGGTAGCAATCGATTATGCCGATCCGGATGACGCGTGGGTGGGAAGCGACACGTTCATCAGGCATTTCTTCCAGACTTTCGCGAAGAAAAAAATAACCATACTTGTCAGTTTCGGCCCGTCGATACGAAGCGATGACCCGGACGCCCTGCAGGCATACTGCCGGCACTGGATACATCACGCACTTATAGATCAAAAGAATTCAGACAAAAACTATAATTTACTGGAGGTTTATAATGAACCACCCTACGGGAAGTCAAAAAGCATCCGGCAACATCCCGCCCGGAAAAGCGAAAGAAAAGAACCCCTACCGGTACCAGGTATTATTCAGGCCGGGATTACACATGAGCGACGAAAAGATAGCGCTCCTGGTCGAAAAAATCCGTGATACTGCATCAACAGCCTTTCACGAAATTCCCGATTACCAGGTCTTCAGAGGGACCCGTGATGAACTCGCTGATAAAATAATCGCCATAGCATGGCGTGACGATGGGGAAATCGCCGGGTTCTGCTCAACGGTCATTCTTGAAGTGAAGGGAGTGGGAAAAGTGATTCACCTCGGCCTGACAATCGTCCGGCCTGAAGACAGAAGCGGCGGACTTACCCATATTCTCACTCACAAGGCAGTAGCGGCATTTCTTTTCAGGTACCGTCCCATTATTGGCAAACTCTGGATCACCAACTGCGCGGCTGTTCTGAGCAGCCTCGTCAATGTCTCGTTGTTTTTTGAAAAAGTCTATCCATCCCCGAAACCCGGAACAAAGATTACCAGGAAACACCAGATAATAGCCAGGGCAATTGACACATATTACAGAGATAAAATCTATATCAGCGACCAGGCGATGTTTGATCATGAGCACTTCGTTTTCAGGGGAAGCGTCAAAGACACAGTTTTCCAGAAAAAAGAAGAAGATACCAGCTACTATCACCGCAACATCCATTACAACGAATATTTCAAACAGAAAATGAAATTCGAGAACGGGGACGAAGTGCTCCAGATAGGCTTTGCCAGCACTTTTGCGGCAATCAAGCACCTCTGGAGAAATGTACCATTGCCAAAGCCAAAGGTACAAAGCCAGAATTTATAGCATCACCATAAAGGGCGGTACCTGTTAACGTCGTCCAGGTGCCGCCCGTACAACGTGAATTTATTATATGCTTATATTAATTTTACTCATTCTTCATCTAAAAGTGATTATTTAAGTTTGAAACAATATCATAAGCAGGTCAAGAATGAACGCTCCCAAGCTACAACAGAACAGTTTCAGTACAAGAAAGTCCCTCGTTGCCGGGCTTGTCCTTCTACTGGCCTTTATTATAACAGCGGGGATTATCGGACTCTACACACTCAACAAGTCCTTCACCAACTCTGAAGAATACATTGACGCAATCGATTCCGCGCGTGAAACGCAGGTGCTCATCCAGAAACAGATACAGATATGGAAAACAACAATACTTGAAAGTGATGATTATGACCAGTATCGTAAACTTTTTTACGAATTTTCACGGTATTCAACTGTTATACAGGATATGCTCTTCAACCTGAAAATAACCTGCTCATCGTTTGAAGAAACCCCTGACGAAATCATGAAATTGAGCGAGCTGCACAAACAACTATCAGAGGAATACATTCTCCTCCTGGTAAATCTCGAGGAATCAGGATTCAGGAATAAAAAAACAATTATCGATGCCGCAAAAGGGAAAGACGCCCGGATCTTCGACAGCATCGACAGGATCGTCGGCAGAATAAAAAATCATTCCCATTACATGATGGACCGTATAAACAAGTTTTATCTTGCAATCGTATTTGCAGTGCTCCTGATCATGATTTTCGCGGCAGTTTCCCTGAGTATTTACCTGAGCAGAAGAATTTTCAGGGCCCAGTACATTCTGGAAAAAAAAGTTTCCGAAAGAACAAAAGACCTTGTCGATGCGAACAGAAAGATCAAACTCTCCGAAGAAAAATACCGTCTTATAGTTGAAGGATCCCGTGATATCATTTTTTCACTTGATGAATCACTCAAATTCATCACCGTGAACAGGACTGTTTACGAGTTCTTTAAGGTGAAGCCAGAAAAAGTCGAAGGTAAAAACTTCTTCGATATTATCAACAGCGAAACACCGGAATCGCATTTCACCATAGGGCTTATCAAAGAAAAAATATCACATCTTATGGCCAACAGCGGCACAACCCAGTTCATTGCCGACATCAAGATCCCGGGGTTCATTGAATCAATTGCTCTTAATGTAAAGCTGGAATCTCTTAACTTCGATGACAAAAAAGAAATTCTGGGACACGCCGCTCCGGCAGTCCAGGACACCATCGTGAACTATCTCGTAAGGGAAAGAAGAAAATTCCGCATCGACAATTCTCTCATTGCCGCTGACGACATGTCGCTGAAGCTCACTGCGGGTCTTTCAAAAATTCTGGACGATTCAGAAGTGAAAATCACCAGAATTGCGTTGAGGGAAATAATGATCAATGCAATTGAACACGGGAACCTGAATATCAGTTTCATGGAAAAAAGCACCGCGATGATAAAAGATGAATACTTCAAGCTGCTTAAAAGCAGGCAGCTCGACCCGAAATACAGGGACAAAAAAATTGAAATTGAATACACCTTTGATCATGACAAAGTGGTTTACCGGATAACCGATGAAGGAAACGGCTTCGACCACAACAGTATGGTCAAACGCTCAATCAACAGGATTAACGACGGGATGATAACGCACGGAAGAGGCATAGCCATGGCCCGCCAGATATTTGACCACCTGCGCTACAACGAAAAAGGGAATGAAGTCCTTCTGGTAAAATATTTTAATCAGTGCGGGACGGCAGCGGGATGAACCCGGCTTTACGGATGATATCCTGTCCCTGCCTGCTCAATAAAAATATAATGAATGACTTGACCTCTTTTTTTACGCTTCCATTTCGGGTGTACAGATATAGCTCTCTCTGCAGGGGGTATGTTTCATCAGGATGTTCGATATCCGCGAGTTTCCCATCAACCGCAAGCGTTTTAACTTCACTGTTGATAAAGCTGCGGCTGACATAACCAATTGAACGCTGATTTTCTGAAACAAATCCCAGCACCGAACTGCTTGATGGTTTTCTTTCTACTGAAGCGCTCACAGTATCTTTTCCGAGGACCTTCCGGTTCCAGACAGTTCTGGTTCCTGAATTCGCATCACGGACCACAACAACAATCTCTCCGGCATCCCAGCCGAAGGTGGCCCATTGAGAATCCCTGCCGCTGAAAATCCGGTTAAGCTGGGATATTGAAAGGCCCTTTAAAGGATTCTTTTTATTCACCACGGGAACAATAAAATCACGCGCTATGGCATACTCCTGCAACATGAGGCCTTTTTGCGCGGCCTTGGCACGCTCTTCATCGCTCAACGGGGATGACGATTCGGCAATATCACAATGACCATCAAGCAGGGAATCAATGCCCGAATGTGAGCCATTCGCGTTGAGCACAATTTCAATCCCCTGCATCGCTTCAAAATTTTTCGCTGCCTGCATTACAATAGGCTCTATGGTGGTCGACCCCGCAATGACAAGGGTCCTGGTTTCCTTGATACATTTACAACCATTGAAGGAAAAAAGAACCATCAGTGCGCATATTAAAAAAATACGTTTCATGTATACAGTCCTCCTCTCGCCAAGCAATGATAAAATATTAATGGAACTAATAATTCTTTCAACAAGTTTTCCTTTTTTTTATCATCACCACTTTTGGCGAATTAACATTGAAATGCATAGTTATCAGTTCTTAACAATTTCTTTATAATGATCCTGATATTCCTTTAACCTTCTGCCTTGGCAAAACACTATTCATCTGATTTACAATTTCTTTACAATTTCTTTAAAAAAAACCAATCACTTCAACCCATCTTAATAATTATTAAAAAACAGAAGGCGCCAATTGTTAATCTTCAAACCGGTGCCGGCATTATAGGGAAACTGCATGGATTATTCACGGCCTTTTCACAATGAAATCATTAATCTCCTGGATGATTTTACATCCGGGGAGATGAAAAAATACCCGACTGAAGATCTTCTTACCATTGACCTCCACTGCCATGACCATAACAGCGACGTTCCGGATGAAATACTGGGACGAATCTTAAACATCCCCGAGACATGGCTTCAATCTGAAGACCTGATCGACTCACTGAAAAAACACAACTGCGACACGTTTACCGTGACCAACCACAACAACGCGCGCTCATGCTACATGCTGCGCGACATTATGGGCCTTGACATATTGACTGGCGCTGAATTCAGCTGCATGGTCCCCGATTTCAACACCGGGATTCACGTGCTCACCTACGGGTTCACCCCGTCACAGGAGGTCGAGCTTAACCGGCTCAGAAACGATCTTTACTCGTTCATGAGCTACACCCGAGAACACGACATCCCGACCATATGGGCGCACCCTCTGTACCACTATCACAGCAAAGGCATCCCGCCGGTTGACTTCTTCAATAAGATGGCGCTCGTATTCGAGCGATTTGAAGTGATCAACGGGCAGCGTGATTCATGGCAAAACATGCTGGTCAAGCTGTGGGTCGAGAGCCTTGATCGTGAAAAGATCGACGCTCTTTCGGAAAAATACAGCATCCCCCCTGACCGCTACTGCCATAACCCCTATAAAAAATCCATGGCAGGCGGATCGGACAGCCACATGGGCGTCTTCTCAGGTCTCACCGGGACCATGCTCTATGTTCCTGACCTCAAAGAAAAGCTTAAGATCATGCCGCGGTCGATGCTTGCCCTTGATGCCATTAAAAAAGGAAACATGCTTCCATTCGGATCGCACAACGACAGTGAAAAAATGACCGTGTCGTTTCTGGATTACTTCTGCCAGGTTGCCATGAACATCAAGGATCCCGGAGTGATCCGGCTGGTACTGCACAAGGGTGAGACACGGGACAAAGTACTCGCCATGCTCATTGCTAACGGATTGAATGAGCTTAAGCGCCACAAGGTGACCATGAATTTTCTCCAGCTGTTTCACGAGTGTTTCTCAGGCAATGTTCCGGGGTTCACGAAAAAACTTTTCATTCCCCGGGTCTACAGGCCGATATTCAACCGCGCCACCGAAATGGCCGAAGTGAAGCGGGACAACCCCGAAGAAACCGCGACAAAATTCAAGGAATCAATCGATTCCATTTATACCAGCCTCAACGAGATTTTTTTCAGCAGGCTGCTGGTCAAACTCGAAGACATCACCCGAAAAAATAATTTTGAGTCATTCGATATCAACGCTATTTTCGATTCGCTGGAATTCCCTTCGCAGATCAGGGGATATCTTGAAAATGACAAAAAGAAAATGAAAAAAGACCCGGGGGCCTATAATTCTCCGCACCTTAATGATTTTCTCGACGGTCTTTCATTTCCCTTTCTGGCTTCCGCAGTAATACTCAGCGCTACCTATGCCAGTGCCAGGGTAATGTATAATTCACGGAACCTGCTTAATGAGTTCTCCCGGGACCTGGGCATGCTGCAACATCCGGAGCGGATGCTGTGGCTTACCGATACATTCGAGGACAACAACGGCGTTGCCATGGTGCTCCGGTCAATGCTGGATGAAATACGCGAAAGAAACCTCCCTATAGATATACTTATCTGCAGCAGCACGGTCGCACCCGAAGACCACCTCATCGTGGTTCCGCCGCTCTTCGAATTCACGTTTCCGTTCTATGAGCAACAGCCGCTCAGAGTACCGAACATCATGGACATCCATAACATCTTCAAAGAAAGGGAATATGACCGTCTCATATGCTCAACTGAGGGCCCTATGGGATTTATTTCACTATTCCTGAAATCGGCATATTCCGTTCCCGCGTATTTTTATGTTCATACTGACTGGATGATGTTCGCCCGCCAGACCCTGAACCTGGATGAACATAACCTGAACCGGCTCAGGCGAATCATCAGGGCATATTACCGGGCATTTGACGGCCTTTTCGTGCTCAACAATGACCAGCGCAAGTGGCTCATTGGAAAGGACATGGGGTTCGACCGCTCTAAGGTTTTTCTCACCGCCCACTGGGTTGATAAATTCTTTACTCCCCTGAGCGGGAAAAAAACGGAACTCTTCGGCGTTGAAGAAAGCAGCCCGGTCCTTCTCTTTGCCGGGCGCATCAGCCATGAAAAAGGCGTTATGGAGCTGCCGGCAATTTACGAAAAAATAAAAAATGATTTTCCGCGTGCGAAAATGGTCATTGCCGGTACCGGCCCCAATGAAAAGGAACTGAAGAAAGCGCTGCCTGAAGGAATCTTCCTGGGCTGGGTCGACCATGACCGGATTCCGGAGATATACTCCGCTGCTGACATGCTTCTTCTCCCGTCAAAGTTTGACACCTTCGGATGTGTTGTGCTTGAAGCCCTTTCATGCGGGCTTCCGGTAACCGCATACAGGACCAAGGGGCCCAAGGACATCATTATCCACAACGAGAACGGTTTCCTGGTGAAAAACAAAAATGAAATGGCATCCGCGGTACGGCTGTATCTGGGAGACAAAAAGCTCCAGAAGTCCTTTAAAAAAGCAGCGCTTAAACGCGCAGGGGAATACGACGCTGATTTAATTATTGGTCGACTTCTTGACGACCTCTCCCTTGGCCACCTTTCTGATGCTTGAGTCCATTATCATCTCGACCAGAGCCGGGAAAAGGCGCTTGACCAGGAAGGTAAGCTTGCCGTCAAAGCCGGGGATGATCATGAACTTTTTGCTGGCCATTCCCTTGAAGAGCTCCCTGGCGACATCATCAGGCGACATCAGCTTCGCCCCGGCGGAAACAGCCCTGGTTTCTTCGGGCTTGGTGAGGTTTTCGGTCTGGAACCCGGGCGTGTCCGTATCGGGGGGGCAGAGCACGGACACGGTGATGCCGTATTTTTTCGCTTCGCTTTTAAGGGCCTCGGAAAAACCGATGACGCCGAACTTCGACGCGCTGTAGTCTGTGTATCCGAAAACACCGAGAAACCCGGCCATTGACGAAACATTGACGATATAGCCCCCGCGCTCCTTCATGGAAGGGAACAACGCTGCCACACAATTCCAGATGCCGTAGAGGTTGACCTTCATGGTATCGTCAAACTGTTCATAGGTTATCTCCTCGAAATAGGCGGGGAAGGCGCGGCCCGCACAGTTGATCAGGACATCGGGAACACCGAAAGAACGCACCGCGTCTTTCATCACGGAAATCACGTTTTTACTGTCAGTAATATCAAGGGACCTGCCTTCAAAACGCTGCAGCCTGTCGGATTTAGCTGCTTCAATTTCAACAAGCGCCTTCTTAATAACATCTTTTCTGCGCGCGAAAATGATCACGTGAGCCCCTTGTGCGGCGAAGAGTTTCGCGGCTGACAGGCCGATCCCGCTTGAGCCGCCTGTAATGTAAACGATTTTATTCCGGTAATTTTTCATGACACTCTGTTATCCTGCAAAATATTTGATATGCTCATTGCATGTCCGTAATGCGTTCTGTGCTTATAAAGCTTCTCAATACGGTAAAATATACGGCATAAATTCACATCCCCGTATATAGGAAACATGCAACACCATGATAATGAAACTGTCAAGAAAAAGCGGTGTGACCGCGCCTTATTTATCTACCGGAACAAGTACAGAAAGCGCACGAAATCAAAAGACCCTCCCTGCACCGCGACCTTGCCCGAAGAGAACGCGATAACCGGGCTGGTCATACCGGCCGCGATCTCCTTCCACAGATTTGAATCAACCGTGACCGTGGTGTCAGCCCCTTTCATCCGCCCTCTGCTGATCTCGGCAACGCCCCGTCGCACGGTGACTGTCCAGTACTCACCCCGGTCAGGGAAATGGAACACGACCGACCGGTTCACCTCAACCGATTTTTCAGGGTCAAGCCTGACCGCCATCCCCCTGAAGATCGCCTCAAGGGGAACTGAATGCACGACATCACGCTCATGGATTTTCCTGTCCTTGATCGACAGTTTCCCCGACTCTTCAAGGCTGCTGGTCAGGTAGTAATTCCTGGCTGTCGCGGCCTTCTGGAGTTCACCCAGCTTCCTGAGGCAATCGCTCCTCAGCTTTCTGGCGGCGCTGTCATCCGGATCAAGGGCGATAATATGGTCCGCCAGCTCCAGGGACCACTGAAAATCTCCCTGCTCAAACGCTCTGTGGGCCCGGTCCATAAGGGCGCTCTCTCCACCGGCTAGATCGGCCATCCGTGCCGCCTTTTCTTTTCGCGGAAGCGGGAAAAGGTCAGTGGCATTGCCGCCGAACCAGCCAAGGTATCCGCTGAAGATCGCCCGCACTGACCACGCGACCGTGCCGTAAAATTCCTGGAGCCAGGGCTTTTGCGCGAGGTGTTCGGGCAGTTTCACGGCCTCAACGATCTCCTGCGGCGTCATCCCCCTGTTTATCAGCCTGATGGTCTGGTCATGGACATACTGTATGGCGTCACGGTAATCGGTAAGGGCCTGGTAAATCTGCTCACTGCCCGTCATCGGCCTGGTATGCGACGGCACCAGATATTCGGCGTTCAGCTGCCGCATCTCATCAAGGCTCGCGACCCATTTCATCACATCGCGGTAGGCCGTGCCCCGTATCGCGTAAAGATTGCGAAAAGACCGGTAAAAATTGTCCGCGGGAAGCAGCACGCGTTTATCGGGAAGCCAGATAAAGATCTGGTCGTCAGTCTCGCCGGGCGCGTGGACAACGACCATGCGGATTCCGGCAAGAACGAGTTCGGTTCTATGCCCGGTAAACATTTTCGTCGGGCGTTTGAGCGCGACAGTGCTCTGCGCGTTGAAATCGAGGAAGGGGCCGATGCCTGAATTGACAAAGTCCTTCCGGGGCAGCATGGTCCCGAACTGGCGCGTGGCGCGGCGGAAGGTGGTCTCCCTGGTCACGCTGGTAATGCGGTCGAGAAATGCCACGGTGCTTTCGTGCGCATAGATATCGACGTTCCTGTTTTCAGTAAATACTCCCGCGCCGAAGGTGTGGTCTGAATGGAAGTGGGTGTATAGTATGGCCCTCAGCGGTTTGCCCTTCACAAGAGTATCAACATCCTTTTTAACCCTCGCCGCAGCCTCAGCGCTTTCCATGGTGTCGACCAGAACACAGGCGCCGGGACCTTCCAGAACAATGACATTCGCCAGGCCATAGCCGACCAGAACATGCACCCCTTCGGTAACCGTAATGATGTCCTTTTTAAACTCATCGCTGTGTTTCGCCAGCTCGCTTTGAGCAGGGCCTGTTCCCGCAGGCCTGTCCTGCTGTGAACACCCCGAAAGCAGGGCCGGCGCGAGGATGGTTACCGATAATAAAAGGCACAGGCGGGCGGATATTATACGTTCAGTGGCATGTTTTTGCATCATAAACCTTCCGCAAGGGATTATAGAAACGCGAGCAAGAAATATGCACCTATTAGTACATGCTTACCAGAACATGTCAATAATGTTATACCGGGGCATTCAGGCACCCGATACAGAACATCCCCCTGAAAAAACAAATGCAATAAAAATTTTCTTGCAATATGGGGCGCCATAACTGTAATAACCGCTATCAGCAGGGAATGTTAAACCATATGGATTTAAATCACATACGAAACTTTTCAATTATCGCCCATATCGACCATGGAAAATCGACCCTGGCGGACCGGATCATTGAAGCGTGCCACCTTGTCGGCGAGCGCGACCAGGTCGACCAGATGCTTGACACCATGGACATCGAACGCGAGCGGGGCATCACGATAAAATCAAACACCATCACCCTGGACTATGAGTCGAAAAGCGGCGACAAATACGTACTGAATCTCATTGACACCCCGGGCCATGTTGACTTTACCTACGAGGTTTCGCGGGCGCTCGCTGCCTGTGACGGGGTGCTGCTGCTCGTTGACGCGACCCAGGGTGTTGAGGCCCAGACCATCGCGAACCTTTACCTGGCCCTGGAGAATGATCTTCACATCGTACCAGTGATCAACAAGATAGACATGATAAGCGCGGATATCGAAGGCACCAAGGAAGGCATTGAAAAGAGCCTCGGGCTCGACGGGGATGACGCGGTCCCCGTATCCGCGAAAACCGGCGCCGGGGTGGGAGACCTCCTTGAAAAAATAATCCAGGCGATCCCTCCGCCCACGGGAGACGAAAACGCCCCCCTGAAGGCGCTGATCTTCGATTCCTACTTCGACAAATACCAGGGCGCGGTCATCAAGGTCAGGATATTTTCCGGGACCGTAAAAAAAGGCGACGTGATAAAATTCATGTCAACCGGCAAGACTTTCGAAGTGACCGAGGTGGGCGTTTTCAGGCTTGATCTTGAAAAGAGAACATCTCTCATGCCCGGGGATGTTGGATACATTATCGCCGGCATAAAAACGGTCGTTGACACGAAAATAGGCGATACCGTTACGCTGACGAAAAACCCGACACCCGAACCGCTCAAAGGCTTCAAGGACGTCAAGCCCATGGTCTTCGCCGGGCTCTACCCCATGTACAGCGACGATTATGACGACCTCAAAGACGCTCTGTATAAATTGAAACTCAACGACGCGTCGCTTCTGTTCGAACCTGATAACTCGTTCGCGCTCGGGTTCGGGTTCCGCTGCGGGTACCTGGGGCTCCTGCACATGGAAATCGTGCAGGAACGCCTTGAACGCGAGTTCGACCTGGCCCTGGTCACCACCGCACCGAGCGTCAAATACCGCATCACCCTTACGAACGGCGAAGTCATAACCATCGACAACCCGGTCAAGATGCCGGACCTTTCCACGGTGGAAATGATCGAAGAACCGTTTGTCGACGCCACCATTGTCACTCCCACCGATTTCGTGGGCAACATCATGACCCTGGTAAGCGAGAACAGGGGCGTGCATAAAAACATGGAATACATCGACCAGCGCAGGGTGCAGCTTCACTACGAGCTGCCGCTTTCTGAAATCGTGTTCAATTTCTACGACAAGCTCAAGTCAATATCCCGCGGCTACGCATCGTTCGATTATGAGCTGAAGGACTTCCGGCGCGCGGACATGGTCCGCGTCGATATCCTGGTAAACGCCGAGCCCGTTGACGCGCTTTCATTCATCGTGCACCGGGACAAGTCTCGATTGCGGGGCAAGGACATTATTTCGAAGCTCAAGGACATCATCCCCCGTCACCAGTTCAAAATCCCGCTCCAGGCGGCGATCGGGTCAACCATCATAGCGCGTGAAAACATTTCGCCCACACGAAAAGACGTTACCGCGAAATGTTACGGGGGCGACATCACCAGAAAGCGCAAACTTCTGGAAAAGCAGAAAGAAGGCAAAAAGCGGATGAAACAGATCGGTTCAGTAGAAGTTCCCCAGGAGGCCTTTCTGACGATTTTAAAGATCGAGTAGCCATGGAACTCCATCAGAAAAAAATCATTGATACAGCGACTTCTTTCGCGCGTGAAAAGATGCGCGCTATGCATGCCAGCCACGGATGGGACCATGTCAGCCGCGTGGTCAACCTCGCGCACATGATCGCGCTGACCGAACCGCATGCCGACCCGTTTGTCGTTAAAATTTCCTCGCTGCTCCACGACATAGCACGCCCCGACGAGGCTCGCAGCGGCGGCTCGGTCTGCCACGCGGAGCTCGGAAGCAGAATGGCGTTTGATTTCCTCATGGAGTCAGGCGTTGACCATGCGACCGCTTCCCATATCGCGCAGTGCATCCTCTCGCACCGGTACCGCAACAGCCATGCGCCCGAAACCATTGAGGCGAAAATTCTTTATGACGCTGACAAGCTCGATTCCATCGGCGCGGTCGGCATCGGCAGGGCATTTCTGTTCTCCGGCGAGGTCGGCGCGAAACTTCACAATCCGGAAATCAACATCGACGCCACAAGCGCGTACAGCGAAGAAGACACCGCGTACCGCGAATACACGGTAAAACTCCGCTTTGTCAAGGAAAGGATGCTTACCGCCGAGGGAAAACGCATCGCCCTTGAGCGCGACCGGTTCATGGAACTTTTTTTCAAAAGAATCGATGAAGAAGTCAGGGGCCTTCTCTGAAAAGGAGACCGCTTGTTCATACCCACGACAATCGATGACGTCAGGCAGCGCGGATGGAACGCGCTTGACGTAATAATCGTCACCGGCGACACCTATATTGACTCGCCCTTTTCCGGCGCCGCGATCATCGGCCACCTTCTCATAAAAAACGGATTCAGGACCGGCATCATCGCCCAGCCCGATACATCTTCCTCTGCCGATATCGGGCGTCTCGGAGAGCCTTCCCTGTTCTGGGGAGTCACCTCGGGCGCGGTTGATTCGATGATATCAAACTATACGTCATCCGGAAAAAAAAGAAACAAAGACGACCTGACTCCCGGCGGGGCCAACAACCGCAGGCCTGACCGCGCGCTCATCGCCTATACCAACCTCATCCGCCGTTATCACAAGAACACCGCTCCTGTCGTTCTCGGCGGGATTGAAGCGAGCCTCAGGCGCGTTGCCCACTATGACGCGTGGGACGACCGCGTCCGGCGGTCTGTGCTTTTTGACGCGAAAGCGGACCTCATCCTTTACGGCATGGCCGAAAATTCAGTGCTAGCCCTTGCCCGGGCAATCAGGTCCGGTACCGATCACACATCCATTCCCGGAATCTGTTATGCCGTAAAATCACAGCCTGATGGGCTCATCGAGCTCCCTTCGTTCGAGGAAGTCTCCGCTGACAAAAAAACTTTCGCTGCGATGTTCATGGCTTTCCTAAAAAATTCAGAATCCGCCTCATCAAAGGGGATGTTCCAGAAGCATGGCGACCGGTATCTCATCCACAACCCGCCTTCTCCGCCACTTGCGCCCGACGAGCTTGACGCGGTCTATACCCTTCCCTTTGAACGAAAAGTCCATCCGTTCTATGCCGCGATGGGCCGGGTCAGGGCAACTGAAACGACCGCTTTTTCAATAACAACGCACCGGGGATGCTTCGGCGGATGCAGTTTCTGCTCGATTTCGATCCATCAGGGAAGGAAGGTCACCTCACGCAGCAGGGCATCGATCATCAAGGAGGCGCGCGCCCTGACCGCGCACCCTGATTTCAAGGGGATCATCCCCGACCTTGGCGGGCCGACCGCCAATATGTACGGCATGGGCTGCGCCGCGCGAAAGGACGGATACTGCGGCAACCGTGACTGCCTGTATCCCTCACCCTGCCCTTCATTGAACGCATGCCATAAAAAGCTCATTGATCTTTTGGATGAAATAAAAAACATCCCCGGAATAAAAAAAGTATTTATCGCGTCTGGAGTGCGCCACGATCTCATCCTCCGTGATGAAACACACGGCGAAGCCTGCCTTGAAAAAATCATTGCCAGCCATATTTCCGGCCAGCTTAAAATCGCGCCGGAGCATTCAGAAAAAAAAATATTATCCCTGATGAAAAAACCCGGGCCCGAAATACTGCTGCGTTTTAAGAAACTGTTCGAGACGCTCAACCGTAAACACGGGAAAAAACAGTACCTGACCTATTATTTTATTGCCGCCCATCCCGGGTGCGGGGAACGGGACATGCTGTCGCTGGAAAAATTCATTGAGCGCAATCTTCACCTCGTTCCGGAGCAGGTGCAGATATTCACCCCGTCACCTTCCACACTGTCAACCCTGATGTATTACACGGGAAAAGACCCTTTTACCGGAGAGACACTTTTCGTTGAAAAAAATGCCGCTAAAAAAGCCCGGCAGAAAAATATTATAACGCAGACCCATAAAAAAAGAACGGGCCGCTGACTGTCGCGGCCCCTGCTGAATATTTACGTTGCCCAGGTGATCATCAGGTCAGGATCAAACTTTCTGGGAAGCAATTCACTCCTTGGCAGCACCCTTACCGTGAAGCCGAACTGTCCGGCCCTCAGGCACAGCATCTGCCCTTCATAGATATAGATCCCGTCTTTATCTTTCGAAATATATCTCATGGGCATGGCAACGCCCTCGACAATCTGCTGGTACTGGTTCAGTGAACCGAAATATAGTTCCACGCTGACATCATCAGGCTTGAAATCACCCAGCACGACTTCAGTCCTGACAATAACACGGGACCCGACGGTAATTTCCTGTTTCTCATCAAAGATAATATTTTTAACAAGAACATTCCCCCATTTGTCGCACACCCGTTCTTTCCATTTTGTGTGGACCTTTATCTTTTCGTAGCTGTTTTCCTTAAACGCCATATAGTTTTTATGCGCTTTCTTGTAATACTTCTCCGTGTAGTCCTTGACCATCCTGTTCGTGTTAAATTCGGGATTCAACGACTTCATCGATTCGCGGATCAGGCCGAGCCACTCCCTGGGAAGCCCGTCAACACCCCGGTTGTAAAATATGGCCTTGACTTCCTTTTCAAGGATGTTATAAAGCGAAAAACTCTCGACATCATCCTGATAGGCGAGGTCAGTGTATTCCTCTCCCTTTCCTATGGCCCATCCGTTTTTTGAATTGTACGCCTCGTCCCACCATCCATCCAGCACGCTGATATTGAGACCGCCATTGGGGATTACCTTCATCCCGCTGGTTCCCGATGCCTCTTTGGGGCGTATGGGAGTGTTGAGCCAGACGTCAACCCCCTGAACCAGGTAGCGCGCAATATTTATGTTGTAGTCTTCGATAAAAACAATTTTATTCCTGAACCGATCGTCATTGGTTATGTGGATGATTTGCTTTATCAGCTCTTTTCCCATGTTATCGCGCGGGTGGGCCTTGCCGGCAAAGATGATCTGCATCGGCCTTTCCCGGTCATGCAGAAGTTCTTTGAGCTTTTCGATATCGCGAAGAATCAGGTTCGCGCGCTTATACGTCGCGAAGCGCCTGGCAAAACCGATAGTCAGTGTATCAGGATGAAGCACGGAATTCGCCTGCTCGGCCTCTTTCGGTGAAGCGCCGCGCGCCAGGAGCTGCTCTTTAAGCTTGCGCCGCGCGAATGCCACCAGCCGCTCTCTCAAACGCTCCCTGCACCGCCAGAGTTCCGAATCAGGAATCGCGTCAATGTTTTTCCAGATTGTGTTGTCACCGGGATTATCAATCCATCTCGGGCCAAGATACCGGTTGAAGAGGCGCATCATTTCATCCGATGTCCAGGACAGGGTCTGTACCCCGTTGGTGATATTGCCGATGGGGACCTCATGAACCGGAAGCGATGTCCAGATATTTTTCCACATGTTTTTCGAAACCTGGCCATGCAGTTTAGAAACGCCATTGCAGCCTGCGGATGTTTTGATGGCCAGCACCGTCATGCAGAAGGGTTCTTTCCTGTCAGCAGGATTTTCCCTTCCCAGCGCGAGAAACTCATCCTCGCTCAGCCCGAGTTTTATATGGTAATTGTGAAAATATTTCTGAATGAGTTCCTGGCCAAAGCGATCATTCCCCGCAGGGACAGGCGTATGTGTCGTAAACACGTTGCTCGCCGTGACAAAATTCATTGCTTCTTTAAATGAAAGGCCTTCATTATGCATCATCTCCCTGATCCTTTCAAGCGCAAGAAACGCGGCATGCCCCTCGTTCATGTGAAACACCGTGATGTTTTTTTTCAACGTGCGCAGAGCCCGGAGGCCGCCTATCCCCAGGATCATTTCCTGTTTTATCCGCATTTCATTGTCACCGCCGTAAAGCTGGTCGGTGATGCTTTTATCCTCGTCACTGTTGCGGTCAATATTGGTGTCGAGAAGGTACAGGGAAATTTTCCCGACCTTGACTTCCCATATCTGCATGAATACATCCTTTCCGGGAAATTCGACACTGACCTGCACCGGCTCCCCTTTGTCATCAAGAACAAGCGATGCGGGGATGTTATGAAAATCGGTTTCAGGAAAACGTTCGTTCTGCCATCCGTCAAGATTCAGGTACTGCTGAAAATAACCAAGACGGTAAAGCAACCCGATGCCGGTAAAAGGGAGCCCCAACTCACTGGACGATTTAAGGTGGTCTCCGGCGAGCACTCCCAGGCCTCCAGAATATATCGGGAGACATTCGTGTATGCCGAATTCCGCCGAAAAATAGGCGATCCCGGCATCTGCCACTTCCTTCATGTTTTCATCATACCAGGTTTTTCTGGTCAGATGCCAGTCAAGTTCTTCTTCAACACGTTGCATATGGGCAATGAAGCTTTCTGATTCTGAAGCTTCATCCAGACTTTTCTGTGAAATGGCACCAAGTAATTTTAAAGGATTCTGATGAGTCTCGCGCCACAGCTCAACGTCAAGCCGCCTGAAAAGTTCAATTGCCTCAAAATTCCATACCCACCACATGTTCTTTACTATCTTCATGAGCGGTTTTAATTTATCTGGAAGGTAGGGCACAACTTTAAATCTTTTTATTTTTGTCATCAGTTCCTCTTTTACCAATAGTTATTGAAGCAATAATTGAAAGAAATGTTTCTATCCCTGGACCGGAAGATAAACATGAAATGTTGATCCTGATCCAGGCTCGGACTTGACATCAATATATCCGCGATGTCTTTTAATTATGGCATAGCTGGTCGCCAGCCCCATGCCGCTGGCAAATTCTTTGGTTGAAAAATACGGGTCAAATATATTTTCAATAATATCTGAAGAAATACCGGGACCGTTATCAGATATGCTGATAACGACATAATTCCCCGGCTGCAGGGTAATTTCATGGTGAGATTCTTCCTCATATATTTTCACGTTTTTGGCAGCAATTGTAATATAACCGTCATTATTGACCGCTTCTATTGCATTATTGATGATATGCTCAATGACATGACTTATCTGTATCTCGTCAATTTCAACTTCCCAGAGATCATCGGGAATTGAAAACTCAAATCCCCCTTTATATTTATACAAAACCGAATCCGCCGTTTCCCTAATAAAAAACGTCATCGGGATTAATTTTTTAATTGGTCTGCCGCCTTTGGAAAAATTACTCAGCCTTTTTGTGAGCTCCATCACCTTGAGGGAAGCCTTTTCCGCATCATTTAAAATATCTGTGAGGCTCTGATTTTCCTCTGACTCCATTTTAGCCAGAGAAATGTTTCCCATGATAGCGGTCAGAGCATTATTATAATCATGTGCTATGCCCCCGGCAAGTATCCCTATTGCCTCAAGTTTTCTGGCCCTGAGCAGTTCCTGCTCAATTTTCAATTTATCAGTCGAATCACGAACTATTCCCCGAAAACCGGTTGAGCGTCCATTGAAGTCCTTTATGAGTGAGACGGATCCTTCAACATTTCTCCTTTTGCCGTCTTTCCGTATTATAATCCAGTTAAGCAGTTTAGCCTGGTCACCCGTACTGTATACCTCATGAAAAGTTTTATAAATTCTTTCAACATCGATCTTATCAAAAAGTTTGCGGTAATTATTGCCAATAATATCACCATACTGGTAGCCAACCATATCACAGAAGGATTTATTGACAAAAACGAAATCACCCTCCAGGCCAACTTCATAATATCCATCTTCAAGGCTGTTCAATATTGAAACCCATTTTTCCTTGCTTTCAAAGAGCTCAAGCTCTATGTGCCTCTTCTTCGTGATATCACGCGCTATGCCCTGGGTGCCAATAAAAAAACTGGTATCATTATCGCAGCTTATATATATACCCTCGGAATTTATCAAAAAAATCTGATCTCCCTCGATATCGCTGTCCTCAAATTCAAATGCGACCGCTTTTTTCTTATTGGTCAGGAGCCTGATCTCGAATAATCGTGTTTTCCTCGGACCTGTCCTCCTTTCATTGATCCGGTACCGGGCTTTTTCCCTGTCTTCAGGATGTATCAGGTCCAGAATACTGGTGCCGACCAACTCATCGGGATGATAACCATATTCAATTATCGCGTTATTGATAAAAGTAATTGTTCCCTTGGGATCAACCCGGTAAACAATATCTGGAATGGTATCTACAATTGAAGAAAGCTTTTTCTGTGAGCGCCGCAAATCGATTTCACACTGCTTATGATCAGAGATGTTTCTCAGAACAAAAAGATAACCGGTTATCTTATTCAGCTCCTGCTGGGGGAAAACATCAGCCAGCACCCAGCCTGTTGATTCATTGATATTTTCAACCTGTATTTCCTGATTTTTCAGGAATTCCCCTGACAGGGCTTTTTGAAAGAGATCTTTACAGATTGAATTGATTTCGGCTATATTCTTTCCGACCAGTTCATCCGTATCTTCATTCGCATATAACGATAGAAATATCTCCGAAGCACTTGAATTGGCGTATATTATTTTTCCTTCAATATCACAGTTGCATATAGCGATATTAACTGAATTCAATGCATTATCTAGAGTATGGAAATAACTGTCCCCCCATTTTTTTTTATCTCTTTCAGGCATTCCTGTCTCCTATTTAGATTACCACAAGTGCATTTTCACGGGTATTCCACATACTTTTTCACGTAAAAAAACATGTCTATATAGTATAGTAAAATTTTTGCAAAAAAGTCCAGCACTATATAATGCTGAACATAATAATATGCGGATGAATTTTAATATCAATTATTTTTTATGCCTGCGTGAGTAATATCTCCGGTGCAAAGTCTGAAACCATAAAAAGGGCTCCGTGCAGTCGGACAGCGCCTGAAACGATATTCTTTTATTTTTTGCGTTTCAGTGCTCATCAACGAGCCCCCTCTCAAAACCCGGTAGACATTTCCAAAGTCCTTATTGGGATATCCTCCAGGATAACCGTCATACCAGTCGGAAGTCCATTCCCAGACAAGGCCTGCTGGAGTGATCAGGCTGTTTTTCGTGCAGATTCGTTTAAGCGCAGTGAAATACTCCTCCACCGTTAGTGCAGATACGCCCTTTGGAGAAGGAATTTTTTCAAAAACTGATGCAAAAATCTCCCACTCAGATTCCGCTGGAAGTCTGAATCCGGTCCCGTGAACCCCGGTGATCCACTGGCAGTATGCATACGCATCATTCCAGCTGACCTGTAATACCGGCAACACTTCTTCATTATCACGGTAGTCATCATCCAGAAAACTCTTAAACGGATTTTCCCATGTAAGGCCTTCAATTTTTTTCCATCCATTAATCCACGTCCATCCCCACCCTTCTTTTTCAGCGTCAGTGATATAATTCGTCGCGTTCATAAAATCCCTGAATTCTTTCAGCGAAACAGTTTTTTTTGCTATATAAAATTCCTGTTGTTCTATTTTCCGCGAAGGATAAGAGGCGTAGACATAATCACTTTTCAATTGATCATCACCTGTTTCAAGGATCTTCATCACAGCTTTGTCGTCTAGTCCGATGGTATATTTCCCGGACGGGACATGAATATAGTTGTCATGAATGAATGGCATAATTATTTTTTCTCAACAGAAGAGGACCGGCAATTATTAATCAATCGCGTCCATAAGACTATAAACGCTGTTTCCGTCTTCAGGATATTCGGCGGTTAAAAATGTCAGGAGGAGTTGTATTTCTTTTTTCTTGAAGCTTTGAACAATTTCATTTCTAATTGCGTTTGCGAGGGGGACGGCAAATTTTTTATCTTTCCCTGGAAGGACTATTAATATTTTGTGCCTGTCATACCTGACAGAAAAATCCCCATCAGAAAGCCTGCTTCTGATAATTTTTTCAAAATGATCAAGCAGCTTCCTCGCCTCATCAATACCATAGAGATTATAATAACGCTTGTAATTTTTTATTGAAAAAAGAACAAGGGTCAAGGGAATATTGATATTCTTTGCGTTTGTGATTTCATCTTCAATTTTTTTATAGATCAATTCAACATTATCAATATATTTTTTCTTTTTCAGGTTTAGAGTTTCCATGCTTATGATCAGGGGAAATATCATTTCCGAAATTTTTTTTACTTTTATATCGATTTCATCCAGACGTTCATAGTCGGCTATTTTATTTATCATAATAAATCCGGGGATTTCTCTGCCAAAACGAAAGGGATAGAGCCGTAACAGTAAAAAATGTGCGATCTGATTTTCATTGAAAACTTCTGAAATTAGCCGTGAATGATTGATATTCTCAATTTTTAAGGGAACATCGCCTTCCTGCAAAAAGCTGATAAAATTTGATTTCGCTTTTATTCCGAAATCAAGTTCTCCATACAGAAGATAATCTTCCTTTTCATAAATCAAAGGAACATAACGGTCAAAATTTGTCGATCTGATATATACTCCGAAGCACTCGACCCCGAGACTCCTGAACTCGTTTTGAATTATCTCTCTGACTGTTTTTGCCTCTGGACTCAAATTGATTTGTGCGATTACCCGGTCAAGGTCTTTGGTATAACTGATATACTTTTCCAGCGTATCATTGTCTTTCAAATCCTTT
The DNA here is from genome assembly GCA_036848375.1 of Spirochaetota bacterium. Classification (GTDB taxonomy): domain Bacteria; phylum Spirochaetota; class UBA4802; order UBA4802; family UBA5550; genus JAKLIV01. Next base: position 79,763 of record DAIUKG010000006.1, read on the forward strand.
GCCTGTTTAAGAAGGAACATCAGATGAAACGCAGAGAACTCGGCAACAGCATAAAGATAATCCTGTTCCTCTTCACTGAAATTCTCAGCGGTAATTTTATCTCCGACCGTGATAATCGCAACTACTTCATCTCCCGAATGGAGAGGCACAAGAAGGCGAGCATCTATTGATATATATTTGTAAAACTCCTCAATAAATCTGTCGTCATCTTTAAAATCCTCGATATCGATTATCTGTTTTTCCCGTAAAACCTGAGAAAGGATAGCGCTGTATGATGTCAGATCGATGTCTTTATCTTCAATTATAATGCCCTTTGATTCTGCGATATACCATTTTCCCGGTTTGTTCGACTCTTGAAGAAGCAATGCTGATGATGAAACACCAATCTGACCCATAATCAGAAAAGAAAGGACATCGAAAAAAGATTCAACAGTCGTCGTTTTCTCAATTTCTTTACAATTCTCATACAGTGCCATATAATCGGAATACACACCCTTGAAATAACTCTGATATGCTTTATCATCTGCGTTTGACTCACCAGAAATTTTTAAGCCTGAATCATCCATTACGCCAAAATCCGAATGAATATCAGTATCAAAATCATCAAATTCTAAATTTTTAAAATCATCATCGCTTTTAACCGGTGACTCGTCTTCCACCCCGGTCAAATCAGCTTTATCTGAAAAATGATCGTGTCCCGGAATCTCATGTTTATCTGCGTCAGCCTGTTTACTGATTCCATTTTCTATTTCATCAAGCTCATTTTCTGAGAGAAATACAATATCTTCTTCAGAAGTTACGGGCATCTCTCCATCGTTGCTCTGTTCTTTCGAATCAAATTCTGAAAAAGTATCATCGCTTTCTAATGATACCTCTGATTTTTTTATGGATTCCTGCTTATGAATGAATTCATCAATTTCAAGCTGATTTGACAGGCGCTCTGTCTTGTCGGAGTTTATGCCTTCCGGTGCCGGCTCATCTTTAAGCATTACTGTTTCTGCGGGGCCGATTATCTTATCGATCAGGGTTTCTTTTCCCCGATTGTTTAACTGGTTTTTAAACTGTAAAGCCTTTTCAAGCAAACCCATTATTAAACACCTAACTCCGTAAGAACTTTAATGTATAAATCAAAATATTCAGAATTTACAAATTTTCTTAATGTTTCTCTCGGAAGTTTTTCAAAGAGACCATCAAGATATTTCAGCAATCTTTTAACCTCAACCTGCCGTTTATCAGGAAATTCCCTGACGAACTGGTCAATATCATATTCATCTTCAATAATAACAACTCTATCAGTGATATCATAAACTTCATCTATAACTTTAATTTTTTGTGCCCGCTCGCTCCCGGCTGTCTTGATAAAAAGATCCCTGATATCCTCGACATCTTCTTCAAAAATCAGGGCTGTTGAAGATGATATATCTCTTTCTATTGATTGTCTTTCTTCATCAAGAAGGCTTTCTGGCTCTGGCAGAATATAGGTACAATCCTTACTTATTGAGGCTCGTTCTTCACCATCAGCATAATCAGTTTTAAAAAAATCAAATATTTCGTATAGATTTACATCCTTATATTCTTCATAAAAAAGCTTATCTTCGACCAGTCCAAGTTCATTTGTATTTAAACCAATTAATTCTATAGCGGCAGTTGAGTCTTTTTTGCTTTTAATTCCATAATATTCATCAATATATTTAATATAATTTGAATAATCATCCTCTGTAAGCATTGAGTGAATAAATTCAATCTCTTCATCAACATATTTATACTCATCTTCAAATTCAAGAAGGAGATCCTCAAAAACCGGAGCAATACCGGTTAAAACATGTGCAACAAGCTCTTTATCATCTTCGATTTCAGCTTCCTGAAGAACTTTTGTTTTCCCTTCAATAACCTCAACGATATCACTGGTAATCGCTTCAAGCTCATTATCTTCAAATATTTTCTCTGCAACAACATCATCCTTAACTACATAGCTGTCATCTATAAAGCGGACATTGTCATATGATTTTTCCAGCTGTGTGAATTTTTCCGGAATTACTTCAACTTTTTTTTCATCAATAACGTCTTCTGGTTTTTCTTCATTTACTGTTTCTTTTTTATTTATAATTTTTGCAAATTCTTCATCATTGATTTGCTGCGTTTGTTTACTTTCTTTCTTTTCTTTTTTAGAACTGACTTTTAATTGTTCTTCTTGTAGCTTGTTTTCAAAAAGTTCATTTAAATCCAGTACTTCTTCGCTGGTGATTTCTTCAATTGTATCTTCCCTGGATGGAATAAGATTTCGCGCGTCTACCGTTTTTTCCCTGGGTTTGACACTTTCATTCAAATTATCTACAGGAATAAAATCATGATCTCTATCTTCTTTTACTTTAACCGGTTTGTGCTTACGATCAAAAACGGCAGGCTTCTCGTCTAATCCTTTTCCAACATCCGGTTCACGGGCATCATCATTTACAGGAATTAAATCAAAATCTTCAATCCCCTCAATTAAATCTTCTTCATTTAAAAAGAGTATTTCTTCATTTGCTATTTTTTCAGCTTCAAAAAGGTCAATTTTGCCGATTTCAGCAAAATCAAAATTTTCAGGCAGCTTTGATTTCAGCAATGTTTTAATTTCACTGCTTGCCTGTTCCAGATTTTCAGAATCGCTCATATTTTGAAGTTCTTTTTCAGGCTTTATTTCGTCTTTATCTTTATCTGAAGTAAGTTGAACAGTATAATCATCATCAATGTCTTTAGATAAATGATGTTTTTCCTGAATGCTGGTTATTTCCTCAAATTTTCCATCCTGCATGTCATTTTGAAAATCTGGGGTACCAGTACCATGATCAATCCCCTTTGTATCGGCGATTTTTTCCGGGATGTCAGCAATTTCCTCAAACTGTTGTTCTTTAATTTCTTCCATTATAATCAATGTTCTATTACATTACTAATATATATCAATAATAAATCATAAGTATTATATTTTGAGGTTTTGTTCCATCGATCAATGCATAACTATAATATCAATTAATTATCGGTATTAATCAATTTTAATAATAATTAAAAATACCCGTACCACGAGATGATAATGATCAATAAAAAAAGGGATGCATATATACTGCATCCCTTTTTGTTTTACTTGTGTAATTAACTATCTGTTTGCGACTTTAAGTCTTACTTTTAATTTCTTTTCTTCAAGTTGAATAAGAAATTTTTCGTTTGAAAAAGGCTTTGTTTCCTTTTCTTTCAAAACTTCCAGTTCTTTTAATTTCTTCTCTATATCTGCAGAATCCAATTCACTCTTTCTATAGGCGTTCTCAGCAATAACGATCATTCGATTTTTGCATATTTCAACAATTCCGCCCTCAATTACAATATATTCTGTTCTATTTTCATCTCGCAGTCTTAGTTCTCCGATTCCAAGCTCAGAAACCAGGGGAGCATGGTTATATAGAAATCCCATTTCACCATTATGAGCCTGAACAACCGCAAATCCAACAGATCCTTCATAAAGGGTTTTTTCAGGTGTCAATATGCTGCAGTCAATCTTTCTAATCATTGTTATTCACCTGCTGATTGTAATTTCTTTGCTTTTTCAACAGCTTCTTCAATAGTTCCGACCATATAGAACGCCTGTTCCGGGAGATCGTCATATTTTCCTTCAACGAGGTCTCTGAAGCTCTTGATCGTTTCTTCAAGTTTTACATATTTTCCGGCCATACCGGTAAACTGTTCTGCAACAAAAAATGGCTGAGAGAGAAATCTTTCAATTTTTCGTGCTCTCTGTACAAGAAGTTTATCTTCTTCAGCAAGCTCATCCATACCAAGAATAGCGATGATGTCCTGGAGGTCTCTGTACCTCTGAAGAATCCTTTTTACTTCCATCGCAACCCCATAGTGCTCTTCGCCTACAAGTTCAGGAGCAAGCAGTCGGGAAGAAGAATCAATAGGGTCCACCGCAGGATATATCCCTTTCTCTGCAATACTTCGAGAAAGAACTGTCTGGGCATCAAGGTGAATAAATGCTGTTGCGGGAGCAGGGTCTGTCAAGTCGTCAGCAGGAACATAAATGGCCTGCACAGACGTAATAGAACCGGTTTTTGTTGAAGTAATCCTTTCCTGAAGCTGGCCCATTTCAGATGCAAGTGTCGGCTGATAACCAACAGCAGACGGCATCCTTCCCAGCAGAGCGGAAACTTCAGAACCTGCCTGTGAGAACCTGAATATATTGTCAACGAAAAGAAGAACGTCTCGCCCTGACATGTCACGGAAATACTCACACATTGTCAGAGCAGTAAGAGCAACCCTCAGACGAGCTCCGGGAGGCTCATTCATCTGTCCATACACGAGACAGGCTTTATTGATAACGCCTGATTCCTGCATTTCAAGCCAGAGGTCATTTCCTTCGCGTGTTCTTTCACCAACACCGGCGAATACGGAATAACCACCATGCTGCTGAGCAACATTGTTAATAAGTTCCATAATAACAACTGTTTTTCCGACTCCTGCACCACCGAACAGACCGGTTTTTCCACCTTTAATATACGGTGCAAGAAGGTCGAGGACTTTGATTCCGGTTTCAAAAATTTCTGATTTAGGTTCGAGTTGTTCGAATTTGGGCGCTTCCTGGTGGATCGCTCTTTTTTCCTTTGCGCTCACCGGGCCCTTTTCATCAACGGTCTGGCCAAGAAGGTTGAAAATCCTTCCCAGTGTCTCTTCACCAACAGGAACTGATATCGGTGCGCCGGTATCAATAATTTGTGCTCCCCTGCTGATTCCATCTGTACTATCAAGAGCAACCGCACGAATCCTGTTTCCGCCAAGATGCTGTTGCACTTCGCATACAAGTGTATTTTTTTGGCCCATAACTTCAACTTCAAGTTCAAGAGCATTATAAATATTTGGTAATTTACCTTCTGCAAATTCAGCGTCAAGTGTTGACCCGATAACCTGAACTACTTTTCCAACATTCTGGCTCATAATTAACTCCTTACTTTATGAATAATCTCATATGTCTTTTTGTCGATATCAACCCAGAGCAGCAGCACCACCAACGATCTCAGCGATTTCGTTAGTGATCTTCGCCTGTCGCGCTCTGTTATAACTGATCGTAAGTTCTTTTATCATTTCATCAGATGCATCAGTTGCGTTCTTCATAGCGACGCGCCTGGCAAACTGCTCAGAAAATGCTGATTCCAAAAAGCAGGAAAATATTTTTACCTTTAAATAAAGAGGTATTAAATATGAAAAGACTCTTCCTACATTCGGTTCATAAATATACTCAGTTACTTCGGTTTCTTTCACCGGATCTTTCCCAAAATAGGTATCGGCTGAAATTGGAAGTAATCGAATTATCTCAGGTTGTTGAGATGATGAACTGACCACTTTTGTATACGATATATATACTTCATGTACTTCACCACTCAAAAAAAGTTCTTCCAACTCGTTACTGATTTTTGCTGTATCTTCTGAACTTAACTTGTCTTCAGGATTTGGCATTGATTTGTAAAAAGGAAGTTTTATAAACTTAAAGTAGTTTATTCCCTTTTTACCAACAACATAGTTTAATACTTCTTTACCTTCATCAACAAACTTATCCCGAAAATTTACCGTATTATCAATAACGTTCGAGTTGAAACTGCCGCAAAGTCCCCGATTACCGGTTATTGAAAGTATCAGAATCCTTGAAGGATCAGCTACCTCCCGAAAAAGAGGATGTTGCAAAGCGGTAACACCAGTGTTCATGAGATTAGCAATGATCTCGTTGATCTTCAAATTTGCAGGCATCGACATTTCAAGTCTCTGCTGCATTTTTTTCATCTTTGAAGTAGAAACCATCTCCATCGTGCTGGTTATTTTTCTGGTGTTCTTGATTGAACTTATTCTGTTTTTAATGTCTCTTTGATTAGCCACGACATTTTCCTTTTAACCGTATTATTTTAAGCCTGCAATATATTCATCAACGAAAGACTTGATCGCATTTTTAAATTCGTCTTCATTTGCGATAACGCCACTCGCGGAAATGCCATCTATCAGATTCTGATGCTTGCTCTGCATGTAACTGACAAATTTGGCTTCACAGTCTTTAATTTTGTCAACAGGAACCTGGTCCATATATCCCTGAGTACCAGCGAAAATAACTGCTACCTGTACACCAACATCCATCGGTACATACTGTCCTTGCTTGAGAAGCTCAACAAGTCTCATACCACGGTCGAGCTGTTTCTGGGTTGCAGCGTCGAGTTCGGTTCCCATCTGGGCGAAAGCTTCAAGTTCACGGAACTGAGCGAGGTCAAGTCGAAGTGAACCGGCATATTTTTTCATAGCCTTGATCTGGGCGTTTCCACCAACCCGGGATACTGATATACCAACGTCAACAGCAGGACGGATACCTGATGCGAACAGGTTTGGCAGAAGATAAATCTGTCCGTCAGTAATTGAAATAACGTTTGTCGGGATGTAAGCGGAAACCTCACCTTCCTGTGTTTCAATAATAGGAAGTGCTGTCAGGCTGCCGCCGCCCATGGCTTCTGACAACTTTGCTGAACGCTCAAGAAGTCTTGAGTGACAGTAAAAAATGTCACCAGGATAAGCTTCACGTCCGGGAGGACGCCTGAGAAGGAGTGACATTTCACGATAAGCGTTAGCCTGTTTTGAAAGGTCATCATATACGCAAAGTGTGTGTCCGCCTTTTTCATACATGTAGAATTCAGCCATCGCGCAGCCGGCATACGGTGCGATATACTGAAGAGGTGCGGGGTCGGATGCGTTTGCCGCGACGACGATGGTATAATCCATTGCACCGTGTTCTTCAAGTTTCTCGACAACAGCCGCTACGGTTGACGCTTTCTGTCCAACAGCAACGTAAACACAAATAACATCTTTGCCTTTCTGGTTAATAATAGCGTCAATAGCAATTGCAGTTTTACCAGTTTTTCGGTCGCCGATTATAAGCTCGCGCTGACCTCTTCCAATAGGGGTCATGGAGTCAACTGATTTGATACCAGTTTGAAGAGGCTCTTTAACCGGTTGTCTTTTTGCGATACCAGGAGCTTTAAACTCAACCGGACGCATTTTATCAGTATTGATGGGTCCCTTATTGTCAACGGGTACTCCCAGAGGGGTCACAACGCGGCCCAGCATGGCATCGCCAACGGGAACTGCGAGAACCGTATTTAATCTTTTTACTGAATCGCCTTCTTGAATTTCAAGGTAATCACCGAGGATCGCAACACCTATTGAATCTTCTTCAAGGTTCAGAACCATCCCCTGTATTCCATTTTCAAATTCAAGCATCTCGCCAGCCATCGCATTGCTGAGACCATGGATCCTGGCGATACCGTCACCAACCATAACAACGGTCCCCACCTCGCTGACATCGAGTTCGGATTTATACCCCTCAATCTGCTTTTTTATAATTGATTTTATCTCTTCAGTTTTAATCTTCATAAGCCGCTTCACTCCTGACTTTACTATTTATAAGATTCTTGTTAATATTTTTAAGATCTTTTACTAAAGACCCATCAATTACCATATCACCAATTTTAATTACAATTCCGCCGAGTATTTCACTTTTAACTACTTCATTTAAGATGATTTCTTTATTAAATTTTGCTTTCAGTTCAGAAATTATTTTATCAGAAATGGCTTTTTCACAAGCCTGCGGTGTTACAACAGTCACACGGAGTCTGTTACTTGCGTCATCAACCAGTGCCTTAATGGCATCATAGATGTCAGGAAGAGATGATTGACGGTCGTTATCAATCAGTACATTGAGGAAATTTATGAAATCTTCAGAGAGATTCCCTTGAAAAACTTTCTGAACAAACTCTTGTTTTCTTTCTTTTGAAAAACTCGGAGAAGTTAAAAACTGCCTGAAATCCTTATCTTCAACAATCAGACCTGATACAAATTCAACCTCTTCTTCTAGTAAAGAGAGAGTGCCCTTCTCCCGGCCAATTTCCACAAGAGATGCAGCATATACTCGAGCTATATCATTGACAGCCACTTTCTTTAACCCTTATCTTATAATTATAGTTGAAGGACAGTTCAGATTACTGAACTGTCCTCATTTTATTAAGAGCCTCTTGAACGAGGGCCTTTTGGTCATCAGGATTAATGTTTTTGCTAATAATTTTCGATGCAATTTCTGTAGACAGAAGAACTACTTCATTCTTAATTTCCGCAAGTGCGTTTTCTTTTGCCAGATCAACTTCTTTTCGAGCTCTTTCCACTACCATTGAAGCTTCTTTGTTAGCTTTTTCAACTATTTCGTTCTTTATCTTTTCTGCTTCTTCTCTGCCTTTCGAAATTATCTCAGCAGCATCATCCTTGGCTTTCGCCATTTCCTGTCTGTGGGCATTGAGCACCTTTTCAGCCTCTTCACGGGCCTTTTCGGCGTTCTCAATATCGCCACGAACCTTTTCTGCCCTTGCATCAAGTGCATCAACTATAGGTCTCCAGGCCGTTTTCCAGAGGAGCAACACCAAGACAGCAAATGTAATGATAGTCCAGAGGAGTAGTCCTGGATCAACCTTGAGCAAACCTTCTTTTATTATAGCCATAGCTAACCTTTAATAAACCTTTAAAATTAGTGTGCTGCTTCTTCAGCTGCAGGAGCTACCGCAGCGCCCTGAGGAACAGCTTTCGGCGTTTGTGTTGCAAGCATGAAAGTAATAACAAGCGCAAAAAACGTGAAACCTTCGATCAGAGCTGCAGCAATAATCATAGCAGTTCTCAGGTCACCGCTCAGTTCCGGCTGACGAGCCATACCTTCAAGAGCACCGGCTGCCAATCTACCGATACCAAGAGCTGCTCCAAGAACAACCAGACCAGCACCAAAACCTGCTCCCAGATACGAAAGACCTAAATATTCCATTGAATCCTCCTAAAGTTTTTGTAATGTTCTTTAATATCAATTTACATACTAAGAATAATTTTTAAAGAACATTTTTTAATATTGTTTTTTATTTTTGAGCACCTTTAAATAAAACTTAAAACAAATCCTCTTTATCATCCAATCAGACAAGCCCATTTTCTTAGTGAGCGTGCATGGACTGACCGACAAACATTGAAGAAAGAGTCGCGAAAATATACGCCTGGATAAACGCCACCAGGAGTTCAAGAAGGTATATCATCAGTGAACCAACAACTGAACCTATACCAACCCAGGGGTTCTGAAACATCATTACAAGATACAGGAATATTATAATAACAATGTGACCTGCTGTCATGTTTGCAAAAAGTCGGACGGTGAGAGCAAAAGGCTTAATGATCAATCCCATAATCTCTATCGGCCACAGGAGAAAATACATTACGAACGGGATCCCATGAGGAACTATACCTTTAAATATCCAGAGCGGCCCCTGCCTGATCATCCCTACAATTATCATTAATGAAAGCGTGAACAGAGCAAGACCGAGTGTAACACCAAGGTTGCCTGTTGCAGTAGATGAACCCGGAATCAGACCTGCAAAGTTGCAGAAAAGGATATAAAAGAAAACCGTCGAAAAATAAGGCATCGCGGTTTTAATATGCTTGTGGTCGTAATAAGGTTCAACAATCTCGTCATGAACAAAACCGATCAACGCTTCCCACATGTTGACCCATCGTGACTTGGAACCCATTTTAGCTTTCTTGAGTTTCCTTCCGAGAGGAACAAAAACAAGAACCATAAGTATAAAAGATACCCAGAGCATAAAAACCCATTTGGTAATTCTCATGTCGAAAATACCGAAGAGTTTTTCATTTAAGACAGTTTCATTGATTTTGCCTATAAATCCGCCTGTTAATACATGGTCACACATGTGGTGCATAACAACATCATACATCGTTTCTTTTTCACCACTTCCATGCCCCGAGGTAATGTAGGTATTAAAAAATTGCATTAAGTTGATCATGCTTTATCCCCTGAAATTATCATTTATGTACAAGTTTTAAATTGATTTATATTCAAACTTCAATATCTTATTTTTTCTGTAGCCAATCTAAAATGATACCATTTATTAATCAAATAATTTTCAACTATGACTGAATTTTTTTTCACATCCATCGAACTCTTTTCTTTGGATTCTCTTTTTCCTCCTTTTCATGCCTGGTTTCAGTGTTTAACTGCTTGATAAGATGATAAAAACCCAGAACCATCCCTATAACAGCGCCAATGGTAACAAAAAGTGGCGATTTTCCATAATGCTCATCGAGCCGGTACCCGCCATAGACAAAAATCAATACTGTCATTGCGAGTTCTAACCCAATTGTTATGTGCGTAAAAAGCACCTTTGATGTTTTCTGGTTGGCCACGTTTCTGTTCAAACTTTAATTTTTATTCATTGAAATCACCGGATACCCGGAGTCAAGTTTTTTTTGCTCACTCCAAATGATAACTTATTAGCGGGCATTTAATAAAGCATTATTCCGTGGTTGACGATAATATTAACGCTGGAGTGATAAAATCCCTGATTCTGAGGCTTGATAATGAAGATTTCAATTAAACTGATAGAAAATAACAATGAAATAATTGCTAATTGTCCTGAACTGGATATCAATTGCTATGGATCAAATAAAGATGAAGCCATCCGCAGAATTGGAAGCGTCATTAACTTTTATATTAACTCGGCCAAAGAACTCGGGCTGGATGTTGAAAACCTCAGCGAAATAGTTATCGATGGCGAGAAAAAAAGTATCATCCTGCATGAATCTGAATGCCTGGCCAATGAAACCATAAACTAAAGCCCCGGTTTTGTACCGGGGCTTCGAGCTCATAAGACATTCTTAATTATATCTAAGTTTATTCACCCTCAAGTTCTGATTCAATAATTTTGACATCATTTACTTTAAAGAGATTATCTTCCCATTCCTTCCTTTTTTGTGATTTCTTTTTATTGGATAAAATGTACTCGATTCGTCCCTTGACTTCACTGAAGGGCATAACGGTTTTTACTGTTTTACCGCCTACTTTTTTCTTTCTCGTATACAGCCTGTCTTTATTTTTATCATACTCATCCCTGACTTCCTTTGGAGTTACCGTAATTCCTTCCATGAGGACATCACTTTTATAGGCACCGGAAAGAGAATTGATCTCAAAAACTTTCCAGCTGTTCATAAAAGCCTCATCCTTATCCAGACCCGTCTTTATTGCTTCCCGGTATAACAGTTTTTCATTAAAGAGCTTCTGGAGCATCTGTTTTTTGATATTATCATCGACTTTCGATTTATCTGTTTTATTTTTTCTTTTTTTATCAATATAAACAATAAGCTTATTTAAATCTGCAACCGTATACGCATCATTGCCTATTTTAAAAAGAACAGTTGCCGGATTTTTACTTGAAACCAGATCAATATGGTCTTCAACATCCGCGGCTTTGCTTAATTTTTCCTCAATGCCTTTTGATTTGTTACGCTGAATCGCCCTCATCATCCTCTGGGCTTTTGTCTTGTCTTCAACAACATCCTCAATCGAATCTTCAGTCACTTCACGTCTTTCATTAAGCTGGATGATATAGATACTGTTGCCGATCTTAACCGGTTCCCTGGTGTATTCCCCTTTTTTCAGGGAAAATGCCGCTGCAGAAAACTCGGGCCCCTTCATATCACTGCTGATATAGCCGATATCGCCCCCGTCCTTCTTCGAATAATCATCAGAATATTTCTTCGCAAGGTCCGAGAATGATCCGCCTCTTTCAAGCTCCTGAATGATTGAGCGCGCGTTGTTCATCTTTTCATCAACGACCCTTTGAACTTCAGCAGCGGAAAGTTTTATTCTGCGGTTTTTATCTATTTTATAATCCTTTACATAAAGCTTTATCATGCTTATTTTTGCGATTTCTTCTTTAAATGTCGCATCTTCAGTAAGTTTTTTCTTCAAATAGCCGCCATAAAAATTCGGCTTCAGCAGACTGAACAGAAACAGGTAATCTTCGGATTTATCATATCCCGCTTTTTTCGCTTCTTCGGCAGCGAGAATATCGAGAACCATTTTTTTCAATTTATTCTGCTGCTGTGATTTTTTCTTTAAAATGTTCTCTCTGGGAAAGCGGTTGGCATCAAGCCAGTCATAGAACTGGCCCCGTGTTACCGTGCCGGATTTATACGTGACAATAACATCATTCTTCCCTTTACAGCCAAAGGAAAAAAGCAAAACAAAAACTATAAAAGAGGATAAAACGATATTTTTTTTCATACTCTCCACTCCACAAAATAATATAGACCGGTTTCAGGTTTTTTCACTTTACGAAGATGAGGTCTATCAAAAACGCGATAATCAGTAATGACGCATTCTTTCAGAACCATCCACCGCTTAAAACAAACACCATTATTCCAACAATTTCCAAATGTCAATTGTATTTTTACTATTTAATTGTTATAAGGGGCCTAACGTCAAAAAGAGGGACGATACATCTATATCTGTATTCTGAAAGCAAGCTGCATGTTGATATCTTCCCTGTTGATCAGGTTGACATTGGTTTCAAAGGACAAATACACTTTCCACAGCGCAAGTTCAAGGCCGAGCACGAGAACCGGCATAAACACCATGGGTGCATATTCGCTGCTTGTTTTAATATTGACTGTTCCGATCGGGTCGGGCCCGGTGTATGCGGGGTCGTCAGTACTTGCTTCCCCGTTGCCATCCACATTGACTTCAAAAGATCCGAAATTGACCGGGAACGCAAAGCCGAGATACGCGTTAAATATCCATAAAACATTAAAATAAGTGAGGATCTCCGGAGTAATAGAAATAATATACCATTCGACTTTTGCGGTATATTCAGGTTCAAAATCCATATCGACCGATATCGGGTCCGACCCTCCTGCCCCGTCCGGGTCCACTTCAATTTCAGTCAGGGGATATGACTGGCTCCCGGAAAAACCGATAATCCCGTATAGGAAATCAACACCGAAGCTTACGTTCATCCCCCCGAACTTCAGCAGGCCCGGAATGATCTTCTTTTCTTTCAAAAAACAATACCGTGCTTTTGCTCCAAACGAATAAAAACTGAAACTGGTAAGGGTCGCTGACTCGAATTTGAACTCAGGCAGATAAAAATCATCGCTGTACACGAATATCTTGCCAATAAAATCGAAGCTTTTACTCAGGCCCATTCCAAAATAAAGAAGCGGATTGATGCCGCCGACCGGGACAACGCCCTGGCCGACTTCTTTTTCATGATCAAAATAGTCAAGATTCGAAAGGCCCACGCCCCCGGCTGCACCGACAAAAAAAGACGGAAACTTACCGAGGGTCGCAACACCCAGAGGGTAACCGGAAATGTTTGTCATCGCGAACGCATTCGCGATCGCTTTGCCGTTTTTCTGCAGAATATCATCGAACTGGTTCCCGACTTCATAACTACCGGTATCGGTAAACGGGCCGGTAAACGTAACCCGTGTTCTCGAGAGGGCAGAATGAGTATCAAAAACAATCAGTATCACAACAAGACACAAAATTATCGCATATACTCGCGATATCATTGAAAGAGATAGTGTTGACGACATTGCCAGATGTTTTCTGTTTTTAATCACGCCAAATTTCGAATCCGTATTTTAAACTTCGTATTTCCGTGTGTGCCTTATATTATTGTCGGATATGTCCGTTAAGGTCATTATCCAACTTGCCACTTAAATGCTATTGTACAATAGTATATCGCTGAAAATCCAGAAAAATCAGTTTTAATTCTCTTTTTTTGCTTAAATATCAAAGGCGGGGATGATAAAAGATTAAGAATTACGGCAAATCCTTTTCAATTTGCGCGTAAGCTGAGTGATTGTGAATGGATTCAATATTCTCCGATTCAACCGAAAACCATAGCAGGCCCTTTAACTGCATCAGCCGCTGGGCCGCATTCCGCACCATGTCTTCGACAAAAACCGGGTTTTCGTATGATCTTTCCGTGATGAATTTTTCATCCTCGCGTTTCAGAATAGAATAAATATCGCTGCTGGCCGAAGCCTCTGCGACAGCGATGATATCCTCGATCCATATTCTGTCGTGGGCCTTTATTTTCACTGACATGATCGACCGCTGGTTGTGGGCGCCGTATTTGCTGATCTCACGCGAACAGGGGCACAGCGAAAGCACCGGGACCCTGACCTCAAGCTGGTAAAAATCCTCATCTGAATTGGCGGTAAGGCGGCAGGTGTACTCCATCTTTGCCTCTTCACCGGATACCGGCGCCTTTTTGGTGACAAAATAGGGAAACTCAATCTCAAAATGCGCTGTTTCAGCATCAAGCTGCACCTTCATCTCATCGAGTATTTCGCGGATGTTTGTTGTGCTGATGCCTTTGCGGTAGCGGTTGAGGATCTCGACAAAGCGGCTCATATGGGTGCCGCGGAAATGATGGGGAAGGTTCACATACATATTGACCCGCGCCACCGTATGCTGGATTCCTTCATCCCTGTCCAGAACAACAACAGGATACGAGATGTCCTTGACCCCGACCTTGTTGATGGGAATATTCCGTGTATCCGGTTCAGACTGGATGTCTTTAAGCTTCTTCTTTTCCATGGCGCACTTTTTAGTCCATGATACCGTGACCGTGTATTTTTATCAACCAGTTAATATCAGGGGGCCGGCATCGGTTACCGCGATCGTGTGCTCACAATGCGCCGAGAGCTTCCCGTCAACAGTTACCGAGGTCCATCCGTCAGGGAGACGGACGATATCTGCGGCGCCCTCGTTTACAATGGGTTCAACCGCGAGCACCATTCCGGGAACAAGGGGCCGTCCCAAACCCGGCATGCCCCAGTTCGGCACAACCGGCGGCTCATGCAGGGCGAATCCCGTTCCATGGCCGCTAAAATGTTTCACCACGGAAAAGCCGCCAAATTCGGCGGCTGTTTGAATGCTGTGGCCGAGGTCACCGATGGTGTTTCCCGGCACCATGCGCGCTATTGCGCTGTCAAGTGCGTGCTGCGCGGTCATCACCAGTTTTTCAGCTGTTTGCGAGACCGGCAGCACCGGAAAGATACGGCACGCGTCAGAAAAAAAACCGTTCATGACCACGCCGATATCTATTTTAACGATATCACCGGTGGTGAATTTTTTTCTTTTTAAAGGAATTCCATGAACAACTTCATTGTTCACCGAAATACAGGAAGCGTAATCATATCCGCGTATGGTTTTAAAAGCCGGCCTGGCCTGTTTTTTAACAATGCAGGAATCTATGAAAGAATCAAGTTCCCATGCCGTTGCGGAACAAAAATCAACCGCCTCAAGCGCTTTAAAAATCCCGGCTAGAACCAGGCCGCATTCCCTGATCCTTTTGATATCATCCGCGCTCTTTAGAGCAAGATCCTTCGCTGTCATCTGAGAATTTCATGCCGCAGAAGTCATTCCCCGCGGCAGATACGGGCCCTATGCTTCAGCTAACTTGATCTCTTTGGCGGAATCGCCCTTCTCCTGTTTCGCCTCGCCTTTGCCGGTTTTGGCTTCGCGGCTGTCAGTGATGAGGCCCACTGCCTGTTTGACTTTCATCTCAACTTCGGCAGCGATTCTCGGGTTCTCCCTGATATAATTCTTCGCGTTCTCCCGGCCCTGGCCTATGCGCTCATCCCCGTAGGAAAACCAGGTGCCTGCTTTTTTAATGATATCGTATTTCACGCCCATATCGAGAATGCCGCCTTCACGGGAAATGCCGCCGTTGAACATGATATCAAACTCGGCCTGCTTAAACGGAGGCGCGACCTTGTTCTTGACGACTTTAACACGCACCCTGTTGCCGATGGCATCTTCGCCGCTTTTAATGGTTTCGATTCTGCGGATGTCAAGGCGCACTGAGGAATAAAACTTCAGGGCATTGCCGCCGGTCGTTGTTTCGGGAGAGCCGAACATGACGCCGATCTTGTGACGTATCTGGTTGATAAAAATGACGCAGGTCTTGGACTTGGCGATAACGCCGGTGAGTTTGCGCAGCGCCTGGCTCATGAGCCGCGCCTGGAGCCCCATGTGAGAATCGCCCATGTCGCCGTCAATCTCGGCCTTGGGCACCAGCGCCGCGACCGAATCGATAACGATCACGTCAATCGCTCCCGAACGGACCAGGGCCTCGGTGATCTCCAGGGCCTCTTCGCCCGTGTCCGGCTGTGAAACCAGAAGCTCATCGGTGTTCACCCCGAGTTTTGCCGCATAAACCGGGTCAAGGGCGTGTTCCGCGTCGACAAAGGCCGCGACCCCGCCGAGCTTCTGGGCTTCGCCCACGATATGGAGAGTAAGTGTTGTTTTACCGCTTGATTCAGGTCCGTATATTTCCACAACGCGGCCGCGGGGAACACCGCCCAGGCCCAGGGCCACATCCAGTTCAATGGACCCGGTTGATATACAGGGGATCTGTATCCTGCTGGATTCATCCCCCAGTTTCATGATCGACCCCTTGCCGAACTGTTTTTCGATCTGCATTATGGCAGACTCAAGGGCCTGGCTTCTCTGGTTCAGTTCCTTCTGCTCTGACATTGTTTTACCTCGCGTTAACCGTGTTTTACCTTATATACGAATGAAACTACTCGATTTAAAAATTTTTTCGTATCCGGCTTAAAATCCGGAAAGAAGCCTGCTCCCGAACATATGGGCATCATCCTCTTCCCGGAGTCCCGTGATCTAATGTCACATAATACCTGATCGGAATAAATATCAAGTAAAATTAGCAAAATACTTAAATTTTGTTAAGTATTTTGCTTTTTCATACCGGATCACGCTACGGTTTACAACGCCACGTTCTTGACCTTTTCCTTCAGCCGGTCAAGGCCCTTGCGGTATTCAAGCTTGTTCAGCGCATCGACATAGCAGAGGATCCCGGCAATCGTTATATCGATATGGATGCCGTTGCCGAACACCTTGTATTCGTCGCCATTGATGTTCTCGATGACCTCGGCCGACACTTCGGAGAGCGCGTCAGAGCCGCCGGTGATGGCCACGAGGTTAAAAGAGACCAGCCGCGCTTCGCTGCCGGTGATCTTTCTCACCGCGGTAATGCCCGCGTCAACGCCGCCGCTCCCGTGCGCGACCTCAAAAACAACCTCATTGCCTTTGGCGCGGTCCTTGAGCGTAACCATGGTCATCGGGGGAGAATGCATACCGGTGGAAACCTGAATATTTTCGACCTTGAAGCGCCTCTTTTCATCCTCGCGGTACATCGACTCGCTGATAAGCGCGATGAGGTCTTCATCAAAGATCTCTTTCTTCTTGTCGGCCAGGGACTTGTAGTATTTGAAGAAGCGCTCCATTTCCTCGTGGTCCAGCTTAAAGCCCAGGGACTCGAGCCTGGACAGGATCGCGTGCCTTCCCGAATGCTTGCCCAGCACCAGAAGAGACTTCTTGATCCCGACATCCGCGGGCTTCATGATCTCGTAGGTCATGGAATTTTTCAGCAGGCCGTCCTGGTGGATACCCGATTCATGCGCGAACGCGTTCGCCCCCACAATGGCCTTGTTCGGCTGCACCGACACGCCCGTTATCCTGGTGAGGAGCTTGCTCGTGGGCATGATCTGCTCGGTCCTGATGTCAGTGAACACGCCGAAAAAGTCACTGCGCGTCTTGATGCCCATCACGATCTCTTCCATCGCGGTGTTGCCCGCGCGCTCGCCGATACCGTTGACCGTGCACTCGATCTGCCGCGCGCCCGCTTCAATGGCGGCGAGTGAATTGGCAACCGCCAGGCCGAGGTCGTTATGACAGTGCACCGAGATGATGGCCCGGTCAATGCCTGATACATGGGCGAAGAGGTGGCTGATGATCCGGTGAAACTCAGAGGGGACGGTATAGCCCACGGTATCGGGGATGTTTACCGTTGTCGCGCCCGCGTCAATCACTGCCTGGACCATCATGGTAAGAAAGTCAAGGTCGCTCCTGGTAGCGTCCATGGGCGAAAATTCCACGTCATCCACGTGGCTGCGGGCGCGTTTGACCGCGGCGACCGCCATTTCGAGCACTTCATCCCTCGATTTTTTAAGCTGGTGTTCGATATGAATGTCAGAACTTGAAACAAAAGTATGGATGCGGGGACGCTTGGCCTTCTCAATCGCCCGCGCCGCGGTATCGATGTCAGTGTTATTGGCCCTGGCAAGTCCGGCAACGGTGATGCCCCGCACCTTTTCTGCAATCCTGGCCACGGCCTCAAAGTCGCCGTCCGAGATAACGGGAAACCCCGCCTCGACAACATCCACCCCGAGCCGTGAAAGCTGTTCGGCAAAGATGATCTTCTCTTCTATATTCATGCTGAATCCCGGGGACTGTTCGCCGTCCCTGAGTGTCGTATCAAAAATAACTATTTTATTCTTTTTATTCATGGTTTTCTCCTCTTTATCACAGAATGCGGCCGAAACGGCCGGTAAAAACTATTCCCGTGAAAGAGAGCCAAGCATACATGGGAAAAACATCCCCGCACCTCCTGATACAAAAAAGGCCGTCAGAATCTGGTTCGTGACGGCCTTACAGTATATTCGTTTTCTGTTGACATCACGAACCAGCGCCAGGTTTTAGCAGGCTAAGAAGGAGGCCTAATAAAAGGGTGCTGTTGTGTTCGAATGACGTCATGATGTATTATCGTAAATTTTAAAAAAGTGAAATCAACCTATAAAGTATATCGATCTGTGTCAATATAATATTTCAGTTTTTTCTAAAAAAGATGTAATTATTGGGGATGTTATGTGCTCTGACCCCAGGCAGGTTGGAAACCTGCCCCTCTAGACCACATTATTGTGCTCTGACCCCAAAATCCCACCTTAACAACAGGCTTATATTCGACCATATAAAAATCGCTTGACGTTACTATAGAACATACAACAATTTCGCAGACACTATGCCCCGGAGCCCAGAAATGAACAAAGTCTCTGCAGTTATCGCTTCACTTTTCATGCTTATCACAGTAACCGTATCCCTTGCACAGGAACAACAACCCAGCACCGAGCTAAAAGAAGAAATAACTACTGTCGAAATCGGGGAACACGGGAACACCGCAGGCACTCCTCAGACAAAAAATGAAAACACGGTTAAAATCCACTCTGTCCCGGGGGAAAAATGCATCACTGATACCGGCGACCTGCTCCTGAGCATAGGTAATTTTCTGGCCTTTAGGAGTTTTTCAGGTGAGCTTTATGAAGATTATAATAAGGATTTTTCCTTCAATCCTTCGGTAAAGATGTCTCTTGAAGTATTCTTATATAAAGGACTGGCCCTTGGCGGAATAATAAATTTTGATTTTAAAAATTACAGCGGTTATTATGAATCAACATGGGGATGGTTCTATGAAACCAACACCGACGACTTTTCATTTCAGATTGGACCCTCTCTGAATTACTACCTTAACTTTTATAACAAATATATCCCGTATTTCGGCATAAATTTTTTATATTCTCAGAGGGGAATAGAGATTAAAACAAAAGAAGACGATGATGTTGTCCTTTCATACAAGCGGCATTATTTTAACTATGAAGGGTCGATTGGTTTCATGTATGTCATAAAAACATACTTGGGCATCTATATCAACTACACATACACGATCAGCATGAGTAAAGTGGATGATGAAAAAATACGATCGGATGCTACAGATGCTTTATTGGCAGATATAAAATACTATCATAAAGAACACTGGGGCTACTGCCATACTCTGAGCATCGGATTTAAAGTTTTTTTCGATATACTCTGATATGGCTGTCTCCTCACGGGGACAAAACAGTCATCCAATTCCCCGAGACATTATATAGCACACCGTCATGCATTGCGTAAAATTCCCATAATAAACGTCTTTTCGGAAAAAAAGATGACAGGATAAACCGCTTCTGTAAAATCACCCCCATGCGCTTGCGGCGGTTCTGCTCCCGAAAAGGCCCCTGCCGCAGGACATACCACCCGAAAGGAGAACCGATATGGACGCTTTTTTTTCCAGTGAGCTCTTCTTCAGCGAAGAGACCCTGAACGCGATTCATCTGTACGCCGGGCCGCTCATGGACTATTTCATGAGAGGCGTGACCGCGCTCGGAGGGCACTGGTTCTTCTACCTGGCCCTGCCCCTGGTTTACTGGTGCATTGATACCAGGACCGCGGTAAAGATCGGCGCGGTGTTCTTCTTTTCGGCCATATTCAACACCCTGGCCAAAGACCTGTTCAACAACCCGCGGCCCGACCCTGAAAAGCTCGCACCGCCGATACGGGACCTGTTCCTGATATACTCACCGCGCAGCCCCGGCTTTCCCAGCGGGCATACCCAGGGAACGATCGCGTTCTGGGGAGCGGCCATGGCCTTTACCCGGAAAAAAAGAGTGCTCATCGCCGGGGCACTGCTGTTTGTTCTGATGCCCTACTCCCGCATGTATCTCGGCGTGCATTTCCTCGGCGACGTGCTGGGGGGATATGTTTTCGGCGTGCTGTGCCTGCTTGTCATGCTCCCGGTGGTTTTCCGGTGCGAACATAAACAGTTCCCTTCGCATGACATCATCGCGCTCCTGCTCACGGCAGCGCCCTGGGCCGTGTACGCGGCATACCCGCAGCGCTTTCTGTTTATGAACCTTTCCCTGCTCGCGGGCCTGGCAGCGGGCCTGATCATGGCAAAGGAAAGAATAAGCTTTAACGCGCGAAACAGCACTGCAGCACAGGTAATCAAGGCCGCGATCGGGTTTGCGGGCCTCGCGGCCATTATCTTCGGGCTGAACGTTTCGGGGAGAAACCCGGGCATGGTCTTCTTTCAGAACTGGGTGAGCGGCTTCTGGGTCACGTTTATCGCGCCGCTCCTGTTCAGCAGAGTTCCCCACCTAAAAGGCGCGGACTGAAACGATCACGTGGCGGCCTTCCCGGTCGCGGTTAACGGCCATGAGCCGGTCCGGGCCGCCTGTCTTTTTGAGGAAGCTGCTCAGGCCGCAGGGAGCGATTGAATCATTGTACCCCAGCATGCTTATGTGATCGAACTCGCCGCGCGGAAACAGCTTCTTCCATTCATCCTTTTCGCTGCCTGAAATGAGCATGCCGAAAGAAACAGCGCATTCAGACAGCCCTTCCTGCCCGGCGAGCCACTCGCGCGCTTCATCCGCGCCGGTGAACGATTTCACCGCGTCAATAGACCCGATCGCGCCCTGTTCCTCGGTTGACAGTAAAAGCCATCCGCTCGCCTCAACCAGACGCACCCCTGATGAGGCGGCGCCGAACCTGCTTTCGAAGAGTTCGCGCGAAAACACCGCCTCATCCACACTGCCCACCAGGCCCGTGCGCGCCGTGCCCGAGACAAACTCCGACTGCATGAGCTGCAGTGCCCGCTCGAACGAAAGGTGCTTGCCCGAGACCATGATGTTTCGTCCCGTGATCTTCATGCTCTGCGCGATGTAAAACGCGGCAACGTTGCTCATGGTGTTGATGAAGTTGATCGGCTTGGGAAACGAATGCGCGCGGTATATCTGGCCCAGCACGATCTCGGTGTCATGCAGATTGCCGTTCTCCGTGGCGAAATAAACCGGCATGTCGTCAGGGAAAGGATGACCCTTCACGCACGCATGGGCCCCCAGAAGCGCGAGCATGATGAACTTGTTCGTCCGGCGCAGGTAAAAATCGGTCAGCTTTTTCAGCTCCCCCTGGTACGTGCCGGGGTCAGCGAAGGGCTCGGCGATAAAATGTTCAGCAGCGTGTATATACATGGTTCATTCCCTGTTCGTGACCGTCATGGACGTGCAGTTGCCGCCGAAGCCGAAATAGTTGAGCATGATGTTCCCATCGGCAAACGGCATGTTTTCTCTCAGCGGCTCCACGCCGAGCTCGGGGTCGACCTCCTCGAAGCCGGGAGTCGCGGGTATAAACCCGGCCCTGGCGCACTCCGTTATCAGGATGAGCTCAGTCGCGCCGGCTGCCCCCACGGTGTGGCCCATGAACGGCTTGATTCCCGTGACCGGGGGAAGCGAGCTCCCGAACACGCGCTTCATGCCATTGGACTCGGTCTTATCGTTGTACACGGTCCCGGTCGCGTGCGCCTTGATCACTGAAACGTCAGACGGCGCGAGCCCCGAGTTCTTCAGCGACAGGCCTATCACTTTTTCAATGACCGGTCCTTCGACGTCATGCGTGGTCACGTTGTTGGTGTCACACAGGTTCGCGCCGCCCAGAACCCTGAACGGGTTGCCGCGACTGTTCCGGTCGAGTACCACGGCGCCGCACGCCTCGCCCATGACAATGCCCTTGCGGTTTTTGTCAAAGGGGCGGTACGGGCCCTGCGTTATCAGGATGAGCGACTCGAAGCCGAAAAAGCCCAGGTCGTTGTACAGGTCATAGCCCACGACCAGGGCCCGGTCGATCATGCCGGCGCGAATCATGGCCGCGGCGTATATCATGGCGTTCGCGGTCGAGGTGCACGCGGTGGTGAAGGTGAAGCACGGCCCCTTAAGGCCGAACCTGCGGGCGACCGTGTCTGCGATCTTTCCGTACCCTGGCGAGTCAGCTGAAAAGATGTTTTTCACCTCAGGGCCGGTATTGCGGTAGCGGTTTTCGTAAAGGGGGATGTCTATGGACGTTGACCCGAAAAACAGGGCGCACGCCCCGGTCTCACCGGAGGAAAGGCCCGCGTCCTCAAGGGCCCGGGCCACAGTGGTGTTCAGCACGTCGTAGAAATAGTCGTCGCAGCTGAAGTCGGTAAAGGTCTCCTGTTCGCGGTGGATGCGGTAGTACGGACGGGTGTAGTCAACGCCGCCGAACGACAGGGGAAGCTGGTCCACGGCCACCTTTCCCTGTTTAACTGAAGATACAATGGAATCGATATCGGTCCCCAGGGAGCAGGCGATTCCCCTGCCCCGGATAAACACGTCCTTCACACTAACATCCCCGCGCCTGGATTTTCAGCAACAGGGTTCACTTAAGCGCGAGGAGGATTATTCGTCAACCGACATTTTTAGGGGCTGGCTGGGAACCTGCCCCTGCAGGCCCCATATATTATGCTCTGACCCCCTGAAACGGTGCTCTGACCCCCGATTATCCGCACGAATGATTTGCTCTGACCCCAGGGCAGGTTGAAAACCTGCCCCTACGGACCCCCATTATCTGCTGTTTTTTACCTCTTTCCCTTCGTTACACCTTCGTTACACCTTCGATACACCTTCGTTACTGTACCTAACTTCGCTTTTTCCCGCCAGGACGCAATATAATTCCAGCAAGAGTGTCCCCACCCCCGAAATTCTTGACAGGCGCAGGGCATTGTGCCAATAATCCCCGGTGATCAAAAAAACACTACACCGCTTTTCAGAAGGCTTCCGGCCACGGAAAGAATTCCCTCCGGGAATGACGGGGTTTTTTCGATGGGTCGAGGAAATCCTGGTAAACACTCCCCCGGGCCTGGCGCGCCTGATGAAAATACAGCCCGTGTTCGCGCTCGTATCCAGTTTTTTTGTCCTGTTCCTGTTTGAAAAAGGCTTCGAAAAAGCGCCCCTGATCATAGCCCTGTGCCTGTTCGCGGTTTTTTACATCACCTCAAAGCTGTATTTCATTAAAGACCCTAAAGGCGTCTTTACCATGCTGCTTGACACCGCGCTGGTTTTCGCGCTGAGCAGCATGCTCCTGTTCGTGACGCCCTTTTACCTTGAATCGATGAGCATCCCGTCCCGCAACATGCTGTTCACGCCGCTCATCCTCGTCCTGGCGGTCATAGCGAGCTGGTACGAGCTGTACCTGAAAATCATCGCGCCGCACCCCCTGCGCAGTTCGCTGTTTTACG
Source organism: Spirochaetota bacterium (assembly GCA_036848375.1). GTDB lineage: Bacteria > Spirochaetota > UBA4802 > UBA4802 > UBA5550 > JAKLIV01. The sequence continues at coordinate 103,417 of DAIUKG010000006.1, forward strand.
CGCTCACGTTTTTCTGCGTGCTGAACTTTCTGCTCCCCGTGATCTTCGGCGTGCGCAACATATGGAGCCTCATGATCGCGGGCGCGGCAAGCGCGCTCATGGCGCTCGTGTTCGTGTATCCCAAGGCGGAGTTCATGAAAAGCGGCAGGAACACGGCGATGTTCTTCGCGGGCATAGCCCTGTTTCTGGCGTTTCTCTGGGCAGGGAGAAGTTTCATCCCCCCGGCGCCGCTCAGGCTCACCAGGGCGACAGCGTGCAAAGCGATAGAGGCTTACCGGCCAGCAGGCGCCTTTTCGTCCGCCCCGCTTGAAGAAAACCCCGAGGTTTATTTTTACTCCGCGATCTTCGCGCCCCGGGGCCTTGCGGAAAAGATAAACCACGTGTGGCGCCACAACGGCAGGCGGCTGTTCACGGTTTACCTGAGCGAGATCCGCGGCGGCAGGAAAGCGGGCTTCGGCACCTGGTCAAAGCACCGCATACTCGAGGGCGCCGGCACCTACACGGTCGAAGTGTGGACCGCGGGCGGCCAGTATCTGGGAAGCGAAAAATTTGTGTTGCGCTGAGACGCGCACATGGCCATAATCAGGGTATCCGCGCAGGCAAAGCTCGGCGCGCCGGGGAGGTCACCATGGAAATAATCGATAGAAGGCGCAGCATACGCGTATATACGAATGAACCGGTCGGCATGAACGACCTTGACGGGATTATAAGGGCGGGGATGAAGGCCCCTTCCGCGCGCAACCAGCAGCCCTGGCATTTCATCATCATCACGGACAGGGCGACCCTTGACCGCATCCCGTCCATACATCCCCATTCGTCAATGATCAGACAGGCTCCGGCAGCGATACTGGTCTGCGCAGACCACTCGCTTGAACAGAGCGAAGGGTACTGGGTCCAGGACTGCGCCGCCGCAATGGAAAACATGCTCCTTGAAACGGTCAGCCGCGGGCTCGGGGCCGTATGGCTCGGCGTTTATCCGAGAGATGAACGGGTACAGGGGCTTAAAAAACTGCTGAACATTCCGGAACACGTGACGCCCTTTTCGCTCATGCCGGTCGGGCACCCGGGCGAGGCAAAGCCGACCAAGGACGATTACAGACCGGAAAGAATACACATGAACGGATGGTAAAGGCGGGTTTAATCCTGGACCGAGCCGCGCAGGCCGATAGCGTCCGCGACAGCGCGCATGCCGGCAATCGCATCCGTGATCAGTTCGCCGAGCTCAATGCCGAGCATGTCCGCGCCCTTTTCGATCACTGAACGGTCAACTCCAGCGGAGAACCCGCGGTCCTTCCATTTTTTCTTCACCGATTTCGCGTCCATGTCCAGAACGCTCTTCGAGGGCCGCACCAGGGCGGTCGCGGTCACCAGGCCGGTGAGCTCATCAACCGCGTACAGCACCTTTTCCATGAACTCAACAGGCTCAACGTCCGAACAGATGCCCCAGCCGTGGCTCACCACCGCGCGGACGTATTCTTCGGGCCAGGCCTGTTCGCGCAGTATTTCGGCGGTCTTTGTGCAGTGCTGGTCAGGATACATTTCATAGTCAAGGTCATGCACCAGGCCGATCACGCCCCATTTGTCCTGGTCTTCACCGTGCTTTGCGGCGAAGTGCCGCATCACCGCCTCAACTGCCAGGGCGTGCCGGATCAGGGCGTCATTGCAGGTGTATTTCTTCAGCAGGGTAAAAGCTTCTTCGCGAGTCGGCCGGGATGGCATGGGAACTCCCTCCTTGAACTGACAGAGCGCGCCCTGTCAGGATCTGGTATAAGCTACAGCGTCTTCAACAGAATGGAAGACAGCGTAAAAATCAAACATCTGCGGATGGGCAAGCATGATCTCCTGCAGCAGGGCTTCGGTGATCACCAGGATCATGTACCCCTTGGTCTTTTTCACCAGGCCCAGGGACTTCATCAGGTAGCCTATTGCCGGATTGGATACTTTAGTCACGTTCAGTGCGTCGAGGATGAAATGCTCGTATGAAGGCTGCTTGTCTTTTTCAGTTTCAACGTAATCGTATATCTGCGCCCCCTCTTCTTTATCAAGGACATCCGGAAGAACTTTTCCGATAAGGATTTTGTCTTTTTCGTGAAAGTTGAACTCGAACATGGCTCCTTTCTGTGTCATGTACCCCTCTCAGGTGTTGATTATTATGCCGGAAAAATTCCAGACCGGCAAAATATAGTAACTCTTCAGCATGCTGTCAATAACATTATGAAAACGGCGTTAACGGATACGTGAAGAGGATGCCGTTTTTTATTTGTATAATTTTCCTGCTTTTATAATAAATCCACTCTTTCCGAATTTTTGGGAAAGACCGCCACGGAGACACAGAGAACACAGAGGTTTTTATTATTTTTTTAACATTCCGGGTTTTACTGTGTGACTTTTTTGGCCGCGTACCCCGCGATTCAGCCTGAACATCTTCTTTTCACTCTTTCCGAAATGCGTAAAAGACAGCCACAGAGACACAGAGGCACAGAGGTTTTTTATGCATTGATATGGATTCCCGCTTTCGCGGGAATGACAGGGCCCAGATGCGCACCGGTTATGACAGATTGGCCCGGGCCCTTTCCCATCCATATAATTATCTTTCTCCGCGAGCTTCGCGCCTCCGCGTGAACATCTCTGTCTTTATACATAATTCAATCCGATCGCATCCCTGTTTATCTGTGTCAATGCTTCGACCGGGCTCAGCACAGGTCTGTGTTAAAATCTTTCATCTTTCTCTGTGTACTCTGTGACTTAGTGGCCATCTTTTTCACAGTGCTTTTGCCATTTAAATCCCAACATTCCGGAATGAGCCATATTTTTCAGGATATCGGTATTAAAATTCCTCAAACCCTTCATGGTGGAGGAGTTGTTTAATTTTTACTGCATGATCGTGCGCTGACGGCACAGCTTTTTTCTGGCGATTCCCGTTTCCATTGCCGTCAGAGGATTCTTTCGCCGTTTTTTCGTGCGCGATGCTGTTTTCAACTCTGTGGACATTAAAGCTGTTTTTTCTGAATTGATTGCTGATTTTGAATTTTTGTACGGTCTCCATAAGGCCCTGGGCCTGGTTTGCCATCTCTTCACTGGCTGATGCTGTTTCTTCAACCAGGGCCGCGTTTTGCTGGGTCATGTTGTCCATTTCAGTCACGGCAATATTGATCTGGTTTATGCCCTGTTTCTGTTCTATGCTCGCCTGAGCTATTTCGGTGATGATCTGTACCGTGGTCTTTGATGATTTTTCAATTTCATCCAGAGCTATGCTCGTTTTGTTGACCAGGTCGGTGCTTTTTTCCACCTTGCTTACGGTCTCCTTGATCAGGGTTTCGATTTCTTTTGCGGCATTGCCGGAACGCTGTGCGAGGTTTCTTACTTCTCCGGCTACAACTGCGAAGCCCCGGCCCTGTTCGCCCGCCCGGGCCGCTTCGACTGCCGCGTTCAGGGCAAGCAGGTTGGTCTGAAAGGCTATTTCATTGATCAATGATATGATTTCCACGACTTTTTTGCTTGAGTCATTCATCTCGTTCATCGAATTCACGGTTTCGAGTGCAAGCGTATTCCCTTCTGATGATTTTCCCGCTCCTTGCTCGATGAGTTTCTGGGCTTTAGTCGCGTTTTCTGAATTCTGGTTAATTGCCGCTGCCGCTTCTTCAATCGTTGACGCGATTTCTTCTAACGAAGAGGCCTGCTCCGATGTTCGCTGTGACAGATTTTCGTTTCCGCTCGCGATCTGCTCAACTGCCTGAGAAAGGTTTTCTGATGCCAGTATCAGGTCGGAAATAAGTTTTTCCAGGTTGTCCGCCGAGTCGTTAAGGGCCTCTGCCACTGTTCCGAGCATCCCCATTTCTCCCAGGTTGTCGGTCTTGATTCTGTTGGTCAGATCGCCCCGGGCCATGTTTTCCGAAAAGTTCTGTATCTGCGTGATGATGTTTTCCAGCTTCTGGGCAGAGTCATTAAGGGCCATCCCCAGCATCCCGAGTTCGTCGGTCTGGTTTAAATTGATGCGTTGCGTAAAGTCACCTTCAGCAATTTTTTTGGCGAACGCGAGTCCCATTCCAACCGGCCGTGAAACAGCACGCGACAAGATCATCGTAATAATCATTCCGAATATGATGGAGATAATGAGAAGTCCTATGGTTATTTTTATTACATCTGCTGTTTCCTGTTTTTGTTTATTTGAAATTTCTTCGCCGCGTTTCTGCTGGATCTGGAGCAGCGAATCGGTCAAATCGCGTACTTCGCGGTATGCCTCGGCCCACTGGCCCAGAGTCAGTGCTGATTTCTTCAGATCGTGTTCCGTAAGTGTTTTTTCAAACTCAGCCTCAATTTTCTCCTGTTTTTCCAGGATGGTCTCCCATTTGTTTATTATCGCTATTTCTTCGTCACTGTGCTCATGGGCCTTGAACTGGCCCCAGCGGTCAATGTATACTTTCTCGAGTTCTTTAGAATCATCCAGCCTTTTTGAGACTTCAGCCCACTCGCCTTTCCCGGCAGAAATATATGCCTGTATCATATTGACCCTGGTCTGCAGCATGTTTCTCATGATTCTGTTAAGTTGCCTGACGGCCATAAACTTTTCCTGATAAAATGATTCGAAATTATTTTCCATCTGTTTTATGGTGAATAGTCCCTGCAGTGATATGCCAATAATGATGAGAATGAAGATCGTTGCCGCCAGCATCACTTTTTTGGCGACCTTTAGATTATTGAACCAGTTAGCTTTCATTTATCCCTCCGATGAGTTTGAATAAGTTCTATTTTTTTAAAAATGGATGAGTAATTGCTGTGCTATTTATTTTTATGCGAACACTTCCCAAGATATCACCATATTTAAAAAATATAATTAAGTGTAGGTGTGAAATTTAATTTGAACAATAAAAGAATGGTGATTTATTGGGTAACTGATAAATTTATGGATTGAAATCTCGTATGTGATTTTTCGTCACATATAATGTGATAAATTTTGGGCGTGAGGTTGAAGGTGTCAGGCCTGGGGGCTCGTCTCCCCGTTATTGTGGGTATCGTTGTTATTATAGCCTTTTAACTGGTAGAATAAAACCGCCCTGCGTACGAGGTCGCTGTGGTTTTTTATGCCGAGTTTTTCTTTAATGTGCCTTTTATATGTCTGGACAGTGTTAATGCTTATCCCGGTTTTCTGGGCTATCTCAGTAGTCTCGAGGCCGTTGCCGATCATTTGAAAAATTTCAAATTCCCGGTTGCTGAGGTTGTCCGAAATATTGTCATGCTGATTGTTTTCTTTAACGTAGGTTTTATGGATGAGCTGCTTTGACATCGCTTCGCTTAAATAAAGTTCACCGCTCAGAACTTTATTTATCGCGTCAATGATGGTGTCATAAGCATTTTTTTTCGCTACATAGCCCCGTGCTCCTGCGCGGATGGCCCGTTCAACATACATGATATCATTATGCATTGATAAAACCAGTGTTTTAATGCCTGAAAACCGGTTTTTTACCGCTTTAATGAGCTCAAGTCCGCTCATGTCATCATCAAGAGATATGTCCACAAGCACCAGGTCGGGCTTGGTCCTGGAAATGAGCGCTATTGCGTCATTCGCATTCGAGGCTTCTCCGCAGACTTCAAGATTTTCTTCAAGACCGATGATCTGGCTGAGGCCCAGCCGTACTATGGGATGGTCATCAATTAAAACAATCTTAGACTTTTTTTGTTCATTTTTCATGACTGGTATTGAAGTTCAGCTTCAACTTTATAGGCGTCTTTTTTCGATTTTACCCGAAAGGTCGCGCCGATGATGCCGGCGCGGTAACGCATTATCTTGAGACCCATCCCATTTCTTTTTGTTTTTTTTGTCACCGCATTTTTTTCATTGGTAATCGATAAGTTGATTTTTTTTTCAGTTAGTGAAATTATAATTTCAATCGCGCCGCCACCTCCATGCTTGATGGCATTGTTAACCGCTTCTCTCGCTATATAGTAGAGCTGGGTCGACGTATGCAGGTCGCGCGCGGTTTCAAGTCCATCGCTGGCCACGGTGCATTTGATGTTATAATCATGTTCAACCATCATCGCCATTTCGCGCAGGCCTGAAACAAGCCCCCCTTTTTCTATGGCGACCGGGTACAATCCTCTTACCGTATGCCAGGTTGTTTCAATGGCGCCTTCAACTTTTTCCGCGATTTTAATCATTTCATCATAATTGACCGGTTTATTTAATTTAACTTTTTTTGCTACAGCCCCGATCATGATCGATATGCCGGTCAGGGTCTGCCCCAGGCCGTCATGAATGTTCTGGCCGATGTGCCTGCGCTCACGCTCGCTCAACTTGATTATTTCCTGTTCAAGTTTTTTTTGTTCCGTAATATCCCGCATGTAAATTTCAAGCTCGGTTCTGCCTGCTTCAGTAATTACGCGTACGATGCTTGCCTCAATATACGCATGAGTATGATTTTTTTTTAAAATTGCGGTTTCAAAGCGTTTCACTTTTTTGCCGTGGAGGGCAAGGGCCAGGTGGTCAAAGGTGCTGGCAGCCATCTCATCCGGCAGGAGTTCTTTGAATTCTTTGCCCACCAGGTCAGCGGGCCTGAACCCGGTATAGCGGGTTATCGAGGGAGACGCGTAGCGGATGACCTTCTGGTCGTCAGTTATGATTAAGACATTGAGGCTCGATTCGGTGATACGCCTGAATTTTTCCTCGTTCCGGCGGACAATGTGCTCCATCATTTTACGGTCGCTGATGTCGCGGGTTGACAGGGCCCTGATGGTTTTATCGTTATACCGGTAGGGCTTTCCGATTATTTCGACCCACATGAGATCGCCGTTTTTTTTGCGGCTCAGCACCTCGTAGGGCTGGGTGTACTGCCTCTCGCTGTTCGCGTAGCATATATAGCGGTGGTCATCGTGGATAATCATGTCAATCGCGTTTTTACCCATGAGCTCATCGTGTTCATACCCGAACATGTTGCAGAAAGACAGGTTCACGTCTAAGACAACGCCTTTTTCGTGTATCAGAATGCCCTCGAACGTCAGGTCAGCAAGGAGCCGGTAGCGTTCTTCGCTTTTTTGCAGCTCTTTCTCAACGAGTTTTCGGTCTGTCATGTCGCGTATTGTTGCCATGAGGTATTTCTTCTCGTACAATTCAAATACTGTTAAAAGTACGTCGGTGTGCAGGAGTTTCCCGTCTGTCCGCCGGTGAAGCCAGTCGAAGCGTGAACGTCCTTTTTCAAAAACTTCGTTAAAGTATGCCAGTCCTTTTGCGATAGATATACTGCCATCAGGCTGGAACGGTGCGGAGATATCAGCCGGACTCGTGTTCAAGAAACTTTTTTTGTCGGGATAGCCGAACATTTCGAGAGCTTGTGGGTTGCAGTCAGCATATTTTTTCCCGTCATACAGTATTATGGCATCATTGGAATTATTAAAAATAGTTTCAAATTTGTATTCACTGGCGGTAAGTTCTTTTTGCATCTGTTTTTTGGTGTTGTCACACAGGGTTGCCAGTATCAGTTTTTCGCCATTATATGGTATTGCTTCGATCAGAAGAGTAGACGGGAATATCTCGCCGCTTTTCTTTTTTGAAAGCCATTCAATTTCCAATTTTCCCTGTTCAAAGACTATGGCATCATGGTGGGCGATCTGTGATGCCGCAGGAACTCCATCGGCCTGCATTTCTGCCGCCAGAAGTGTTTTGCTCTTTCCCAGTATTTCTGATTTATCCCTGTATCCCAGCATGTCCAACAGGGCCTTGTTGCAGGCGATAGCGGCGTCGTTCCGATAGAGAGCCTTTGGTTCCGGTATTGAATCAAGAAGAATCTCATAAAGGTCTTTGCGATCTGGTAATTCATTCTTCAATAAACCTATTGTTAACTTAAAAAGTTTCTTTTTAATAATAACTGAGAAAAAATTTATTTTTTGGAATATGTTGTTTCCCGTTGATGCGCCTTTAAAAATTAGCGGGGCTAAAATTTTAATCACTCGCGAATTGGAAGGCGCCGGGGGTGAAACGCTGGAATTTCTAATTAATTGGCACATGGTTCTTATAACACGGTGTATGCTATAGATGTCAATTGAGGATATAAAATCATCAAACGGGTGTCAAGCAAAGTATTAAAATTTTAATGCCGCCGCTCTTCTGAGGCGAATTCCGTTCGGGGTATCAAACACATGGAGCGGTTAAGAACATTTTTCGCTGCTGATAATGGTGGCGATGCCGAAGGTAAAACGGTATATGAGAACATTGCGCATGCCGGACTCTCCCATGCGGCGGGCGATGTTTTCGGGTGCGAGAAAGGTGGCGATGGTCCGCGCAAGGTAACGGTACGCTGCCCATTTGCCGGAGATGATCCCTCCCGCAACAGGCAGGACAAAGCGAAGGTAGAGTGTGTAGAACAATGATACAATGTTGTTTCGGGGCCTGGTGAGCTCCAGGATAACAAATTTACCTCCGGGCTGAAGAACGCGGAACACTTCATTCAGAAAGATGTCAATGTCGGGGATGTTCCGTATCCCGAACGCTATGGTGACAAGGTGAAATGAATTGTCCCTGAACGGGAGCCTGGTCGCGTCCGCAGCGACCGCACCGCCTTTAAGCCAGCCGGTTCTTTTTCCTTTCACCAGCATGGGCAGCGAAAAATCGAGCGACACCAGGTCGGCGCCCGCATTGTAAAGCTGCGCGCTCAGGTCTCCGGTTCCGCAGCACAGGTCAAGCGCGGGTTTCGCTTGCAGATTGCCTGTCATCCGCACCAGCCGTTTTCTCCAGGTGCGGTCGATCCCCAGTGACAGGAGCCGGTTCAGCAGGTCATACGTCGGCACAATGGAATCGAACATCCCCCTGATAAAGCGTTTTCTGTCGGCCGGGTTTTTGTTGTCAACGGCATAACCGTGGTCCCTCATCAGGCGAACCTCCTGATTTCGCGGTATTCCGAGTCCCTCTGCACCGGGACCCTTCCCGCGCCCGAAATCAGCGCGATGAATTCCTCCATCGAAGCGCGCGTCTCTATCCCGGTCGCCTTGACCACGACCTCCTCGGTGAGCACGCCCCCCATGTCGTTCGCGCCGAATGCGAGCGCGGCCTGGGCGAGGCCGAGCCCTTCGGTGAGCCAGCCTGCCTGGATGTATCTGACGTTGTCAAGGTAGATGCGGGCGATTGCCGTAATTTTCAGAAAGTCGACGCCGCTGGCGGGAATGGTTTCTGCCATGTCCGTGTTTGCCGGCGAGAACGACCAGGGGATAAAAGCGCGGATGATGCCGGTCTCGTCCTGGGTCGAGCGCACGACCTCGAGGTGCCCGACGCGCTCTTCGAGCGATTCACCCAGGCCGTAGGTCATGGTCGCTGACGAGCCCATGCCCCGCCGGGCCAGCGCCCGCATCACGTCGCGCCACTGGCCGACCGTGATCTTGCGCGGGCTCACGGCACGCCTGACGCGGTCGGCCAGCATGTCGGACGCGCCCGGCATTGAGTCAAGCCCGGCGTCCTGGAGCCGGGCAAGGGACTCGTCGAGGGTAAGGCCGCTTGTGCGCGCTATATGCACCAGCTCGGTCGGCGACAGGGAATGAAGGTAAATCGCGGGAAATGCTTCTTTTACCGTTCGGATCATTGTTTCGTAGAACTCGATGCCGTGGTCAGGGTGCAGGCCGCCCTGGAGCATGACCTGGGTTCCGCCCGCGTCGGTGAGCTCACCGACCCTGGAAAGGATTTCGTCCATGCCCATTTCATACGCGGGTATGCGGCCGGCGCGGGCGTGGTAGGCGCAGAAGCGGCACCGGGCCTCGCAGATGTTGGTGTAGTTGATGATCCGGTCAAGGATGAAGCCCGCGGTGCTGGCGGGATGTATGATGCGCCTGCGCGCGTCACCTGCCTGGCCCAGCTCGATCAGGTCCCAGTTGAAAAGATCAAGCGCTTCAGCCTGTTCAATGCGCGCGCCGGAATATATTTTTTTCGCCAATGCATTCACGAATTTATCCTCAGATGAACATACCATATATTGGCGGCAATTAAATAAAAGCTAATTTTGTACTGCATCGGGCTGGATTGCTAATTTTTAATTGCAACTAATTAATAGTTGCTTTTTCCTGCATTACCGTATATATTGTTTCAATGAGCAGAAATGAAAAATTGTTGAAGAAATTGTTGAGTAAATCCGGCAATTTTACGTATAATGAATTAAGAGCATTATTGGCCGGATTTGATTATGAAGAATTAAAATCAGGTAAAACGTCCGGTTCACGAGTTGCTTTTTATAATAAAAACAGAAATCATATTATCCGATTGCATAAGCCGCATCCCGGCAATAATTTGAAAAAGTATCAAATTGAATATATTGTCGATGAATTACTGAATATGGAGATACTGCCATGAAGGACCTGTTACAGTACAAAGAATTTTTCGGATCGGTGCATTTCAACCCTGAAGATTCCGTATTTTTTGGAAAAATCGAAGGAATTAATGATATAGTTACCTTTGAAGGAAAGACCGTTGATGAAATAAAAAAATCATTTAAAGAAGCCATTGACGATTATCTCGAGATTTGCAAACAGACGGGAAAAGAACCCTGTAAGTCTTATAAAGGCAGTTTTAACATAAGAATTACTCCTGAACTGCATAAAAAAGCGGTGCAAAAATCGATATCGCGTGGCGTTTCATTGAATCAATTTGTCCAGAAAGCTATCGAGCATGAACTTGCTGATACCAATGCGGATTAATGTGTGTCGCGGAGATTGGTATTTTTAATTCTTCACTGAACATATCCCTTTAAATTTCCGCGAACTCGATTTTTTTCACCGGATCGAACAGGCCCAGCGCCGCGCCTTCATCGTAGTAGAACTGCAGCGCCTTTTTCAACTGCGGCGTGAAATGGAATTTCAGCAGCCGGTAGTACTGCGCGATGTCAATGCGCATTTCGGGGTAGCGCTCTGCCGCCCGGGCCACGACTTCGTCCTCGTAGTCGCGCAGGTACGCGACCGAATGGTTGTACGAGCGGATGATCCTGCGCACCTGTTCGCTGCTGCCGGGCAGCGCCTTTATGCGCACCGCGAAAATCGCGAACACCACGGGGTGACCGGTTTTGCGCATCCACAGGTCGCCCAGGTCGTAGATGTACTCGATGGGCTCGTCCGGCTCGAGCATGGCGTCGTTGCCGATTATCAGGGCCGCGTCGATGTTTTCAAACGAGGGCCGGGGCGGCACCGTGCTGTATGCCGGACGCAGGCCGTAATATTTTTCCAGCAGGATTTTCAGGAGCACGACCGATGTCTTTGACGCGGACGTCAGGCCCACGCGCTTTCCGTCCAGCTCTTCGATGGGGACCCTGCTCTGGAGCACCACTGACCGCACATACCCGATCGAGGAGAGGCAGAAGTCCGGGAGCACCACGAGTTTTTCCTGCATGTCTGGATACGCCCCGGCAGACATGGGGCTCATGTCAAGGCTGCCGTCTGCCATCATGAGGTTCAGGTCGCCGGGGATTGCCGGGACCACCCTGACGCCGGGCAGGGGGTCTTTTTCAAACATGTGATAGTAGAAAGGAAAACAGTTGAGATAATTGATGTAGCCGAGGTTCATGGTCATGCTCCCTTTTTTGCGGCGCCCCGGTAATCGGCGGCGGTGCGCACCGGGATTTTTCCCGCTGACGTGATCAGCCGCACCAGGAATTCTTCGGTGCCGTAATCCGGCGTGCGGGCCCCGGCGGAGTGGACCACTTTCTCGTTCAGGTACGTCGCGCCGATGTCATCCACCCCGAAACTGAGCAGAACCTGGGCCATCCTGTCGCCGAGGTACATCCACAGCGCCTTGATGTGCGGTATGTTGTGAAGAAATATCCTGGCTGCCGCGTAAATGCGTATGTCGTCGAAACCGGTGTTGAAATGTTTCGCAGATTTAATCTGCGTGTTTTCTTCGTGAAAGCGCAGGGGAACGAAGGTCTTGAACCCGCCGGTCTCGCCCTGTAGCGTGCGGAGACGGTCAAGGTGGTCGGCGATGTCTTCGGCGTCTTCGATGTGGTTGTAGAGCATGGTCGCGTTGGTTTTCAGGCCCATCGAGTGGGCGGTCTTCATCACCTCGAGCCAGCGGCCTGCCGATATTTTTTTCGGCGCGATTATTTCCCGCCTCCGGGGCGCGAATATCTCGGCGCCGCCGCCGGGGAGGGCGCCCAGGCCCGCACTGATCAGCCGCGAAAAAACCTCCTCGAGGGGGAGGCCGTTTTTTTTCGCGAAGTAGTCGTATTCGGTCGCGGTGAAGGCGACGATGAAAAGGTCAGGTTTGATCTTCTTGATTTTCCGGAGCATGTCCTCGAAGTAGGAGATGTCAAGGCCGGGATGGAGGCCGCCCACGATGTGCACCTCGTCTATGCCGCGCTCGACAGCAGCGCGCACCCGGGCCTCGATCTCTTCAGTGCCGTAGAGGTATGCGTCCGCGTCGCCCGCGTCGCGGGAGTAGGCGCACAGGGGGCAGCGCAGCTCGCAGATATTGGTGTAGTTGAGGTTCATGTTCACGCCGTAATAGGCGTTGTCGCCGTTGATCTTTTTTCTCACATGGTCGGCGATGGAGCCAAGGCCGAGGATGTCCGCAGTGGCAAGCATCGCGGGCACGTGCTCCCGCGGCACCGGTTTTTCGGCGAGCACCATTTCGGCTACGGGCATGAGTTTCGGGTCAAGGATTCGCTCTGTGTCGATCATGGGTCTGTCCGTCAGCGATTATCATCCCCCCATGGACTGAACAGGCTGTGGTCAATGCCGGCAAGGCCGAGTATTTTTCCCACGATAAAGTCGACCACATCGTCAATGGTCCCGGGGAACGCGTAAAAACCCGGCATCGGGGGGAGAATGTCCGCTCCAGCTTTCTTCGCTGCCAGCATATTGTCAAGATGAATTAGGCTGAGCGGGGTTTCCCTGGGCACGAGGATGCAGCGGCGCCCTTCCTTGAGCGCGACATCGGCGGCCCTGGTTATGAGCGATTCAGCGTATCCGTGCGCTATACCGGCCAGGCTTTTCATGGAAAGGGGCGCGATGATGACCGCTTCAAAAGGCGCGGTGCCGCTTGCCGGGGGCGCGAAGAAATCGCTGTTGGCGTATTCCCGGAGCATGTCCCTGCCGGGGGAGATGCCGCGCCGCTTGAGAATTTCGGCCACGCTCGAGGCCTTCCCCTCAGGGGAAGGAAGTTCATGGTTCAGTGTTGTCCATCCCGCATCCGAAACAATCGCCGCGACCTGTTTTCCCGCTTTGAGGAGCTCTTCAATGGTCCGTATGCCTATGATCGAACCGCTCGCCCCGGTAATGCCCACGATATACATGTGCTCTGACCCCCTTTTTTTATGGTTGACAGCATCAGGTCACCGCTAAAAGATTTCATCCTTTTTACTGATTTTTTGAAAAAATAATTGCCTTAAATATGATATTTATACTATTAATGTATATATTTTGCAATTATCTACTTTATTATGAGCACCTCTGAAAATCAGGTTTTTCAACCCCCTCTTTTGTTCTCCCCCTGAGAGGGGGAGTTAGTGGGGGTTATAACACCTGATTTCACTAATGGTTGCGCCCACAAAGGAACATCCAGAATGAAATTTAGAGGTGTACTGTTTAAGTGAAGGATGATAATCTGTTGATTCATCCTGAGCGGTCTGCAGGTTTGTTATGAAAAAATTAGCAGTGACATTTATATTCATGGCCCTGATGAGCGCGATGTTCCTGTCGTGCAGTGATGACAAGGGGGAGGGGTTCTCGTATCCCAGAAACGTTACGGCCACGGATGGAGACTATGTTGACCGCGTCCTGGTAACCTGGGATTCGGTCTCCGGAGCGACCAGGTACTATATCTACCGCTGCGAAACTTCAGACGGGGACTACATCAGGGTGTCTACCGAGTACGAGGCGCAATATATCGATTACAATATTTCTGAAGGCACTACTTATTATTATAAAGTCAAGGCATGGTCCACCGAAGACGAGTATTCCTCTTTCAGCAATTATGATTCGGGCTATATCAGGAGCATGGCAAGCCTTGCAGCGCCGACGGGCGTGAGCGCCACTGACGGGACAGCCGCACTGGGCGCCCGCATTACCGTGATCTGGAACGCGGTCTCAGGAGGGGAAAAGTATTACATCTACCGTTCAGGCGATATCGCCGGCGATTATACCCTGCTGGGCGTGACCACCACGCAAACCTATAACGACACTGATGTCGAGGCAGGTGACCAGTTCTGGTACAAGGTCAAGGCCTGGTCCTCGGACGGCTACAGTGTCTTCAGCCACGCTGACGGTGACGGCGAATATGGCGAAGTGCTTGCCGCGCTTGACCCGCCTGACACGCTTTCGGTGAGCAGCGTCTACGGCGACCGCATAGAAATAACCTGGAACGATCCCAATTTTCCTGCCGCTGATTCATACGTCGTTTACCGGTCAACTGAACTGAGCAGGAATTATGTGACGGTCGCGACGCCGGCAACGACGTCATATACTGATACAACAGCGGATGCCGGAGTGCTTTATTATTATAAAATCAAGGCCATTTCATCGTCACAGGGGAACAGTTACGCGAGTTCGGCCGAATCCGGCATAAGGACCACGCCGCTTTCGGTCCCCACGGGCTTTACCGCCACAGACGGGAGCCTTGCCCATGCCACGTATATTGCCGTGTCCTGGAACGCCGTTTCAGGCGCTGACCGGTATATACTGCAGAGGGCGACCAGTGATTCCGGGCCCTTTACGACCCTTTCATCGCCAACCGGGACCTCGTATAATGACACAACCGCCACGGCGGGGACGGTTTACTGGTACCGCATACGGGCGAACGATTCTGTTAACGCAGTGTACAGCCGCTGGTCCGCGGTTGAATCAGGATACCGGCCCGACAGCACGGTGTCGCTTGTGGCGCCGACGTCGATTTCCGCGACCGACGACCTGTATGACGACATGATCGTGGTGACCTGGAACGCGGTGGGCAACGCTGACCGCTACATCGTGTACCGCTGCGCGACCCAGACCGGGACCTATACCGACATCACCGGGCAGATAAGCACCCTGAATTATGAAGACAGCGTTGCCCAGGGCCAGACTTACTGGTACCGGGTTTCGGCATACTCAACGACCCTGGCCCAGGAAAGCGCGCAGGGGACCGAGGACCAGGGATCGAGCTATACTGACCTTACGGCCCCGACAACCGTGAGCGCCACAAACAGCGGCACTGCAGAAATCGACCGGATCACGATTTCCTGGGACTCCGTTTCCGGAGCGGATAAATATTATATCTATCGTTCAGATGATAACTTTGCGACTGATGGCGTGGAAATCGGCGTTTCCACCGGGACCAGCTTTGACGATTTCAGCATTCCCGTGCAAGATACAAACACGTATTACTATAAAATCATGTCGTGGTCTGAAACCGGGGGATACAGCGCGCTGAGCGCCAGTACCGCGAGCGGCAACAAAGCGGCCCTTGCACAGCCGGCCTTTACCACGCTTGAAACCGATGACGGCGCTTCAAACGGCCTTTTTACCGACCGTATCCGCATCGAGTGGAGCGCGGTCACCAGCGCCACGGACTATTACGTGTACCGCTCAACAACAGCCGGGGGCACGTACACCCTGGTTGACGTGACCGGCGACGTCACCTACGACGACACCGACGCTTCCCTGGTTGAGGGGCAGTATTATTACTACCGGATACGCTCATGGTCTGTCTATTACGGCCTTTCATCGGAAATGGCGACCCAGGCATCGGGATATGTTTTGAGCTCCCTTGACGCGCCGGTATGGGGGGCCGGCGGCGCTGAGAACGGCATTGACACCACTGAGGTCACGGTCTCATGGCAGGACATAGCCTGGGGGGGCGACCACCCTGACGGTTCCGGCACCAAACGCTATTATATTTACAGAAGCACTTCCAGTACCGGCCCCTTTGAGTATCTGACATCGGTTGATACCCTGGACTCGGCTGAGGTCACCACGTATGATGATGTCTCAGTTACGGGAGGGGTTGAATACTGGTACACGGTCAAGGCGTATCATAGCACGCCCATACCGGTTTTCAGCGATGAAATTTCGCCGCCTGATGACGGTTTCAGCGAGCTGGTGCCGCCGACCATTACCGCGACCAAGGGAACAAGTGACAACGGGAGTGGTGATGTGACCACGACCATCCGGGTCTCGTGGAACACCATTACCGGCGCTGAACAGTACGAGGTCTTCTACAGCGATGATGGAGGTTCCTCGTACAGCAGCCTTGGTACGACCACCGATATCTTTTACAATCATATGGTAGGCACGGCAAATGCCGGTACCCTGTACCTCTACCGGGTGCAGGCCCAGAATACGACTCTGGGCAGCGACTCATACAGTGACGTGACCGCGAATACCGCTGAAGGGTTTCTGCGCTTCACCACGGTGGCTGATATTGCCGCGACCAAGGGAACAACTCACAATGGCAGCTCTAACGTGACCACGACCATACGGGTCTCCTGGACCGCCAAGACCGGCGCGAACCGGTATGAAGTATTCGCGAGCACCACCGGCGCTTCAGGTACCTATTCGTCGCTGGGAACGACAGCCGATACTTATTACAACTATGCCGCCGCAGCCGGGACCCTGTACCACTTCAAGGTCGTGGCCCAGAATACCGGCCTCGGCGCGGATTATGCGTACGCGACCAGCGATATTGATTCGACCACCGCGGCTGAAGGCTTCCTCAGATTCAGCGTGGTAACGGGCATTGCCGCGACAAAGGGCACTTCCGATAACGGCAGCTCCAACGTGACTACGACCATACGCGTTTCCTGGACCGCCAAGACCGGTGCTGACCAGTATGAAGTCTTTTACAGTACTGACGGAGGGACGACGTATAATTCACTCACGACAACGTCAAATAGTTATTACAGCTATGCCGTTGGTACGGCAAACGCCGGGACACTGTACCTGTTCAAGGTCGTGGCCCAGAACACCGGCCTGGGCGCTGACTGGGCCGACGCTGACAGTGATATCAGTACAACGACCGAAGCTGAAGGTTTCTTGCAGTTTACGTCGCCCACAATTACCGCGACACAGGGAACGTCAGACAACGGCAGCGCTGACGTACTCACCACTATACGCGTCTCATGGACCGCGGTCACAGGCGCAGTGGAATACGAGCTTTTTGTCAGCACCACAGGCGCAACCGGGACGTATTCTTCAGTGGGAACCCAGTCTGGCACCGAGTATAATACGTATTCGGGAACAGCGGGCCAGGCCTATTACTTTAAAGTGCAGGTCCACAGCGATTCAGACACGCTGGGCACTGACTGGGCCAATGCTGACAGCGACCTTGATTCCTGTACTGCTGCCCTGGGATTTGTTCGTCTTGCAGAGACCGCCAGTGTGAGTGCAAGCAGAACGGGAGTACTGTGGTGGGAAGCAACCATTACCTGGGATGCAGTTTCAGGAGCTGACAGATATGATTTATATCGTTCAACATCAGCAGCAGGTACATATACGCTTCATACAAGTAATATAACATCAACAACAGAAACGTATACATATACTCTTGGTTTTGGACCTTATTACTATAAAATAGTCGCAAAGAATTCAACTCTTGGTTCCAATGCTGACAGTGAACTCAGCACTGCTTATGATGGGGAATAAATTTTATTTAAGATCTGTATGACCGAGACGAAGAGAGCCCGCGCAAGCGGGCTCTCTTCGTCTCGGTATAACAATTTCTTATTTTCTCAATCAGCAAGATTCCTGAAATAAATATCAACCTGGCCGACCGTACCCGCCCGTTCATCCATCCAGTAGAACAGGCCCGCGTCAGGGTCAGCCGCGTCATTGTATCTCAGGATCCCGTGTTCGATCTCATAGGGGTCGTCACTCTGAGTGATCTTTACCGGGACCCCGGCAAAGCGGTCATCGCCGTAAAGCTGGTCTCCGGGTACAGCATAGCCGCTGTCAAAATGCTGGGCGAAAATCGTATAGTAGATCGAAGGGTAGTAGCGCGATTCAAGCCATGACACCAGGGCGCCGCCGTTTCCATCAGGGGCGATGCGCGGGCTTATCTGGCTGTAGGCCGAGGTGACGCTCTGCACGTCTATGACTGCACCCAGTGCTGCAGGTGAAGAATCATAGCGCCGCACCATGACGCGCGGGCCGCTCACGGTTATGGATTCATAGGCAAGGGCAACGACACCCGAGGATACCAGTGCCATGTCCGGGTTGTCGGCGTTCGTGATCGTAAATGTGGTCGCGGTCCCGGTGCCGCTGATATGGGCGACCATTACCCTTTTGGTGTACGGCGACACCGTGGTGTGCGACGTGAAAAGAACAAAGACGCCCTGTTCGCCGTCATGAAGCACTTTTACTATATAATCCGGCCGCGCTGTAACGGCAACGGCAAGCCCGTCAGCGGTGGAGCTGTTGGCGTCAGCGATTCCCGTCCATACGAAACTCGCGTTGGTGCCTTCATTGTCGCAGAATATTTTTTTAACCCGTATGTTAACCGTTGCTTCAACGCTTTCGTACACGCAGAAAACATTGCCGTTTGAATCGGCAGCGATGTGAGGGTTCTGGACCGTGTATCCGGACCCGCTGTCAGTGACCAGAAAATTGCCGGTAATGCCGGTCGGGAAAATCAGGCTCCCGTCACTGCGGTCCACCGTCCGCGCATAAAGATTGTTGCTCTCGGCCCAGGCGACGGTCACGCCCGTAAACCTGAATATGACAAAGGCCCGGTTTGCCGAGAAAACCTGGTTAGACAGGGTCAGGGTGTCGCCGGCCCCGTTTATGGCCGTGATCATGGCGTACTGTTCAGTCGCGCCGGTATTCGTGTTATACACGATGTCGCCGACCTGCGCGCCTTCAGCGGTGAAGTCCCTGCCGGTGTCGGTAATGGTAAGCGCCCCGATCGCCGTCGTGTACCCGCTGGCGATGAAGGTGGTGTCATCCGCGAGCCTCAATACCTGGTATGCCTGCCCGTCGGTGTCAAAGAGAAAATCGCCGCCCGCGTCAAGGAGCAGCAGGTCATGGTTCGTGCCGGTAATTGAGCTGATGAAATTCGACTCGCCGGTCACGGTGTTGATGACCAGATCATTTGCGGCGCAGTTCGCCGAAAAATCCTGGGTGCTGTCATAAAGGGTGTCCGTATTGGCAGTGCCGTTTCTCAGATAGTCATAGGTGGTGAGTGAATCAAGAACGTTAAAGGTGACCGCGACCCCGGTTGTATAGATGTAATCAAGAAAAGCAGTCACGGTGCCGCCTGATGCAAGGTAGGTATACTCGGTCCCGTTGGTTATCACGTCATTCTGGTCAAGGGTGGCATCATTAACATAGATGCTCGTTCCGGATGAAGCGCGCGTTTCAGTGGCTGTTTCGGTTGTGTCCGCGTCGCCGGCCCGGTACTGCTGGCTCGTGGCGGTGATGATGTCATCCCCGAGCACGATCAATGAGTCATCACCTGAGTCAATTGAGGTAATGGTCGTGAATAATGACGCATCATCCTCGTTTATAAAATAATCCCCGGCATCAAGGTTTATTATGGTGCTGAAATCGGTTGTTTCGTCATAGATGAAATTGGTCTCCGCGTTGCCGGTCTCGATCACCGTGACATATCCGCTGTACGAAAGCGCGGCGGAGGGGGTCGCTGCCGATCCCTGGTATATCTGCAGGCCCGCTGGCCCACCGGCCCAGTTCCGGACCAGTGTGCCTGAATTGTTATAGATCGAGTCCGCGTATATTTCGCCGCCGCTGTCCGCCACGACCGCGATCACGCCGTCATCCCCGTTGTCAACCAGGTCTATGTCTCCGTCCATGCTGAAGACCTGTGATCCGGCGTCCGCTCCCCACTGGTTCCAGGCCCCGGGCGCGCCTGTTGAAGTATCGATACACTGGCCGTAGATGTCTGACGCGTCGTCACGCCAGATCAGGAAGCTTTCGTAAAGGTCCCGCTGCACCGGGATGATTGATGACTTGTCCGTGTTCCTCACCGAGAGGATGTAGTCGCCGGTCGCTCCTTCGGTGGTGTCGGGCAGGGTCCTGAACGCGGCGTTGACCACGGTGGTGCTGTCAAAGGGGCCGGCAGGCCCGGGAGATTCGTTGTCGGCGGCGATGCGCATGCTGTACAGGCTGTTGGGCGTAAGCCCGGACAGGGTCGCGCTGAAATCGGTGTCCAGGGTGGTGTCGTGGTCGGTAATTTCTGCCGCGGTATAGGTTGAGGCGGCCTGGAGGTCGACGTGTTCTATTGATTCGAGCGCGGTGCTCCATTCAAGGTCAACCGTGGTGTCCGTTGCGCCGGTGACGGCGTAGTTGTCCACAGTGGGGTCGGTCGATGTTGTCACCGTGGTGAAAGTATGGTCGGTCTGGGCCAGGGCATTGCCCGACATGTCCTCGATGCAGCCCGCGACCGACATGCGGATGCGGTACTGTTTATTGTAGTCAAGCGACTCTTCCGGGTAAAAGCGGTATGTGGAGAAATTGGTCACGGTCGTGTCAAGTGAAACGGTGCCGTCAACGGGCAGTGAATCCGTGACATTGTACAGGGTGATGGACGACTGGGTCACGGTCGAGGGGTCGATCATGGGGGTTGAATCGTCGTCAAAAACGATTTCTACGTACTCGCTGCCAAGGTCAACGGCAATACCGGTTGCCCCGTCAGCGGGGACGGTTGACGCGACCGTGGGGTCGGTCACGTCGGCCGGGGTAACCTGGCCGGTTTCAAAAACGAAATCAACGGATTCAGTGTCCTCGGGATTCAGCGCCGTGGCGGGCGGGTTCATGTCCACCAGGTTTTCGAACTTCAATGTCCGTGAAGGGGCATTGTTTTCGGTTATGGTATCATAAATGCGGACGGTATATTCGGTATTTTCATTCAGCCCGGCCGTCGGTTCAAGCGAAAAGACATTCGACGAGGTGCTGTTGGGATACAGGGTATAGGAAAGGGACGTCGTGCCGTTTTCAAGGAGTTCAACTGAAAAATAGAGTTCGCTGGCATCATTTTCTATTGTTTTTGAAAAGATCAGGGTTATACCGGGATTATTGGGTGAAATTCCGGTAGTAATTGAAGCGGGGACGTCAAGTGTCTGCAGGCCTCCGGGGTAGATGACCTGAATCTGCGGGAAAATCGTGCCCTCTTCTCCTGCTGGAATGTTTTGTTTGATCACATCAGGAATGACCGTGGGCGCTTCTTCAGAGCACGAGATGAGCCCCAGTGATGAAAGCAGCATGAAAAAAACGGTCAGTGTCAGTGCTAGTTTATTTTTCATGGTCTTCTGTTCTTGTTTTCCTGCCCCGAAATTTCCCTGTTTCGGGAAACCCGGCAGCCGCATTATCATATATAGAATTAAGAAATGTCTCTTTAGTGTTCAATTTTGATTGAAAAGTCAATAATAATATTATATTTTGGCTCTGTGTCGTTCCGGTATTGTCCATTAATCATATTAATATAGTATAATTTAACATGAAAGTGAAAAAAAAATCATCCCTATCGGGCTTTTTACTGAGCTTTTTGCTTGCTGTCTTCTGCCTGAATAATACTGTGTATGCGGCTTTGACCTCGGTAAACCTCAGTCTTCCGTCTCCCACTACCATGTCAAACGGCAGCAGGTATTACCTGTGCAGTGAGGGTACCTATACCTATACCTTTACCATAACTGCGAACAATCCCACGGCATCCGCCGCTTCCGACTATGACCATTTTTCCCTGACTATTCCCACCGCGAGTGCGGGTAATATACTGATTACCTACACGCCGGCAACCGCTTCGACTACGGTAAATATCGCCAATATTAATGTTACCACTACACCGTCAGGGCCCTGGTCCAATCCGACCGTGACTTTTGAGGTCAGGCTTGACTGGAATGTTGTGAATACCCTCGCGTCCGCTGCCGCGTCGCGCGCCATTGTGGCCGAAGTTGAAGACGCCATATCAGGGACCGTCATACAGAACACGAAAAACCAGACCTACGGCATATGCGCGAACGTGCACGTGGTCGGCTTTGCCCAGGACGGCGAGGCCGCTGACGGCTATGTCAGCCCCGCGCACGCGGCGTTCAATGTGACCGGAACGGTCACCTATGACATACCGGGCTACACTCTTGAAACCACCGCGGACGCGGTGACCGACGCAGACATAACCGCGCTGAGCGTGGTGCGGAGCACGCTGAACGTTGCCGCTGGCGGGGGCGCGGCAGCTTTTACCGCTGCTGTGGGCGCCGGAACAGTCACGGTCACCGGAAGCGGCCTCGCGTGGACCGCGTTGGTGAGTATGGGCGGCACTGCCCATAGCTCGAACAACACGCTTCCCCTTGAATGCAACACGGTGCGCGTTACCGCGCTGTCTTTTTCCGGCGGCACGGGACTTGACCCGGCAGCGGGCCCGCCTCTGATCAGCGATTATTACCGCTCATACAACAGGTCGGGAGCGAACATCGTGATCACCGCGCAGACCTCGACGAACGGGGGATCCGGGCAGTCAATGCACGGCGACACCACGTTTACGGTTCAGTTTTCTGACGGGACGAACACCCCGACATTTACCGTGACCATCCCTACGGGAAGAACGTCCGTGACCGCCGCCATTCCCTATGACGACGCCAGCGGGTTTACCGACTCCTTTATGACCGATGAACAGACCGTGCGGTGGACCTACCAGGTGACCGCGATCACCGGCGGGGCCTATGAGCTGAACCAGACCGGCGACGGCAACGGGACCGCGGTGACCAACAGTATCAAGTGGGACCGGCTTGACCCGCCTTCAACGGGGACCCCCGCGATAAACATCGAATCGGCGGTGCCCACCACGACATCGATACGCCTGTACTGGGACCCGATCGACATGTCAAATGCGGGCGATGACCGTGACTTCTACGAATACCGGATTTACTACAACGAGGTCGGCAATACGCGCCGGCAGTGGGACGGCGACGATGACCAGTACCTCAGGGGGCTCACGTACAATGAGACAGCAAACACTGCGTACAATTTCAATGCCAGCGGGTGGAAGTACACCACCATAACCGGACTTAAAATATTCACTGACTATGAATATTATATTACGGCTGTTGATATTTTCGGCAACGAGATCACCGAGGCAAACGGTGCCCCGATTGTGGCGAACAGAACATTTAAAACCCAGCCGTATTCGATTGACGTTACCATTTCTGATGGAGTCACGCAATACGAAAATGACACGTTCGCTGACCTGACCCCCTCCGTGCGGACCGTGCGGGAAAGCGCGATCAGGGTCACTCTTGATATTGTGACCTCTGACGAGCAGCCTGACACGGTCAGGGTGTGGTACACCACTGACGGTACCACCAATATCGTCAATGTCAGCACCAACACAATCAACAGCGGCGCGTTTGCCGCAGATACGCTTTTCTCTGCTGACGCGAGCCGTACCGGGCCGAATACCTATGTCGCCTATCTGCCTACGACGGTTCCCATTATAGTGCTGAATAATTCAATACGATTTGTCGTTGAAACGAGCCTTGATGAAATATCGACTTTTTCAGATTCGACCATTGAGGTACCTCCCGATGTTGCTGACCCCAACAACGGCGAGTGGACCTTCTATATCGGGACCTCGACTGACTTTAAACCGTGGCCGACGCGCGTGCTGAACAATGTCATCACCAAAAAGAGCCCCGCTGCCTATCCGGCCTATTATCTTTCAGCTGACGCGAAGGTGACCATAAAGGTCTATGACGTCAAGGGAAGGACGGTGTACACGATGCTTGACAACGCGTACCGGAAGGGCGGCCAGAACATCAAGGAAAAAGGATGGCGCGGCATAAACAAGGCTGAGAAGAGACTGGGCGTCGGCCTGTATTACATCCATTTTCATGCCAAACGCCTCAGTGACGGCAAGCAGATACTGAACAGCTTCCAGAAAGTGGTGATCGCCCGGTAGGGCTCAGTCACTGTCTATCCATACAACATCTGTTGTTTTCTCGAGGAGCGATACCCTTTTTTTCAGGCCGCGGGAAATATGCATTTTCATGGCGCTGTCGATGAGGATGACGCTGAGTCCCGGAACGGTTTTCTTTTTCAAAAATTCCTTAACGGCCTGCACTCCCATGACGAAAAACGCCGTTGCGAAGGCGTCGCTCGTCACCGGGTCTTTCGTGAGCACTGAAACCGACATCATTCCCTGAGCCGGGTAGCCGGTCCGCGGATCAATGATGTGGGGATAACGCTTGCCCCCGTATTCAACGAAGCGTTCATAGTCGCCGCTGGTCGCGATTGAGTCCATGTCAGTGAGCCCGATTGAAAGCAGAAGAGTTTTTTCACGGGGATGCATAAGGCCCGTGAGCCAGGGCCCGCCCGCTTTTGAGCCGAACACCTGCAGGTCTCCTCCTTCCTCGACGATTCCCGCGCCGACCCCTTCTTTTTTCAGTGCCTCAACCGCTTTTTTTACCGCGTATCCCTTGGCTATGCCGCCCGCGCCGATTTTCATCCCCCGGGGCAGTGATATCGCGGGCGGGCCGTCGGTGAGCCTGATGTTTCTGTAGTTAACCAGCGGGAGAAAGCGGTTGACTTCTTGCCGTGAGGGCGGGGCAAATTCCGGGTCTTTGTAGTTCCACAGATGCGCAATCGAGGCGAATGAAATGTCAAACGCGCCGCCGGTTGCCGCTGATATTTCGGTTGAGCGCTTGATCAGGTCAAAGGTCTCCCGGTCGAGGCGTACGGGTCCGTTCGCGTGGTTTATGCGGAAGAAGTCGCTTTCCTGTTTATAGGGACTCATCAGGTCCTCGATGCGTGAGATCTCCGCAAAGGCGCGCTCCGTTGCCTTCGCCGCTGTTTTCTGGTCGCACAAGACGGTGATGTTGACTATGGTCCCGAGCTGGGGCCTGCTCACGCGGAAGATTTCGTCCCCGCACCCGCAAAGAAACAGCGTCATCGCGGCGAAGCAGATGAATTTTTTCATGGGAGTTGCCCCCTTTCAATTGACCGGACGATCGCGGGTATCTCGCTGAATGATGCCGCTATCCAGCGCGCTCCCGAGATTTCGGCGCTGCCCGCGTGCCCGAACGCGCACCCGATAAAGGGGATCCCGTTCGCCCGGGCCGCTTCATAGTCGCTTCCACGGTCGCCGATCATGATGAGCAGATCATCCGCCCCCGTTTTTTTTGCATATTCTTGAACGATCGCGTTTTTGTCAGGAACACCGGGGCCGAGGTACACAAAGGGAGGATTGAAAAAGCCAATGATTCCGTGATGCCCGAGTATGGCTTCGATGTATTCAGGCCTTCCGTTTGAGGCGACTACCATGGCCCGGCCCTGTTCGTGGAGAACTGCCAGGGTCGCGGCAACACCTTCAATGAGGGCTCCGCCGCCTCTGTTGATCAGGTCAGCAAACGCGCGCGTGCAGTGGTCGTTGAGCAGCGCCCGCTCCTTCCCGTTGAGCAGCGGAAAGAGAGCGTCGAAAATTTCTTCAATCGGCGTTCCCAGAAGGGCGATGATTTCATCATGCGCGGGAACCGTTATGGCGCCGGTTTTTTCGCTGGCCAGGTAGGATTCAATGCCCCTTTCAAAGGCCGTCACCGCTATGGGTGACACGTCAAACAGGGTCCCGTCAATGTCAAAGGCCAGGTGCGTTTTTGAGCTCGTCATGTGGTTTCCTCACGGGTATCCTTCATTCAGCAGAACAGGGGGGATGTCAATCCCTATTTGGCCGGGGTTTGCGGCGCGGAATGCGGGGTCATTGCAGGGGTCCGTAGGGGCAGGTTGAATGCCCCGGGGGGTCAGAGCAAAAATTTCATTGAATTGCGTATTTTATTCATAGTAAGAATTGACAGGCGGATTGCCATGATTACAATATATTGTGTCACGGTTTATGTTTTCTGCTGTATAAGTAATATTAAGAAATAGAGGTAACTGACATGGCACTTCCCTGTGAAAACTGTAAAATGCGCGCTGTATACGACAAAAAACCCGCATCGCTGATCGGCCGGTTCTGGAAATTCCACATTAAATTCTGCCCCGGCTGGAAGATGTATCTCAAGTCTTTGCCGGAGGACAGGCGCCAGGAGATGTTCAGAAAATACGGCCCCAGAAAATTGTAATCGTTAACGAAGATACCGGATTGTTTTTCGCTGAATGCCGATCAATGGGCGAATGCCGATAAGGCTGAAAAACATCTGATTGCTGGAGATGTCTTCAACGCGGCGTACCTCCCTTAGTTTTAAGGGGATCGTGACCGCGCATGCCAGCCTCAGCAGGGACGAGATCACAAAAAGAGAAAGGATTTTGTAACCCTGAAGGGCCGGCAGCAGGTTCACTATCAGTCCGCCGATAATGGCGCCGGTGCTCAGCAGCAGGCCGTTGAGCACGTTAAAATACGATATATACCGGACTCTTTTTTCTTTTTCCACCGCGTCAAATATAAAGTTTGAGGCCGACAGGTTGTAACCGGCCCAGAGAAACCCTGAAAAGACCTGGGTCATGACCAGGTAAACCGGGTTGCGGCTCACGACCCAGAGAAGGGGGATGAGTGCGATGCCCGGCCCGGTCAATTTTAATATCCGGACATTGCCTATTGAGTCAGCCAGGTTTCCCCATCTGCGCATGAACAGGTACATGCTCAGTGGAGCGCTCATCATGATGCCCGAATACAGTATATAATTGAAATGGAGCTCTTTGAGAAGCAGCACGGCGAAATAGGGGCTGCACAGGTTTACTGAAAAATTGAGCAGCGAAACCGCCAGTACAAAACGGGCGAAATTGTTCCCCTTCAATTTCTGTATAAAGCCTTTCAGCGATATTTTTACCCTGAGTATGGGAGTTCCCGTTTCAGGGTCGTGCATTTTTTTGAGAAAAAACCATGACAGAAGCCTGAATATAAAGGCTGATCCGAACATCACCGTAAACCCCCACGCGATGCTTTCCTGCTTCATCGTGTAAAGGAGCAGCCCCGCGCACAGCGATGTGGCAACTATGATGCTTCCCATTATGCTGTTGCGCCAGCCGAAATACGTGCCTCTTCTGTTCTCCGGCACCAGGTTTGCCATCAGGCTTCCCCAGGCCGGTGTGCTTATCGCGCCGAAAGTGGTAAAGAGCACCGCCGCTGCAATGAATGTGGATGGCCCGGCAAAACCGCTCAGGGGCATGAACGCCATGGCAAACACAGTCAGGGCCTGCAAGAGGACAAACACCGTTATCGTCCCTTTGCGAGAGCCGATCAGGCGGATGAAATCATACGTCTTGATTTGTGCCAGGGACGCGACAATATTCGGAATCGAGCTGAGAAAGGCCACCTCCCTGAGCGTTCCGCCGAGAAAAATGAGAAAAGGGGTGAAGTATTCCTGGGTGAAGCCGATCATGCCGCTGGCGAAGATGCCATCAGCAAATGAATACCTGAGCGTTTTTTTCGTTTGTTCGTCTATTTCCATCATTCAATGTACGGACGTTAAATTTTTTTTATGATAACATTATGGAGTTGGTCAGGGAAGTATTTTTTATCTGATTTATGGGCACTTCTAAAAATCAGGTTTTTTCATCAACTGAAAAATGATAAAACCTGATTTATCCAATGGTTGTGCCCACAAGGGAACATCCAAAATGTAATTTATAGAGGTTCCCTTATATGTAAACTCGTAATTTTTTTTCCTCAAACTCGGACGCCGCTTCATTCAATAAAGCTCAGGTCAAAGGGCGGAAGGCCGAGGTACAGAGGACCGCCCCCGTTCATTGGTGCGTCTGAATCGCCGGTGTCGTACACGCGCAGGCCGGGGTCGAGCGCGTTGCGGTCGCACACGAAAAGCACGCCGGACGAATGGAGTGCCAGGGACCACAGGTAGCCCCAGTTGCCGCTGTCCGCGCGGAGAACCGAGGTCACGCTCCCGGCACCGGGATCAAAGGCGATGAGGCCCGAGGCGAAGGCCGAATCGCTCGTGGTCGCGTACGCCTGTGTCCCTGATTTCACCACAAAGTCCGATATCTCGCTTCCGATCGTTGTTTCGCTTATCACGTATCCTTCCTCGCAGTGGAGATCGACCGGGTCGACCGCAACGATGCCGCAGTCAAGGGTGAAGTTGTACCCGAACCTGCCCACGCATGAGATGAACAGGTGGTCGTGCCCGTCGGCGGCCGGCGGTTGCCACCAGGATGCCGGGACGCGCCTGAACGCGGTGTAGGGATTGGTCGCGCTTTCGCTTCCCCACTGGAGCCTGATCTCTTCAATGACCGTATCGCAGTCGGGGCTCGCGCTGTCGGCCTGAATTACGATGACCGAGCTGTAGTCGGTCGGATTCAGTTTTTCATTCAGCCGCTGCAAAGCCACGAACACGAGGCTGGCGCCTCCCTCGGTGTAATGATACATGCGCGACATGTATGGCACCCCGCCGGCCGATGAATCGGCGTAAGCCGAAAGGTCTATTTCGCCGGTTTTGGCCGCGGTATCCGGATCGATGATCCACAGCCCGGGCCGGTTGTAGCGCGTCACGTATGCCCGGTCATCGTCAATGACCGCGAGGTCATGGGGGTTCGACCCGTCCCCGGTTGATTTCTGGGTAATGGTCCGATACCGGTTTTCGGTGTCGAGTATCTGGATGTTGTCGTGGCTTGTCAGTCCGCCCTGCCGGTTCACGATGTAGATCCTGCCCGGTGTTGAGGGGAAGTAACGCGAGACCGCGTCCGAACCGATGCGGTCTACGCCGATGTCGTTATAGGCCTGCAGGGTTGACGGGTCCACAACGGAAAAGCATCCGGTGCCGTAATCAGTGGTCACCGCGAACACTCCCTGCGGCGGGGCCCAGGCAGAGTCGTCAGGCTGCGGTTCGCATGAGTTGAGGTTTGCCAGAAGCAGGGCGGCGCACGCGGCTGCAAGCGTACTGCGGATTGTTTTATGCCGGCGGTAGGGGCGCGCCGCGGATGTCATCCCCCCGCCAGCGCCGTGTTTTGAATTTTGAGTGGTTCCCTGTTCAGTTGGGCGCATGTTAATACCTCACACTGGCCGTGCCGAAGCAGGAAATTCCGGGGAGCGGATATCCCGCGAGGTCGCGCACGTCATTGTCATCCATGTTTTTTACTTCAAAGGTAAGGGTCACCCCCCGGTACGGAAAAATCTCCACGGTCATGCTGTGGATAAGGCGCCGGCGCACGTACAGCGAGGCCGAGTTGTAGCGGTCCCTGAAGTTCGCGCCGGTGTAGCTCAGCTCGTAGCCGCAGGCGATGTAGGTGCTTTTTACGCGCGCCGTAAACGACACTTCGTGCACCGGCCTGTGGGGCAGGTACTTGCCGCGGTAGTAGGGAATCTGCCCCCGGTCAATGGCTCGCATGTTGGTATAGTTGCATCCGAGGTCAAGGTGCTCAAACAGGCCGATGCCCAGCGAGATTTCATGCCCGGTGATTTCCGCCTCGTCGATGTTCTGCGCCTTCATGGTGTACTGAGAATTGTTCAGCATGATGATCCGGTCCCAGACCAGGGTGTAGAAGAAGGTGTATTCAACAGTGACGCGGTCGAGCACTGATATTTTTTTTTCAAGGACGTACCCGGCCCCGGCGTCAACACTGACCGACGTTTCGGGCCTGAGCGAGGAGTTGCCTGTTATGTAGCCCCGGTCGCCGAAAAGCTCGGTAAAGGTCGGGGCGCGGAACCCGTTTCCCGCGCTTGTTTTAAGAAAGAGCCCGTCCCGGGGAAAGTATTTCAGGCCGAGCTGCCCGCCCGCGTGATGGTATTCCCTGTTGACCGATGATGACGATACCGGGCCGTATTCATCGCCCGAAAACATCTGCGACCAGTATTCGTACCTGATCTGGGGGATGATGCGCAGCCGGTCTTCGAGCACGATGATCTCGTCCTCAAGAACAAGGCCCGCGTGGTGCCGGTGCTGCCTCGGGCCCCACCTGGTTTCGTAATCGGTGGAGCTGCTTTTTTCCCTGCTGCGGTAGACCTCGTACTGGTAGGACGTGAGCAGGGTGAGGCACTGGTACGCGGCGGGCAGGGACAGCTCCCATGCGAGGTCAGCGCCCGCTGAGTGGTGCACTCCTTTTCTCGTGAGCGCGTTGCCCAGGCCGAGGTATTCTCCGTCGGGATTGTCATACGCATGCTGGTTCATCGAATAGAAACAGTCCAGGTCAAGCGAAAGCGGCGCGCCGCCGATCCCGGAGGTTTTGATCCCCGCGCGCGCGGTGTTCCTGATCGTTTCGAGGCGCACGCTTTTAATGGCGTTCGTCCCGGACCCGGGAAGGCCCTGTTCCTTGAAAAAAAAGTCATCCATCAGGCTGACCCTGACTTTATCGTTTTCATAACCGCCCTTTACCGTGGCGCTGTATGACTGGTGGTCGTTGTTTTTTCTTTTTTGCCTCCGGTCGTCGCTGGAATTTTCGGGCGTGCCCCTGTTGTTCGTGAAGGTGAAGTCGCCGCTGCTTCCGGTGCGGTTGAAGTAGACCAGGTAATCGAATTTTTTTATCTTCTGCGCCCGGGAAAGCACCACCTTCGAGGTGTCAAACGATCCGTAGCCGACCGAGGCCAGGGTCTCGCCGTAGTCGCGCGATTTCCTGGTGACCAGGTTGACCGCGCCGCCGATCCCCGACGTGCCGAACCTTGCCGGTGTGAAACCCCGGTAGATTTCGATGCGCTCGAGGTTTTCGAGGGGAAGGTTTTCCAGGTTGACCTCGCCTGAGGTGGCGTCGTTCAACAGGACCCCGTCGAGGTAGAACATCACCTGCCCGGGGTCGCAGCCGCGGATGGACAGGGTGCTGTAGCTTCCCAGGCCGCCGAAGCGTTTGGTGCGCAGGCCGACCCGTTCGCTGAGGAGTTCCGAGGCCGAGGTCATGCCGCCGCTGATTCCGGACACGTCAATAATGTCGGTTGAGGTCGCGGCGCCTTTTATTTTTTCGACCTCGTCAACTTCTCCGGCTATGACTTTTATCACGTCATTATCGCCTTTGGCCTTTTCGGGGGATGATTCGGACGATTCCGCAACAGGTGAGTTTGTCTCCGCGGTCTGTGCGGCCGCGCGGGAAACAGTCATCCCCCCCTGCATGATCGTGATAATCATGCAGGCAATAGCGGTCAGTGATAGTGGTTTTTTGTTGTTCATCCGCTCTGTTTCACAAAAAAAGCACACCGGGGTGTGCTCATGCCATTCATTGTTTCTGACAGTCAGGTAACTGATCCCGGCCCCCGGGGATGTTCAGTTATCGAGAAAGTTCTGGCTTACCCGGTTTTTGCGGGATCACAGTTGCGGGCCAGCGAGGGAATCGCACCCTGCTTCCTTCTCTTGTATCTAAAGATCAAATTTAAAACGCACGGGGAAGTTCGCTGTCCCGGGCGATTGTGTCAAGGATTATTTCCTGTTATATTCAGTATGGTATTGATCTGTTCCGGGCTCATCATCGTGCGCGAAAACACCGGTTTGTCACCAGAGCCCTTCTGCGGTGTCATAGTACAGGTACACGGCACCGCTGTCGCCGACGCTGTCGTTTGTCCCGTCACCGTCAATGCCGGTTGCCGCGCTTGCTTCATAGTGAGCGCCAATCGCGAGGGAATCTCCATACAGGGCAAGTGACCAGCCGAACTGGTCGTTACTATCGGTGTTCGGTGCTTTCACATATGCCTGTTGTTCCCAGTCGTCTCCGGTGCGGGTGAACACATATGCCGCGCCGCTCGCACTTGCATCGCTATTGCTCTGCTCGCCGTCAATACCGGTTGTGGTACTGTCCTCAGCATACGCACCGACTGCAAGAGTGTCTCCGTTAAGGGCAATTCTGAGCCCGAAATAATCATTGGCACCGGTGTTTGATGCCTTGATATACGCCTGCTGTGCCCAGGTTGAACCGGTGCGGGTGAACACGTACACCGCGCCGCTCGCGCTTGCAGTATCGTCGTCCTGGTCACCGCCGATTCCGGCAGCGGCGCTGTCTTCAAAATGTGCGCCGACTGCCAGCGTGTCCCCGTGCAGGGCGACACTGCTGCCGAAATAATCACTCGCGCCGGTGTTTGACGCCTTGATATATGCCTGCTGTGCCCAGGTTGAATCGGTGCGGGTAAAGACATACACCGCGCCGCTCGCGCCAGCAGTATCGTCGTCCTGGTCACCGCCGATTCCGGCAGCGGCGCTTGATTCCTGCATCGCGCCGACCGCGAGCGTGTCGCCGTACAGGGAAACGCTGAGCCCGAAATTGTCACCCCCGTCGCTGTTTGACGCCTTGATATATGCCTGTTGTGCCCAGGTTGACCCGGTTCGGGTGAACACATACACCGCGCCGCTCGCGCTTGCATCGGTAGTATCGTCGGTTTCAACTCCGTTGATTCCGGTCGCGGGGCTGTCTTCACGGTATGCGCCCGCGACAAGAGTGTCTTCGTACAGGGAAACACTGCACCCGAACCGGTCATCTGTTCCGGTGTTTGATGCCTTGATGTATGCCTGCTGTGTCCAGGTCGAGCCGGTGCGGGTGAAAACATATACCGCGCCGCTTTTTTCTGCGCTATTGTCATCCTGGTCGCCACCAATACCGGTTGCGGCGCTGTCTTCATAATGTGCGCCCACTGCAAGGGTGTCTCCGTACAGGGCTACCGCGTACCCGAACTGGTCGCCGTATTCGGCATTTGACGTTTTGATATATGCCTGCTGTGCCCAGGTCGAGCCGGTTCGGGTGAAAATATATACCGCGCCGCTCGCGCTCGCGTTGTTATTGCTCTGGTCGCCTTCAATACCGGTTGCGTCACTGTCTTCGCCGTACGCGCCCACAGCCAGGGTGTCACCATACAGGGAAATCGAATATCCGAATTCATCATCGGCGCCGGTGTTCGACGCCTTGATGTAGCGCTGTCTCAGGCCGCGCACTACCTCGATGGTGTACGTTTTTTCGCTGCCATCGGTTGCGGTCACCGTGATTTCAATCATGTTCTCGCCGAGGTTAAGGGTGAACGGACCGAATACATCCCCGCTTGCGCAGGTTGAGCCGTTCACGGTTATTGCCGCGTCAGGGTCGGCTGCTGCCGGGGTAAATGTCAGGCTTTCGGATTCAAGGGAAACAGTTACGCTATAGGACACAACTGACGGTGAGAATTCGGGGTCCAGGCCGTCAAGGGACAGTTCAAGGCTTTCGAGGTCGGCGCTTGCGCTGGCCGGCTGATCGGGTGAGCTGTTTCCTTCATTATTATTTGTTCCGTCATCGCATGAGAACACGCTGAGCAATGAACAAAGTATGGCGGGAAAAATTAATTTTTGCAGGGTTCCGATACGCATATGTCTCTCCACAATGTAGAATTGAGATTGCTTCAGACTCAGGAAATGGCTGTTTTGTGTTATTTCTGGAAATGACCGAAAATTACTATAGTGCACCATGAATTTACGGCAAGAACTATTTCTTTTTCAGTATTTGGGGTCTGTCGGGGCAGGTTAGATTTAGGTGGGGTCAGAGCAGATATCGGGGTCGCAGGGGCAGGGTTCTAACCTGCCCCGGGGTCAGAGCAAAGAATCGGGGGTCAGAGCACACAACAGTAAAAAATTCTTGACCATATCAAGATATCTTGATATATTGATTTCCATGCAATCTCTTGCGTTTTTTAAGTCTCTGGCTGACGAGACCCGTATCCGGCTCATGAATTTGCTGGTCCAGCATGAGCTGAATGTCAACGAAATCGTGTCAATTATGGCCATGGGCCAGTCCAGGATTTCGCGCCATCTGAAAATACTCACTGATTCCGGGCTTTTAACGTCCCGAAGGGACGGGCTGTGGGTGTTTTACAGCGCCAGCCTCAACGGCCAGGGCGCTGCTTATGTCGATATTTTCAAGGCAATAATAAAGGATGACGAACTGCTTCAGCAGGACCTGCGTATGCTGGAGGATCTCCTGAAGCAGCGGTTCGATGAAAAGAGCCGGTATTTTGACGCGGTCGCCGGGGAATGGGATTCAATCAAAAACCAGATCCTCGACGACCGGCGCTTCGCGGATGAAATTGTCTCCCTTCTCGAGCAGTGCTCCATCGCGGCCGATCTGGGATGCGGCAACGGGAAGCTGTTGCCCTACCTGAAAAGGAAAGCGGCCGGGGTGATCGGCGTTGACAAATCGTCGCGCATGTTGGAGGAGGCTCGCCGCAGCCTGCTGAACAACGGCAACGGCATTGACCTCAGGATCGGCGAGATCGAGCACCTTCCCATGAGGGACGGCGAGGCAGAGGCCGCGGTGATCAACATGGTGCTGCACTATCTCCCTTCGCCGGTTGACGGGATACGCGAGGCCGGGCGCATTCTGAAAAAGGGCGGACGGCTCATTATCGTCGACCTTGACAAGCATGCGAACGAGGAGATGCGCGAGAAATTCGGGCACCGCTGGCTTGGCTTCAGCCTTGATGAGCTTCGGGACTGGCTTGGCACCGGCGGATTCAGCATTGCTGAAACATCCCGCCATGATGTAAAAAAAGGGCTGTTTATGAATATTGTTCTCTCAATTCGGGAATGATGATATACTGTGAAACAACAGGAGGAACGTATGAACATAAAGACTACTAAAGGGTACCTTGAACTTGACCCGGGATGCGAATACAAGGTGAGGGACATGTCCCTTGCCGAATGGGGCCGCAAGGAGATCATCCTTGCCGAGGCGGAGATGCCCGGCCTTATGGCGACACGGGAAAAGTACGGCCCCCGGAAACCGTTAAAGGGGCTGAAAGTAATGGGAAGCCTTCACATGACCATACAGACAGCGGTGCTCATTGAAACTCTTTATGAGCTGGGGGCGGACGTGCGCTGGGCATCGTGCAACATTTTCTCCACCCAGGACCACGCCGCTGCGGCGGTCGCTCAGGGCGGCAAGGCAAAGGTCTTTGCCTGGAAAGGAGAGTCCCTTGAGGAGTACTGGTGGTGCACCGAGCAGGCGCTGACCTGGCCTGACGGATCGGGCCCGAACCTGCTCGTTGACGACGGCGGGGACGCGACGCTTTTCATACACTGGGGCTA
Source organism: Spirochaetota bacterium (assembly GCA_036848375.1). Classification (GTDB taxonomy): domain Bacteria; phylum Spirochaetota; class UBA4802; order UBA4802; family UBA5550; genus JAKLIV01. The sequence continues at coordinate 138,252 of DAIUKG010000006.1, forward strand.
CAAGGTCGAAAAAGACCCGTCGCTCCTGGACAAGAAGTACGACAACAAGGAATTCCGCTGCGTTATTGATCGGCTCAGTGAGACCCATAAAAGAAATCCGGGCCACTGGGAAAAGGTCGCCGGCCAGGTTAAAGGCGTTTCAGAGGAGACCACTACGGGCGTGCACCGTCTGTACCACATGGCGAGAAGCAAGGAGCTTCTCTTCCCGGCGATCAATGTCAATGACTCGGTGACCAAATCAAAGTTCGACAACCTTTACGGATGCAGGGAATCCCTTGCTGACGGGATCAAGCGTGCAACTGATATCATGGTAGCCGGTAAAGTCGTGGTGGTATGCGGCTACGGTGATGTGGGCAAGGGCTGCGCCCAGTCCATGCGCGGTTTCGGCGCCCGCGTTCTGGTGACCGAGATAGACCCCATCTGCGCGCTGCAGGCCGCCATGGAGGGATATGAAGTGGTGACCATGGAGGACGCCGCGCCCCTCGGGGACATTTTTGTCACCGCTACCGGCAATGTCGATGTCATTAACGGCGCTCACATGGAAATGATGAAGGAAGGCGCGATCGTGTGCAACATCGGCCACTTTGACAGCGAGATAGCCATGCATTACCTCGAAGAAAACCCGGTGTGCAAAAAGGACACGATCAAGCCGCAGGTCGACAAGTGGACCCTTAAATCAGGAAAGTCCATTATCATTCTCGCCGAAGGGCGCCTGGTAAACCTTGGCTGTGCCACGGGCCATCCCAGCTTTGTCATGAGCAACAGCTTCACCAACCAGGCCCTGGCCCAGATCAGGCTCGCCACGGAGGAACATGAAAAGCGCGTGTACGTGCTGTCAAAGCAGCTCGACGAGGAAGTAGCCCGGCTGCACCTGACAAAGCTCGGCGTGAAGCTGACAAAGATGACGCAGCAGCAGGCCGACTATATCGGCTTCCCTGTTGAAGGGCCGTACAAGCCTGACCATTACCGGTATTAAGCGTATTGGATATTAAAGCCCCCCAAACCCCCCAATGGGGGGCTTAAGATATTTTCCTTATGATTTATTGGCTCATTCCTTAATGTTGGGATTCAAATGTCAAAAAACAATGTGAAAAAGATGGCCACAGAGTCACTGAGTACACAGAGAAAGATGAAAGATTTTAACACAGACCTGTGCTGAACCCGGTCGAAGCATGGACACAGATAAACAGGGATGCGATCGGATTGAATTATGTA
>DAIUKG010000007.1:0-129913 GCA_036848375.1 Spirochaetota bacterium
TATTACCTTCGGTAAACCGGGATGACAACAAAATGTGTTATGAAACGGTTGCCCCCAAAATTAATTTACTACCGAAGCTTAAAGTATGACTCATTTTTGAATAACTCTTGACAGAAGCCTGATCGTGGTGTTATACCGCACTGATCTTCCATTTAACGCTCACGCAATTCAAGGAGGCAATGATGAAAGTTGACGCCCATTACTACGCTGTTCTCGCTTTCGCGCGCGCATGCGGTTTTACCAAAGAAGCGGCCTACCAGGTCGCCTATGCCTCACAGTATGTCGATGACGCCATCGTTAACCTCATATACATCTCAGGAGATACCGAAGGCGTAAACCACGAGACCATTGACGGCAAGCCCTGTTTTTTTAACATGGCGACGTGCCATAATTACCTGAGAATAAGCACGTTTAACTATTCGGCGATGATGAACAACACGACCGCGTTCCACTTCGTTCCCGGCTGCGAGGGAAGGGGGTTCACCAAAAGGCTGCGCTGTAAAGAGGAATCCCCGGTCATAAAAAAAATCATGAAGGAAGCCCTGAAGGAAACGGACCTGATCCGGTTCGGGATCACCCTTCATCCTTTCGCCGACACCTTTTCGCACCAGGGATTTTCCGGGCTTTTAAGCAAGGTCAATAACATTCGCGACCTCAAGGCCGAGTCGGACATTCCCTGGGAGCTGACTGACCAGCTCGCGAAGGTTGTGCGCTTCTTCACCGGGGGCAAGAGGAGCAAATTCGATAAATTCATGGATTCGGCGCTTCCGGCCTACGCCCACGCCCAGGCCCTTGAGTATCCCGATTTCCCGTATATCAAGTGGTCCTACAAGTACGACAAGAGCGAAGGCTATGCCGATATGTTTTCGCACACCGGGTCCATTGACAACAGGGACCGGTACCGCAGGGCGTTCGAGAGGATAAGGGAACACCTTGAATCGTATCTGGCAAAACATCCGCTCTATTCAGACCCTGCTGTGACGTATAAAAATTATGCGCGCCTGTTCAAGGCGCTGCTCGCGTTCAAGTCCGATACCGGGAGAATAAAGAACTGGCAGAAGCTGCTGGTCGACGAGAAGCTTTTTTCGAAGAATGACGAAAAGTATCTGAACTACGACAAGAACCGATGGATGGATGAGGCCTTTGCTAATTTCGACAAAAAGACTTTTGACGCCCGCGTTGTTGACAAGGGAATCCTTTCCCGGAAATTCAAGGACTCGCACTGGTACCGTTTTTACGGCGCGGTCAGGTGGTACAAGGAGCTCTTCTTTACCTACTGCGACAGCGAAAAGCTGCACATCCCCCTGTAACCGGCCGTCACCTGGCCGGGGCTAGTCTGTAATTCCGAGCACCTTAAATTCGGTCCTGCGGTTTTTTTCGTCATACCCGGGACCGATGTTGTTTATCTTCGGCTCGCTTTTGCCCGCGCCCTTGACCGTGAAACGGGACGGGTCAAGCCCTTTTGCCAGAAAATAGTCCCTGACCGATTCGGCCCTTTTAAGGCTCAGTGTGTTGTTGTACTCTTCGGAGCCGTGCAGGTCGGTGTGGCCGATAATTTCGAATTTCAGTGAGCTGTTTTCCCGGAGAAAGCGGTAAATGGAATCAAGCACCGGGTATGATTCTTTCTTGATCTTCGCTGAATCGTAGTCGAAATATATCGCGTGGATCTCGAAGCTCGCCTTGTAGATGTCGAAAAGACCCTCTCCCCCGGGCCTGTCCGAGCAGAAATAGGCGGTGTCCGCGTTTTTGCTGTAATAGAATTCGTTGGCGGGCGAATTTACCAGCGGGCCCAGGTTCACCGCTTGGCCGAACACGCCGTTCTTGCAGGAAACGAAATAAACGTCCCAGCCGCCCTGGCCGCCCTGCCTGTTCGACGAGAAATAGAAACCATCCTCGGTGTGGATCAGGCCCACGTCCTGGTTGCCGGTATTGAACGGCTCGGGAAGCGCTTCGGCAACGCCGAACCCCTCATACTCGACCTCGGACTTCATGATCACGGAATCACCGCTGTTCCCGAAGGGCCACCTGGTGAAGTAGAGCGTGTTACCGTCAGGAGAGAGCGCGGGGCCCCGTTCATGGAACATGGTGTTCACATGGCCGGCCACTTTGACCGGGGAAGTCCATTTTCCGCCGACGCGCCGGGACCAGTACAGGTCAAAGGACACGCGCACGGTGCCGGTCGAGTCGCGGGGCATTTCCAGGCTCCCGTCGCGGTCCGAGGCGAAGATGATAAGGTCGCCGTTCATTGACACGTGCGGGGTCTCGTCATTATAGGGGGATGAAAGCTCGCGCATCAGTTCAGGCGCGCTCCATTGCCCTTTTTCGTACCGCGACAGGTAGATGTCCTGGTACTTCTGCCCGTCCCGCTTGCTGTTGAATACCATAAAGGTCCCGTCAGGTGAAAGCGACGGGGCGAAGTCGCTTACCGTGCTGTTAAGCGGCGGGCCGGGATTGAAGGGAATCGGGACCACCGGCCGTTCCGCCTCCCCGGTGAAGGCTGACCTTCCGGCAAGCACGCATGCGAGCAAAGCGAAGCAGGAAATGATCGTTTTTTTCATGGCGTTCTCCCTATGTCCTACAGTATAGGAGAGCCGCTTGATGTTGTCAATAATTATTGGGACGCGCATAAAAGGGTTGACCCGGATCTGGCCGGCGGGTTTAATCCTTTAAACGGGAAGGACGAAAAGGCCTTCAGCTTAAGCCACAAATCAGTAAACGGTCACCCTCGATGAATTTAATATCACTCCAGTCCGGGAGCAACGGCAACTGCCTGTATGTCGAAACAGGCGGGGTGAAGCTGCTCTTCGACGCCGGCATCAGCGGCAAGCAGGCGGCCGCGCGCCTGGCCCTTCATGAGCGTGACATCAGGGACGTCACCGCGCTTATTGTTTCCCATGACCACGCCGATCACGTGCGGTGCGCCGGAATATATCAGCGCAAGTTCCGCATCCCGCTGTATATAACTGAAAAAACGCTCAGGGCCGCGCGGTTGCGCACTGACCCGGGCAGGCTCGACCGGGTGGAGCATTTTGTTTCGGGGCACACGATACAATTCGGGCAGGTGCGTGTCGAGACCATCACCACGCCCCACGACGGCGCGGACGGCGTGGCCTTTATTGTCGATGACGGCGCCTCCCGGCTGGGCATTTTTACCGACCTGGGGCATGTGTACGCCGACCTTGAAAACGCCCTTTCTTCAGTGGACGCGGCCCTGATCGAAAGCAACTATGATCCCGGAATGCTGAAAAGCGGGCCGTACCCGGCTTTCCTGAAAAAGAGGATCGCCGGCCCCGGCGGGCACCTCTCGAACATCGAGGCAGCGGAGTTTATCGCCCGCACCGGGTCCGGGCTGCGGTGGGTCTGCCTGGGACACCTTTCGGCAGAGAACAATACTCCTGAACTGGCACTGGAAACATACCGGTCAATAGCGGGAGACGCATCCCCCTGCTATATCGCCGGCAGATACGAGGCAGGGCCAATTCTTACGGTATGACACCGCTTGTACCGGGGGTCAGAGAACTATGGGGTATGTAAGGGCAGGTTTTCAACCTGCCCTGGGGTCAGAGCACCAAAACATCCCCCCCTGAATCGCCCGCGATGATCTGATTGTATCTATGCAAAAAATTGGTTGCCAACCGCGAAACACCGGCTATGATGTAATGCCTGTACCAATATTACGGCAACGGAAAAGGTTTGTCAGTATGCAGAAAAAGAAAGGTCCCTCCCGGTTTGAAACTGTGGCGCTCCACGGTGGGTATGATGTTGAGCAGAAGACCATGTCAACCGCTGTTCCCCTGTACCGCACGACCTCGTACAATTTCAGGAGCTCACAGCATGCCCAGGACCTGTTCGCGCTGAAGGAAGGGGGGTTCATCTACACCCGCCTGGGGAGCCCGACCCAGCAGGTGCTCGAAGAGCGCATGTCGCTGCTTGAAGGCGGGGCCGCGGCGCTCGCGCTCGCTTCAGGGACCAACGCGATTTTTTATACGATCATCAACATCTGCTCCCACGGGGATGAAATCGCGTCATCGGTAAACCTGTACGGCGGCACGTATTCAATGTTCAGTGACATCATCAAGCAGTTCGACATAAACGTGAACTTTTTCAACCCGGCCGAACCCGGGAGCCTCGAGCGGGCCCTTTCCCCGCGGACCAGGCTCGTGTACGCCGAAACGATCGGGAACCCGACCCTGGATTTCGCCGACCTCGAAGCGCTCGCGTCAACCGCCCGCGCGCACGGCCTTCCTTTTGTGGTCGACTCGACGTTTACGCCGCCCTGCCTGCTGCGGCCCATCGGGCACGGCGCTGACATCGTGATCCATTCGCTGACCAAGTGGATCGGCGGGCACGGCACTGCCATCGGCGGCATCGTGATCGACGCGGGCACCTTTGACTGGAAGGACCCGAAGTTCTCCCTGTACAACGATCCTGACACGGGATACCACGGGCTCCGTTTCGCCCGTGACCTGGGCGAGTTCAACAGGATCGCCTTTATCATGCGCATGAGGCTGGTGCCGCTGCGCAATCTGGGGGGATGCATCTCTCCTGACAACTCCTGGATTTTTCTGCAGGGGATAGAGACCCTGTCGTTGAGAATGGAGCGCCACTGCTCCAATGCGCTGGCTGTCGCCCGGTATTTAAAGGATCACCCGAAGGTCAGCTGGGTTCGCTATCCCGGGCTCGCGGGCGACCCCGGGCACGACGTGGCTGCCCGGTATTTGAAGAACGGCTTCGGCGGCATGGTGGTCTTCGGCGTCAGGGGCGGCGCGGATGAGGGGAAACGTTTCATCGAAGGCCTTGACCTTTTCTCGCACCTCGCCAATGTCGGGGACGCCAAGAGCCTGGCCATACATCCGGCCTCGACAACCCACTCGCAGCTTTCACCTGACGAGCAGTCACGGGCGGGGCTTGCTCCTGACCTGGTGCGGCTCTCCATCGGGATAGAACATATCGACGACATCATTGCCGACATCGACCAGTCGCTCAGGGGCATATAGTCTCGATTCGCAAGGTTTTTGCGCGGGTTAGAGTTTATTGACGAGTTTGCTGATGAGGATGATGCTGACCACGAGAATGACAGCATTGACGGCCAGAAAGAATATCATCCCGAAAAGCACTTTCTTCTGGGCCCGGTTCATCCATCTGATCCGGTCCCTGGCCCTGAACACTGCCTGCTTCATCATTTTTTATTCATTCCTCTGCCTGATCAGTTTTTTCACGAAAATTTCCTCGCGCTCGATCTCTTCGAGCCGGTCTGATATGTATTTTTGGGCCTCCTCGTTCTGGGGGATGAATATTTTTTCGAGCGCGTTGACCTTGCGCTGTACCTTTTTCAGCTCCCGCGAGAGCAGGACCACGGTCTTCATGAGCGACGAGTAGTCGGCGAGCAGCAGGAGCAGGTCGGCGCACTGTTTTTTGCACCGGTCATACAGTGCCGTGGTCCCGTACATGCTGGAGCTGTTCAGGATGTCCCCTGGCTCAATCGTGACCACGGGAATAGTGATGCCGATAAACCGGTACGAATCCATGGAGAGCCCGTAGGCATCTTTTTCAGACAGGCTTTTCTGCACCAGCACATCAGTACCCATGTCCATGGCCGTTGCCCTGAACGTGGCATACAGGTTTTCGAGCGCAGCGCGCACCTTTTCTTCAACGGCCCTGATGTCCGCCGCTTTTTTCATTATCTCGATGACCAGTATTTCACGCTTCTGGTCAAGCAGGTCGAACCCCTCGTGCGCGAACGCGAGGTCGTTCCTGATTTTTCTCAGGCTCGATTTGGTCGGGGGGACGTCCATGCGGGGCATGGTCACGGGCCCCCTGCTGACGGGATGTAGTATTTCTGTATGTCCTCGCGCGAAATACGGTACAGCTCTTCGGATGGGAGAATCGAAAGGACCCGCCACCCGATATCGAGCGTGGCCCCGATCGTCCGGTCCTCGTCCGGGGCCTGGCTCAGAAACTCGGTCTCAAAGACCCTGCCGAATTTCAGGTATTCCCTGTCCAGCGCGGTGAGCTCCTCCTCGCCGACAATAGACGCGAGCGCCCTGATGCGCTTAACCCGGGCGTAGCAGGCGAAGAGCTGGGCCGCGACGCCGGCGTGGTCCTTGCGCGTCCTGTCTTCGCCGATGCCGTCCTTCATGAGGCGCGAGAGTGAGGGCAGGCCCGCGATGGGCGGATATACGGACTTGTTGAACAGCTCCCTTTCGAGCACGATCTGCCCTTCGGTGATGTAGCCGGTCAGGTCGGGTATCGGGTGCGAGATGTCGTCACTGGGCATCGTGAGTATCGGGATCTGGGTTATGGACCCCGGTATCCCCTTGATACGGCCGGCCCGCTCGTAGATCGAGGCCAGGTCGCTGTACAGGTAGCCCGGGTAGCCCTTGCGCGAGGGGATCTCTCCCCTGGAGCTCGAAAGCTCGCGGAGTGACTCACAGTAATTGCTCATGTCAGTGAGGATGACCAGCACGTGCATGCCTTCGATGAATGCCAGGTGTTCGGCCAGGGTGAGCGCGGCCCGGGGCGTGATCAGCCGCTCGATGGACGGCGCGTCGGCAAGGCTCAGGAATATGGCCGAGTTCTCGAGCGCGCCGCTTTTTTCGAACGAATCGATGAAGAAGCTCGCCACGTCGAATTTCACGCCCATTGCCGCGAAGATCACGGTGAATTCCTCCTCAGCGGAGAGTATCTTCGCCTGGCGGGCGATCTGGGCCGCGATCATGTTGTGCGGCATGCCGCTTCCTGAAAAGATGGGGAGCTTCTGCCCCCGGATCAGGGTGTTCATGCCGTCAATGGCCGATATCCCGGTCTGTATAAAGTCGCGCGGGTATTCCCGTGAATAGGGATTGATCGGCAGGCCGTTGATGTCCATCATGGTGCCGGATGTCACCTGCGGCGCGCCGTCGATCGGCCTTCCGAGCCCGTCAAATATCCGTCCGAGCATTTCCCGCGATACCGGCATCTGCAGCGATTTCCCCAGGAACACGGTCTTTATCCCTTCGAGAGAAAGGCCCGAGGTCCCCTCGAAGACCTGGACGATCGCCCTGTTCTCGTCAACTTCGACCACCTGCCCGATCCTGAGCCTGCCCGAGCTGTCGCGTATTTCAACGAGCTCGCCGAAGCCGACGTCCCTCACCCTGTCCACGAAGATGAGCGGACCGTTGATTGCCGCGAGATCATTGTATTCGATTTCACTGTTCATGGCTCGGGCTCCTGCGCGCGGGATGTGCCGCTCTGGCCGTCAGAGATTTCCTTGGCGAGTGCCGTGAACTCTGATTTCATCTCCTGGCGGTATTCTTCTATCTTCGCGGTCTCGGTGTTGGCGATCTCTGACTTGATCCTGATCAGCTCCGATGCCGCTTTCATAGAGGTGATTTTTTTCAGCCCGACCCCGGCCGCGAGGATTTTTTTTGCCTCCGCGTGATAGTCGACAATGATCCTGAGCAGCAGGAGCTGTTTCTCCGGGCCGCAGTGCATGTCCTTGGGATCGAACGAGTTCTGCTGCAAAAAGCCGTTCTTGATCATCTCAGCGGAAAAAAGGATCAGCTGCTGGGAATGCGGCAGCGCGTCAGGGCCGACCAGCTTGACGATCTGCTGCAGCCTGCTGTCTTCGAGCAGAATTTCCATTGCCTCGTTCCTGGTGATATGCCAGGAATCGTCAAGACCGTTCCACCAGGGCCTCACCTCGTCAATGTATTCGGTGTAGCTGTCGATCCAGCTTATGGAAGGATAATGCCGCGCGTCCGCGAGCACCTTGTCAAGGGCCCAGAAACACCGCACAAAACGCGTTGTGTGCTGGGTCACCGGCTCCGAAAAGTCCCCTCCCGGAGGAGAGACCGCGCCTATTGTCGTGATGCTTCCGTCCATGCCCGCGAGAGTCTCGACGTATCCCGCCCTTTCGTAGAACTCGGCAAGGCGTGTTGCCAGGTACGAGGGGAACCCTTCCTCTGCGGGCATGTCGCCGAGCCTGCTCGAGAGCTCGCGCAGGGCTTCGGCCCAGCGGGAAGTGGAATCGGCCATGACCGCCACGTGGTATCCCATGTCACGGTAATACTCGGCAATGGTTATGCCCGTGTAGATGCTCACCTCGCGTGCGGGAACCGGCATGTTTGAGGTGTTGGCGATCATGACCGTCCTCTCCATCAGGGGCCTTCCCGTCCTGGGGTCGACCAGCCGCGGAAACTCGTTCAGCACGTCGGTCATCTCGTTCCCCCTCTCGCCGCATCCTATGTGTACGATGATGTCGGCGTCGCACCACTTGGCCAGGGCGTGCTGGGTCATTGTTTTCCCGGTCCCGAACCCGCCGGGTATAACGGCGGTGCCTCCTTTTGCGACCGGAAAGAACGTGTCGATAATCCTCTGGCCCGTGATAAGGGGGATGCCCGATTTTTTTCTGCTTTTAAAGGGACGCTTATTCCGCACTGGCCAGAAGGATGAAAGTTGCCCCCCGTAGCCGGCGCTTCCGCTCAGCTGGTAGATATGTTCTTTGATCGTATATTGTCCTTCGCCGGCGATGAATTCAACCGTGCCCGAAACTCCGGGCGGGGCCATGATCCGCTGAATGACCGAGCCTGTTTCCCTGACCTCGCCGATGATCCCGCCTTCGCCTATCATATCGCCTTCTTTTACCAGGGGGACGAAGTCCCATTTTTTGTTCACGTCAAGCGGCGATACCTTGACACCCTTTTTTATATAGCTGCCCTGCAGTCCGGCGATGTCAACCAGGGGCCTCTGTATGCCGTCGTAAATGTTCGAGATGAGCCCCGGCCCCAGCAGCACCGAAAGCGGCCTGCCTGATGAAGCAACCCTGTCGCCCGGCTTCAGGCCGGTGTTGTCCTCATAAACCTGTATGATCGCGACGCCTTCTTCGAGCTTGATCACCTCTCCGATAAGCCGGTCCGTTCCTACCTCGGCTATGTCAAGCATGCTCACGCCTGAAAGGCCCCGTGCCCTCACGATCGGGCCGTTGACGCTTATTACTGTTCCCTGTATCGGGGCTCCCATGCCGGACCGCCTGTCAGTCCGGGTCCTTGATGAATTCCTGTACGATTGACGATACCTCCTTTCTGATCTCGTCATAGGCCCTGTCGACGATCCGGTCAACAGTGCGATTGTATGAAACTCCTTCCTTCTCGTCCTGGATCACGATGCCCCTGCCGGAGAGCTTGTCATCCACAATGAATGAAACACTGCCGCGGTACCCTGCTTCGCCGGTTATGTAATCATGAAGCCGTGTCTCAAGCCCGGCGTCTTTCGGGCACAGGCGGATGAGCAGATCCCGTCCGTCCGCGCCATGGAGTGTTTCCGAGATCGCGTTTTCAAGAAAAGAAATATAACCGTCAGGGTTTTCGGTGACGAAGCCCGAAACCGCCTTCATGACCATGGTGCGCATGAAATCCTCGACGGCGTTCAGCCGCATCTTCCGCTTATCAATGGCCACGCGGTTCTTCATGATGGCGATTGCCTTCGCGATCTCTTTGTCGGTTTGGCGTTCCTGTTCCGCGGCGAATGCCTGTATTTCGGCGTCGCATTCGCTTTGGAAACGCTGCACCTCTTTGGCCGCCTCCTCGTCGAGTGCGCTGATTCTGCGCGCGGCCTCCTCCCTGATCGATTCAATCAGCCGTGTCGCGTCTCCGTATTCCCTGGTGAGGATTTCCTCGATCATGTTTTTTTATCTCCTTCCACGGATATTCCGAGTGCTTCGGTTATGTAGCTCATAATCGATTTGCCGAACCCGCGCCGGTCATTGATGCCGGGAATCTCCACGATAATGGGCCTCGCTATTTCCAGGTTGCACCTCTCTATCATGTCTTCTGCCGCATCGGCAAGCTCCCGGGTGATAAGTATGATTCCCGCCTTGCCGGTTCTCATCACGGCATCAAGCTCGTCCCTCACGGTAGCGGTTGATGACACCGCGCCCTCAACGCCGCCGAGCCTGAAGGCGGTGACCGTGTGGATGTCGCCTATGATATAGATTTTTTCCATCATGCCTAAATTTTATTAAGCATCATGATCGCGATAATCAGCCCGTATATGGCGATCCCCTCTGCCATGCCGAGGAAAACCAGTGCGCGTCCGCCGATTTCGGGCTTTTCACTCATCGCCCCCATCGCGGCTGAGCCGATCCTGGCGAGTGCGTAACCGCTCGAGATGCACGAAATGCCGACAGCGCCCATGGCTGTGAGCGCTATGACCGTTTTGTTGCTCTCGGTCATCATGCCGGCAGAGGCGGCATCTGCCGCTGCTTCCCCATATAAAGCGGCCTCGGGAACAAACGACATGAGAGCCGTTCCTGCGACAATTACCAGAAACCACGGTATCAGTTTTTTGTAATTCACCTTTCAACCCCCCTGACAGTAAATTGTTTTCCCCTGAAACTGAACGGGGCGAATTCGAAGCCGTCCCCCCTGAAAAATTTGCCGAAAAATTCGTAGTACTCGAGCCTCATTGACTGGATCCCGCACACCAGGCCCTCAAGTAAAATAATCAGTATATTGCCGGTGACGATTATGGCCAGGGATCCCGCTGAAAGGAGCGGGCCCGCGATGCCGGCAAGGGTGTATACCGCCATTGAAAGGCCCGCGTGGCTCAGCGCGAAGGCCCCGGCGCGTACGAACGATATTGTGTTGCCCATGAACCCGGAGAACATTTCCATGAGCTCGACAAAAGATTCGATGACGTATTCGAACACGCCGCGCGGGAAAAATTTTTTTTGCCCGAAAAAGAAATACGCGGGGATGTTTCGAACAAGGAAAATACCCGTGGGCAGGGCGAACACCACCACCAGCCCGGTCTGTCCGGGAACCGTTCCCGCGACGGCATATCTCACTGCCATTAGAAGTGCTCCGGTGTAAACGGCGAAGCCCAGCATGCCGTGTATGCCGAAAATGCATTCAAACAGTTCGCCGTGCCGGTAAAGGTTGATGATGCTCATGACGAGTCCCAGTGAAATAAACGAGGCGCCCATCATGATCGCGGCAAAGAAAAGATCCATGATGTGCTGCATGGGGTGGAACCACAGCGCGGGAATGATATGCTCGTTGCTGAAGACGCTTCCGTACAGGGCGCCGAAGAGCGCCGCCGAGATCCCCGCTGCCACGAGTATGGTTCCGCCGTCATGAAAAAACGGCCGCAGGTTTTTCTTTTTTGCCGCGATCTTCATGGCGAGTCCCGAAAGGGAAAGCACCAGCCCCTGGCCGATGTCCCCGAACATGACCCCGAACATGAGCAGGTAGGCGATCGTTGCAACCGGTGTGGGGTCGAGCTCCTTTGTGTCCGGGATTCCCGCGTTTTTTACGATCATTTCGAAGGCCCTGAAAAACCTCCAGTTCCGCAGCAGTACCGGAACCCGTTCGCGGATCCCCCGCATTTCTTCCCTGGAAAAAACGTGGATGAAAAAGCTTTCTCCGCACGCGCGGCGGAGTGAAGCCACAAGCCTGCCGGCATCGGCAAGATCGATCCATCCGGTAATGAAGCGCGTGTCAGCAGTGTGCATGAAAGCCTTCCCCGCCTGGATCGCTGTTTTGAGCATAAAATACGTTTCATGGAGGCCGGTTAGCCTGGCAGTGATATCATCCATGCTTCCGGCCAGGGCGTTCTCTTTCACGTGAAGATCAAGCGCGATGTGTTCCACGTTTTCTTTAATCTGCCTGATAACAGATTCATTCAGGGAACCCTGAACAAGCAGTTCCTTTTTCTCCTCAAAGCCGAACATTCCCAGAAATTCCCTGAGCGCGTTAACGTTCCCGGCGGGAGTTATTCCGAGAACATATCTTCCGGCCTGGCGCACGAATAGTTTCCCCTGCATGTCGATGTCGCCGGGCTCGATATTTTTCCGGACCGTGCCGAATTCATGGGTGCACAGCCTCATGCGCGAGAGGGCCTGCTCATCGCAGCCCAGCGCCGCGACCTGTTTTGACTCATCAGTGATCATGGCGAGCCGTTCCCGCTCGGCATGTAACTCTTGCCTGCGGTTGCGCACCTCATCGGCCTGTGCCCGGATCGAATCGATCGCGGCCATGTCGGCCTCAATGTTTCTCCCGAAAATTATCGGGCCTGTGTCTGCCGCTGGTTCAGAAAGGAGCGTAATGTTCAGGTCGGCACAGAGATTTTCTATTGCGCTTAAAATTGCGGCCGCGGAATTTTCCATTTCAGCGTAGGTGCGGGCCGAAACCCCCTCTGTCTCAGGGGCCCACGCGGCAAGATGAACGAGCCCCTCGGTGCCGAGTTGACGGATCACTGCGTCGACGCTGGTTCTGTTTACACCGATTATTACTTTGCGTATACTTGCCTTCATCTACGCCCCTGCCAGCACGTGCTGCATGATTATTTCCGGTCTGACCCCCAGATGTATTCCTTCGATAATCGCGAAAATGTTTTTCACCTGGTAGAACAGCATCCACGCATAGGACACCACCGGTCCTATGCCGTGAAAATCACTGAAAAAAGTTTTTCTGATCTTTGCGTAAAAATAACGGTCAAGTAACTGCTCCAGATCCGGGAGATCGGGTTTTTGGTCTCTGTGCCCCGGTTCCTGGATCACGCTGCGGATTTTTTTTCGCATATCTTCTTCAACCGGCTTTATGTCCTTTATCGTTATGCCGGTTCCGTTAAACACGTCCAGGGGGTCGAATCCGTGAAAGTCGCCTTCTTTACCGTAATTGGCCTGCATCCGCGCGTCCCATAAACGCTTCAGGCACAGCATTCTGGTGATCATTATGTCTTTGAATGTCCTGAGATTTGATTGATGTATTTTTTCTGAAAGGTTGAGCAGATTTGTAATCGCGATGAGGTCGATCCTGCTCTCGATTTCTTCGTATAATGGCGGTTCCTCAAAATTGAAAGCCCCGGCGAAAACTGTTCCCGCGAACATCGTTTTAAGGTCGTGCAGGGGGATGTCTTTCTTTCTGATAGACGCATCAACAGAATGATACGGGCTTATATCGTTCCACTGGGTGAAAGGCTGGATTTTTTCATACGCCTTTGCGACAATCTGCTTGATGTTTCCCAGTTCATACAAGGTTAAAAAGGCCCTGAAAAAATCACGGTACCGGTCGTTAAGGCCGGCAAGAACGATGAATGGCTTAACCTGGTGGCGAAAGAATTTTTCTTTTGTGCTGATGATGTCGGATTTTTCTTTTTCTGAAATGACACCGGGAAACGCGGCATGGATGTTTCCCGTATGAACAATCTTTTCGTAATCTTCTCTGTCCAGGAGGTACCCGTGAAGAGCATTGACCTTTGCGTGCATGTAAACCCTGTCAACGAGACCGCTCACATAGACACCTCCTGTTATTTTTTGAAAACCAGTGAAATTATTTTATCCTGAACTTCATTGCATAACCGGTGGTTCTCCTTTAATCCGTCCAGCAGGCTGCTCAGCGCTGACAGATCCCTGCTTATCTCATTCTTTACCCTGTTGATTTCTTTTTTATATCTTTCCCCGTTTTCAGTGATTATTTTTTTCTTACGCTCATTCTTTCTTTTTTCAACGGCAATGGTTTTCCTGCTGATTCTTTCGTCATTTAAAGCCTTGTGGGCCCTGATCTCAGCGGCACATTCACCTTCAACTTCAAGTATTTTCTTGATAATGTCATCCATTGCCTTATTGCCTCATTCTTTCCACAGATTTGAAGGCCGGCGCTGAATGGCCGCCCGGTTCACATCGCATAACGCCGGGCTTCTCTGCACGGTTTTCCGTTTGTTCTACTGGTTATAGAACGACGTATTGAAAAACACCTTGTTGGTTTCTTCAGGATTAAGCTTCCATTCCTGTTTTATTTTTCTGTTCATTTCCTCTGTATAACCGCGGATCGTATAGTATTCAGCCCGGTCAAAGAAGAGAATGATCCTGTCGCTCAGCTCCTTCATCTGATGGAGCTGAAATGTGGTATCGAAGCTGCTTTCATCCTGAACAAAGAGCCACACGATCCTTCTCAGGGTGAACATGGCGCGGATCACCTCACACAGGGGAACCTGCATTTTAAACATATCAATACCCTCTTGTGCATACCGTTTCCCGATCTCTTCCTTCGTGGTGTCGTAGCTTATCCATTGTCCCAGGTTCTCCAGAATGTGTTTCGCCTTGTTCTCTGCATAGTCGATGTGGCTTTTTGAAAAGGATGATGTCGTCGGGTCGGTCAATAGACGGGTGCTCCAGCGTTTGATGATCTCTTTGCTGTGGTTTTCAACCAGTTCAACCAGCTTATCGGAAATCAAGTGTACCATAGAATACCTCCTTGCCGATATAAAATAATCACAACAAACTTATGTATTATTGTATAACGAAAGTACCCATGCCATGGAACAGAGTCAAAAAAAACTATTTTACCAATAGACTGAAATTCCGTTGCATGGATTCTGTAATACCTCCCTGCTTAATTATACCTCCTTTTGTTTTTTTACTCAACATATTAAAGATTCATTCTTGACAAAATATTTTCTTTTTTATTATTTATAAACCGTTCATTCACTCGTTTCCCAACAAATATAGACAGCAGCATTCTCCTGTAGGCCATTTCCTTTGTTCAGTTTAAGACATAAGTATTGTCATTAATACTCATGTCTCCAATAAGGGTCTCCCCATTGAAGGCCCGGAATATGCATTGAAGGGTGGTTTATGAAAAACAGACAGCTATTGCTCCAGTTCGTAAAATTTTCATTTATTTCGTCAGGGATCAATCTCTTAAGTATGGTCATTACGTTCAGCTTTGCCTATCCGGTTATCGCTGATAAACGGTTGATGCTGGTGCTGGTGACGGTCGCTTTATTGAATTTTTTTATTTTTGTGGCGATTTATCTTCTTATCATGAATGCCGGTGTGATTAAACTGGTCACCAGGCTTGATGTTCCTGAAAATTATAACCGTCTTAAAAGGAATATGTCAAAAGGCGGCTCTCTGACTTTTTATATGAACTGGGGATATCTTCTGTTTATTTTTATCCCTTTTGTGGGAAGCGCATACTTTTTTTTCGGGTACACGAATTTATATTATCATATCTATGTCTTTTCAATTCTGTTTTTTGAAAGCCTTATATTCGCCTATATATCCATGAACATCTGGTATACGCGAACGTATCCCATTGGAAAGTTCGGTGTGCCGGTCGCGGTACAGCGGTTGCGAAGCAAGATCACGATGCTGGTTCTTCCGGTTGTCATTGTGGTTACCGGTGTTATTGCCATAGTCATCAACCTTTCCTTCGGGGCGGCATTCCGCGACGTTATTGACAGCGGAATTGCAGACCGGCTCCGGTTCATCAATGCCTCCATTGAGGATGCTGAGCAGTTAACGCCGAGGTTTGTTGACCAGATCCTTCCTGAAAGGGGTGCCGCTTTTTACCTCGTCGATCCTGCGGGGTCAATAGCGGTGTCGTCGAAAGGAAAAGACAGCGGGAAATTGGTTCAGCAGATCGTCACCAGGGGCCCACAGCCTGAACCGCTTTTTAAATCGACACTGTCCACACTGAAAAATCTTCCCCGGTCAGGCAGTTTCCGTTTTGAAGGGGTGTTTCATGAAAAGCGCAGCATCTTTTTCATTCAGCGCATTGAAGCAATCGGCAAAACAGCGGTTTTCGTTTTTGAAAAGGATGTTTTGTATCACCGTTTTTATTTCAGCATGTTTATTGTCGCCATGGGCCTTTTCGCGCTGAACATACTTGTCTGGTATATTGTCAACCGCATGCTTGTAAAGATATCCCGCTCTATTGACAATGTCATGCCTGCGATCACCAGGGCCTCACAAGGTGACCTGACCCAGGACATCAAGCTGGTCAAGTCCCGTGACATCCTCGAAGACTTCACGAGGAATTTCGTAAAATACAACGATACCATAAGGGGTTTCGTGAAAAAATCCCTTGAGCTCGCCGGGGCGCTTCTCACTCATTCAACTGAGATCGATTCGATGGGAAACTATATTAAATCGTCTTCGATGTCGCACGCGTCAACCCTGAACAACACCACGTCACTGGTCCAGGACATGGCCGGATCGTTTTCAACCATAGCAGACGGGGCCGAGAACCAGAAACAGCGCATACAGAATTTTGAAAGTACGCTTACGGGGCTCAACCGGTCCATGAATGAAGTTTCGCAGAAAATCGGAGCCGTCAGGGAATCGATGAGCAGGGTTGAAGACAACGCCAAGAACGGCGAAATACAGGTTGAAAACACCTTCGTCGGCATGCAGAACATACAGGAGTTTTACGGAGGCATACTGACCGTTATCCAGCTGATATCCGACATCGCCGATCAGGTCAACCTGCTTTCCCTGAACGCATCAATCGAGGCCGCCAGGGCCGGTGATGCGGGCCGCGGGTTTGCCGTTGTCGCTGAAGAAATCGCCAAGCTCGCTGAACGGACGGCGACAAGCGCCTCCGAGATTACCAAGCTGATCAATGACGGGAACCGGGAGATCATCAGTGACAAGGAGCGCGTCATGGAGATGAAAAATTCTTTCGGAATGATCATGAGCAGTATCATTGATGCCGGAGAGGTCATCGGGGGGTTTACCGAAATGATCAAAGACCGGGTCAGCGACATTGACGGGGTCATGACAGAAATCGGCGCGATCACGGAATTCGCCCAGAACCTTTCCGGGTCGACCAGGCAGCAGATCAATAACGCCATGACGACCGCTGAGACCATTGTGCAGGTGAATTCGGGCGTACAGGATTTTGTTGACAAATCGGAAAAACTTTCCATATCATCCGCGGAGCTGCGTGAAATGGCGGCCTCGCTCAATGAGTCTTTGAGGATATTTAAAGTCTGATTGTAATTAATGATCACCGAATTTTCATTTATCCAGTTCCTTGCCGGCGCAATCGTGATCTCGCTCACGGGCGTGATGGCCCCGGGGCCCCTGTGCGCGGCGACCCTGGGAAAGGGGAACACGTCACCACACGCGGGAGCGCTGATCGCCCTGGGGCACGGCCTGGTCGAGTTTCCCCTCATGGCGGCCATATTTTTCGGCTTCGGCTATTTTTTCGATCTTCCGTATGTGAAGCAGGGGATAGGCCTTGCCGGCGGTGGCTATCTCCTGTTCATGTCAGTGGGGATGTTCAGGGCGCTCGGAAACGGGGAGCTGGAGCAGGCCCCGGACAGCCGCTCGCCGGTCGCCGCGGGCGCGGTGCTCACCGCGGCCAATCCCTATTTTTTAATCTGGTGGGCCACGGTCGGCGCGGCCATGGTGATACAGGCCGCGGGCTTCGGAATTTACGGCGTTCTTGTTTTAATGGTGGCGCACTGGGCCTGCGACCTGGGCTGGAGCTGGTTCCTGTCCGCGCTCTCTTTCAGGGGCGGGCGGATCTATGGAAGGGTCTTTCAGAAGGCGGTCTCTGCGGTCAGCGGTGCGGCTCTTCTCTTCTTCGGCGGGAAGTTTATCTATGACGCGGCCAGGCTTCTTGTCCAGGCTTATCAATAAAAAAAGGCTCATTCTGGAATGTTAGGATTGATATTTCTGAAATGCAGTGTAATAAAGATGGCCACGGAGGCACCGAGTACACAGAGTAAAATGTAAGTTTTTACACAGTTCCATACTGAGTCCTGTCGATGTATGAACACAGATAAAACTGGACAGGGCTCAGATAAAAAAATAGTTATAAACCTCTATGTCCTTTGTGACTCTGTGGCTATTTTATCCAAAATTTGGCAGAGAGTGATAAAAAATTATGGTGGCCGCAAATTGTATCATGATATTAAAAACACAAGGGATTCAAGATGAAACTGTACCAGGTTGACGCGTTTACCGGCGAGATTGAATGTGAACTCACGGATGACAACAGGGTACTGCTCAGGGGAAAGGCGGTAACGGTCTTCGAGATTGATATGAAGATTATTGTTCCGTCATAGCCAGAAGCGAGTTGACCAGGTTCCGTGATGAGAACTGCCCGTTCGTCAGCTGCGAAAATGCGTTTTCTCCCCCGAAAAGAGCGGTGAGTATCTCCTCGCGGTCACGCCCTTCATCCGCCAGCGCGCGCGCCCTTTTTGCCAGGCCGTTGAGGTTGCCGATACACGCCGTGAGGGCGCGGCGCCCGTCCTCGATTATTTTGCCCACTGAAGTGAATAGCACGAGCCGGCCCGGGGCGCTTTCAAGAATTTTGTTCATCGACGCCACAAGCCCGGCAGCGTCTTCTTCAGGGCGGATGAATTTCAGGTTTTCCCGTGAAAATATATCACCGGAGAAACACCATCCCTTCGACTCTTCCAGAAGCGCCACGTGCCCCGCGCTGTGCCCCGGGGTCTCGATCACCCTGAATTCGTACTTTCCGGTTTTTACCGTGTCCCCGAGCGGTTTCACGCGAGTAGGCTCAGGATAGCCCCACACGACTTCCTGGTACGGGTAGAGCTCCGCTTCCCGGGCGATCAGCGGGACTGAATCAGCATGGGCGAAAATATCAATCCCGAACGCATCCATTAACTGCCTGTTGCCCCCGATATGGTCTTCGTGAAAATGTGTGTTCACTGCCCTGTTGAGTGGTTTACCGCGCAGAAAGGAAGTGAGTTCTTCGGACGTGTATGAGCACCCGGTGTCGATCAGCAGCCCGTCAACAAGATAGGCGGCGACCCAGTACAGCGCCCTGCCGTCCATCTCCCGGCTCATCTTTATCCGGGTGATGTCTTCGAAGGCATTTATTTCAATCATGGCAGTCTCCCTGAAACGGTTGCGCGGCACACATTCATCGTCCGGCCGCCTCACGAGTTGTTATGGATTTTTTCCAGCAGTTCAAAAAGCCGTGCTTTTTCATCTTCGGTAAAACCGGCAAACATTCTCGCGTTCATTTCGTCCGATATCCGCATCATTGCCGTTTTGAATTTTTTCGCCTTTGCCGTGAGCCTGACCGCGATGAAACGCCCGTCCTTTCCCTTTTTCTCTTTCGCGACATACCCCGAGGCCTCGAGCCGTTTCACCACCGACGACACGGTTGACTTGTCCTTTCCGGTATACCGCGCGATCTCCAGGAGCGGGATGGGCCCTTTGCGTTCGAGCACGAACAGAACGTCCCCGTATGACGGCGGAATGTCGTTGATATTGTTTTTGTTCATCTCGCTCTCAAGAAACGCGAACTGCTTCCGGCGGATCCTGGTCAGCGCGAATAAAAAGTTTTTCTGAGTGATTTCCATAATCTGACTGAACGTTTCCCCGTATATTAGTTTTGTACAAAACTAATATCGCAGATGATGTCTCACCGGTCAAGTTTTTTTTGAATTATCGGGGGGATGACGTCCTGTCCGGAACAGGGCAGGGGCCCCTGAATTTCAGAACGGCCCCGGTAATCGCCGTTTTATCACCATAACCGTGTCAGGCGACCATTCTGAAATTCATTCAAAACTGCTGATTGATCACGAGCGCGCCACGCCCAGGCCATTGAGGAATTTTTTGAATTCACCCATATCCTTCTGCCTGCGCACGGCCTCGGTGCCGATAACATAGCCGTCGCCGAGCTTCAGCGCGGCCGCCGCTTCAGCAGGGCCTTTTACGCCGAAGCCGATTATGATTTTTTTCGAGCTGGCCCTGCGCAGGAGGTCCACCTTCTGCTTCATCTCGGGCGCGGAAAAATCGGCCTGTGAGCCGGTAATGCCCCTGAGCCCGATGAAGTAGATGAAATCACCCCCGGCAGCGGCCGCTTTTTCGATGTCGTCTTCGCGCGACTCGAGCGTGGCAAACGGGATCACCGGAATGGAAAGCCCCTGCCCGAAAAAGACGTCCTGCATGCGGTTCGGAAGGTCCGCGATGATGAGGCCGCTTGCCAGGTCCTTGAACAGGGCGGAAAACCGGTCCATGCCCAGTGAATAGATGATATTGGCGTAGGTCATCACGTATGTTTTCAAGGGGAGCCGAAGCTCTGCCAGGTCCCGGGCCACGGTTTCAGCGGTCACGCCGGCGCGAACGGCCTCCAGCTGGGCCTCAGCGATCACGGGCCCGTCAGCCAGGGGGTCGTTAAAGGGGATCCCGATCTCGATGAAGTCGAAGCCCGCATCCGCGACTGCGATGCAGCATTCTTTGAATGTTTCCCGGTCGGGATATCCGCCCACGATGTATATGCCTTTCATAGGTCCTCCATGTTCTGTTTTTCGATGATCCCCAGGTCCTTGTCTCCCCTTCCGGAGAGGTGCACGAGCACGTTCTTGCCCCGGTATTTTTCCGCCTTGACAAGAACATGGGCGAGGGCGTGGGACGATTCGAGCGCGGGGATGATCCCTTCGAGGAGGGTAAGCTCTTTAAAGGCCCTGAGCGCCTCGCGGTCCGAGACCGAGGTGTAGGCCGCCCTGCCGGTCTCGCGCAGGTGCGCGTGCTGCGGCCCCACACCGGGGTAGTCAAGCCCGGCTGAAACCGAGTGCACGTCGTTCACCTGGCTGTGTTCGTTCTGCAGAAGGTATGAAAGGGTTCCCTGGAAGATGCCCTTCCTCCCGGCGCTCACTGTCGCGGAGTGTTCCCCGTCTTTGAGCGAGATCCCGCCTGCCTCGACCCCGACCAGGGAAACGTCCTTGTCGGCCATGAAGCCCTGGAATATTCCCATGGAATTGCTCCCGCCGCCGACGCAGGCGACCACCGCGTCAGGAAGAAAACCGCGCTCCCGAAAGTGCGCCCGCGCCTCCGTACCGGCAACGGCCTGGAACCAGGCAACGATCTGCGGGAACGGGTGCGGCCCGGTTACCGAGCCGAGCAGGTAATGGGTGTTGCCCACGGACGCGACCCAGTCCTTGAGGGCCGCGCTCACCGCGTCCTTCAGGGTCCTGAGCCCGTGGTCGACCGGCACGACCTGGGCTCCCAGAAGGTTCATCTTTTTCACGTTGGGCATCTGCCGCTCCATGTCGACCCTTCCCATGTACACAACGCATTCAAAACCGAAGAGCGCGGCAACGGTCGCGGTCGCCACGCCGTGCTGGCCCGCGCCGGTCTCGGCGATCAGCCGTTTTTTGTTCATGTGCCGGGCAAGCAGGGCCTGCCCCAGGGTGTTGTTTATCTTGTGCGCGCCGGTGTGAAGCAGGTCTTCCCTTTTCAGGTAAATGTTCACGCCGTATTTTGCGGAAAGGTTCCGCGCGAAGTAGACCGGCGTGGGCCTTCCCGCGTAATCGCGCAGGTAATCATCCAGCTCTTTTTGTCTTTCAGGGTCCGCCCTGAAGGTTTCAAAGGCGGCCTCTAGTTCGTCAAGCGCGGGCACCAGTGTTTCAGGTATGAACTGCCCGCCGAACTCTCCGAAAAATCCGTTAACAGGTTCCATTATATACCTCGGAAATAAATTTACTCATTAAATCGCGGTCTTTGATCCCCGGCGACGATTCGACCCCGCTGGATACGTCGACCCCGAAGGGCGCGAACTCACCTACTATCCCGCGCACGTTGTCCGGGCCAAGCCCGCCTGAAAGGATCACGTTCCCGGGATAGCTTTTCAGCCACAGGGGAGGACGGCTGAATTTTCCGCTTCCCCTGCTCATGTCGTACATGAACCAGCGGGGGCGTTTTCCTTCGGGAAGATCGGTGCCCGCGTACACCAGGTTCTCGATCCCGGCCCATGAATACAGCTGCACGTAATCGAACATGGCGTGCGCGCCGCGCATTTCGGCGAGATCAAGGGCGACGCCGAAGCAGAGGATCCTCCCCCGCGCGTGCCCGGCCAGTTCGCGCGCCTTTTCAACCGTGCAGAAGCGCGGGCTTTTTTCGTGCATGACGATCCCCACCGCGGAATAGCCGCACTCGACCGCCCAGTCGATGTGCCCGGGGCGGGTCATGCCGCACACTTTAACGAACATGCCCGCGCCCTCCCAGCGCCTCGGTGAACGCCCGTATCTTTCCCGCTGGATCGGCGTCGGTCATGAGCGCGGTGCCGATGAGAAAGGCGCCTGCGCCGCTTTCGGCGTAGCGGGCGACATCTGCCGCGGATTCGATGCCGCTTTCAGCGACCCTGATGAAGCCGCCTTCAAGCGAGCGTATGGTTTTCATGGCCGCTTCAGGGTCTGTGGTGAAGGTCTTCAGGTCGCGTGAGTTGACCCCGACCAGTTCGGGCCGCAGGCCTTTTATCTTCATGAATTCATCGGGGCCGTGGATCTCGTAGAGCACGTTCATGCCCAGTTCAGCGGCCTTTGCGGCAAGCCCTTTCAGTTCGCCGCCTGAAAGCACCGCGGCTATGAGAAGGATGAAGTCAGCGCCGGCAACGAACGCGTGTTCGATCTGGACCTCGTCAATGATGAAGTCCTTGCACAGGATGGGAAGCGCGACCTCGGCCGCCACGTCGCCGAGCATGCCGAAACTTCCTTTGAAAAATTTCGCGTCAGTGAGCACGCTGATCGCGCCCGCGCCGCCGGCTTCATACAGGCGCGCCTGCGCGCGGTGGTCAACGTCAGTCCTGATGTCTCCGCGCGAGGGGGATGAGCGCTTGATCTCGGCGATAAAGGGCCGCTCTTTCAGGGAGGCAACGGGGTCGACGAGCGGCCGGGAGCGTTTCCCGGAAGGGGACGTCATCCCCCCGACTTCTTCTCTCTTGTATGCGATGATATCGTTTAAATACATGGTTTTGCCGTTTTCATTCATTCAGTTTACCGGAACTTGAACGCCGCCGGTTATGGCATAAAGCTTTTCGCCCGCCGCCCCGCTTTTCAGATAATCCCTGGCGCGGGTGTAGCCCTTGATCATGCTTGATTCCTTCATCGTCTTCAGGGCCAGGGCCGTGTTAAGGGCGAGGATGTTGACGATCTGTTCGTCATGCCCGAGTATGCCCCTGAGAAAAAGCTCGCGCGCCTCGTTCTCGTCGGAAACGTGCGGCATGTCAAAGGGCCTGAAATAATCGGCCGGGTCGATGATGAAATGGTTCAGGGTCCCCGAGCATACGGATATGCACTCGGTTTTGTCCGCCGAGGAAACTTCGTCGTAACCGTCATAGGACGAATACACCGTGACATTGCTCCTTCCCAGCCTGAGCAGCACGTTCGCCAGGAACACGAGCCTCTCGCGCGAGCTCAGGCCGATGATCTGGTAGGCCGGGTCGCCCGGGTTCACCAGCGGCCCGGCGAAGTTGAATATCGTGGGCACCTTGAGCTCGCGGCGCACCGTGCCGATGCCTTTGAGTGCCGGGTGATGGTGCTGCGCGTGCATGAACACGTAGTTGTGTTTTTTGAAAAATTCCCCGGCGCCGAGTTCAGCGTAGGAGAAATCGTAACCCAGGGACTCGAGCAGGTCGGCCGACCCGACTTTGCCGCTCTGCGCCCTGTTTCCGTGCTTGACCACCGGGTATCCCATTGCCGCAAGAACGATGCTCACCGCGGTCGACACATTGATCGTTGACTTGCCGTCGCCGCCGGTGCCGCAGGTGTCCACGGTCTTTTCGGCGCCGTGCGTGAACCTAATCTTGCGCCGGTCCATGACCCTAACCAGGGCGGCAAGCTCGTCTATTCCCTCTCCCCTGAGGCGCATTGCGACCAGGGCGGCGCCGGTCTGCGCCTCGGTCAGTTCGCCTGAGAGCATCGCGTCGAACAGGGACGAGGCTTCGTTCATTTCAAGCTCGCGCCCGGAGTTGATTTTTTTGATTATCCGCTCCATGGCGCGCTCCTTGCGCGTTTCGGCACCCCTGGCGAAATTGATGAAGTTCTGAACGATGGTTTTCCCGTGTTCGCTCAGTATCGATTCCGGGTGGAACTGCACGCCGAAGTAAAGATTTTCGGGGTCTTCCAGTGACATGGTCACGCCGTCGCTGGCCGCGGTCGAGGTGATGAGCGCCGGGTCTACCGTGACTGCCAGCGAGTGGTAGCGCACCGCGCTGAATTCGGGGGGGACGTTCCTGAACAGGACCGATTCACCCGAGGTGATGACGCGGTCGATTTTTCCGTGCTTGATCGTGGGCGCGCCGGCGACCCGGTACCCGAGCGAGTGGGCCATGCACTGCATGCCCAGGCACACGCCGAATATCGGCTTGATGCCCCGGTACCGGCTCAGGTACTCAAGGCTGGTGCCGCTGTTTTCCGGCGACGACGGGCCCGGGGAAATTATTATTCCCTGGTAATCGTCCGCGGGGATGAAATCGCGGTTTTTTATCACGGTAACGTCTTCCCCGCATGAGCGGAAAAGGGCGTACAGGTTATAGGTGAACGAATCGTAGTTGTCAACCAGCAAAAACATTTTGTTCCTCCAGGATGTTGATCAGTTTCAGGGAATCGAAGAGCGCGCCCAGCTTGCTGTTCACTTCAAGGTATTCTTTTTCCGGGTCGCTGTCGTAGACGATTCCGGCGCCGGCCCTGAGCACGGCTTTTTCTCCGCTCACGAAGGCGCTGCGGATGATGATGCAGGTGTCGATGTCCTGGTTATACGCGAAATACCCGGCGCAGCCCGCGTAAAATCCGCGCGGCGATTTTTCGTACTGGCTTATGAGCTCCATGGCCCGGACCTTCGGCGCGCCGGAAACCGTTCCCGCGGGGAAGGTGTTGCAGAAAAGATCGAACGACTGTTTGTCCTGTTCGAGTTCGCCTTCCACCTCGGAGACCAGGTGCACGACATGGGAGTAGATTTCGGGCTCGAAGGACTTGTTCACGCGCACGCTTTCATGGGAACACCCGCTGTACAGGTCGTTTCGCGCGAGGTCAAGCAGCATGAGGTGCTCGGCAACCTCCTTATTATCCTTTCGCAGCCCTTCCAGGATCTCGTTTTTGCGCGAAGCGTCGTAGCGGTAGGTCCCGGCGATCGGCTTGAGCAGCGCCTTCCTTCCGCTGACCTTGAGGTGCGTTTCCGGCGATGTGCCGCACAGGATGTCGTCCCCGGTTTTGATAAAGAACATGTAGGGAGACGGGTTGATGTTTCTCATCAGGCGGTACAGGCTCACCGGGTCGGAGAGCCCGGTTATCTCGTACCGGTTCGAGAGCACGGTCTGGATGCACTCTCCCCGGGTTATTTCGTGTTTCAGGTTTCTCACCGCTTCCATGAACTCTTCGGCGCTGAAGTCCTGGGACAGTTCCGATGCCGCGGGGCCGCTGCCTGCATATGCTTGCGCCGAGGTGATCTCGGATGCCATTTCCATGGTGCGTTTTCCGGCATCCGCATATACCGCGTCGAGGTCGCCCCTGACCGGAATCGAAAGCGCGGCGAAGACCTTGTGGCAGTGGTTGTCGAAAACGTAGAATTCATTTACCTGAAAGAACGCCATGAGCAGGGTGTTTTCATCCTCCCTCACCGGGTCGCGCAGAACGTCCGTGTAGTTGACCATGTCGTATCCCATGAACCCCACGTAGCCTCCGGGGAAATCACCGTATTCAACCGCGCACCGCGCCTCTTCTGCCTGGAGCAGGTCCCGCATGAAATCAACCGGGTTTTGTTTTTCACGGACGACCGTGCCGTCAGTTGAGCGGACCTCGAGTGTGCCGCTGCGGAAGGTGATGATCTTTTCCGGGTTGAACCCGAAGAAGGAAAAGCGCGAAAAGCTCCGGTCCAGGTTCGCGCTTTCCAGGAGAAAGAGGTCGCGCCTGTTGAACGAGTTGATCAGCACCGATACCGGGGTGATCACGTCCCCCGCTATTTCTCGGTAAAAGGTCACCCGTTCATGGTCCGCGGCAAGTTCAGTGAAGCTGTCATATGATGGGTAAAGCATGATGTTCTCCTTTAAGGTATAAAAAAAGCCCCGGCTGTCCGCCGGGGCTTTTTGCTGTTATACAAAAACAATAGCAGGGACAACCTAGAGTTCGCGTTCTCCGGTTTCCCACCACCACAGATAAGTAACTGTATTGTTCTGTTTCATTTTTAAAGTTCCTGTGTTTCTATCGGTAGAAACATTAGTTACTATATATAGAAACGGCGTTGTTTTGTCAAGCAAAATGAAAAAAAATTGCGCATCAGGAGAAAAATTTTCACCCGCTCTTCAAAACCGCTGCCGGGCTTGATAAAGTATGGATGCAGGGGCCTCCCGGATGATGCATGGCCGGGTCCCGTTTAAGCACTTTTTTGGAATTTTCGTTTGCTATTTGCCGGACATTGGTATATCGTTAAACTATGCGCATTATGAGGCTGTGAGTATGGCTGATAATTTAATAGACGAGATCAAGAACGCCGAGTCCCGGGCAGCGGAGATGATCGAGGAAGCGGTACAGGCCGGCGAGAAGCGTCTTTCAGCGATACGGGATGTATGTAACAGGGAGATGGCGCGCTTTGAGGATGAATCTCATGCGATCCGCGCGGAAACACTGAATCAGGCATTGCGCATCTACGAGGAAAAACGTCAGGCGTTGGGTGCAGACCAGAGGCCTGAGATCGAAAGACTGGAACAAATGGCCCGTTCAAGAAAGGACGAGGCAATTCGCTTCATTCTCGGACGGGTCCTCGGTGAAACTGATGGCAATTAGCAGGATGCGAAAAATTTTAATTGCCGGTTGTGAGCTTGAGCGTGAAGAGCTCATTGCCGACCTTCAACGCGCCTCGCTGCTCCATCCCTGCCCGACCCCGGGCATAGTGCCGGATGTAACCGGCCAGTCATCGCCCCGTGCGGCACCGGACAAATCCGATGCCGCGGACATCATCCGCCGTCTCGCGGAAGCTAAAACGTTTCTCGAAACCTGCCGAACACCGCCGACTCTCCTTGAAAAACTCACACGTGAGCCCCAGAAGGTTACCTCCGACCTCTATGAACATACGGTCCGGTCTTATGACCTGGACGGGCTGCTGAAACGGGCTGAGGACCTGCGCGACAGTATCGACCGTCTCGAGTCCCGCCGCGAATCATTGAAAGCGGACAATGCACGCCTGGAACCCTGGAAAGATATCGACATAAGTCCGCGTGATATCGGCCGTACCGTCGGGGCGTTTATACAGCTCGGGAGCGCGGATGCCGGCCGGCTCGAGCAGATTTACCGGTTCGCCCAGGCTGACTGCCAGGTGCTTATGAAGCGAAAGGCCGGCAGCATCGTCCTTCTCGCTTTTGATTCCGACAGCGCGGCCATGGCGCGTGAGATCAGGGAGGCCATCGGATTCAGGGAAATCGATCTCCCTGATATCGATAAATCGCCAAACGAAACGTACCATGCGAACCTGCACGAGCTCTCCGCCCTGGCCGCGGACATTGAATCAGCGAAAACGGCAGCGACGTCCCTCCTGGGCGAGTTCGAACAGGTGCTCATTCTCCTCGAGCACTTCACCGATCAGGTGTTGCGAACGCGTGCGGGCGCGCACTGGCTGATCATGGACCATTCCTTTGTCATTTGCGGATGGATGCGCGCGGAGGATCGTGTTCCGCTCGAAAAAACGCTTTCGCGGTTTGCTTCGGCCGTCTATCAGGAGATCGATCCGGAACCGGGTGAATCGCCTCCTGTCGCGATCAGGAACCATCCCCTGTTCTCACCGTTCCAGCTCATCACCCGGCTGTACGGCAATCCTTCGTACGCCGGGACGGACCCGAGCGCCATTGTGTCCGTTTTTTTCGCCCTGTTTTTCGCCCTGGCGCTTACTGACGCGGGCTACGGGCTCATCCTGTGCCTGCTGGCCCTTCTTGCGCTTGCCAAACGAAAACAGGATATACTTTTCATCATGTTCTGGGGCGGCCTGTGCACCATTGCCGCGGGCCTGCTCACGGGCGGCTTCTTCGGGGACCTTTTCAGGGCGCGCGATCCTTTCCTGGCTGCACCGACAGTCGCGGGGATCCGTGAGGCGATCATGTGGTTTGATCCAATGACTGAACCGATGGTCTTTTTCCGCCTTGTTCTCGCGCTGGGCGTGGTTCATGTCATGACCGGCCTGACCGTCGGAGTGCTCGTTAACCTCAGACGGGGAAACATCATGGAAGCCCTGGTGGATCAGGCTTCATGGATCGTCATCCTGCTGTCGCTGCTCGCGATGTTTTTTTCATCTCCCCTGTGCGTGCAAATGTCGCTGGTTCCCACCCGAATGCCGCCGCTTCCCCCGGTGGTCTTCATGCCGGCTCTTGTTTCCTTTGGCGCCGCCGGTGCTGTTGTGGTATTTTTTGCCGGGCGGGACGAACAATCGCCGTTTTTTCGGTTGCTCATCGGCGTTCTCAGGTTTTCGGTACTCAGCGGGATTTTCTCGTACCTGGGCGACGTGCTCTCTTACATACGCCTCATGGCACTGGGCATGGTCACCTCGGGGATTGCGATGGCGATCAATGCCATCGCGTTCATGCTCTACGATATTCCTGTTGCGGGAATTGTCTTGACCGTATTCGTACTTTTTTTCGGTCACCTGTTCAACATGGCAATCAACATACTGGGGGCCTTCGTACACACCCTTCGCCTCCAGTATGTCGAGTTTTTTCCCAAATTTTTCACGGGCGGGGGCAGGGCGTTTGCCCCCCTCGCCAGAAGTGAACGATATGTCACCATCATCGACTGAAAGGAGAGTCATATGGAACAGGAAATCGGACTGGCGATCGCCATAACCGGCGCTGCGATGGCCGCCCTGGTCGCGGGCATCGGTTCCGCCGTCGGCATCGGGCTCCCGGGGCAGGCTGCCGCAGGAGTGCTCCGCGAGGACCCTGAGAAATTCGGCAGCTTGTTCCTGCTGGTGGTATTACCCGGAACGCAGGGTTTCTACGGCTTCATCGCCGCGTTCCTGGTTATCATAAAACTGGGACTGCTCGGCGCGGCGGTGAACTCTCCCGGCATATGGCAGGGGATGCAGATTTTCCTCTCATGCCTGCCTATCGCCCTGACGGGACTCGTATCGGCCGTTCATCAGGGCAAGGTGTGCACCGCAGGCGTTCACCTCGTTGCGAAGCATCCCGAACAGGCGATGAAGGGGGTGATCTTCGCCGCCATGGTGGAAACCTATGCCGTGCTGGGCCTGCTCACGACTTTTTTTCTGCTCAACGGAATAAAACTCTGAGGCGTGAAGCGCCGTGATAGGGAGGGAAACGGGGCAAGCTTGATGAACAGGGTTTCGTCAAAAATCATTACCGACGCCGAGGCGCGGGTGCGTGAAATTGAAGCCGATTACGCTGAATCGGCGCTGCGACTCGAGGATGAGCACCGGACGGCAATGCAGGAACGGGGAGAACAGTTCACGCGGGATCTCGATGAGCTTCGTCGAACCGAAACGGGAAAATACGATGCGCTCCTCGGTATCGAGCGGAACAAATGTCTCCTCACGGCCAAGTGGAATATAATCAGCGGCCTTCTCGCTGAAGCGCAAAAAACCATCAGACAGGACCATGCCCTGTATATGCGATACCTCGAGTCGACAATCATCAGAGGCGCTGTAACGGGACGGGAAGAGATCGTCGTATCGGATGAGGATCGCATGCTCTTTAACGATGGATATCTCGCGGACCTCAACCGGAAGGTGGCCGCGGTGATCGGCCGGGACGCATCGCTCCGGCTCTCCTCAGAGACCAGAGAAACCGGCGGCGGGGTCTTTCTTTCGGAAAGCCGGGCCGAGATCAACGCCACGCTGGATAAGGTCATACAAAGTGTTTTCGATGACTTCCTCATCGAGATAGCCGCCCTGCTTTTCGGGAACGGCAACGGAGGGACCCGGTGATACGCTCCGGGCCGGACACTCGATACACCTTCGTCACCGGTGTCATCAGGGCGCTCGAGGCGCGTGAGATCGGGGATTCCCTCGCTGCCCTGATCCTCTCAGCCACATCCCCGGCCGATATCTTCGCCATTCTGCGGGGAACCTACTTTCATGACTACTTCGCGAAGTACGGCGATCCGGAAGATTTTCCCCCGGTCGCGCGATGGGGGCGCCTGTGGATTCTTGCGATGATGGATACCTTTTCATCGCACGATGATCTCGGCGCGCTTTTTCGCCTCGATTTCGACTACAACAACATCAAGCTTCTCATCAAGGCGCGTTATGCCGAAGGCGGCATGCCGGATTCGCTCTCTTCGGAGGGAACCGTCCCCCTCGATGACCTGATCATGGCCATCGATTCGGGAAGCCGTGAAGGGCTGCCGGCGCTCATGCGGGTGGCAGTCAATGAATCCGAGGCCGCTTTCCACGCCACCGGGAGTGCACGTTCGATTGACCTCGCAGTGGATCATCAGTGCGCTATCGACTGTTCCGAACGCGCGACGGCGCTCGGAAGTTCCTTTATTGAAGGATACTACCGGCTGCGCTCGGATTGCATCAATATCAACACGCTGCTCAGGATTGCATCGAGAGTGACAGAGGATCATTTAGAAGGAGCATTTATCCCCGGAGGGAGCATAGCTGAGGAAACACTTAAGCAACATCAAAGCGACGATCTCAGGGGAATCGCCGCACTGACCCGGGCGGCCGGCTACGATCGTCTTGCCGCATCAGCAGATTCCTACACGGACGACGTTTTATCATTCGAACGCGAAATAACGCGCGCAGACCGGGATTATCTGTCCGGTGCCCGATACGCGATCACGGGCGTGGAGCCGCTTTTCGCTTTCGGAAAAACCGTCCAGTCTGATATATCCATGATCGGAACGATCGTTAGCGGCATGCGATTGGGCATACATAAAGAACTTATTGTACGGAAAACCCCCTGGTTTGCCGGGAGCAAGACGGTATGAAAAGCGGGAATGACCGCATCGCGGCTGTCGGTCCGGCCGACCGGGTAAAAGCCTTTCGGGCGATGGGCGCGCTGGTGTTTATCACCACCGATATCGATGAGGCCCGGAATGCCATTAAAACCTTCGCCGCACAGGGCTGTCCCCTGATCCTGGTTCCGGATGATCTGCTTGAAAAAATACCGGACATCCTGGCTGCCTATTCGACCGACGCGGTGCCGGCGATTACGGCCCTTCCGAATAGCCGGGGGGAAACCCCCTTCTTTGACCGAACGATCAACGAGATCGTGAAAAAATCCATTGGGATACCTATCATGGGGTGATGGATAGCGAAAAAACGGGACTTATCACCAAGGTCTCGGGGCCCCTTGTCGTTGCAAAGGGACTTGCCGGATCGAGAATGTACGACGTGGTTCGCGTTGGCGAGATGCGGCTCGTGGGCGAAATCATCGAGCTCGCCGGCGACACCGCCTCGATCCAGGTTTATGAAGACACGGCCGGTATCGGGCCGGGCGAACGGATATACCGCACCGACAAACCGTTGTCAGTCGAACTCGGGCCCGGTCTTATTGAATCGATCTTTGACGGCATACAGCGCCCCCTCGACACCATCCGCCTCATGAGCGGAGATTACATCGCGCGGGGACTCGACATACCGTCGCTCGACCGGGACCGAAAGTGGGAATTCGTTCCCACGGTGAATCCCGGTGACCGTGTCGTTCCCGGCGACCTGCTGGGCACCGTCAGGGAAACGGCTATCATCGAGCACCGCATTTTAGTCCCGCCGGGAACCTCGGGAACGGTCGCGGAGGTTTTCACGGGAAGCCGTGTCATCACTGATACAGTGGTGCGGATCGGCCACGCCGGCGGGGAAACGGCCCTGTCGATGCTGCAGGAGTGGCCGGTGCGCATCCCGCGTCCCTACCGCAGAAAGCTTCAGCCGCTGGAGCCGCTCACGACGGGACAGCGGATCATCGATACGCTTTTCCCTATCGCCAAGGGGGGTACCGCCTGCATTCCCGGTCCTTTCGGTTCCGGAAAGACTGTCGTGCAGCATCAGCTGGCAAAATGGGCGGATGCAGACATTGTCATCTACGTGGGCTGCGGCGAACGGGGAAACGAAATGACCGACGTTCTCATGGAGTTTCCCGAACTCACGGACCCCCGCACAGGGCAGCCGCTCATGAAGCGAACGGTTCTCATCGCCAATACCTCGAACATGCCGGTTGCCGCCCGCGAGGCCTCAGTGTACACCGGCATCACCATTGCCGAGTACTTCAGGGACATGGGCTACTCCGTGGGCCTCATGGCCGATTCCACCTCGCGCTGGGCCGAGGCCATGCGGGAAATCTCGGGACGGCTCGAGGAGATGCCGGGCGAGGAGGGATATCCGGCCTATCTTTCCACGAAGGTCGCTGAATTTTACGAACGGGCCGGGAGGGTCGTGTGCCTGGGTGGCGACACCCGGGAGGGGACGCTCACCGTTGTGGGCGCGGTCTCTCCCGCCGGGGGAGACCTCTCGGATCCCGTCGTGCAGGCAACGCTGAGAGTCGTGAAGGTGTTCTGGAGCCTCGAGGACAAGCTCGCTTTTCAGCGGCATTTCCCCGCCATCAGCTGGCTTCGGTCATATTCACTCTACGATGACGCGATGGACCGTTATCACAGCGAACGGGTGCACCGGGCCTTCCCGTCGCTCAAGGAGGAGGGCATGAAGATACTTGAAAAGGAGGCGGAGCTTGAGGAGATCGTGCGCCTGGTGGGAATCGACGCGCTCTCGAGCCCGGACCGGTTGGTCATGAAAACAGCCCGCAGCATCAGGCAGGATTTTCTGCACCAGAATGCCTTTAACGAGGAGGACACCTATACGCCGATCGACAAGCAGTTCGCCATCCTGGACGTGATCCTTTACCGGCACCGATGCCTGGAAAAGATGGTGAGCGAGGGGACTCCTTTTCAAAATGTCGAGTCAATGGCGGTTGACGATGATATCGCATCGCTCAAGTACCGCCCCGCTGACGGAATCAGGGCAGACGAACTGAAGGAGCGGATCCGCGCTGAGGCGTCAGAACGGGCGTCACAATGAGGATCGGGTGAATCAGTTATGAGAAGGGAATATAAAACCATACGAAGCATCTACGGTCCCCTTGTGCTGGTGGAGGGTGTCGAGGGCGTTAAGTACGAGGAGCTTGTCGAGATCATCATGCCGGGGGGAGAAACGCGGCGCGGCAAAGTGATCGAGCTCGAGAACGATACCGCCCTGATACAGGTCTTCGAGGGGACCAGCGGCATCGATGTGCCGGAAACCAGGGTGAGCTTTCGCGGCCGGGGCATCGAGATACCCCTCTCCGGCGACATGCCCGGCCGGATATTTAACGGACTGGCGCGGCCTATTGACGAGGGTCCTGGCATCATTCCGGAGAAAATGATGGACATCAACGGTTCGGCCATCAATCCCTTCGCCCGGGACTATCCCAATGAATTCATCCAGACCGGCATTTCGTCCATTGACGGCCTCAATCCCCTGGTGCGCGGGCAGAAGCTCCCTATCTTCTCCGGTTCGGGACTGCCGCACAACCGGCTGGCGGCCCAGATCGCGCGGCAGGCGACCGTCAGGGGTACGTCAGAGGAATTTGCCGTCGTCTTCGGCGCCATGGGGATCACGTTCGAGGAGGCGTCCTTCTTTGTCGAGGATTTGAACCGTTCGGGCGCCATCAGCCGTTCGGTCCTGTATATAAATCTAGCCGATGACCCCGCGATCGAGCGGATCGCCACGCCGCGGGTCGCCCTGACCACGGCCGAGTTCCTGGCCTTCGAGAAAGACATGCACGTTCTGGTGATCCTCACCGACATCACCAACTACTGCGAGGCGCTCAGGGAGATCGCCGCGGCCCGCAAGGAAATTCCCGGCCGGCGGGGATACCCGGGCTATCTCTATACCGACCTTTCCAGCATCTACGAGCGTTCGTGCCGCATCAAGGAGCGCCCCGGGTCCATCACGATGATCCCCATCCTGACCATGCCCGAGGATGACAAGACGCATCCAATTCCTGACCTGACCGGCTACATTACCGAGGGGCAGGTGATCCTGTCACGGTCGCTGTACCGGAAGAACATGGATCCTCCCGTGGATGTACTGCCGTCGCTCTCTCGCCTCAAGGACAAGGGTATCGGCCGCGACAAGACACGCGAGGACCACGCGGACCTCTCGAACCAGCTCTTCGCCGCGTATGCACGGGGCAAGGAGGTGCAGGAGCTGGCGGTCATCCTGGGAGAATCGGCGCTGACCGATCTTGATCGGGTATATTTCTCCTTTGCGGAAGAGTTCGAGGCCACCTATGTCTCCCAGGGCTATGATGCCAACCGCTCGGTCGAGGAGACCCTTGACCTCGGGTGGAAACTTCTCAGGGTTTTT
This sequence comes from Spirochaetota bacterium, assembly GCA_036848375.1. Classification (GTDB taxonomy): domain Bacteria; phylum Spirochaetota; class UBA4802; order UBA4802; family UBA5550; genus JAKLIV01. The sequence continues at coordinate 33,869 of DAIUKG010000007.1, forward strand.
CCCCGCAGCGAGCTCCGGAGGATCGGATCGCGGCTGCTGGATGCCTACTTTGGAAACGAATCGGGCACGGAGCTTTGATCATGCTTCTTGATGTCAGTCCTACGAGAATGGAGCTTCTACGTCTGAAGAAGAAGCTGCTCATCGCCCGCAGGGGGCACAAGCTTCTTAAAGACAAGCTCGACGAACTGGTGCGCCGTCTGCTGGCCCTCGTCCGCGAGGTCGCGGGCCTCAGGGGAGAGGTTAACGGTATCCTCTCTGAGGCGCGGGACTATCTTGCCATGGCAAACGACCCCTTTTTCCCCGAGGCGCTTTCACAGGCGCTCGAACCGGTCGGTGAACGGCTTTCGGCAGGGGTCGCCATCACTCAGGTGCTGAACATACACGTCCCCGAGTTTACGCTTCAAATGTCCGGCACGGGATCCCCCCGGGGAGGTTTCACCTACACTTCGGCAGCCCTGGACCGCTCCATGGACCTCTATCGAAGGGGGCTTGAAAACCTGGTCGTCCTGTCGCACAAGGAAAAGAGCATGTACCTGATCGCGGCAGAGATACAAAGAACACGGCGGCGCGTGAATGCCCTTGAGTACATCCTCATCCCCAATATCGAAGAAACGATCTCGTTCATTTCCATGAAACTCGACGAACTCGAGCGCAATACCAAGGCGCAGTTGATGCGCATCAAAGATGTCGTCCGTGCGCCAAAGGCGCCCACCTCGGCATATCCCGGCGTGGGCAAATATTCATTTTAATAATAGAACGACATCCAATGGCATCCAACAATACCGAGACAAATATCGTGTAACTGCTCTGCTCGTTATTGGTAGATGATGAGCAGGTTGAATAAAAATTTTACACGTTCACGCAACATCAATGCTGAAGGTCAGAACCGGCCGCGTTGAAAGCCGCACCACCTTCTCGACATTGTTTGAGCTCACCAGGTGCCTGAACACCCCTTTTCGAACATGGTGCCCCATGATTATCAGGTCAACATCGAGCGTATCCGCCATTTTCAGGATTTTATCACACGATAAACCCACTTCAATGATCGGTTCGATGTCAATGAAATCGCCGGCAAGTTCCTTGATGTAGGTGTTCATTTTCTCAATCGTTTCCTTGACGGCCTTATCCCTGAAATCTTCCCATACCTTGTACGCGTCGTAATATAAGGACTGGCGCGGCATTTCCTCGATCACGTGGAGGGTGTATATTTTCGCTTCGTATTTCTTTGCCACCGAAAGCGCCCTCTGCAGCAATTCCCGGGGGTCTTCGGTAAACTCAAGAGCCGCAAGTATCTTCATCGGTTTTTTCATGCCGGGCCTCCTTCATTATGGAATTCGGTACTGCTCGATCATGGCATGTATGATCTTATTGCCTTCTTCGTCGAACCGGGTGAAATTAAAGCCACTGATATAGAATTCCTTGTCAACCTGATCATGCTTGCTCCAGATACATCTGGCAGAAAAATCGATGTACCGGTCCTCGTCTTTTCTTCCCTTCCATTCAAGAGATGTGGGAATTTTCATTTTAAGGGAATAATCTTTTTCCTTATCGAGCGGCATTTCCGAGAGCACCTTGATGCCTTCTTTTGATATGTCTACAACAAAGCCGAGAAAACGCTCGGCTTCAAAAATTCGGAGATAAAACGTTATATATGCCCTTTGATGATCTCGCGGTAGGTGTTTCATAAAGTTCCTCCCGGCGAATATTTTAGAACTATGTAAATAGTATAGTACAGGTAAATCCATCTCCGGTCAAATTTTTATCATATCTTTATGGACACAAAAATATTCCGTAATTTTCATTATCATGAGAGAGATATAAACAATTTACAAATCAGATACATGCGGGGGAGTTTTTTTCGGGTCAGAGCAAACGGGTAAAGACATTGCAATGAAAGTGATTGACCGTGAAAAAAGTCTTGCCCATATCAAATAATTAAGAATGAATGCTCCTGTTTCAATAAAGCTAAAGAAGCATGCCCGAGATATGAATAAAGATCGCCATCTCATCCGGGACCGGAACCTGGCAGTTCTGTTCTGCGTGACCCTGATTGTAGTCATGGGAGTATCGTCAATTGCACCGGCTTTTCCGAAGATATCACAGGCCCTGGGCATAAGTAAAAAAGAAACGGCCCTGCTGATCACGGTTTTTACCTTTCCCGGGATATTCCTCTCGCCTTTTATCGGCGTTCTTTCTGACCGGGTAGGGCGCAAGAAGCTGCTCGTGCCGTCGCTGTTTTTATTTGCGCTCAGCGGGGCGTCCTGCGCGCTGACCGCGAATTTTTCACTGCTGCTTGCCCTTCGGTTTTTTCAGGGAGTGGGCGCCGCTGCCCTGGGCTCGCTCAACCTGACGATCATCGGCGACATCTATTCAGGCGAAAAAAGGATCAGGGCGCTGGGCTACAATTCCACCGTGCTCAGTATCGGGGCCGCGACCTATCCGTCCCTCGGCGGGGCGATCGCCCTGCTGGGCTGGAATTTTCCCTTTCTGCTTTCGCTTTTCGCTGTTCCGGTGGGCATCGCGGTTCTATGCGTGCTGAAGAATCCCGAGCCGAAAATGGATGAGCATATATTCGATTATCTGAAAAATACGATGAAAGGGGTGAAGGAGCCGCGCATCTATATTCTCTTTGCCGGGACCCTGGCGACCTTTATCCTGCTGTATGGTGTCATTTTTTCTTTTTTCCCCTTTTATTTCAAGGAGCAGTTTAACGCCGGGCCTTTGGCGATCGGCCTTCTCATTTCAAGCATTTCAGTGGGGACCATGATCGGGTCGTTCAACCTGGGAAGGCTTTCAGAAACGTTCAGCAGCAGGCTGCTCATCCTGGCCGGGTTTCTGATGTATTCGTTTGCGATCGTTTCCGCGATGCTGGTCAGCAATTTCGTCTTTCTCGCTCTGCCGTTTTTTCTTTATGGTTTCGCCAACGGCATCAACATTCCCAGCACCCAGGCCCTGCTCGCTGAGAGGATCCCCATGGAGTACCGCGGGGCGTTCATGTCAATCAACTCAACCGTGCTCAGGGTCGGGCAGACCGTGGGGCCCATGCTCACCGGCGCCGCCCTTGTCTTCGGAAACAGCGCGGTTTTTTACGCGTCAGCCCTTTTTTCGTTTCTGGTATTTGTTTTTCTGGGCCTGGGCCTGTCTGATTGAAGGCTCAGGCGTGGCGGTATTTGATAATGCGCATTTTTTCCAGGGTCACCAGCCCCTCGGTAATGGTCTCGTCAATGAAGGGCATGATCTCCTGAATTTTTTCCTCGGTGTCCACGATCTCCACTACCAGGGGCAGGTCCTCTGACAGTGCCAGTATTTTCGAAGAGTGTATCCTGGTCGTCGCGCCATAGCCAAGGATGCCCCTGAGGACCGTCGCGCCCGCCAGGTTCAGTTCCCTCGCTTTGGTTACCAGCGCTTCATACAGCGGGCGGCCTTCGTGACGGTCCCGTTCTCCGATGAAAATTCTCAGCATGACTGCTTCTTCAGGGAGTTTCATTGGTGTCTCCTACTTGATGAATTTGAACAGAATTCGTGACGCCATGATCCCGGCAATGACTGCCAGTATTCCAACGATATTGTTTGCCGCGACATTCGCCGCCGCGAGCCTGAACTCGCCGTTTTTTATCAGGTTCACGCTTTCAAGGGAATAGGTCGAGAAAGTCGTAAACGCGCCGAGAAAACCGATCGTGATCAGGGCCCTGTTTTCCGGCGAGAGCGTTGAGCGGTCGAATAATTCGAAGAAGAAGCCGATGAGCAGTGAACCGACAATGTTCACGGTCAGCGTGCCCCAGGGAAAAAGCGTTCCGGTAAAGCGGTTCAGCGCGCGGGCGACCATAAAACGCCCCACTGCTCCCAGGCTTCCTCCTGCGGCTATTGAAAGAATCAGTTTCATTGTTGTATCCTGTGCATAATCAATGTATTCGTGTTTACCTGAATATCAGCGACGCGATGAAGAGGACTTCCACCACAAGGTGCATCAGGAAAGCCGGCCAGATGCTTCCCGTGCGCAGGGCAAGGTAGCTTAACAGGGGCGATCCGATGAGCAGCCCGCCCGCTTCAAGCGGCGGCTTGACAAAATGAAACACAACTTCAAAAACCCACACAACCGTCGCGGCAATCGCGCCCGCGGTACCCGGGTCGATTTTTTCCCTGGCAGTGAGCACGCACGTGAGCCCCATGAGAAGAAAGCAGCGGTGGATGAATTCCCATCCGGTGAGGGTCGAGGACGTGAATATCATGAAGTTCATGAAACGCTGCGCCCTGTCACCGGCGCCCGAGGTGAATGACCCGGAGTAGGAAGAATAATATCCCTGGTAAAAATAGATCCCCGCGAATGCCGCGATCAGGAGAAGAGAAGCGCCGATGAGCACCGCGCGCATGGTTTTGTCGACCCTGGGGATGCCAAGGCCGAGTTCGTTAACCGGGATTTTAAGCAGGGCGATCACCGCGACCGGAATCGCGATTCTGAGAATGACCCACATGGCATAGAAATAATTTCCGATGACGAAATATTTGGTGGCGAAATAACGGCCCAGGAACTGGGCGCACAGCGCGGTGATGATGATAATGACCCACGGGCGCGCGAGGTCTTCTTTTTTCAGTATCAGTGTCATGTTTCGGTCACCTCCGGTTATTGCATAAAGTCCATAATGACGCGGTTCCCGACGTTCAGGACAAGGTGGATGATAAAGGCGGGCCAGAACGAGCCGCTGCGGTACGCGATGAAACCGAAGAGGGTTCCGGTGACCACCGTGCTCAGCGCCTCTATTTCCGGTTTTCCCAGGTGCATTACGGCAAAGGGAACCATCTGGATGAAAATGGCCGCCTCGCCGAACTTGTCTTTAAGCCCGAAGAGCAGGAACCCCCTGAAAAAGAACTCCCAGGCGAACAGGAGCAGCGCCATGGTGACCAGGTAGTGGCCGAGACTTTCGGTGCTCTCGGCGTAATACTTTTTCATTGACGGGTCGTGCGAGGCGATGAGCAGCACAGGGATGATGATCGCAACGGCAACGGCAACATACTTGAGCCAGAGCCGCCAGTTTCCCGGCCTCAGGCCGAAATCGAGCGGATTTTTTCTGAGCGCCAGAATGGACACAACCGGCAACGCAAAAAAATAAACCACGTGGCTCATCCAGCGTTCGTCAAGGGGATGTTTTTTATAGATGATAAGGAAAAGCGCCCCCAGCGAGAGTACGGCGCATTCCCGGTAATTTTCTTTTATGAGCCTGCCCAGGGCTTTCAGTTCTTCCAGCATCAGAAGCCTCTGTATATTCATAGTATGAGAGCAGGATATACTAAAAGGAAAAGCAGCGGTCAACATAAAAAAAGTTGACCGCTGGCTGAAAGAGGCGTTTAAATGGAGAATTCGCGGAGTGACCCTTCCATGAAAAATAAATTGATTTTAGGTATTCTGGCAACAACCGTGGTTGCCGCTGTCAGTCTGGTTCGTCTCACCGACGTAACATCATTCATGGTGCGTTCTTTCGCCGGCCTTGATCTCGCCGGGGAAGGCATTGAGTTTGAATACGGTTACATCACACCCGGCATGCGCCAGAGCCCGTATATTCTTCCATTTTCTCACAGCATGAGAAAGTTCAGTTCCGGGAAAATCGACCTTGATGTGATCAATACCTATACTGTGGGGAGCTTTGACAAGGATGAGGGGAGTTCCCTCTCTTCGGTGTCAAATTTTCTGGACCCGACAAGCAAGTTCAAGGACTCGTGGTTCGGTGTGTATGTCATCAGGGACGATGACAGCGGCAGGGCGCGGCGCTTTTTGCTCAATGACCCCTGTGGGGATGTCGATGACCTGTACAACCTGAACAGCTCCTCTTTGCTGGAACTGGTCCGCATAGACCAGATGGTTGTGGTCAATACCACGCACCAGAAAGAAGAAGGGTATGACTTTCATCATTTCGCCAGGACTTTTCCCTTTAAGAAGATTGAGGCCAGTGAATACCATGAGGTTGTCTTTGACAGGGAGAAAAATCCCTGGCTGAAAATTACGGCATCATTCGTTACGGTTTCCGGCCTTACTGACACCAAAAAAACCTCTATGAATCTGCTTTCATCGATACGTGCCTTTGTGGGCCTCCCGGACCGTGACGTGTATAAACTGGTCGACCCCTGGCACCGTGTGGTACTGAAGGGGGTGTCCCTGTCGCGGTACGTGAGGTGTCCGGGGACCGGGTACTGGGCCGTGGTGTACTATAACGGCAGCTCATTTGACACAAAGAACGGCGTTCATGTTGATACCTGGGAAGGCAGTGATATCCAAAAGGAGTTTGATAAGATGTTTTACGATCTCAATATAGGGTGCGTACAATAATATGCAGCACATAGCCATGCATTTAACTCGGATTGTGGTTTTTGTTATTTTCTGGGCCGTTTTTTCAGTGCTCCTGGTGCGTTTTATCAGGGAAAAGAAGCCGGAAGTGGAAATCTATGACCCGGAGGTGATTTTCCCTTCAGTGCTCATTGCTGCTGTGCTCACCAGGCTGACTATGCTGGCGCTGACCTCAATAATGGCAGTGAACCGGTAATGACTTGTTCGAAAAGCCCTTGTGTTTTGTATTTCAGCATGGTATCCTGTTTTTTGTATACAGCGGGATTTTTCTGGTATAACATCGAAATAACCAACCACTAACAGGAATGGAGGATGAACATGGAACTTCAGCAGGCAATAGCCGGACGCCGTTCGGTACGCAAATATTCCGAATATTACGTGACTGACGATGAAATCAGGCAGGTCCTCGATGCAGCGCGCCTGGCCCCGTCCTGGGCCAATACCCAGGTCTGGGAATTCATTGTGGTGAGGGATACGGACATCATAGAGAAAGTGACCGGCACCTATTCTGAAAAGAACCCGGCCATAAAGGGGTCGCTTACCGCGTCAGTGCTGATCGCGGCGTGCGCGAAACGCGGCGTTTCCGGCTGCTACAGCGGAAAGAACGTCACGAAATTCAATGAATGGTTCATGTTCGATGTCGGCCTCGCGGTGCAGAACCTCTGCCTCAAGGCGCATGAGCTGGGCCTGGGCTCGGTCGTGGTGGGCCTCATGGACCACGACTCGTGCAAAAAAATTTTGGGGCTGCCGGATGAATTCGAGGTTGTCGCTTCTATTCCTCTCGGGCGTCCCCTGAGGCCTTCAGGCGAAGGGCCCGGCCGCAAGGAGCTTAAAGATTTTGTCCACCTTGACCGTTACGGTGAACGGTTCGCCAAGATATATTAAGGAGAAACCTTTGGAAAAAATACCTGAAAGAAACGCCATCAATCCGGCACATCAGTGGGACCTCTCGCCCCTTTTCCCCGATGATTCCAGATGGGAGTCCCTGTTCGGCGATGTTGAGTCGCGCCTGCCGGGGTATGATGCCTACCGCGGGAAGCTGCATGAGTCTCTGCAGATTTTCAAGGATGCGCTTGACTTCGACCTCGCGCTGTCGCGGGACCTTGAACGGCTTTACACGTACGCCCATCTCAGGAGCGACGAAGACAAGGCAAACCAGCACTGCCTCGGCATGTATCAGCGCGCCATGAACCTCTACACCCGCATGGCCGAGCTTGGAAGCTATATGACACCCGAGATACAGTCAATTCCGGATGACGTGGTGAGCTCCTATGTCAATGATGAATCAATGAAGGAATACCGCTTCGCCCTCGAAAAGATACTCAGGTTCAAGCCCCACACGCTGACCAGGGAGATCGAAGAGATACTTGCCATGTCAGGCGAGGTGGCCCAGGCCGCGTCCCAGGCTTTCAGCCAGCTTGACAATGCCGACCTGACTTTCGGCTCCATAACCGATGAGAAGGGAAGGAGCGTTGAGCTCAGCCACGGGAATTTCAGCTCCTTTCTCATTAATCCTGACAGGAAAATCAGGGAGCGGGCCTTCCGCCAGTATTACCAGAGCTACCGGGGCCACCAGAATACCATAGCCACGACCCTGGCCTACTCCAATAAAAAGGACTGTTTCTATTCCAGGGTGCGCCGCTTCCCGTCATGCCGGGCGTCCTCACTGTTTTCAGATAATGTCGCCGAAGAGGTTTATGACAACCTCATCGCCGCGGTGCGTGAAAATCGTGAACCGCTGTTTAAATATTTCAGGTTCAGAAAAAAGGCGCTCGGCCTTGATGAGCTTCATTTTTACGACACGTATGTCCCTATCGTAAGGGGTATCGATTTTCACATGACCTACGAGGAAGCGGTCGAGACCTGCTGCGGCGCGCTGGCCCCTCTGGGCGAGGAGTACTGCTCGATTCTCAGGAAAGGGCTCTCCGGCGGATGGGTAGACCGGTATGAAAACAGGGGGAAGCGCAGCGGCGCCTATTCATCCGGCTGTTACGATTCTCCGCCTTATATTTTAATGAACTATCGAGATGACAATATCAACAGCCTGTACACGCTCATTCACGAGGCGGGCCATTCGATGCATTCCTATTATTCGAAAGAGCGCCAGCCCTATATAAACCATGAATATACCATCTTCGTCGCAGAGGTCGCCTCAACTTTTAACGAGACCCTGCTGAGTGAATATCTTCTCGAGCGCTATAAAGACGAGCCGCTGATGCAGGCCTTTGTGATCAACAGGGAAATCGACAATATCAGGGCGACCCTGTACCGCCAGACCATGTTCGCCGAGTTTGAGAAAATCTCCCACGAGATCGTTGAAAGAAACGCGCCGCTCACCCTTGACGTGATCCAGAAAGAGTACCGCGGCCTGCTGGAGGCCTATTTCGGCGACACCATGGTGATCGACGATGAGCTTTCTCTTGAGGCCCTGCGCATACCGCATTTTTATTCGGCGTTTTACGTGTACAAATACGCGACGGGAATTTCCGCGGCGATCGCTCTCGCGCGGAAGGTAATGCAAGAAGGCGGGCCGGCGCGCAGGGCCTATCTCGATTTTCTCTCACTGGGCGGCAGCATGTTCCCCATAGATGAGCTCAAGGCCGCGGGTGTAGACATGAGTACGCCCGAACCGGTACGCCAGGCCCTTGGTCATTTTGACGGGCTGGTAAACAGGTTCATTGAACTGTACGGTACTCTTTAATATGTGAAAACCACCGGGGACAGGGCCGGCCCTCAGGAGCTCCGTCCCCCAGCTTTCATGGTGATGCGGAAGTTTTATTCCTGCGTAACGGGCTGTCCCATTTCTTTGAATGAGAACATTTTAAAAGCACGGCCCCCGTCGTAGTCAAGTATCCTCAGGTCGTCCGTTTCCTTGAGGTCCCTGATGACGATCTCGAAGTGTTCCGCGTATCTTTTCTTCGCCTCTTCAACAGGAAGCTCGTAAGCGATGAATTTGTTGATCCCCTTGGCTTTGAATTTCGCAATCAGGCCGTTGTCGATAAACTTTTCGTGTGACGTGAGATAGATGAGGGCTCCGTTGCCGGTTAAGAGTAATCCTGCTTTCATAAGACCTCCTCTCATTATAAAGTTTTATCATTACAATTATAAGGTATGATGGGACAATGCATGAAGCAAAAAATTTAACAGTATTTAAATATTATTCAATTAATTTGCGATGCAGTTTCCGCCGGCCTGCGTTATGAGATAAATAATTGACATATGGTGCCAGAGGTCTGTTATAGTTTAACTGAGTCTTTATGGTTTTCGAGGCGTGATACGGGATGAAACTGAAGGTAAACGAGCTGTTTTATTCGGTCCAGGGTGAAACCACCACCGCGGGTTTCCTGAGTTTTTTCATCAGGCTCACGGGATGCAATCTTGACTGCGCCTATTGCGACACCCGGTATGCCCGTGAAGAAGGCCGCGATATGCCGATTGAACTGATCCTGGAAGCGGTACGCCGCTCCGGGCCGTTTCACCATATAACGGTCACCGGCGGGGAGCCCCTGTGCCAGGAGGGAACACCGGAACTGCTCTCGCGCCTGGTAAGCCTCCGCAACAGCGTACAGATAGAAACCAACGGGAGCATCGGCCTTGAACGGGTGCCGCGGGGAGTGAGAAAGATCGTGGACGTCAAGACCCCGTCAAGCGGCCATGCCGGATGCTTTTTAATGAGCAACCTGCGGCTTTTGCAGCCGGGCGATGAGCTCAAGTTCGTTGTTTCCGACCGGGATGATTTTGTCTTTGCCCGTGATTTTATAAGGAAGCACCTGGCCGGCACTGATGCGGTTATCAACCTATCACCGGCGTACGGGAAGATTGACCCCGCGGAACTTGCAGGCCTTATCCTCGCTGAAGGCCTGAAGGTGCGCCTGAACCTGCAGCTTCACAAAATAATCTGGGGGTCCGAAGAGGAGAGCAAGGTCATTATTAATATCTGAGTGAAAAAAAATCCTTGATTAAAAACAGCAGTATATTGTTTGTAACAGATGTCTATTATCCGAGCAGAGGTTTTATATGGATTATGTAGGTCATGTTATCCGTCCCCCCAGTGAAGCGTACAGCCTGATCCTTCAGGTTACCGTGGGATGTTCCCACAATATGTGCACTTTCTGCGGAACCTATAAAGGGCAGAAGTTCCGTTTAAAGGACATGAACACCATCAAGCGTGACATTGATGAATCGTCACGCCATCCGTTCAGCTATACCAGGGCGTTCCTGGCGGACGGGGACGTGCTCATCCTTCCCAATGCCGCGCTCATGGAAATCATCGGCTATCTCAAGAAGAAACATCCCCATATCGAGAGGATCGGTGTTTACGCCAACACCAAGTCAATCATAAAAAAGACCCCTGCCGAGCTTGTTGAACTCAGGGACGCGGGAGTGGGGATCGTGTACCAGGGAATCGAAAGCGGCAATAAGGAAGTGCTCAGAAGGATACAGAAGGGCGCCTTCCCGCACCGCATGAAAGAGACCGCGGCGAAGATCAAGGACGCGGGCATACAGCTTTCGCAGACCGTGCTGCTGGGAATCGGCGGCACCGAGCTGAGCACGGAGCACGCAATTGACACCGGCAAGCTCCTTGGCGAGATGTCGCCTGATTACGCGTCGGCCCTGACCGTGATGCTGCTGCCCAATACCAGGCTGTATAAAGACTACCAGTCAGGTGCCTTCAGGCTCCCTGACAAGTTCGGCCTGCTCAATGAGCTCAAGCTGATCCTCGAAAACATGGAAGTGAGGAGCCAGTGCTATTTTACGTCCAACCACGCATCCAACTATCTTCCCATACGGGCGGTCCTTCCCCGTGACCGCGACGCGGTACTCAAGCTGCTGAAGGGAATTCTGGACAAGAGGGACGAAAGCATCCTCAAGCCGGAGCACATGAGGGCGCTGTAGCAGAGTGAAATTTTACATTGAATTATTACACGTGATATTATATAATTATACTTAAGAGGGAAACATAATTATGAATAAACCCATGGAAGACGTTATCAGGTTTATCAGCGGAGAACTGCAGGCTGACCCCCAGATCAACAAGGCGAAACTGATCCAGGAGGCCTGCAATAAGTATGACCTGGACCCGATGCAGGAAGAGTTCCTGGTCAATAAATACCTGATGAACCAGTAATCGTCCCGAACTGTGCACTGAATGTTATCGCTATTTCTGAACACAGACGGGTGATGAATCCGTGCAGGTCTGTTTTTGTATTACCGGTGACGCTTAATTTCTTCACGGTCCTGTCGGCAAGGCAGAAGACCGCAACCTCGCAGGCATACTCATACTCGCCTTTTTGAACAGCACCCGGGTCCTTGACCTCGATTTTTCCGCTCAGCGCGAACCCGGCTTTCATCTCCTTGCAGCGATTTTCGGTCTCGCCCGGCGCCGCGTTTTTTATGCGGGGCGGCGCCTCTCCCTGGAACAGTGATTCGATCTCCATTACGGGCACGACATCCATCCCCTGTTCAAAGAGCTTTCTTATAAGGGTCTCCCTGAAGTAACGCTCCTGGATGTCGTCAAAGATCGGCGCGGTAAAGCCGAGCACCAGCACTCGCTTCGGCGCGCGCGCGTCGTCCGCCCTGAGTGCGAGCAGGGCCAGTGTCACGACCAGCAGCATTACCGCGGTTTTTATCAGTCGGGTCATTTCACCGGCCTCTCGAGGTATACGGCTTTTTTGTCGGGAAGGGCCAGGTCAGGGGGGATGTCTTCCGGCCCCAGGGCGAACAGCGAAGATATTTCTATTGTTTTTACCGAAGGGGGAACCTCGATGCCCCGCTGCGTGAGCCAGGAGCGGAACAGCCCGTCCATCAGCGCGACGCAGGTCTGCAGAGAATCCGGGCCCGAGGCGTTTTTCACCGGCGCGAATTCCTCTTCGCGCACCACTTCGAGGATGACGTTTTTTTCGGTCAGCGAAAGGGCGTCGAACACGAACTTTTCGAATTTGTATCCCTCGATTTCAGCCGTGCCTTCTGCGGTGTAGGACGCGATTTTTTTTCTCGCGGTGTGAAACGGGAGCGACAACTCGGATGATGTTATGCGCTCGATGAATTCCCTGCTGAACAGGTGTATTGCCGGGTTGCCGGACGAATAGCGCAACATCCCCTTTTCGTCGGTTTCGTGTATTTTCTCAGGCGGCATGTCGGAATATTCGACGATGCCCAGGGTATTGTTTCCGTACCGGACAAAGACCCCGACCTTCTCTTCGGCCCCGGCCTTGGGCAGGGCCTTGCTTGAGATGTCCGCGCCTTTTTCGCAGTGGAACCCGATGAAGACCGGGTCAATGATGTTTACGAGCGGATTGTCCACCTGAAAATACGAAATCAGCGCAATGCCTTTCTGCTTCATGATGTCAAGGGACCCCGAGGATTTCAGCGCGGTGAGGCTGCCGCCGTGGCCGTCGGGATTTTTGAAGATACTGCATTGCGATTCAAGGATGATCCTGCCTCCGGTGTCCAGTGACGGGATCATGTTCTGAGGGAAAATATGGACGCTTTCGGGATTGAGGCCGAAATGGTTTTTTTCTTTGAAATAGGCCGCTGTCTCTTTGTGGTTCGCGTGCGAGGTCATCACAAACCAGGGGATGTCAACGCCGTATTTTATAGAATTCGCCAGGATTTTTTCACCGTGGAGCTCGAAAAGGGTTTTTCCCGAAACCGGCGCTGTGGGGAATTTCCCCTTGGGGCCCTCGTACCCGAGGCGCGAGCCCTGTCCGCCGGCGACAATAAAGGCCGCGACTTTGCCCTGCTTAATTGCCTGGATGCCGCGTTCCGCGGCCTTCGCGAAGTCTTGTTTTTCTTCAGGGGTTCGCGGCAGGGCGATGTAGGGAGCGGGTGAATATTTTTTTTCAGCCGAAGATTCTGTTTGTGCGTAAAGATGTTTGAGCAGGGGAAAGTCAACATCCTCAAGGTCCATGAGAAGGGATTTTCTCTGGCCATCAGTGAGTTTTTCCCAGAAAGCGAAAACATGTTCCTGCCTGTTGTCATAGACCCGTTTTATGACGTCATCATAGCCGTGAAAAGAAATCATGCTGGTTACTCCGAATACAAGAATGAGGTGATACTGGCGTTGCCATGCTTTTTCAATATTAGGCTTCGGTCATTTTTTTATCAAGAACAATTGGATTTCCCGTGCACTATTCATCGCGCTTAAACCCGGGGATGATACTGCTTATACAAACATCCTGCAGATGATAAAGTTTCCGGCCCACGGGAAGAGTAATGTTCCGATTTTTTCAAGCACTCTGCCGAACCGGATTGATTTTTCAAAGGGGAGAAGAAAAGCGGCCGATGTTATTTCAGGATTCCCGTGCTTTCCAAGGATTTTTCTGATTTCTCCCATGGAAAAAAAATGAGCACTTCTGTATGTCGGCTTGTTTCCCGTTTTAAGCTTTCGGTAAAGGCCCAGAACGGACCAGCGGTTCAGCAGTCCGAGAAAAAGGCAACCGCCCGGTTTGACAAGAGTTCGCATTATCGCGAGGGCCTTTTCCGGGTCCGCCATAAATTCAACAGACGTGATGGCGGCAACCACGTCATATCGCTCAGAAAATTGTTGCCGCAGGAAGTCGCCGGTGATAAAGCGGCATCCCGTCATATTTTTTGATTGGGCAAGGCGCGTCATTTCTTTCGATATGTCAATGCCGGTCACCCGGTAGCCCTTTCCGCTGAACCAGGAACTCCAGTGGCCCGTTCCTGATCCTGCTTCGAGGAGGGTCGCCCCCGGCCCTGCCTGAGGCAGAAGCCCCGCCGCCGCTTTTTTTTCAAAGAGGTCATAGGCCCTGCCCAGCGGGGTCTGATACCACAGATCATAGCGCGCCGCCATGCTGTCAAAGTTAAATTTATTATCTGGCATGGCGCGCGCTCCTCTGCGGTGAATGCCGCATCGGCCCTTATTTTTCCCTCGGGAACGGCCAGGCCATAATGCCGCCTTCCATTACTTTAACATTGGTCCATCCCCTGCCTTCAAGAACGCGGGCAGCCTCATATCCGCGCAGTGATATCTTGCAATAGCAGATGATCTCTGCGTTTTTATCTTCCGGAAGTTCGCCGAGCCTGTTTCTGAGGGCCCCCAGAGGGATGAGCCTTTCGCCGATGCCAAGGCGCATCTGTTCGTACTCATCCGGCCCGCGCGTATCCAGGATAAAGGGCTTTTCTCCATTATCGATTTTGGCCTTAACCTCTGAGCAGGAAATCCCCTTCATGCGGCCCTTGAGCTTGTTTTGCACGATATGCGCTGTCGCGATCGAGTGGTCAATGGCCAGGGAAAAGGGCGGCGCGTAGGGAAGGTCCGCGTTCACCATCTCTTCGACAGTGAGCCCTCCCTTGATCGCCATGGCCCAGGTCGCGAGCTGTTTACTCACGTCGCCGGGCCCAACGCACTGGGCTCCCAGTATCTTGCCGGATTTTTTATCAACGACGATTTTTGTCACCAGAAGAAGCCCTTCCATGAACCCGGGCTTGTCAGGGCTGGCGTTTATTACCGTCTCGATGTCAGTGAACCCTGCCGCTTTAGCGGTTTTTTCGGAGAGTCCGGTTGCTCCCGCGTTGATGTCAAAGACCTTGCACGCGCCGGTCTGGATGGTTCCCGGGAAGGTAGCCGCGTTGCCGATCGCGGCGTTTTCGCCGGCAACCCGGCCCTGAAGGTTCGCCAGGTCGCCGAAAGGCGCGTGGACTTTTTTCCCGGTAATGAGGTTCACTGATTCAACACAGTCTCCTGCTGCGTAAATGTCCGGGTCGGATGTCTGCATGTACTCGTTAACGATCAGGCCGCCGGTAGCGCCGGTTTCAAGGCCTGCCTCTTTGGCGAGCTTCGCGTTCGGGCTCACGCCGATGGCGACCACGGCGAGTTCGCAGGGCAGTTCAATGCCGTTCTGGAGTTTTACGCCGGTGAGCGTGCCGTTTTCGCCGAGAAACTCGGCAATCCCGTTCTCGGTGATGACATTGGCTTTTTTGCTGCGGACATGGTTTTCAACGAGTTTGGCCAGCTCCCAGTCGAGAAACGTGAGAAGCTGGGGAAGCATTTCGATTACCGTGATCTCAATACCGGCAAGTTCCAGTGCCTCGCAGGTTTCGATGCCGATGAGGCCTCCGCCGATAATCACCGCTTTTTTGATCAGTTTGTCGTCCCTTACTTTTCTGAGATAGTCCGCATCCTGCATGGACTGCAGGGTGGTAATGCCCTTGAGGTCAGCGCCGGGAATTGGCGGCTTTTTAGGCACCGCGCCGGTGGTGATAACCAGCCTGTCATAGGCCATGACCTCCTCTTTTCCGGTTCGCAGGTCTTTGACCGTCACGGTTTTTGCTTTGCGGTCAATTTTCGTGGCCTCGGTCTGGGTTTTGGCCACAATGCCTTTGGCATTGAGATAGAATTTCGGGTCCCTGACCACACCGGTAGGGGTGCATAACAGCATGTTCCGGTCATCAAAAAAACCGCCCACGTAGTAAGGGTAGCCGCATGAGGCCATTGACAGGTCAGGCGCTTTCTGGATAATGACGATTTCAGCGTTTTCGTCCAGCCTGCGCGCCTTTGCCGCAGCTTTGGGGCCGGCAGCTGACCCGCCAATGACAATTATTCGTTTTTTCTGTTGCATAGTGAACTCCTCTTAATTTTTTCTGACTGCTTTGATGTTTAGCAGTTTTATATGTATATCCTTATATACTACAGCATCAGATGCTTTAGTGAGCACGTCTGAATCATGCAGTGATACTGGAATCATTATACTGTGAAAATAATTATTATAAGCATAAATATGTCAAGAGTATTTTAATAATTCAGAATATTCTCAGTTACGAAAATTCTTTTTTTGCTCTGACCCCCTGAAACAGGAGAGTAATCCCCGTAAATAAGCTTTTTTTTAAAAAAACATTGACATTCAAGCCATATTTTAGCATATTGATAATGAAAATCATTTTCATTTAGAAAGGAGCGCTACTATGAGGGGACGAGGGGCCTGGTGGCAGGAACGGTTTTATAATTCAGGCGCGCGGATTACCGGCCCACGGGAAATTGTTATGGATATTCTCCATGAAACCGATGACCATATGAGCGCAGCGGATGTCTATGTCAAAGCCCATGAGATCAATCCCTCGATCGGGCTCACGACCGTCTACCGTACCCTGGACATGCTGACCCAAATGGGAATTGTGCAGAAGTTTGATTTCGGCGATGGAAAGGCCCGATATGAACTGATCAACAATCCGGGCGGCAAGAAGCATCATCATCATTTGATCTGCCTGAAATGCAAGGCCGTCATTGATTACACGGAATTTCTTGATGATGAGGTCGAGTTCATCACCAAAACGCAAAACAGGCTTTCTGAAAAGTACAATTTTGACATCACTGATCATGTTATCAGTTTTTACGGGTTGTGTGAAAACTGCAGATGACAGATTTGTATGCGGATTTTGAAAACAATAATCACTATTAACTACAAGGGAGGTTAACTATGCCACGAGGAGACAGAACAGGGCCGCAGGGACTTGGTCCCATGACCGGAAGGGGGGCCGGTTTTTGCACCGGGAATGGCGCTCCGGGTTATGCCAATACAGGCTTTGCCAGAGGAGGCGGTTTCCGCGGCGGTGGAAGAGGCTGGCGCCACATGTATTACGCGACCGGCCTTCCGCGATGGGGAAGGGGATATGCACCGTATCCGCCAGCAGCGCCATATCCGGGACCTGCAGATTATTCACCCGAACGAGAGGTTGAAGCGCTCAGGGCCCAGTCGGATTATTTTCAGAAACAGATCGATGTGCTCAACGATCGCATTCGCGAACTGGAAGAAATCAGTGCGAAGAAAAAGAACGGCGATTAAGAGGGATGACGCAATGCGTGGCAGAGGGATGTCCGGTGGAAACAGAACGGGCCGGGGGCGCGCTAATCGGGGCGGCGGTTTGCACGGGCGATGCCGGGGCGCGGGCCCTGTCCGGGGCAGGGGACATTCCGGCGGCATTATGCAGGATGTTTCAGTGAACGAAAAGGCGCGTCCGGCCTTTAATCGCGAAGATGCGTTTCCCGATCAGAATTCGTTCAGACAGCGGCAGGACCGTTCCGGCAATCAGACGAAACGAACAAAAGGGATGAAGGCGTATGTTGATACCGCGATATGTACGGGCTGCGGTATATGCGCTGATACATGCCCCAGGGCCGCGATAATAATGGGAGACTGCGCCTCGGTTGATGCTGACCGGTGCGCCGGTTGCGGGGTTTGCGTGGACGTGTGCCCGGTGGGTGCGCTGTCAATGAAGTAATAGATTTTTTAAAAAGGAGGATTTAATTATGCCAGGAGGACAGGGACGAGGAGGCGGCTCCGGGCGAGGAGGCCGGGGCCAGGGAAGAGGAAGTGGACAGGGATCGGGCCGGGGCCAGGGGGCCGGGGCTGGAGGTCAGTGCCGGTGTCCGGTGTGCGGCGCCACTGCTCCTCATCAGCAGGGGGTACCCTGC
The DNA here is from genome assembly GCA_036848375.1 of Spirochaetota bacterium. Lineage (GTDB taxonomy): Bacteria > Spirochaetota > UBA4802 > UBA4802 > UBA5550 > JAKLIV01. The sequence continues at coordinate 51,640 of DAIUKG010000007.1, forward strand.
ACAAAGAATAAATGTCCGCAATGCGGTGCGACCATGGTCAGGGAATGACTTTCAGGCCGTAAATTCAGCCGTGAACACTCAGTGATCGGGGCGCGCTTTTTTCATCCTGCCAGTTTTTTCCCATCTCGTATTGTACGCAAAAAATGATTTGACTGCTGTACTGTCCCGATTGAGAATCATTAATTCAAGCATGATATTTTGCGGCGGGGCCGGATTTCTGCCGCACATCAGGAAGCACCGAAATGAAACAGTATATTGATAAAGTCAATACCCTCATGGAGTCCTTTCCCTATATCAGGGAATTTTCGGGCAAAACAATCGTCATCAAGTACGGCGGTCACGCCATGACTGACGAGGCCCTGAAAAAGTCGTTCGCGAAAGACATGGTGCTTCTTAAACTTGTCGGGGTAAACCCGATTATTGTCCACGGCGGCGGCCCTCAGATCGGCGATCTTTTAAAACAGCTCGGTAAGAAAAGCGAGTTTGTCGGGGGGATGCGCGTTACTGACAAAGAAACAATGGAAATTGTTGAAATGGTCCTTGTGGGCAATGTGAATAAAGAGATTGTCAACAATATCAACATGGTCGGCGGAAAGGCCGTGGGACTGTCGGGCAAGGACGGCAACCTGATGATCGCCGAAAAGATGTATCACCTGGAAGGCGGGCAAAAGCTCGACATCGGCCTGGTGGGCTCGGTTGCATCGGTCAACCCGGCGATTCTGGACACCCTGGACAAAGCGCGGTTCATACCGGTCATCGCTCCCATAGGGGTTGACCGTGACGGCGAGACCTACAATATTAACGCCGATATTGCAGCCGGCAAGATCGCCGAGGCATTAAAAGCCGAAAAGCTGATACTTCTCACTGATGTGCAGGGAGTAATGATCAGGGAGGAGCTCGCGTCGACCCTGGTTAAAGACGAGGTCGCTGATCTTATCACCAGAAAGGACATCAGCGGCGGGATGATACCCAAAGTGCAGTGCTGCCTTGAGGCGCTGGACGGCGGGGTCGGCAAAACCCACATTATTGACGGGAGGATAGAACACGCAGTCCTGCTTGAGATCTTCACTGATGCCGGGATCGGGACTGAAATCATCCCCGCTTATTAAAATTATCTTCTGCTTTTTTTTATTTGACAGAAATCATCGGTTTTTAATAGATTAACTCCCGGAGAGTTGTCCGAGTGGTCGATGGAGGCGGTCTTGAAAACCGTTGGGTTAATAGCCCCGGGGGTTCGAATCCCTCACTCTCCGAATCGAACATTCTTACGTAATCATAACTAAGGAGAGGTGCCTGAGAGGCCGAAGGGGACGGTTTGCTAAACCGTTGTACTGTAACGGTACCGGGGGTTCGAATCCCCCCCTCTCCGAATCAAAAACATGCCTGAATCAATGAACAGATTTATAAACGTATCATATGTTCCTTTTGTCGGGTGGCTTTTCCCGATGGCGGTAAAGGAAAACAGTTCATTTGCACTGGACCACGCAAAACAGGGATTTATTCTGGCATTGTTTTTTACCGGGGTGCTGATAACGCTTTTTCTTATTAATCTTTCCATTCCGTCGATGTACCATATTTTCAGGCTGGGTTTGGCAGTGGTAATTTACGGGGTGTACGGGTTTTATTTTTTTCTGTGCGGACTGGGGACTTATTACGCACACAAAGGAAAGTTCCATGCTTTTCCTGTGGTAAAGGATTTTACCGAGAAGCTTGGTTTTTAATACGCGTCCGTAGCTCAGCTGGATAGAGCGCCGGACTACGAATCCGTAGGTCGCAGGTTCAAATCCTGCCGGACGCGCATAGATTCCCTTCATGCAGTGGCGGTGAAACAGCAAGTTTCCGGCATGCATGCAGGATGAATTCAGACAGTGAACGCGATCTGCAGTCTGGTTTTCCCGGGCTGCAGACTCTTATAGTTCAGCAATCCTGCCATCGGCTGGTTTACTGTCTCAATAATTTTTATTTTTCCCCTGTATGATATGCGTTATCCTTGCCTGCAGTTTTCTGGAAAAGAGCCTGGCGAAAAATACGAGCACCTTGATTCTTAACCCGGGAACAATGATCAGCTTGTCCTGAAACATTTTTTTCAGTCCGTAGTTTATGACATCCTCACTCTTATATTCCCTGAAATTAAATTCGCCTTTTGCTCTTCGCGTGAATTCCGTTGCTGTCGGTCCGGGACACAGAACGCTTATTTTAACCTTGCTTTTTTTACTTCTGAGCTCTTCATATATGGCGCAGGTCAAACTTAAGATATATGCCTTGGTCGCGTAGTATGTCGAAAGCAGGGGGCCGGGCCCGAATGAAGCCGAAGAGGCGACATTTAAAATTCTTCCCCTGTCCCTTTTGACCATGTCTTGTAAAAACAGTTTTGTTAAAATATGATACGCCTTAATGTTTAAATCAATGATATTCATTTCCTGTTTTAAATCGGTTTCGGTGAATTCGCCGAATATTCCGTATCCCGCGTTATTGATCAGTAAATCTATGTTTTCATCCTGGGTCATTTTGTGGAGTTCAACGACGTTTTTTTCGATGGACAGATCCATGGGAATGACCCTGGCATTGGTGTTCAGTGTTTCCTTTACCTCGTTTAATCTGTCTTCTCTTCTTGAAACCAGTATTAAGTCCCACCCCTGTGCCGACAACTGCCGAGCGAAGTCTGCGCCTAAGCCGTAAGAAGCGCCTGTAATTAATGCTTTCATGAAAAATTCTCCCTGTTTCCTGTTTATGATATTTTAAAATATTCGATTTCGGTGTTCAGTTTTTTCGTATTTTCCGCAATGCTCTCCGATTCCGCCGTAAGTTTTTCACTTGCAGCCGATGTGTTCTGTGCTGACTCGTTGATCTGCGCTACCGATTTTACGATTTCGTTAACCGCGTTTTTCTGTTCAAGCATTGAGCGGATGATATTGTCCGCGCGTTCCAGAAAGTGCTGCGCGTCTTCCTTGAGCACGTTGTTGATTTCCATGTCCCTGCGTGTCATGTTAGCGATCCTGTTCACGACATTCCCGAAAGAATTCAGTCCCTCAAAAATTTTTTCTATGTTCAGTATGGCCTCATTCAGGGACTGGGATGATTTATCCATGCTGGTGTTGGTTATCCTGACGATCTCGGATATGTTTTTCGTGTTTTCACCGGCCTGTTCGGCGAGCTTGCCGATTTCGTCCGCGACCACCGCGAAGCCTTTGCCGTATTCGCCGGCGCGTGCGGCCTCAATGCTTGCGTTAAGGCTGAGCAGGTTGGTCCGGTCTGAAATGTCGTTTATCAAGCCGGTATAATCGAGCATCCTTCCCGCGTCGTCCGTTGCCGCTTTCATCAGATCCATGGTGTCATTTATCTTTTTTTTAACGTCCTCGATGATGATATCAAGGCCCTTTTTAACATCCATCGCTTTTTCCATTTCCCTGCCTTCTTCATTAACAATGGAATAGAGCTGGTTGATATTGTCGATGAGCACCTGGGTTCTTCTGTGCTGGTACTCGATATTCTCGTAAATTGTTTCGCCCCCCGCTGAAATTTCTTCAAGGGTCGAAGTGATCTCCTCAACGATTGCCGCGGTTGTCTGGCTCTGCTCGGAAAAATTATCCGCGGTCGTTGCCATTTCCTTTACCGAGCCGTTCAGCTCCAGCGACATGGATTGAATCAGCGCGAGCACCTTGCGGATCTGCTGCAGGAGCCTGTTCATGTAAACGCTCATTGAGCCGACTTCATCAGTGGTTATCATGGGGATGAAACGGGTCCCCAGGTTTCCCTGCGCCACGCTGTCAAGTGTGGTTTCAATGCCCGTGACCGTCCTTTTTAAGGATTTCGCGAAAAAGAGCGCGGCAACTATGCACGTCGCGATAATGACCAGGGTGATGTACACAAAGTGGAATGCCAGATTGTCAAGATGAAGCATGTTAGAGTTCATCATTGATATAAAGGTTATGAAAATCGTAAGGGGCGGCACGAGTATGGCGAAGAGAACAAAAAGTATTTTTTCAAAAACCGTGAACTGCCGGTAGGTGTTTTTTTCTATAACGGTGTTAACAAGGCGTTCGTCCTCGAGGCATTCGGTCAGGGATATCTCCGACTGGAACATGAACATGGCTGCTGAAACCGGTATGGCCATGAATACTCCGGCTGCGGCCGTGATGAGGCGTATCTGGTTTATGTTGCCGGTGAGGGCAAGTAAAATGACACCAAAAGATATCCCGATCGGATAACGCAGCAGCATGGCTGCGGCCTCAAATTTTGGATGCATGAGCAGGGTTAGTTTCATCCTGCGGAGCATGTCTTCATCAGGGACTTCCTCGCTGTTCAGTATTTCAAAGACCTGGTTTAGTTTCTTCCAGCGGATGATAAAAGTCACGATCAGGGGCATGACAGAACTGATAATTGCCGCCACTGAGAATATGGGGAATATATCCATGTAGTTCCCGGTGATGACGAGGTAATGGATCAGCAGCAGTACCGGTAAAATATACACGAATAATTCAAGCGAAACGGATAGTTTGATTACAGAATGCTTTTTCTTGTTCATTCATCTGCTCCGGAGTCTTTCTAAAAAATTTATCCTCATGAATAAAGATGCAGGTTTCCTCAGTGTTGATATATTACATGCAGTTAAGAAAAAAATTAAATGTTATCTGATTAACCTGTAGCCCGTTTTTAACGGGCGATCTATAATTTGCTTTTAAAATGCCTGTGTAAATTATTTTTCAGCTTTGTTGAGTTAAAAAATTAATCTTTATCAAATGTCTTTACGCTTAACGCTGTGTTAAAACCTGTTTTGTTTTGAGAAGAAATAAACACTTCCACAGATTTAATATATACCGTGTTGTGTGCGCTTTGGTGATATATTTTTTCTCGACATTGTCGTTATTGTAAACAATCCGGCTGACAGAGACATAAAAGTGACACTTTTTTAAAAGTGTCACTTTTAAAAATATTGAACCAGGAGACCGGGTTTAATATTTTTTAGCACTAAGCAGCTTATGAATTGTAAAAAAGCCTTTTCTGATAATTGGACTGGCCCGGGGGATGCGACGTAACTTCTGATAAAATCAGCAGTTATAAAAAACCCCTTCCGAAAAGGGAAGGGGTATGGTTATTTTTTATTGGAAATGTTATTCTGCCATTGCTTTGATTTCTTTATACCCTTTAAGGTCGGTATAAAGCTCTGCTGTGTAAGGATTGCGCCTGGTTTTTACAATTTTATATATCATATAACAGAACAGGGCGATGTTTGAAAGCAATGCAAGCAGGCTAACAATAAACAGCGCTGTTGTATCCGGTGCCGCTGAAGTGACTTTATACAGGCCTTCGGTTGTCAGTTGAATTCCTTCAGCCGCGGCCGCTATCTGCGCGCTGGCTGTTGAGTTGACAAAAAATGCCCCTTTATCAATGAAAGAAGGGAATGTCTGGGCGAACATGCACCACAGGGCAAGGGTCTGGGCGCGGTGCTGAAGCCAGGCGCCCTTCCCGATGGTAAACGCGCACAGGGTCGGGGCGAGCAGCAGCGCGAACCCGCAGTACCATGAATGGCCCGGCAGGCAGTTGTAGGTGTATGCGAAATTCCAGAGGTCATAGGGGATGATCCAGAACCAGAGCATATCGGGCCACAGCATGTCCATGCTTGAATCCTTCTTGTTTTTTTTGCGGATGCATATTCCGAACCAGCCGGTGATCGTGATGATGTTCAGTATCCCGGCAATTGCGTTCATGTAGTTCCATGACCCGCCTATGTAGTACTGAATCTGATTGTGTAAAAATTCAATTGTCGGGACCGTATATGTTGCGCCCACTTCGAAGTCGCGCATCACCGCTTCAAGAATGTTTATCGCAAGGATCAACGGCGGAAAACACAGTGCCCATTTCTTTTCACTCAGTTTCCATTCGCTGCCGTCTTTGCGCCTGCCGCGTATATGCCTGATGCACCAGAAACCGAGGCACCCCGCCGTAGACGAGTAAACCTTTGCTAGATGGAACCAGTCCATATAAGCAGTATCGCTCATTGCTGTCAGCCATAGTATCGTAAGGGCGATCGGGAGTATTAAAAACATGGATATGCCCGTCCACTTTGATCTGCGCCCGATTTCGTTAAGTCCGAAGAGAAGAACGAATACAACGATCCAGACAAGCCATACCACAGCTGAACTTGCTTCAGAGTTGAATGTAAACATATCAATTCCCCCTTTTGGCATTAATTTTTTTTTATTCACAGCTTAACAGGAACATCATTGAGAAAATATTGTTGTTTGATCCGGGAACAGGAATATTGTATGCCTGTTAGGCGAAAAACACAATATAATTACTCTAATCAGCATGTTAAACATCATTGGCCATTTTAAGAGGGATGTGCCGGGTGAGCATCAAGACTCTATTTTTGTTATGTTTACTATTGATTAAATTTTAATGTGCGATTATGCCCTGCGATGTTCATTCGTCATCATCCTTTCTTGACAAATGAATTTCTTATGTGATACAGTGGTTATTCAGTCTGTAATGCGGGACCATGAAAGGAATACTGAATAAAATAGCTGGAGATCCGGGTCGCAGTACTCTTGAGAGCAGGATTTATAATGCTCTTACCTTTTTTACTCCGCTCGCCACGGTTTTTATTTTTCCCCTTATTTTCATTATAGACCTGAGTATATTTCATATTTTATCAATGCTTTTAATCTGCTCACTCGGGTTTTATCTTTATTATTTGTCGCGCTTCCGAAAAGTCACTGCTGAGCTTTTTCTTATTATAGCCGGGCTGGTGCTTCTTTCTGTTATCTGGATCACCGGTTATGGGACAATCGGTTATGCTTTTCTTTTTTACCAGTTTCTGATGTTTTATTCTCTGCTTGTTCTTGAAAAAAAATTAAGGATATTCTTTTTTCTTTTTATTCCCGCACTTGTTATTGCGCTCGCCCTGGTCGAATTTGCAGGCATTACCACACCGAAACAATATTCATCAGGAGGTAAAAGAACCGTTGATTTTCTTATAAATGTTGCCGTATGGTTCGTGTTTACGGGCTTTATCATTAAAATCATAATTGATAATTTTAGAATTGAGCGCCGGTACATTGATGAGGAGTTGATTGTGGCGCAGAAACTGCAATTGAATTTGCTGCCCCTGGAACTTCCGGAAATACCGGGATACTCAATTCATACGGTTTATCTTCCCATGGAAAAAGTCGGCGGTGACTTTTATGATATTAATGTTTCTGAGGCTTCGATTGATATTATTATCGCGGACGTTTCCGGACACGGTCTTCCCGGTGCTTTTCTTTCGATGATCACCAAGATCGCTTTTGAATACGAAAGGAGCAGGGGCTCTCCGTCGGAAGTTCTGGCCAGGGTCAATTCGTCTGTTCTTGGCGCGACGGTTGACAGTAATTTTATCACCGCCTTTTATTGTTCCATAAATAGAGAAACCCTGGTAATGCGTTGCGCCTGTGCCGGTCATTTCCCCGGACTGGTATACCGGGCAGGCAGTGGTGTGATCGACAAGATTAAACCCCGCGGAAAGCCTCTGGGATTGTTCAATGATTGCGGGATTGAGGAAATAGAAGTTAAACTCAATTCCGGCGACCGGCTGGTATTATATACAGACGGGATCACCGAATGCTGCAGCAGCAGGGGCGCTCTTTTCGGAACGGGGGCGTTTATGGACCTTATCGCATTTTTCGCCGGAAATTCCCCGGAAGTTTTTTCGGGAGAGCTCATCAACGCGTTGAAGGGTCATTCCGGTGCGGATTTTTTTGATGATGATATAACACTTGTTGTTTTTGACATCAAAGGAGACTCCGACCGGAACGGACATTAATCAGTCCTGATGATATTTTATCGGATACAGGGCTCTGTTTTCTCGATTTGCCCGCCGAAAATTTTCTTGCTAAAGCCCTCCCGTTATTTATCCTGTCCAAAACGGTTCTGTCTTATAATACATGATTGAGATGGATTATTAATGCATGGTGGACGTTTATGATTGATTATAACACTTTGATAATGTTTATGACCGCATCTTTACTGCTTGCACTGGCGCCGGGGCCGGACAACATTTTTGTGCTTACTCAGTCGATCGTTAATGGCAGGTCAGCAGGGATGAAAATCATTCTGGGCCTGTGCTCGGGACTTGTCTTCCATACCACCATCGTTGCCCTGGGCGTGTCAGCGATATTTCAGACTTCCCTGATCGCCTTCAACATTCTGAAATATCTGGGCGTAGCGTACCTGCTATATTTATCATGGAAGGCATTCAGGGCCTCATCGGGAACTATAACAATAACTGAAAGGACCGCACTGACCTCATGGCAGCTTTACCGGAGAGGAGTGATCATGAATATCACCAATCCCAAGGTATCGATTTTTTTTATGGCGTTTCTGCCCCAGTTTACCCATTCATCCAATGGGCCGATAATCGTTCAGCTGATCATACTGGGTTTGCTTTTTATCCTGGCAACGATTGTTGTTTTCAGCGCAATCAGCCAGCTTGCCGGAATTATCGGTTCGTGGATCTTAAGGTCTGCACGGGGTGAAAAAATACTAAACAGGATCGCAGGAACCGTCTTCGCCTCCCTCGCGCTCAAGCTCATCCTTACCGAGCAGAAATAATCAGATTGTGTACAGTTTGAATGATATGCAGCCACGTGCTTTGAGTGGCCCTGCGTTGTTGCGTGCTGTATAAAGTTTCCCTGTACGTTTTTAAAGTAAGAAATAGTCGGATTTAAACATTTAAAGGATGAAATTTAAGTATACTTTATATTTCTTACGCTAAACTACAATTAATTACAAAATCTAATAATGTTCTTGACGTAAATTATCAATAATATGTTTAAGTAAATATAATATGGGGGCTGCACTGATCGTTTTAATGTATGCATAAACAGTGATTATTAAGCGCCCATAATCATTCGGTTTTATTATTTATGGATGGTTTATTACATGCGCTTCCTCAACTTTCTGTTTATCCTCGTTGCGATCCTTTATAGCGGAGAATACGGCATCGCACGGGATCATGCTGATGGTACGGTCATTGTTTTTCATGCCGGAAGTCTTTCCGTGCCTTTTGAGGCAATGGAAAAAATTTTTGAGAAGGCCCATCCGGGAGTTGACATCCAGCGTGAGGCGAGCGGAAGCCAGAAGGCGGCGAGAAAAATATCCGAGTTGAACAAGCCCTGCGATATCATGGCATCTGCCGACTACTGGGTAATTGATAAATTGCTCGTCCCGGAGTATGCGACGTGGAACATTCAGTTTGCCTCTAACCGCATGGTGCTCTGTTATACTCCCGAAAGCAGGCGTTCCTCAGAAGTTAAGAGCAACAACTGGTATACTCTGCTTATGGATAAAAACATCCAGTGGGGGCACTCTGACCCTGACCTTGATCCCTGCGGATACCGTGCTCTTATGGTAATGCAGCTTGCTGAGAAACATTATAAGATTTCAGGATTATATCAAAACCTGCTTAAAAGTCTTAACCGTGATAATATCAGGCCGAAATCAGTTGAACTGATTTCACTTCTTCAGACAGGAAACCTTGATTACGCATGGGAGTATGTGTCGGTGGCTGAACAGCACCACCTTAAATATGTTGCCATGCCGGACCCGATCAACCTGGGCGACGTGCGGTTTGAAAAAAATTATTGTACCGCCTCAGTCAGAATCGCCGGTGAAAAACCCGGTGCGACCATGATGGCAAGAGGCGGAGCATGTATCTACGGCATCACTCTCCTTAATAATGCTCCGAACAGGCAGGCCGCCCTGCTCTTTCTGGAATACGTTCTAGATCCTGAGGGAGGATTAAAGATCCTGAAGGGAATGGGACAGCCGGTTTTAATCCCCTGCCGCGTCAGGAGCAGGGTGGAGAAAAAAACACTTCCTGAACGCCTGAAGCGGTTTGTTTCAGGGGAATAATTAATTCGGGGAGTTCTATGAAAAGGGACTTTTTTTTCTGGATCTGTTCACTATGCGCCATAGCGATACTTGCCTTTATTATTGGCCCCATGTTTCATCTGATAACAGAACCCGCTCCGGAAATGTTAAAAAAAACCATACTCGACAGGGACGTACAGAAGGCCATTTTTTTAAGCCTGTACACATCATCAGCTGCAGCCATGATATCTTTAATCTTCGGGACGCCCCTCGCTTTTCTTCTGGCCCGGAATAATTTTAAAGGGAAAAAAATTATTGAAAGCATAATTGACCTTCCCATTGTGATCCCTCACCCGGTAGTCGGGATTGCAATTTTAAGCCTTACCGGACGCAATCACTGGATCGGCCGGGCCCTGGCCGATATGGGGATCCGTGTGATGGGCAGCATTACCGGAATAATTATTGTTCTGACCTTTGTGGGCATGCCTTTTTACATCAATGCAGCAAAGAACGGCTTTGAAAGCATCTCCCCCAGGCTTGAATATGTGTCGCGAAGCCTGGGCGCGTCGATGACCGGAACTTTTTTCAGGATCACTTTCCCGCTTGCATTCAGGAGCATGCTGATGGGCCTGATCATGTGCACCGCGCGGGCAATCAGCGAATTCGGTGCTGTGGTAATCGTTGCCTACCACCCCATGAATGCTCCGGTGATGATCTATGAGCGTTTCGAAGCACACGGGCTGACGTACTCCCTGCCCATAAGCGTGTGGCTTTTGCTCATCAGCCTGGCTGTATTTCTTGTTTTCAGGATGATTTCAGTTAACGCGAAGGAGCCGGCATGATCCAGATAAAAGACCTTTCGGTTACTCTTCCCGGTTTTTCCTTATCTGGTGTCAATCTGAGGATCAGGAAGAACGATTTTTTTGTACTCCTGGGCCCTTCAGGCGCAGGAAAAACCGTTCTTCTCGAGGCAGTTGCGGGCCTGGTAAAAATAAGCTCAGGGACGATCATGGTCAATAATCAGGATGTTACGGGCTGCATGCCTGAAAAGAGGGGCATTGCGATTGTATATCAGGATTGCTGCCTGTTCCCGCACCTGACCGTCAGGAAAAACATCGAATACGGCCTGCATTATCATAAAAAGGATGCTGAACGATCCGCTGCTCTTTTTAAAATGCTTGTTGAAAAGCTTGATATCGCTCATCTCGTGGACAGAAAACCCGGCTCTCTGAGCGGTGGTGAAAAACAGCGTGTTGCCATTGCGCGGGCGCTTATGATTGAACCGGCAGTTCTCCTTCTTGACGAGCCCCTTTCTGCTATTGATCCGCATTTCAGAGGTGAACTCCAGCGCCAGCTTAAAAGGCTGCACCAATCGACCAAAACGACCTTTGTTATGGTCACCCATAATTTTTCCGAGGCCCTTTCCCTGGCGACCAGGGCGGCCATAATCAACAGGGGAAGGATCGAACAGGATGGCGATCTTCTGGATATATTCAAAAAACCCTGCTCGAAATTCGTGGCTGATTTTGTGGGGATGAAAAATATTTTTTCGTCGAAATTTCTGGGATCACGGGCATTGGTAAACGGAATATCAATCCAGACCGGACAGGAATCAAGCTCAGGCCATGGTTACATTGCGATACGGCCAGAAGACATCGTTCTCAGCAGGGCGCATCTTGATTCAAGTATAAGGAATTGTTTCAGGGGCACAGTTGAGTCAATCATAGATGTCGGGTTTAATTATGACATACATGTGAAGATAGGCGAAACTGATTTCAGGTCGCTCATCACCAGAGGGGCGCTGATCGACCTGAAAATATGTGAAGGTGATGATATTTACCTGTCATTTAAAGCAACCGCGGTGCATTACTTTAACGGATGACCTTTTATTCTATTGACAGTCTGTTGAAAATTGTGCTTGATGCTAACAAACGAAAAGCCAGTTTTATTTACAGGCTTAACGTTGTTTTCAGGTATTGCGACCTCTCTGGTAAAAGCGTTAATCGCCGGAACCGTGAGCCAGAAGACCGCGCGGGTCGATTTGTCGGATGCTTGCGGCTCTGTACATAATGGTTTACCTGTTCGATCCCGGCCCCGTTTTCATATAGTGATTGCATCACGCTGTCACTTCAGGACAGTGGACCTTGATATCGAAGAATAATTTTAGGAGAAGACACATGGAAACAAAAACAATCAGAAAACTTGGCGGCGACGGAAAGATTTCCGAGTTTAAGCTGGATGATTATATGAGACTGATAAAAGATTTTCACGGCAGCACTGCCCCGGGCCTCGTCATCGGAGGATTTATGGTTGACCTGGCTTTGCAAAACCTTCCGAAAGGGGAATTTTTTGACGCCATCGCCGAGACTAAAACCTGCCTGCCTGATGCGATTCAACTCCTCACGCCCTGTACAATCGGAAATGGCTGGCTCAGGATAATGAATTTCAGCCGCTTTGCCATAACCCTTTATGAAAAGCAGTCAGGTGAAGGGACCAGGGTATATCTCGATCCATCGAAAATTGAGGCCTGGCCTGAAGTGAAAAGCTGGTTTTATAGGCTTAAACCCAAGAAGGAACAGAATTTTCAGCTTCTGTTAAGTCAAATTATTGAAGCCGGGCCCGGTCTGTGCGGCATGAAGCGGGTCAAAGTGCAAGATGGCATGCTTGAGCAGAAGACCCACGGCAGTAAAATCGCCCTGTGTGAGTCCTGCGGGGAGGCGTTTAAAGTCAAGGACAGCTCGCTGTGTCCGGCATGCAGCGGTGAAAGCCCTTATGTCTCGTAGGGGTCTTCAATCTTTCTCTCGCGGCGCCAGCCTCAAGCAGTTAATTCCCCTGTGTCGTGTTATGGATAATTAACCTGAGAGCAATCAAGAAGCATTGGTAGTTATGTGAAATGCCCTGGTAAATGCCGGGGCATTCTGCATTAATCATCGAGAATTTAATAGTGCTTCCATAATTTTTATGTTAAGTTTAACATAACGTTGTGAAATAAATGGTTTAGATTAGCAGAATAATTCATATGTTAATATTAACATATAACAGAAATTATGCGATAAATAAAAAATTATTGACACTGATCGGGAAAGGTTAAGAATTTAATAATAAGATGGATTTATTGATAAATCTTATGGAAAGTGCCTGTCCCGTATAACGCGGCATATTGAGAAATTCAATCATTATTGCCTGCGCGCTCGGGACAGAGATCAAAGGAGGTAATGCATGAATATTACACGCCGTAAGTTCATGAAGGTCACCGGCCTTGGCGCTGCGACACTTGCCCTGAGCAATGTCGGTTTCGGCCTTGGCTGTGCCGGTGGCTATTCAAAGAAACTTAAGATCAAGGGCGCGAAAGAAGTCATTTCTATCTGCCCCTTCTGCTCGGTAAGCTGCCATTTCATCTGCCATGTTAAAGGCGGAAAGGTAGTGAGCACTGAAGGCGATCCCGGATATCCGGTTAGTGAAGGCGCCCTCTGCGCGAAAGGCGCGACCATGATGTCCATGATCAACAGCCATCACCGGGTGACAAAACCTATGTACCGTGCGCCTTACAGCGAGACATGGGAAGAAAAAAGCTGGGGATGGATGATTAGCAGACTGGCCCAGAGAATCAAGGAGACCAGGGACAAAAATTTTAAAGTTAAAAATGAAGAAGGCCAGGTTGTCAACCGTGTTGACGAGATATTCCACCTGGGTTCTTCACAGATGAGCAACGAGGAATGTGCCGTCGTCCACCAGGCCATGAGGGCAATGGGCGTGGTACATATGGACCACCAAGCCCGTATTTGACACAGCGCCACAGTTGCGGCTCTGGGAGAGTCGTTTGGACGCGGTGCAATGACCAACCACTGGATTGATATCAAAAATACTGACTGTGCTCTTATTATGGGAAGTAATGCTGCTGAGCATCACCCCATCTGCTTCAAATGGGTAATGAAGGCCAAGGAAGAAAGAGGCGCTACCATTGTTCACGTAGACCCCAAATTTTCAAGAACTTCCGCGCGGTCCGATTTTCATGTGCCCCTCCGTTCAGGTACCGACATCGCCTTCCTGGGAGGCATGATCAAGTATATCCTGGACAACAATAAATATTTTAAAGAATATGTGACTGAATACACTAACGCTTCCTTTATCGTGGGTCCGAAATTCAGCTTTAATAACGGTCTTTTTTCAGGGTTTAACCATCAGCTGAAAACCTATGATAAATCATACTGGGCCTTTGATGTTGACGCCAATGGCGTTCCCAAAAAGGACAAGACCCTTTCCAACCCGCGATGCGTGTTCCAGCTTCTGAGGAAGCACTACTCGCGCTATGATATCAGCAAGGTATCGCAGATCACCGGTGTATCAGTAGAGAATCTCCTTAAAGTTTACAAAGCCTTTAGCGAGACAGGGAAGCCCAATAAGGCCGGAACGGTTATGTACGCACTGGGATGGACCCAGCATACGGTTGGCGTGCAGAACATCCGTACCAGCGCCATCATCCAGCTTCTGCTGGGAAATATTGGCGTTGCCGGCGGCGGGATCAACGCCCTCCGCGGCGAGCCCAATGTACAGGGATCAACCGACCACTGCATCCTGTACCATATTCTTCCCGGGTATCTGCCGCTTCCGCGTGCGAGCCTGGCGACCCTTGCCGATTACAACAAGGCGAACACTCCGGTGAGCAAAGACCCGATGAGCGCGAACTGGTGGCAGAACAGGCCCAAGTACATGGCGAGCCTGCTCAAGGCATGGTTCGGCGAAGCGGCCACAAAGGAAAACGATTTCGGTTATGGCTGGCTGCCCAGGGGAGATGTTCCAAAGGGCCTTGAAAAGGGCGACTACTCGGTAATGTGGATTTTTGACCGCATGTACAAGGGGCAGATCAAGGGCGGTTCAATATGGGCGACCAACCCTGCGCAGAGCGTTCCAAACACCAACAAGGTACGTAAGGCTCTGGCAAATCTTGACTGGCTCTACTTTGCCGAAATCCACGGCAATGAAACAACTGACTTCTGGCACGGGCCCGGTGTTGATCCCAAAAAAGTGAAGACCGAGGTCTTTCTGTTCCCGTCATGCCACCGCGCTGAAAAAGAAGGAAGTATCAGTAACAGCGGCCGCTGGGCCCTCTGGCACAACAAAGCAGCTGATCCCATGGGAGATTCCAAGCCGATGGGCCAGATCATGATCGAGATCGTGAATGAGCTCATTGACCTGTACAAGAAAAACGACGGTGTTTTCAAGGAGCCTCTGGTAAACCTGAACTGGCCGGATGAATACGATGCCGAAGATATAGCAAAAGCCATCAATGGTTACTATACCAGCGGTCCTAATGATGGGGATCAGGTGAACGCGTTTGCTGATCTCGCTGATGACGGCTCAACGGCCTGTCTGAACTGGCTCTACTGCGGGAGCTTTACCGAGGAAGGCAACAAGATGAAGAAACGGGACCTCAGCCAGACCCCGCTTCAGGCTAAAATCGGCCTTTACCCGAATTTCTCATGGTGCTGGCCCGTCAACAGGCGCGTGCTGTACAACAGGGCCTCTGTTGACAAGAACGGTCAACCCTGGGATCCCGAAAGGACAGTCATTAAATGGAACGGCGAGAAGTGGGAAGGCGACGTTCCCGACGGCGGATGGCCCCCTCTGGCGACTGGCGATAAGTCGAGAAGCCCCTTTATTATGACCAAAGAGGGCTATAGCCAGCTCTTCGGGCCGGGCCGTGAAGAAGGTCCCTTCTCTGAACACTATGAGCCGGTGGAAACTCCAGTCAGTTACCATCCGTTCTCAGGGCAGCTCAACAATCCATGCGCCAAGATTATGAATAGCGATATGGACAAACGCGCGGTTCCGGCTGACCCGAGGTTCCCGATCGTGCTGACAACGTACAGCCTCACCGAGCACTGGTGCGGCGGCGGCGAAACAAGGAACGTTCCTTCTCTGCTCGAAGCAGAGCCGCAGCTCTATGTTGAGATGAGCAAGGAACTGGCTGCTGAAAAAGGTATCAAGAACGGCGATCCCGTGATCGTTGAAAGCGCGCGGGGAAGGGTCGAAGCGGTTGCCATGGTGACAGTAAGGATGACGCCTTTTATTATTCAGGGCAAAAAAGTCCACGAGATAGGCATGCCTTTCGCCTTTGGATGGACGAAGCCCGGAGTGGGGGACGCGACAAACCGTCTGTGTATAGCGGCGGGTGACCCCAACACCACAATCCCTGAATATAAGGCATGTTGCGTGAACATCAGAAAAGCTGACAAGGTCACGGAACTGTCATGAAAATATGTCCCGCGGGCATAAACGCCCGCGGGATCAACCATACTGGAGGAAATATGTCAAAGACATTTTTTATAGACACCACACGATGCACCGCATGCAGGGGCTGTCAGGTTGCCTGCAAGGAGTGGCAGGAGTTTCCGGCGAATAAAACCACCCAGCTTGGATGGGGAAGCCATCAGAACCCGCCTGACCTGAATCCTTTTAATTATAAAATTGTCCGCTTCGCGGAACACAAGGTTAACAACCGGGTAGTCTGGAATTTTTTCAGTGACCAGTGCAGACACTGTGTTGACCCGGCATGTAAATATCCCGCAGACGAGTATAAAAAAGGCGCTGTTGTTATCGATGAAGAAACCGGTGCCGTTATTTATACTGATGCGTGTAAAAACCTTCCAGAGGAAGTTTTTGTTCAGATGCGCGATTTTTGCCCTTTTGATATTCCCAGAAGGAATGAAGAAACTGGCGCTGTCAATAAGTGTGACATGTGCATTGAACGTGTTAAGGCGAATTTATTGCCCATGTGCGTCAAGGCATGCCCGACCGGCGCTATGAATTTCGGTGACCGGGATGAAATGATCAAACTGGCAAATAAGCGTCTTGGCATTGTAAAAGAGGAGTTTCCTGATGCCCAGCTGCTTAATGTTGACGAAGTTCGCGTTATCTATCTGATCAGTGATAAGCCGGAGTTTTATTATAAAACTGCTGCAGCAACACCCAAAACAATTGGATTTTCAAGAAAGGATGTGCTGGCAAAAATATTTGAGCCAATAAAAAATCTTTCAAAAGTTTGATTGACAACTTTGTAAGATTAACCCTCAGATTTTATTAGGCAGGCGGGGATTTCCCCTGCCTGCTTATCTTTACTATTAATAGCAATACAAACAAAACGGAGCCTTCCATGCCTGACCAAGAAACAGTGACTTCTGAACAATTAACAACAGCAGTGGATGACATACTCAAGATTAAGCCGGATTATGCATCTGTGCTTGAATTGAATAGGAAAATTTTTATCGCCCAGGAACAATCCAGGGCAAGGACCCGAATCGAGAAGATCGTGATTCCTGAAGATATTTTGAATATCAAGCTTAAAGAAAAATTTCCCCTTATTAATCTTTCAGAGTTTAAAATCGATACTGATGAAGCCGCCAGGCTTTTTAGCGATATATGTGATACATTGAAAAAAGAGAACAATGAAATTACTGAGGCAGTTGCAATTCTCGCCAGGGCAGCTGAAGATAAAAAAATTGATTTTGGTTCCCTGTTTGATGCGCTCCTCGCTGAAAATGAATCCTGTTTTGAGACAACGGCAGGTGAACTGAAGGTTGACAAGGACATACTTGGTTTTTTGATCTATAGCAGCGTGAAACCTTCCCTCAATGTGTGCGCAGCAGGTCTTTCAGATTATCTTGACACGAATAAAGAATGGGACAGGGGTGTGTGCCCTATTTGCGGCTCTCCGCCGGCACTGTCTGTTTTTGAGAATGAAGGTAAACGGTTTTTCTACTGCAGTTTCTGCTGGCACAAGTGGCGCACGCAAAGAATTTTTTGCCATAATTGCGGAAACAAGGAACACAACACTCTCAGATATTTTTCATTTGAAGATGAAGAAGAACACCGGGTTGACATCTGCGATAAATGCAATAACTATATTAAAACCGTTGACTGCAGGAATATCAACAGATTCATGTATCCTCCTCTGGAGTATCTCGCCACATCACATCTTGATGAAAAGATGACGGAAATGGGTTTTACGAGCAATGTCCGTTCCTGACCCGCGGCATTGATTCTGCCTGAATTATTCATTTCTGTTGCATGCTTTCTGCTTTTGCGGGTATTAATTAATACCATGCACCGGTGGCGCTATAAACTGTTTGACACCAGCGCGCGGTTTATGCATACTTGAAGTGTACAACTGTAAGAGGAGTTATTGGCGTGATGGTCGAGAAATCAAAAAACAGAGCGCTTATAATGGACACTATCCGGGACGTGCTGGATGTCGACAAGCTCAACGATCGAGACCTTCTTACCGTGACCCTGTACCGCTGTCTGCACCTTTATTACCGGGAACACGGTGAAGAGGGACTGGAAAGATTGCTCAGAATGTGGGACGATATTTCCCATAGCGAACCCTGATCACGGTCCCGGGGCCAATGAAAAAAATTATACTGGCCGCGCTCAATGCGCGGTACAGCCATACCAATCTTGCAATCCGCTATCTGCGGAATTCAATTAAAGATCTTGATTATAATGTTTTATTGATGGAATTCACCATCAATAATCATGTCAGCGACATTGTTCAATCGCTCGTCATAGAGAGACCGTACGCAGTCGCTTTTTCGGTATATATCTGGAACGCCGAAATTATCGGCGAGATCATTGCCCGGCTCAGGGCAGAACTGCCTGAATGCAGGATCATTCTGGGAGGGCCTGAGGTTTCATACAGCCATGATCAGTGGTTGAAGGCGCATGAAGAGATTGACTATATAATTTCCGGACCGGGAGAGTCGGCTTTCAGGAAGCTCGCGTTACAGGGCATGAACGCGGCCGGGCCGCTTCTTTCAGCGTCGAACCCCCATTTCAACGAGATTCCGTTCGCCTATGTTGAGTCAGACTTTAAAGGGATGAAAAACCGAACCATTTATTATGAGAGTTCCAGGGGATGTTCCTTCAGGTGTTCCTATTGCCTGTCTTCGCGGTCGGACCATGCGCTTGAGTTCAGGGACAATGCCAAAGTGAAGGATGAACTGGATTTCATCCTGAAATATTCTCCCTCGTACCTCAAGTTCGTTGACCGCACCTTTAATGTCAGCAGGGAAAGAAGCCGGGACCTGTGGGCGTGCATAATCGACCGCTACGGAGTGGGCGGAACATTTTTCCATTTTGAAATTAATCCGACCCTGCTTGAGGATGAAGACTTTCGCCTGCTTTCTTCGTGCCCGCAGGGGCTTTTTCAATTCGAGCTGGGCATACAGTCCACGAACGAGCGGTCGCTGAAGGCCGTGAACAGGCCGGGCGCGTTTGACGCGATAAAGGAAAGGGTGGAACGGCTCATCGCGCTGAAAAACATCCACACCCATGCTGATCTTATTGCCGGCCTCCCCTACGAGGATGAAGGGTCTCTGCGTAAATCCTTCAATGACATATATTCACTGGGAGCGGACCACTTTCAGCCAGGCCTTCTCAAGATACTTCATGGCACTGAAATGAAAGAGATCGCCGATGAAAAGGGGTACGCCTATAATACGCGGCCGCCGTACCAGACCATAAGCACGCCCTGGCTGCTGCCTGAAACCGTGAGCACGTATGAATCAATCGCTTTCCTGGTCGAGCGGCTGTACAACAGCCAAAATTTTCCGCTCACCCTGAAGAGCCTTTCGGAGCTTTTTAGCTCGCCCTATGACTGCTATCACGACATGCACGTGTTTTATCAGGAACAGTCGCGGTCGCCGCTCGACCGCGGCAGGGAATCGGGCGCATCTTTTCTGTTTGATTATATTAATGCCGGCGACAGGCGCGGCCGTGTTTTTTTAATCGACTGCCTCAGGTGGGACTGGTGCGCCGCTTCGAAAAACCGCCACTATGCCCGTTTCCTGAAGTCGGAAACAACGCGCGGCGCGGCCAAAAGGTTTATGGGCATGGTCCATTTTTTCATGAGAGAGCCAGGACCGGCCTGGCCGCCTCTCACCGCGGATGAAGTGAAAAGGGCGATCGTGTTTTCCCCTGAATCGGACGTTTTCAGGGAGCGGCACCTGCACGGCCATGATCTGGCTGTATTCGTGCCGGGAAGGCCCGGTCCGTTGTTATATTGATGATCCGGTTCGGACTATAATCCATCCTTATAAACACGTGACTGGCCATAAAAAACGCTCGACACCGGAGCTCGGAATAATCATACAGGAAAAGCGTTTTTACAGGAGGTCCCCATGAACTGTTTGACGGTTCGTTTGCTCATATCTGTTTTTTCCGCCGCGTTGCTGGCCAGCGGCTGTGGCCTGACCATGGAGAAGATCCCCTCGGGAGCGGTCCCGGATAAAAGCGAGAAGGACCACATGATCACTCTTGACGGTGTCAATTATCACTACACCGAGTATCCTGCCCTCGGGCAGGACATCGTGATGATCCACGGGTACGCGGCATCGACCTACACCTGGGAGGAATGCGCGGGCATTCTGCAGAAACAGGGGTATCACGTATGGGCGCTTGACATGAAAGGCTTCGGGTGGAGCGGCAAGCCGCGCGATGCTGATTACAGCCCTCTTGTTCTTGGCGAAGAAGTTTATGCCTGGATGAAGGCACTGAAGCTGAAAAACGTGGCCATGGTCGGGAATTCGCTCGGCGGCGGCATAGCGTGGGCCATGGCGATCGTCCATCCTGAAATGATCAGCAGGCTTGTGCTTATTGACGCTGCCGGGTATAAAATTAAAAAGCCGTTTATTATCGAGCTCTCGAACGCTCCTCTCGCTGAAGAGACCATGAACCTTTTCTTCGGAAAGTGGCTGGTAAAGGCCCTGCTCTGCCAGGTCTTTTATGATGACAGTAAAGTCACCGGGGAGCGGATCAACGCCTATTACCTGCGCCAGTGTACCGAGAACGCGCTGTACGCACAGATACAGGTGGGGAGAAAGCTTGACTTCGCATTATTCGAAACACTGCTGCGAAGGGTTCCGGAGATCACCAAAAAGACCCTGATTATATGGGGAAGGGATGACAACTGGATCCCGCTTGAAAGCGCGGCCATGTTCCGCCGGGACATTAAAAACTCCAGCATCGCGGTCATTCCCGAATGCGGCCATATCCCGATGGAGGAGCAGCCTGAAATCACCGCTTCACTGATTCTGGATTTCATGAGGAACAAACCGGTGGATAAAAAATATGTTCCGTAACATGACGCTGCTTTGATTTGATCCGTGCGTTATTATATTATGGGCACCTCTAAAAATCAGGTTTTTTCATTAATTGAAAAATGATAAAACCTGATTTATCCAATGGTTGTGCCCACAAGGGAACATCCGAAATGTAATTTATAGAGGTTCCCTTATTGGACTTGTTGCATTTTTTATTAAGGGGTTTAAGGGGCTACGCCCCTTACAAAAGCCCCTGCAGGGGCTTTTACGAGTGCGAGACAGGAGTTTCGCACCAGGTATATTGTTTATTTCAATGAAAAAGAAAAAAAGAAAAATTTTCGAAGAGCTTGCGGACAAGTACCGGGGAGGCGGCGCCGAACCCCGGTGTCCGCACTTCGGGACCTGCGGGGGGTGCATGTTCCAGAGCGTTCCCTATGAGGGTCAGCTCATGATCAAACGGGACTACCTCAACTCGCTTTTTGACGGCATGCTGTCGCTTGAGGGGGTCAGTTCCTCTGACGCGTTCGGCTACCGCAACCGGATGGACATGGTAACGGCCTTCGGGAAGATGGGGCTCAGGGAGGCGGGCTCATACAAATTCGTTGTGGATGTCGAGTCCTGCCCTATCATGCAGGAGAAAAGCTGCGGGCTCATGCAAAAAGCGCGGCCCCCGGTGAGGCAGATCGAAGACTACGATTACCTCAGGCACCGGGGATATCTGCGGTACCTGGTTTTCCGCCAGGCGCGCTTTACCGGGCAGTGCATGGTTAATTTCGTGGTCGCGCGGGACGAGGATCTTCTGGACACGGTCATTGAAGCGGTTGCCCCTGAAACGGATTCGATTTCGGTGATCCTGAGCGATGGCCTTGCTGACCTGAGTTTCGGGCCGGTGATCCGCACCGTTAAAAAAGGCTTTATCATCGAGGAGTTTGACGGGATAAGCTACCGCGTCACGCCCAATTCGTTTTTTCAGTCGAATTCCCCGGTCGCGCGCCAGATGTACCGCAGAATCAAGGACTGCGTGAAGGGCAGGGTGCTTGACCTGTATTCCGGCGTGGGGAGCATATCACTGTATGTCGCGGGAGAGTGCGAGAGTGTCACCGGCGTCGAGGAAGTTCCTGAAGCGGTCGATACCGCGATGCTCAACCGGGATGAGAACCGTATTGCAAACGCCGATTTCGTGTGTTCCGATGTGAAGGAGTTCATGAAAAACACCGAAGATACATTCGACACGCTGATCCTTGACCCGCCCCGGAGCGGCATGAACCCGAAAGTGGTGAAATACATCAACGCCATGAGGCCCGGGCGCATCATTTACATGTCATGCAACCCTGCCGCGTTCAGGCAGGAAATGGAACTGCTTGAGGGCTATGGCGTTGAATTTTTTGAGGCCTATGACATGTTTCCGCAAACTCCGCACGTGGAGACTCTGGCGCTGCTGACCAGGAAATAGCATGACCGGTTCGGAAGAAAAAAAGCGCCTGACCGCGCTTGAAAAAAGGGTGAAGCGGCAGGTAAAGGCCAGGCGCCATCTTTTTTTCGCGGTGTGCCAGCCCGGCTTCGAGCACACGGCCATGCGTGAGCTTTCGTTGCTTGGTATAGAGGAATTCGAAGGCGCCGCTGAAGGCGGCGTCGAATTTTACGGTTCCCTTGAAGACTGCTACCGCATCAGCATGCTCTCACGCACGATCATCCGCGTAATCATGAGGATCTCCCGCTTCAGGGCTGAATCGTTCACCAGGCTCAATGATATCATGGCGAAGATCCCCTGGGAGCTGTATCTTTGTACCGGGACAACCGTGTCATTCAATGTCTCCTGCCGAAAATCGCGGCTTTACCATTCGGGAGCGGTTGAACAGGAGGCGAGGGCGGCAGTTGAGCGGCGTGCGGCTGAACAGGGCCTTGCCCTTTCTTTTACTGCGGAAGCTGCGCAGGAGATCTTTCTTCGGCTTGACCATGACCGTTGCCAGGTAAGTCTTGATGCGACAGGCGAGGCCCTGTACAAACGGGGCAACAAGCGCCTGGTAACGCCCGCTTCCCTGCGTGAGACCACTGCCGCATTGATTTTGCGTGAAGCCGCAGTCACGGGCTACGACGTACTCATCGACCCCATGTGCGGTTCCGGGACTTTTTCCCTCGAAGGCGCGGGTATCGCGCAAAACCTTCCCGCGAGCCCTGACCGGGATTTCAGTTTCATGCGCTGGCCCGCGTTCAGCAAAGGCGCGTATGCGTACGTGAAAAAGAATCTCGAGCAGGCAGTTGCGGAAGACCCCCGCCCCGGAAGAATTATTGTTTCTGACAATGACCCTGAAGCGGTTGAAGCCGCGCGCGCCAATTTCGCGTCCGCGGGCCTTGCTGAAACATGCGCGCCTGAGACGAGGGATTTTTTCACTGAGAGAATAGACATCCCCCCTGACCGGCGCTGCCTGATCGTGCTCAACCCTCCCTACGGCAAGCGGCTGAACAGCGTCAATGTCGCCGATGTTTACCGGAAGATCGGCCAGACCATGCGGGAATGGTACGGCCGCTGCGGATACGCGGTTATTGTTCCCGGCCTTGAGCTTGAAAAGGTACTCTCTCTTCCCCATGACCGGAAAGTGCTTTTTATGAACGGGGGCATCAGGGTGGCGGTGATATTCAGGGATGTCAGACCTTTCCCTGGCTGACCAGCTTCGCGAAGTGTTCATATGAACGGTCATAGGTCCGCTCTGCTGCGTCGGGGAACACGCACGCGGGAAGCTGCCTCATGCGTACATGATAGCTCAGGCATTCGCAGCACATCCCCTTGCGCGGGCAGGGCTCATAGGAGCAGTTGCACCGGCCGAGGTTCTTTTCTTTTTTGCATTCCATGGTGGTATCTCCCTGTTATTTATTAAACATGTCCTTGTTGAGCAGGTGCTGCACGGTTCGCGTTATGTTCGCTATATTTATGGCAAGAAAGTTGAAGTTGATCGTATCGATGGTATCAGTGGGCGCGTGGTAGTTTTTATTCCGGTAAAAGGCGGTATCCGTGAGAAGTATACCGGGGTAGCCTTTTTTAACAAAGGATGTATGGTCGGAAAGGTCTATTCCGGGGATGGATGCCGGGCCGATGATTTCATATATCTTGTGCCTGGTGGCGCTGTTATAAATATTTCTGAATGAATAGACATATTCTGAAGCGGAGGGGAAGGACACCACCGTAAGATAGTTCGCGTACACCGGGAAATTGCCCTTGATACTGGAGAAGGGGAATTCCTGGCGCTTTCTTTTATTGGCATATCCCAGCATATCAAAGACAACCGCCAGCTCAATGTTTTCCCCGCGCTCACGGCAGAGCTCGGCGTATTTCATGCTGCCCATCTGGTCAGTGGAAAAGAAGGGCGGCTCTTCAAGGGTAAAGGCCACAAAGCGTACTGTTTTTTTATGGCGGTACGGAGAGATCAGCCGGTAGATTTCAAGAAGCGCCGCTATTGCGGAAGCGTTGTCGTCCGCCCCGGGGGTGTCTTCAACCGTATCATAATGGGCGCCGATCAGTATGATGCTTTCCGGGTCCTCGTAGCCTTTGATCTCGCTGACGATATTGGATACGGTTTTATCCTGCACCATATAGGTTTCTTCTCGGATTGACGCATCCTTGCCCCTGGTCCTGAAATAGTTGATAATGTATGACCGGGCCTTGTTAAGGCTGTCGTATCTTCTTAACGTGCGTTCTCCCAGGTCAACAGACAGGAAGGATATGATCTGATAAGCGTTCCGCTTTATTTGTTTTAAATGTTTTTTTTCTTCTGACCTGAATATACGCAACATGGGAAAAATCCAAAAAGAAATTGTAAACACAGTTAGTAAGAGTGTACGTTTTTTCAAGACTTTTTCCGCAGGTTTTTTGATATTATGATAATTTCTTGACGGAAAGCATGGTTAGTTATAGACTCATCATTACAATAGTGGTGCCAGACAGTTGAGTTCATAAATAATTGCTTCATAGTAGTCGATTTTATGAAATTTTAATTATTGATGTGACACTTTTATAATGAATTAATAGCGACTGGAAAAGGAGTATAAATGGAAGTATTTGACGGCTTTATATCAGCGATTGCCAGTGAATTTAAAATTAAATTCCATAAGGATGCGGAGGGGAGTTATACAACCCGTATTGATTTTGAAAACGGCAGAAACCAGGAGGTCCTGGTCACTCTTTCCAATGATGAATCAGGTGACAGGATTATCAATTATTACTCGGTCGTGGGCAAACTGAAAAAGGATCTCTGCGAGCTTTATAAGTACGCCCTGCAGCTCAATTCAACCTTTGATTATGGAGCGCTGGCATTGCTGGACAACACGCTGGTTTTACGCAATTCCATTTTACTGGAAGACTGTGACCCTATACGTTTCATGAAATCACTGACCTATATCGCGGCCAAGGCTGATGAGATGGAAGAGATGCTTATCACGGATAATCTTTATTAGGATTTGCCGTTTGTTTTCTTTTCATTGAAGGCTCTTTTCAGATAATCAAGCTTGGCACGGATGCGGTTATTGTGCAGCCTGTTTACCGGTGTTGCCGGAAGCAATTTCCATGAGGCATCACCTGAGATGAGGTCGTCATAGAATCGCCACAGGTGCCGGTACTTCCTGTTATTCAGCAGCAGTATTGATTCAGCCTGATTCCCGGTGAACCATCCGCTTACCAGCTCTTTGCTTATCTTCAGCACATCGACGTTGATCTCGATAATTTCACTCAGAGATATTATCCGGTTTCTCATGTGTTCATCAATAGTCGGGTATTTTTCTGTGAGAAAATCCTTGAAATCCCTGGTGCCGCTGATTGTTGTGCCCTCAAGGTTTTCAAGGACCGACCGGTCATATCCCTCGGATTCCATTTTGATTACAACCTCGTGTGATATTTCATAATAGATCGGGGTGAATACGTGCTGGTTGAACACATTCTGGAAAAAGAACAGGGCGATGAAACTGACTATTCCCGCGATAACCGGCGCCGTGATCCATCCTGACGCGATTTTTGCCAGCACCTTTCCATTCAGGTCCCTGCCTCCGTGTACAAGGCCGATCCCGACCACTGCGCCGATCACGCCCTGGGAGCTTGACACCGGGACCAGCGGTACAGTCGGCAGTCCGTGTGATGCCAGAAAGAACTCAAGCCGCTCCGAGGCGAAGAGAAACATGACCAGGGCCGTTGAGAGTACGACCACAAGGGCGGCTTCAGGCGTCAGTTTCAGTATTTTGCTGCCCACGGTTTCCATTACTCTCTGCGAGTATGTCACCACGCCCAGGGCAATGGCAAATCCTCCGATGAGGAAGAGAAGGGTCGCGTCTGAAAGGGTCATGAGTCCGATTTCCAGGGGCCTGAACGGAGAGACTGACACGAACACACCCATAACATTGGCGATATTGTTTGCTCCCAGTGAGAAGGCGCCGAATGCGCCGACTATGATAAGGCCGATGCGGGTGAAGAGGTCCTGTTTCAACAGGTGTATTTTCATGATTTTAAGAAAGAACTTGATGATGATATATATAATGATTGAAAACAGGGCGCAGAGCACGGGGCAGAGGATCCATGTTGAAACTATGGTTGAGAGTGATGCGTAATCTGTCGTTGATCCTGAGAAGAAGTTCCATCCGATAATGGCGCCGACGATTGCCTGGGTCGTGGAGACAGGAAGATTCAATTTGGTCATCCAGTAAACGGTGAGGCCCGCGGCAAGGGCCACGATAAACGAACCGGCAATTTCATTTACCGATCCCAGCTTCCCCAGAGTCCGGGCTGCCCCGGCACCTGAAATGACCGCGCCCAGGATTATAAACATGCCTGAAACAATGGCCGCGGTTTTGAACTTGACCATTTTTGAACCGACTGCGGTTCCGAAAATATTCGCCGCGTCATTCGCGCCCAGGGACCATCCAAGGAAAAGCCCGCTCGATAAAAAGAGGAATGCCGTCATGGTTATACTATTCTTTTTATACTTGCTATGCTCAGCCGGTCGGCAATTGCCTCGGCATTGTCAGCCATGGAATCGATCTGTGATATCAGGTTTTTGAGCTGCATTTTCTGGCTCAGTCCCAGTTCAAGGCTGAAGACCTTTCTTTTGGTGCGTTCAGACGCGGTGTCACACTCTTTTTCATAGAACTTGACGATATGGACATGGTCTTTTACCGCGTACACGTCATAAAAGAAGGCCCTGGCACTGTAGGCCAGCGCTTCGACGGCCTTGATTACCGGTTCTGAAAGGCTGATGAAGTCAGGTTTGACTTCCTCGGGTATCACGGGTTTTTCAATGGAAAATTCGAACATGGTGCCTTTGGATGTATCGATTATGGTGTCCATGCTTTCAAGCACGCCCAGAACATCCCCCCGTGATTCGGGAATGAGCGTGTGGGAATACAGCCGTGACTCAATCTCTTTGCGCAGGTTGTCGGCGTTGTTTTCAGTTTCAAGGACCTTTTCCAGCCTTCGCTCGAAATCCTCAAAGCGGCCTTCCATGTATTCCCTGATGCCCTCGCGCAGGTGGAAGCTGGAGGCGACCGTAAGATCGATGAAATTATCGATCTTCATCACCAGGTCCTTGGTTTTACTGAAAAGGGATATCATGGCCTTTTCGCCTGATTATTCTCGCACTATATAGCTTTCAGCGTAACGTTCCAGTGATTGGACGTCTCTGAGTATCCTTTCGGCGCTTTGCTTTGTCGAGACCGGCCCGATCCTGACCCGGTAAAACTGTCTTCCATTCACGTCTGAAGCGTCAACATAGGTGTCGTAGTGCATCTCCTGCAGCCGTCTGGATTCGCTGAGCGCCCTGCTCTGCCTGTCATACGAGGCGATCTGGACCGCGTATGCCGGTGAGCCGGCATCGTTTTTTCTGATGGATGAATCTGCCGCTGCGACAATGGATACTGAAGATTTCTTTTTTGCCGGTGACGCTGCCTCTATGGCCCTTTCTTTTTTGCGGGCGTGCTTCACGGTCCGGTTTTCCTTTCTGGCACGGATCGTGGCTTTGGCAACTTTTTTGGGAGCCGGCTTGGGTTTGACCGCAGGAGGGATAATTTCCTTTATTGTCTCACTGGTGATGACCTCCGGCTGGGTGTTCTGGGCCGTCATCGCGGTTGTGTCTTCAGTTTTCACGCCTTCATCGAACCGGGGGAGGGAATTGTCCGCAAGGTCCCTTTCAGTGTCGTCTTCCCGGTGGGGAGGCGCGGGGATCGCCCCGTCAAAAACGGCGGTGTTTTTGCCGTCATTGAGGAACAGGCTGTCCGACGCCGCGGGTGTTACCTCGCCGCTTGTTTTCACGAAATTCATGCCCACGAGAAATGAGACCGTGATTATCCCGATTATCACCGCTGAGATGAGAATGATCCGCGGGGTGTCCAGGTGGACCAGGTATACGTTTTTTTGTTTTACCTGTTGTTCATGTCCTTCAAAATGTTCCATATCTCAATTACCTGCCTTCTGGTATTTTCAAGAGTGCCTGAGTTATCTATTACATAATCGGCCAGTTTTATTTTTTCGTTTAGAGATAATTGGTGGTTCAGCCTCTGTTTTATTTCATCCCCGCTGATACCGTCCCTTTTTTTGCCTCTTTCAACGGCCTGGTCGACCCGTGCGACAACAACGATGTTTTTTTCCATGCTTTTATCAAAGCCTGACTCGAAGAGAAGAGGGGTATTGACCATGTATGTTCCGGGTCCTGATGAGCGGGAGAGCATCAGGTCAAGAATGATCGGATGGGTAATGCTGTTCAGAAGATCGGTGCTTTCGCTGTTGCTGAACACGTCGCGGGCGAACCGCCTGCGGTCAAGCGTGCCGTCACGGTTGAGGTATTTTTTTCCGAATACGTCGATGATTTTTTTCAGGGCTTCATGTCCCGGTTCGGTGATCTCCCGCGCGAGGATATCGGTGTCGATAACTTCAGCGCCCATCTGGCGGAACAGCTCGCATACCGTTCCTTTCCCGGAAGCGAAGATGCCGGTTACTCCAATTCTCATGTATGTCTCCTTTGCCTGAATATATGTTGCCTGCGGTGTCAGAGCAGGGCCTGGATGAGTTTTTTCAGCTTTTGATGCTGATGCCCCTGGCTCAGGGATGCTTCAGCGATACCGGTAAACACGGCCCCGTCATTCAGCGCGGCCTTTAACTGATCGGGCTTGAAAGCGATGTTCCCGCGGTTTTTGCCGATAATGTCTGCAATTATCGCGGATTTATCCAGTTCAGGGAATTGTTTAAGGATATCCCCGTCGGCCGCTGAAACGCCGGAAACCGTAAGTCCGGATGACGTGAGGGAGGATACCGTTCGTGTAAATGGCGCGATGAGCCTTTCAAGGGATTCCCTGTACTGGATAAAGACCCGGCGCGTGTATTTATCCTCAAAGCGGTATTTTTTGCTGGAATTGAAAATGTACTCGGTGTTTTTGCCCTCAACCGTGGTGAAGCGGTCCTGGAAATACAGGGAGTACCTTCTCTGGTACGCGGTTCCCCGGGCATAGATCGAGAACCGGGGAAAGGAGAAGTCAAAACCCGCGAGGAATATTTTTTCAAAACCCATGGCAAGGGCCAGGTTTACCGCGTCCCCGGCCACGTTACCGGTGCCTGATTCAATTGAGGCGGCAACCCCGAAGAGTGATTCTATGACCTGCGAAAGGGGATGGGTGTTCAGCGCGAAAAAAACGTCCCCCCCCTGTCTCAAGCGCGGGCCGGCCCAGGCGAACGCGAGGGGGCTTGCTGAAACAGAGAGTACCGGGATGCTCTTTGCGGGGTCAATTCCCTGGAGGTGCTCGTAAATATAGGGCTGGGGGTCAATGCACACCATGAAGTCCGGGATTATGTTCCGGGCGTAAAGCGCGGCAAGCGCCGAATCAACCGCTATTATGAAAACTTTTCTGTCAGCGCCCCGTATTTTTTCCCAGATACTGTCCACTGAAGGCCCTGAGGTAATGACGAGCACGGGGTGGGCGGTAAATCTGCCGAAGAGTTCGCTCACGGGCCTTGTCTGTGGAAGGTATGAGGTGTTGCGTAAAATGTTTTTCGCGTATTTCAGGCCAAAGGCTTTTTTCGTCGCTTCATTGCCGGC
This sequence comes from Spirochaetota bacterium, assembly GCA_036848375.1. Classification (GTDB taxonomy): domain Bacteria; phylum Spirochaetota; class UBA4802; order UBA4802; family UBA5550; genus JAKLIV01. The sequence goes on from DAIUKG010000007.1 coordinate 81,650, forward strand.
TTTTTTATCGATGAGTGATTCAATCTGTTTTTTTATTTCATGATAATATTCAGGGAACAGGCGCATTGATGCGGGATGTTCGAGTACGGATATCCCTTTTGTCGCGGAGAGATCGATATCTGCTGTGAGAGTTTCGGCAACACTTTCGGGGCTTTTACCTGAGATTATTCTTACAAGGGAGTTTTTCACCAGAAAACTGTTTTCAGTTTTTATTATTGCATCGCCCAGGTTTTCAAGGAGATCAATGAGGAACACTGACTTATAGCGCTCAATGATGCTTTTCAGCGGGAACAGGTGGTATCCCAGTCCCAGGCCGAGAACGATCAGGGTGTCGTATTTTTCCGGATTAAACCGGTCGGTGAAGGCCGTTGCCTCCCTGCGTGGGTCGACTGTGCTGTGCAAGGGGAAATCCTTTCCGTCCTTTTTGATGATCAGGGTCGGGCTTCCCGTGCGGGCGCTTGCTATGGTGTATGGTATTGCTTTATCCACGCTTATCCATGTTTTTACAGGGTATCACTTAGTTTATCGTCCCTTCGTGGCAGATTAGTGAACAGAGAACTTTTCATAAAATTTTTAGTAAAACCAAAAAAAATTAGTTGTAGCTAATGGAGGCTTTTTTTATTATACTATGATGAAGAAGTAAGGGAAGTCGACTATGACGCTTGACCAGCTGCAAAACGGCAATAAAGGCATAATCATCAAGGTCCGGGGACGGGGCGCCTTCAGAAAACGCATTCTTGAAATGGGCTTTATCAAGGGCCAGCACATTGAAGTTATCAAGAACGCCCCGCTCAAAGACCCTGTTGAATATAAAGTAATGGGCTACAATGTCTCTTTGAGGCGCAGCGAGGCAGGGCTTATTGATGTTTACCCTCTTGAGGAAGATGCGTTCTGCGAGGATGTTCCTGCAGGCTCTGGACTGCCGAGGGGCCACGGCCATTTCAGGCGGCGCAGGTTCCATCACCTCCTTCAGGAAGGCACTGAACACGGCGTGCGCCAGATGTTCCCCCATGAGATAATGGAGCGCCGGCGCAGGTACCACCGCAGGAATGCGGCAGCGCCCGAATGCGTGCAGGGCGTAACGGGCGAGGTGGTAAAGGCCGTTGCCGAGCAGAGCCGGGTCATCGATGTCGTGCTGGTGGGGAACCCTAACAGCGGGAAAACGACCCTTTTCAATTACGTTTCCGGCTCGCGGGAGCGCGTGGGAAACTATACGGGGGTGACGGTTGAGGCGAAGGAAGCCCGCTTCAGGCACGGCGGCTATATCATCAACGTTATCGACCTCCCGGGAACCTATTCCATAACCGAATACTCCAGGGAGGAAATTTTTGTACGCGACTATATCATCAATAACTCGCCTGATGTTGTCGTTAACATAGTCGATGCATCAAACCTTGAACGCAACCTTTACCTGACCACCCAGCTCATTGATATGGACGTCAAGGCCATCATCGCCCTTAACATGTATGATGAACTGAATGAGGCCGGGCACACTTTTGATTACCAGACCCTCGGCAGGATGGTGGGCTGCCCTTTTGTGCCGACGGTCGCTTCACGGGGAGAAGGGCTGGATGAACTTTTCGACCGGGTCATTGACGTTTTTGAAGACCGGGAGGACACCATCCGTCATATTCATATCAACTACGGCAACGACCTCGAGCGCTCCATCGCCGCCATTCAGGACCGGATCAGGATCGATGAAAACTGTTCTCTTACGGACCGCATCTCGTCCCGCTTCATGGCGATCAAGCTTCTTGAAAAGGACAAAAAGACCGAGGAACTTGTTTTTAATTCCTGCGCCAACAGGATGGAAGTGATTAAAGAGGCGCGCACCCAGATAGAAAGACTCGAGGCCGCCCTTAAGGAAGACACTGAAACGCTCATTACTGACGCGAAATACGGCTTTATCGCGGGAGCGCTCAGGGAGACCTTCAAACCCGGACAGCTCCCCGACCTTTCTCCCAGCGAAAGGATAGACCGCCTCCTGACCCACACCGTGCTGGGAATACCCATCTTTCTTTTTTTCATGTGGCTGACCTTTACCATGACGTTCGTTGTCGGCGAGTACCCCATGCAGTGGATTGACAGTTTCATGCATCACTTTTCGCTGTTCGTCACCATGAAGATGCCGGACGGGATACTGAAAAACCTGATCGTTGACGGGATCCTTGCCGGGGTCGGGGGTGTGATCATTTTTCTTCCCAATATTCTGATTCTTTTCTTCATGATCTCATTCATGGAAGACACCGGTTACATGGCCAGGGCCGCTTTTATCATGGACCGGGCCATGCACAAGATCGGGCTTCACGGAAAGTCGTTCATCCCCCTGATTATGGGGTTCGGATGTAACGTGCCTGCCATTATGGCGACCCGGACCCTTGAAAGCAGAAAGGACCGGCTGCTCACCATGGTGATCATCCCCTTTATGTCATGCAGCGCCCGCCTGCCGGTGTATGTTCTTTTTATCAGCGCGTTTTTCCCGGCCTACCCCGGAAGCATGCTTTTCATGGTGTACATGATCGGGGTATTTATTGCGATAGCCGTGGGCGTTACCCTCAAAAAAACCATCTTTCGGGCAGAGGAGGTCCCCTTCGTCATGGAGCTGCCTCCGTACCGCATGCCGCATTTGAAGACAACCCTCAGGCACATGTGGGACAAGGGAGTCGAATATTTAAAGAAAATTGGCGGCGTCATCCTGGTTGCCTCCATCATCATCTGGGTCCTGGGCAACTTCCCCATGCAGGTCAGGTATTCAAGGGACTATGATGCCGAGATGCGCACCATTCAGGAGAATTATGAAGCCACCAGGGATTCAGTTGCCAGGGACAGTTTAAGCGCCGGCGTGTCCAGAACGCTCGACTCGATGAAAGAAGAAATGGAAAAAGAGATTGAGCATATATCATACGCCAAGGAGTCGGAAAGACTGTCTCACTCATATATCGGGGTTCTCGGCAGGGCGGTTGAACCCCTGCTCAGCCCTCTGGGTTTTGACTGGAAAATGAGCATCAGCATCATCACCGGGCTTGCGGCAAAGGAAGTGGTCGTGGGCACGCTGGGCGTACTGTATCACGCCGATCCTGAGGGGAGGGAAGGGGTGACATCCCTGGTCCAGCGCCTGAGGACCGTTACCCATACCGAGGGGCAGCTTAAAGGCCAGAAGGTGTTCACGCCGCTCAAGGCGTTCAGCTTTATCCTGTTTGTGCTCATATATTTTCCCTGCGCTGCGGTTATCGCGACCATAAGAAGGGAATCCGGGAGCTGGCGCTGGGCCCTTTTCACCGCGTTTCACAACACCATGCTTGCCTGGATTGTTACTTTTATCGTATACCGGGCGGGGATGTTCATCATGGGGTGACCATGCAGACAATCATCGCGGCGCTGATCGCGGTTCTCGCGTTGTTGTACGCGCTTTACCGGATAATCCGTTTCTTTTTGCGGCCTGATGATGCCGCCTGTAATCCTGAAAAGTGCGCATCATGCCCCTATAAGAGCGGGGACGACTGTTCCGCTCCCGGGACCGGTTCCGAATCCCGGAGGCAGCCCTGAATGCCGTTTCTTCCGGAAAGAAAATCATTGCTGATCAGGCCGGTACTGATAATCATCCTTGCCGCTGCTTTCATTTTCGGTTTTGCTGATATATTCATCCCTCTGAACTTTGAGCGTCTTCACATTTTTCTTTTCAATATGACCGCGGGCGGCTTTGTTATTCTTCATTATACCGACGGCGGCAGGGAACCGGCACCGCGTCATTTCGCGTATCTTCTGTTAAGTGTTCTGTACGCGGTGCTGGCGTTCATGCACTGGTATGTTCCGGCAGCAGCGGTTTCTGTGCCCCTGTGGGCCATTGTGGAAAGGGCACGGGTGCGGCGTTTTTCATTTTTTCCCTGGTCTTTTTTTTCGGGGAGGATTTCCGTTTCGCGAAAGTTTCACGAGGCATCACTGCTGTGCCTGTCTCTCGCTTTTGTCTTTTCGACGGCAGTGCTCCTGAATAATGAGTATTTTCACTGGTTTCACTATGAGAAGCTTACTCTTGATGTTTTTTTTCTGGGGTTTTCTTTCCCGGTTTCGCTGATCACCATGTCGGTGATGTTTCATTTTATTGATGAACAGAAGACGGTGTTTTTTGCGTTCATCGCCAACGCCCTTTTCTGGACCATAAACCTCGGCGTGATTATTTTTTTTGTGTTCATCATTTATCAGGTCTTTGCCGGTGAAGTCGCTGTTGCTTCGGTATTGTTTCTTGCTGTCATGACGCTCTTCGTGTTTTTTTTGCGGCATGGACGGGCTCTTCAGCAGAAACATTTTCTTGTTTCGGGCATGACCTTCCTTCTTTTTACTGCAGTCACCGGGCTGTTGTATGTTCCGGTTAAAAGCATGTACGGGGGCAGCCCGCTGGCTTCGGGGCTGCTGCTCAAGGCGCATTCTTATATTTCCCTTTACGGGTGGAACCTTTCGGGTCTCTTCGTGATTCTCCGGTGGAACGATTTCCCGATGAGGCTTAATTCACGCGCGCTTATTCTTTTTCACTGGGCGGTGATTCTTATGGCGCCGCTTGGGAAGTTTTTTCATCATGCCGTTCCCTTTTTATCAGGGGCATACATGGTGCTGCTGTACCTGTTTTTCTTTGCCCGCCATGAAAGGTGAAAATCATTTATCGCCACATTCCGCAGGGCCCTGGTCCATGCGGACGATGAGTGCCGAGATCGTGTCTTTAATTAAACGGAATTCTTTTTCGCTCAACCCGCTTCTGCACAGCAGTTCACGGGGTATTGCCGCAGCCTTGTTTTTGAGCTTTTTCCCTTTATCGGTGAGCGCCACGATGACTTTGCGTTCATCAGATTCAAGTCTCTGGCGCAGGATCAGGCCCTGCGACTCGAGCCGTTTGAGCAGAGGGGTCAGTGTTCCTGAATCAAGCTGCAGCCTTTTCCCGATACCGGTCACGCTCTGTGAGTCGTTTTCCCAGAGAACGAGCATGACCAGGTACTGGGGATACGTGAGATTGAGCCTGTCCAGGAGCGGCTTGTAAAGCCGTGTAATGGCCCTGGACCCCGCATAGAGAACAAAGCAGAGCTGGTTGTCGAGCTTCAGGTATTCATCGTTTTCAGCCATTACAGTATTTTCCTTATGTCATACTCAATTTTTTCAGGTTTAGTCAGTGGGGCATATCTCTTCACGACTTTTCCATTCCGGTCAATTAAAAATTTCGTGAAATTCCATTTGATGTCGCGTGAACCGAATATGCCCGGAGCGCTTTTCGTAAGATAACTGAATAAAGGGTCCGCATTCGGTCCATTTACGTCAATCTTAGAGAAAATCGGGAATCGTATGTTATAATTGATCTGGCAAAACGATTTTATCTCGCTGTCGGAACCCGGCTCCTGGTTCATGAACTGGTTTGAAGGAAATGCCAGTATTTCAAATCCCAGATCCGTAAACTTGTCATAAAGTTTCTGCAACCCTTCATACTGGGGTGTAAATCCGCATCTGCTTGCAGTGTTGACAATAAGTAAGACTTTTCCTTTGTAGTCATCAAGCTGTTTGTTGAAACCGGTATTCGCTTTTACCGTGAAATCGTATATATTTTTTTGTTCCATAGTATTAAACCTCTCTATTTTAATTTTTTAAAATTTAATTGTGTAAAATATAATTATAAACAATTTAAATGTCAACACATGAGGAAAAAAAAGAATAAAAAAAGCCGCTTTCGCGGCTTTTTATGGTAATTACAGGATTTTGTTATTTCTTCAGTCTTTTTTCCAGGGCCTCAAGTTCCTGGCTGAGTTCAGCTGGCAGCCTGTCGCCGAACCTGGTGTAATGCTCTTTGATGAGTTCAACTTCGTTGAGCCATCCCTGCCTGTCAACGGTGAGCAGCTCCTTCATGTCCTGTTCCGAGACCTCGGGAAGGCCTGCTATGTCTATTGCGTCAACAGCGGGCATATAGCCGATCTCGGCTTCAACCGCTTTTCCTTTGCCGGCGCAGCGCTCAAAGACCCACTTGAGAACGCGGCTGTTCTCACCATAGCCGGGCCAGAGCCATTTGCCGTCAGCGGTTTTACGGAACCAGTTGACATAGAAAATTTTCGGCAGTTTTTCCGGGGATGTTTTTTTGCCGATTTCGATCCAGTGTTTGAAGTAGTCGCCCATGTGGTAGCCGCAGAACGGCAGCATTGCGAAGGGGTCCCGGCGGACGGTTCCGGCCTTGAGGTCAAGCGCCGCAGCGGTGACTTCTGAGCCGACGATAGAGCCCAGGAACACGCCGTGGTTCCAGCTGAATGACTGGTGAACCAGGGGGACCGTGCTGGGCCTGCGTCCGCCGAAGAGAAAGGCGCTTATGGGCACTCCTTCCGGGTTTTCCCATGCGGGGTCAATCGCCGGGCACTGTTTTGCCGGAGCGGTAAACCGCGCATTGGGGTGCGCGGCAGGCTTGTCGTTTTTACCGGCTTCCCATTCTTCTCCGGTCCAGTCAATGAGCTTGCCTGGAGCGTCATAGCCGATACCTTCCCACCACACGTCTTTATCTTCGGTTAGGCCGACATTGGTGTAGATCGTGTTGCGGTCAATTGATTTCATCGCGTTGGGGTTCGACTGCATCGAAGTTCCCGGCGCAACGCCGAAAAATCCGGCTTCGGGATTTATCGCGTAAAGGCGCCCGTCCTTTCCAAATTTCATCCAGGCAATGTCGTCGCCAACACATTCAACCTTCCATCCGGGTATGGTCGGGATGAGCATTGCGAGATTTGTCTTTCCGCATGCCGAAGGAAAGGCGCCGGCGATGTATTTTTTTTCACCTTCAGGGCTGGTGATTCCCAGGATAAGCATGTGTTCGGCAAGCCATCCTTCATCACGGGCCATTGCCGAGGCGATTCTCAGCGCAAGGCATTTTTTCCCCAGCAGGGCGTTGCCGCCGTAGCCAGAGCCGAAAGACCAGATAGTGCGCTCTTCAGGAAAGTGCGAAATGTATTTTTTATCAAGCGGGGCGCACGGCCACAGCCCGTTGTCCGTTTCTCCTTTTTCAAGCGGCTTGCCCACTGAATGCAGGCAGGGAATGAACTCGCCGTCGGTACCGAGCACTTCAAGGACCCTGGTGCCAACGCGGGTCATGGTGTGCATGTTCACCACAACATAGATTGAATCCGTGATTTCAATGCCGATTTTGGATATTGGCGAGCCAACGGGCCCCATGCTGAAGGGGATGACGTACATCGTCCGCCCTTTCATGCAGCCTTTATAGAGACCGGCCATGGTCTTCTTCAACTCATCAGGATCGATCCAGTTATTCGTGGGGCCGGCTGCCTCTTTGGTTTTGGCGGCTATATAGGTGCGGTTTTCAACCCGGGCGACGTCTGAAGGGTCAGAGCGGAAAAGATGGCAGTTGGGAAGTTTTGTGCTGTTTAACTCCGTCGCAATGCCTTCCTCTACAGCGCACTTAATGAGGCGGTCATATTCTTCCTGCGAACCATCACACCAGTGGATGGCGTCGGGTGTAGTCAGGGCCGCTATTTCATCAACCCATTGATTTAATTTCTGATGCTTAACCATTGCGGTTCTCCTCTGAAGTTTTGCGGTTGCGGTAATGGAACCGCTCTGAATTATATGCAACACTTATAATATAATTCACAGGGGTGCCGTTACCTGGTTAACGGGAAAGCTTCGCGGGGATGTTTCCCGCCCGGATAATCGCCTGATATGAAAAGATCTGTCGGAGGCAAGTCTCAATGATACGGCGCTGGAAATTTAATATGCGCGGTGAAATTGCCGAGGTCCACAATGAAAATAAAACCCTGAAAATGCAATAATATTTTTTTAGATGATTGATTTTTTGTTTTATAATTGTATGCCAGCCAATCCGGGGGCGGGAAGGTATTGCCCCAAAGAAAAGCGGCAACACCTTCCCGGTTATGTTTCGGTATAAACTGTATCTCGGTTATAACACTGTCTTCATCTGTTACCATGCGTAAATGAGGCCGAGGGTGGTGTTGAAATTTTTTGCGTAAAATTCGAATCCAACCTGTGAAATGACTTCGAGTTCTTCAGTTGCCATGACGTTTACGCCCGCCGCGACCTCACGTTCAGCTTCCATCCAGGCACTGCTGTCGTTAGGCGACCAGCTGAACTGCATCAGAAATTCGACTTTGTCTTTTACCGGAAACAGCGCGCCAACGGATATCGGGAATGCGTAAGTGAAATCATCATCTGCAAGGTAATCATAAGAGCCTTCGAAACCGGCAAGCAGATATGGCTGAAAGCCTGCAAGCGCCATGCAGTTGAATTCAAGGGTGATCCCTGCGGTAAATGCGTCAAATCCCGGGTAGGCAAAAGATTCACCGCCGCGGTTGGCGTCAAAGGCTATTCCGGGAATGATGTCAAAAGCAAATTTTTCGATCTCGACCGGAGTTATGATAAATCCCAGGCCGATGAAATCAATTGATATGTCTTTATCGAGAGCCGAAGCCCCGGTAGTCACATAGTAACTGAAACGTTCAGTGATGCCGCCGCCCACGAGAAATTCAAGGCCGTATGAAGTTCCATCCTTCCCATAACCAAGAGAGGCATATGCCTCGTAATCAGTAAACGCTCCCACGGAAAACGTCTCAGTGGTGTCAACGGCCCAGACTGCCGGTGTAATCATGATCGATGCTAAGAACAATGCGGCCCCTGTCATTAATGTTATGCTTTTTTTCATTATTAAACTCCTTGTTTTATAATATTTATCTGGCGGCGTATTCAGTGGGTTCTATTAAGACAGCACTGCCACATCCGCCTTGTTTTCTATAACCGGATTGGATTTCTCCCGCACTCATTCAATCCATCGATATACAAGTACAGTGCTGCTGCATCCCTCTGAACATCCGCACGCGCATGAACAGGGCGGTTTTATTGTTTCTTTTTTTATTTTACCTTTTCGCTCCCAGGTTTCAATGGCCTGCTCGACTATGCCCCGGTCAATCCCGAGGGCTGCGGATAGTTCATCGGATGTCGCGTTTTCCCTTGATGAAAGATGGTTTTTTATTGAGCTGAGAATCATTATTGGGCCTCTCTGTCGGATAAATGGTACGGGTTTTTTTTGCCCATAAGATAAAATCCAAGGGCCATGACCGCGAATAAGCCCGCGGCAACCAGAATCCACAGAAGTTCATGGGCAACGGTGACCTGGTAAAAAAGGACCGCTGCGACCCATCCCAGCACGGTGAGGTAGCCCACCTGGAGCAGCGCTATCTTCATGCCCGTTTCGCGTACCACGGCCCCGAGTGCGGCAACGCAGGGAAAGTAGATGAGGATGAAAAGCAGAAACGCGTAAGCCTGCATCGGGCCGTGGGGAAAGCGTTCCTGCATACGGGTGAATATTCCGGTTTCAATTTCCAGTTCTCCGGCTATAGCCTCGCGATCAGCGCTTTCGGCAACGATTCCCGTTCCCAGAGGATCGCTCAGGCCGCCGAATATGCCGCTTAAATTTTCCGGGATTGTGGCAAAGGCTTCTTCGAGTCCTGCGACAAAATTGAATTCTTCTGCGGCTTCTTCAGGGGATTCCGCTGAAGGTTCGCTGCTTTTTGCCACATCGATCTGGCTGTACAACGAACTCAGTGTGCCGACAACAGCTTCCTTGGCAAAAATGCCGGTAAAGATAGATACGCTCGCCGGCCAGTTGTCTTTTTCGATTCCCATTGGCTCAAAGACCGGGGTTATGGTTTTCCCGATTTTGGAAAGCACCGATTTTTCTCCGTCTTCATTGCCGAAAGAACCGTCGGTTCCCAGTGAATTTAAAAACGAAAGGACCATGACCACAATAACAATGACTTTCCCGGCCCTGAACATGAACTGTTTGAGCCTGTTCCAGGTGTGTATCATGATGTGTTTCATCCGCGGTGCGTTGTATGGCGGCAACTCCATCACAAAGTGTGATGGCTCCCCTTTGAAGAGGGTGTTTTTGAGCAGATATCCGGTCATGACCGCGAGAAGTATTCCGGTGATATACAGTGAGAAAACCATGATGCCCGAACGTTCCGGGAAGAAGGCCGCTGCAAAAAGAACATACACCGGCAATCGCGCCCCGCAGGACATGAACGGCGTCATGAATATGGTGAGCATCCGGTCTTTTTTTGTTTCAAGGGTCCTGGTCGCCATGATTGCCGGGACCGTACAGCCAAATCCCACAAGCATGGGGATGAATGATTTGCCGGGCAGTCCTATAGTCATCATGGCACGGTCCATGACAAACGCGGCCCGGGCCATATAACCTGAATCCTCCAGCAGGGAGAGCATGAAGAACATGGAGAATATTATGGGGATGAATGTCGCCACAGTCTGAATCCCCGCGCCGATCCCGCCGGCAAGTATTGAGATGATCCATTGTGGCGCCCCGGCACTCTCGAGCAGGTTTCCGAAACCGTCCACAAAGATGGTGCCGAATAAAACATCAAAGAAATCGATGAACGAACCACCGACCACAATGGTGAACCAGAAGAGCAGATACATGATCCCCAGAAAAACCGGGATCCCGAGGAAGCGGTTAAGTGCAATACGGTCAATTTTTTCAGAGAGCCTGCGTTTGTTGATTTTCTTTTCAATTACATCGCGTGTTAATCCATGGATGAATCCATATCGCTGATCAGCAATGAGAATGTCTCCCGACTCTCCCAGCAGGGATTCGATTTTTTCCACTTCCTGTTTTATTTCATTTTCGCTGATTACTCCCGATTTGAGAACCTTGTTTTTGATCCATTGGTCCCCTTCAATGAGCTTCAGGGCAACCCAGCGGGAATCCGTCCCTGTCTCTTCTGCGGCCGTTTCCAGCCTGGACGTCATCCTCGCAACTGCTTCTTCGATTTCATTTGCATACGAAATGGAAAACTCAGGCATCACGGGTTCTTTCAGCGCTTCGCCGATGGCTTGTATGGTTTTCATGATGTCAGCCCTGTTTATCGCGCTGATGGCAATGACCGGGCAGCCCAGGTGTTTTGAAAGATGTTCGGCATTAATGCTTATGTTCATTTTTTCTGCGAGATCCATCCTGTTGACCAGAACAATCATGGGTACCCGCATTTCGATAATCTGAGAGGTGAGATAGAGATTGCGCTCAAGATTCGTGGCGTCCACGATGTTGACCACCATGCTCGGCTCTTTGCTTAAGATGAAGTCACGGGCAACTTTTTCATCTTCGGAAAGAGCTGAAAGAGAATAAATACCCGGAAGGTCAACGATATTGATTTTATCCCCTTCAAGGTTCAATATGCCTTCTTTTTTTTCCACGGTAACACCTGGCCAGTTGCCGATTTTCTGGGTGCTCCCGGTAAGGCCGTTAAAAAGCGTTGATTTCCCGCAGTTCGGATTTCCCGCTATTGCTATGGTTTTTTCATTTTTCATGCTTCCCTCCTTAACAACAGGGCATCCGCTTCGGCCTTTCGAAGTGAAAGCTTATACCCCCGTATTTCTATTTCCACGGGATCGCCCAGCGGTGCGATTTTTATGAGTTTAACCATTTCGCCCTTGGTGAGCCCCATGGAGAGCAGCTTTTCTCTGTATAAAATATCTTTTGTGTTGAAGCCTTTGATAAACGCTTTGTCTCCGGGTTTCATGTCTTTAATAGCGATATCCATTGTTCCTCCTTTTTTTGCTGTGCCTTTATGCAGGGCCACTGTATAAAAGATCGCCTGTTTAAGTTCTTATAGAATAACTATATTAGTATATACTAATATAGTAGTTAAAAAAATTTACCCTTCGATATATATTTTCTCAACCATGCCACGCCCAATAATAAGTCTGGTGTCATTAACCTGAATTATAAAAGGGCCCCTCCGGGTTGCTGAAGCAACCTTTATCTTTACTCCGGGAATCAATCCAAGATTGATCAGTTTTCTTTTAAAAATATCTCCACCATCAAGGAATACGATCGTTCCTTCTTCATTTGTTTGTGCATGAGAGAGAGGATGTGAATTTAAAATATTTTTCATTTCAGGCAACATAATAAACCCTAAATTTATTTTTATTGTCAAATAATATTAGCTATAACTAATTTGTCAATATTAATAATTAATTTTTTTTTAAAGGTGCTCTTCTTGCCTGAAAGAGCACATTTATTTCAACTAATGTCTTGACTTTTCTATCCCTGATCTATAATCGAAGTTGTTTAATGCTTCATTTCCTTGTTCATCGGGGGGTGGAATTATGTTTCAGGCGGGTTTGGTTACTCAATACAGTACTCACGACTCATCTGCGATCGGAATGGATGCTGATCTGGGCCTGTTTTACCAGCTTTTAGAAATGGTTGAAGGGGACTGGTCTGACTCTATAGAGGGTATTTGCAAGCACATACGCGAACGTTTCAGCGCGCAGGCAGTGTTCCTCTCTGTTTTTGATCGGAATTATAATGAATTTATTTACATTACCTTTTCCATCAGTAATGATTTGAGGAACTTTATATCCGAAAAGGGTTTTGTGCTCAGCAGGGAATCAGCCCTGGACATCATAAAAAAAGTCTATTTAAAGAAAAAAAACATCCTGGAATACGGTATTTTTGAAGGCTCGGCACTTCTTGAGCTTACCAGTATTTATCTTGATGACAATAAAAAAGAGGCAAAAAACATCATCAGGGAAACAGGGATGAAAACTGTTGTCGCCATTCCCGATCTTGACGCGAGCGGTGATTATGTTTGTTATTTTCATATACTTACCAACCGTCTTGTCGAAAACAATGAAAAAACCCTTATCAATGATTATCTCACCCAGCTTCATGTGGCCCTTGAAATCGTTTTTCTGGTGCGTGATCTCTATATTAAAGCAACGCATGACGGGCTTACCAAGCTTTTTAATCATAAACAGGGCCACATTCTTCTGGGCAAGGAAATAGACCGGGTTCAGAGGAACAAACAGCCTCTTTCGATAGCAATGGTTGATATCGATTTTTTCAAAAAGATCAATGACCGCCATGGTCATCAGGCCGGCAATAAAGTACTTGAGTATCTGGCTGAACTTTTCAGTGCCACTCTCCGTAAATGTGATGTGATTTCCCGCTATGGAGGTGAAGAGTTTCTTATTGTCCTGCCGGACACGGGAAAGCTTGGAGCGTGTGAGGTTATAAAAAGGCTTAAAGACTCCATAGAAAATCACGCATTTATTTTTAACGGCAGGAAATGTTCAGTTACCGCCAGTTTTGGTCTATGCCAGTATGACCGCGTGAAGCATCATGACGCTCTTGCCCTTATTAAAGATGCTGATGAGTATCTTTACCGCGCCAAGCAGAATGGAAGAAACCGGATAGAATGTTAAGCATGGAGGAAATGCTTAATAATATCATCCAGGCCCTGCTTCCTCAGAGTGACGCCGTTCTTTATGGTTTTCTTTTTGTCAGCGCGATTGTCGAAAACCTTTTCCCGCCGATCCCGGGCGATACCATTACCGCCTTTGGGGCTTTTCTGGTCGGTACCGGAAGGCTGAATTATTTTATCGTTTACGCGACAACCACTGTTGGCAGTGTTATCGGTTTCATGTGCCTACACTTTGCCGGCAGGCTGCTTGAAAGGGAATTCTTTATCGCCAGAAATTATCGTTTTTTTTCCTCTGAGAGTATCGTTTCCGCTGAAAGATGGTTTGGAAAGTACGGTTATTTTGTGGTCCTGGCCAACCGCTTCCTGCCCGGAATACGTTCGGTGATATCTATCGTTTCGGGAATATCCGAGCTCAATCCCGGGCGTGTTTTTATTCTGTCCCTGGTGAGCGCTCTGGTGTGGAACCTGATATGGATTCATATTGGTTATACACTGGGCAACAACTGGGATGTGGTTAGGTCAGAAGCAGCCAGATTGATGAAACATTATAATCTTGCCGCGGGCATTCTACTCCTCTGCACGGTGGTTTTTTTTCTTTTGCGCCGGAAGTTCAGGAAGCGTAGTTCCTGAACCGGGAAAGTGTGTACAGCACCGCGCAGATCAGTACTATAATTAATACGAAAATATAGTTCGGAGCGTATTTTAACAGCAGGCCGCTTGCAATCCCGCTTAATCCGGATCCGATATACTGGGAGGAGTTGAAGATGCTCATTACCGTGCCTTTCCGGCCTTCTGAAGGGTGGCGCGAGACGGCCGCGGGAAGTACCGGTGAAATAATGCAGTGGCCGGAGTAAAAAACGACAAAGGCGGCGAGGAGCGCGAAAATACTGGTTGATATCAGGGGAACAAGTGCACCGATAATTTCCAAGATAAAGCCCAGTGAAGCGATTTTTACCGTCCCCATGGTATCCGCTTTTTTCCCGAAATAATACATGCATGCGGTCCCGATCAAAGCCATGGGGACGTATATTTTCCACATTCCCTGAATGGCCATTTCCTGCTTGATCAGCAGGGGCATGATGAAAAACATCCCCGTAAGTGATATATTTCCTGAAAATCCGGCGACATTCAGCCTGAGCAGGTCTTTGTTTTTAAAGATATCGGTCAGGTCCCGTAATGTAATCGGAGAAACATCCCCGTATAAATTGGCACTGTCCTGATTGTCGAGATATCTGGCCGTATACAGCGCCGCTGCCGCGGTTAACACGGCGCAGATATAAAAAAGATAGGGTATTCCGAGATATCCCGCGATCACTGAACTCATGGTGAAGCCTGAAATGACTGACAGGCCTATGCTGATGCCCACAAGGGACAGGGCTGCGTTTCTCCGGTGGATGTTAATCCCGTCGGTCAGCCACGCCATGGTCACGCCTGAAACAGCGCCTGCACCGGCAATAAAGCGGGAAATTATGAGGAAATAGACATTTGAAGAAAGGCCTGACATAACGGTCCCGGCGAGGTAGATCGCAAGCCCGAACAGAGTGGTTTGCTTTCGTCCCCATCGGTCGCTGAGCCTTCCCATCGGGATCTGAAAAATCGTCTGGGATACACCGAATATGCCAACCGCGATTCCCGCGAGTTCTTTTGTTGACCCGGGAATTTCACTGGCAAATATTGAAAAAACAGGAATAATCATGGATACTCCAAGCATCCTTATTCCCATGAGAAAGCCAATTCCCCGGATCAGTTTTTTTTCATTTTTAGAGAAGTCCTGTTCCATGACTGCATTATGTAATCAGGGGGCTGTGTCATGTCCAGTATTTTGATAAAATTTTATTAAATGAGAGGTTTTAATTCTTTGATCCCCGTTATAAGGATTAATTCTCCTTTCAGAGTACATTATTTGACTCTATCAAAAAAAATGCTTGTTTTTTTTGTCCATTATATTGAAATTGAGCCTCCACTGACAGAATAAATGGATTTGTATAATTTTAATTATGGTTGACTGGAGCATTTTGGCGTAAATGGCAAAGATAAAACGAGTTCTTATCAGTCTTTCCGACAAATCCGGCGCGGTTGAATTTGCTCAGAAACTCGCGCGTTTTGATGTTGAATTTCTTTCAACCGGCGGAACCGCTAAAATATTGCGGGAAGCCGGCCTTTCGATAAAGGATGTTTCAGATTACACCGGTTTCCCTGAAATGCTTGATGGCCGGGTAAAGACCCTGCATCCCAAAATTCATGGCGGACTGCTGGGGCTCCGTTCCAATCCCGAGCATGTTAAGACCATGAAGGAGCACGGGATCGAGAACATTGATATGATTGTCGTTAATCTTTATCCCTTCAAACAGACCATAGAAAAACCGGGATGTACCTTTGAAGACGCGATTGAGAATATTGATATTGGCGGTCCGACAATGCTGCGTTCCGCCGCGAAGAATTTTGAAAGCGTGACAGTCATTATTGATCCTGCTGATTACGGTTCAGTCCTCGCTGATATGGAAAAAAGCAACGGGGAAGTAACCAGGGAAACGAATTTAAGACTTGCCACCAAGGTTTTTGAAACAACTTCTGCATATGACAGAATGATAACTGATTATCTGAAAAAACAGATATAACGCCGCCTGGTGGGATGATGGTTTTATTCCTTATCGGCGGTTATGTCCAGTATGGACAATAAAGTGAGATAATATTGGGGTTGTTCGGTAGCAGAGCGCACACACCATAACCGGCCATTACCCGATATGTAAATATTATTTATAAATCTAAATCGGAGGTAACAAATGGGAGAAGTTACTCTTAAGGAAAAATATCCTGTTCCCGAGAGTTTTCGCAAAAAGGCTTATGTCAGCAGCCGCGAGCAGTATGACAAAATGTGGAAAGAGTCTGTTGACAGCCCCGAAACATTCTGGGCGAAAGTCGCCGAAGAGAATATTGAATGGTTCCAGAAATGGGACAAAGTTTTCGATTGCAAATTCGGTGATAACGTTAAAGATCTCTGGGTAAAATGGTTCGTTAACGCGAAAGTCAATGTTTCCTACAACTGTCTTGACAGACACCTGGCAAAAAGAGGCGACCAGGTCGCTTTGATCTGGGAAGGCAATGAGCCGACTGAAGACAAAAAATTCACCTACAAACAGCTCCACGAGCAGGTATGTAAATTCGCGAACGTTCTCAAAAAGAACGGCGTTAAAAAAGGTGATGTTGTAACGTTCTATCTTCCCATGATTCCTGAACTTGCCATTGGTATTCTGGCATGTACCAGGATCGGCGCGATTCACGCTGTCGTATTCGGCGGTTTCTCAGCTGAAGCACTCAGGGACAGGGTCCTTGACAGCGGTAGCAAAGTCATCGTTTCCTGTGACGGAACTTTCAGGGGCGCAAAAGCCGTTCCTCAGAAAGACAATGCTGACAAATGTATCACTGAATGTCCTGATGTTTATCTTCACATCGTGGTAAAACGGGTTGGCGACAAAATCCAGTGCAAATGGAATGACAAGCTCGACAAGTGGTGGGATGATGAAATGGCCAAAGTCGATGCCAATTGCGAAGCTGAAAAAATGGATTCAGAAGATCCTCTGTTCGTCCTTTACACATCCGGTTCAACCGGCAAACCCAAGGGCGTTATGCATACCACTGGCGGCTACCTTACCTATGCAGCCTATACTCACAAAATGATTTTTGACTATCATGACGGCGACGTATACTGGTGTACAGCTGACGTCGGCTGGGTAACCGGTCATACTTACATAGTATACGGTCCTCTGGCAAACGGAGCAACCACCATCATGTTTGAAGGCGTTCCTTCATATCCTGATGTCGGACGTTTCTGGGCAGTAGTAGAAAAATACAAAGTCAACATTTTCTACACAGCTCCTACAGCCATTCGCGCGATCGCGAAAGAAGGCGACTCCTGGGTTGACAAACACAACATTAAGTCACTGCAGCTCCTCGGATCTGTTGGTGAGCCCCTCAACCCCGAAGCCTGGAACTGGTACTACCAGAAGATCGGCCGCGGCGAGTGCCCGATTGTTGATACCTGGTGGCAGACAGAAACCGGCGGTATCCTCATTACTCCGCTTCCCGGCTGTATCGATATCAAACCGGCTATGGCGACCGTTCCTTTCTTCGGTTGCAAACCGCTGATCGTTGACGACAACGGCAAAGAGATCCCCTGGAAACCGGGTGAGCTCATCGAAGGAAACCTCTGCATCGGTCAGGCATGGCCTGGATTGATGAGGGGCGTATATAAAGATCCCGAAAGGTTCTTCAACACCTATTTTGCACAGTTCCCCGGCCTGTACTTCACCGGTGACGGCTGCAGAAAAGACAAAGACGGCTACTATCAGATCACCGGCCGCGTTGACGACGTTATCAACGTATCCGGTCACAGGATGGGTACAGCTGAAGTTGAATCAGCTCTCGTTGCTCACCCGAAAGTCGCTGAGGCCGCTGTTGTTGGATATCCTCACGAGCTTAAAGGCCAGTCAATTTACGCTTTCGTAACCCTGAACTCAGGCGTTGAAAAGTCTGACGACCTCAAAAAAGATCTGGTCGCCACGGTACGTAAGGAGATTGGACCTATCGCTACTCCTGAAATTATTCAGTGGGCGGATGTTCTTCCTAAAACCCGCTCAGGCAAGATCATGAGAAGGATTCTCAAGAAAGTTGCTGCTGGCGACTTCGACAAGAAAGGCATGGGTGACACCTCTACTCTTGCTGATCCTTCAGTTGTTGATGTTCTTATCGACGGCGCAAAGGGTGTTCAGAAAAAATAGTTTTTTTGAATATAAGCCGAGAAAGGGGACGCTGTTATGGCGTCCCCTTTTTTTTGTTTTCTTTTTTATTTTTTTGTTGTATGTATTATTGGCTGTGTCATAACTATATAAAGGTGTCACATGAAGCCTGACAGTAAACCACATAACAACATTATGACCCTTTCACGGGGCGGTTATCTTGTTGAAACATCTTCTGGTTATATTCAATTCGGCGCTCCTCCTGAAACGATTAAAGATACCATGCAACTTCCTCAGGGAGTCCCCCAGGTTTTTGTGCTTCCAGGGGAATTTTTCAACTGGATAAAAGGAATCAGCATCGCTGAGCTTGAGTTTCCCGTGTATTACAATTATTTCATCAGAAAAAAGAAGACCCTGGTAATATGCAATAACGCGCAGGCGGAACGCTTTGAAACCGTACTCCGGGAGTCGCTGTTCGGGCCTGTGGACGCAGACTTCAACAATGATTTCCTCCGGGATTCAGATCTTGCTGAAGATATTATCCAGGAAATGGCCTATTTCAGAAATATGCAGTTTTCAGATGTGGTGCGCTTCGGAATTTTTGCGGGCAATCAATATGTATTTAATGATATAACAATAAGCATAACATCATCAGGGGATTTTGAACTGTACGATAAAAACGGCAGCATGGTGCAGGTTCCTGGCAAAATCGAATATACACCCCGGTATTATATCGGAGAGCGATTAAAGGATCCCTATCATCCCCCCCTTTTCGCCATGACCTGTCTCGGTTCGAGCAGCGGTTTTGATCCCGATGAAAACACTTCCGGGTTTATACTCTGGCTGAACCATCACGGTATTATGATAGACCCGCCGGTCAACACAACCGAATGGCTTCTGGATTCAAACGTCAGTCCGAAGTTTATCGACAGTATCATCCTTACCCACTGCCACGCAGACCACGATGCCGGTACCTTTCAAAAGATCCTTGAGGAAGGCAAGGTCACCATTTACACCACCAGAACGATACTGGCCAGCTTTTTAAAGAAATATACGGCCCTTACCAATGTTTCCTCCGAGTATCTGATGAGCCTTTTTAACTTTAAGCCGGTGGTGATCGGGAAGCCGCTGTTTATTCGCGGTGCCCGTATTGATTTTCATTACGCTCTGCACTCCATTCCGTCGATCGGTTTCAGCGTATCCTTTCAGGGGAAATCGATCACCTATTCTTCCGATCATAATAACAATCCCGCGCTCCATAAAGAATTGTATGATAAAGGCATAATCAGCGAAAAAAGGTACCGCCGCCTCAAGGCTTTTCCCTGGGACTCAACGATCGTTTTCCATGAATCGGGTATCCCGCCGCTGCATACCTCCCTTGATTATCTGTATTCGCTTCCTGAACAAACGCGCAGCAGGATCATTGTATATCATGTTCCCCGTGCCGAGGTTGACACGTCCCGGGGGATCCGCGTTGCACGGTTTGGCATGGAGAACACCACGGTCATTGAGGTTGACCCTCCCAGTTTTGAAAAGACTTACCAGATATTGAGCCTCCTGCGTCACCTTGACTTTTCAGAAGCGATGACCATTACCGAAGCGCAGGACCTGGTTGCCAGTATGGAAGAGAAAGTTTTCAAGAAAGGCGACGTGATCATCAAGAAAGGGACGCCGGGAGACCGCTTCTATATTATTTTTTCGGGAAATGTTTCCATTACCAGTGAAGACCATAAATACTCGAAGATTTTCGGCGCACATGATTATTTCGGGGAAATGGCCCTGATCAAGGATGAAAACAGGTCTGCGGATGTGATCGCAGAGACGGATGTGGTGCTGTATTCAATTGAAAAGGAATGTTTTTTAAATCTTATTGAGGGTACCGAGTACGCGCAGATTCTTTCCAGGCTCGCCAGCATCAGGGACAAAGAAGCGTGGGAAATTTTGTCCACCAGTCCTTTCATGAGGTTCTTTACGTCAACGCAGAGGACATGGCTTGAATCAATCATAAGCCCGGCGCAGGTTTACGGCAGGGGAAACCTGATCAATGAGGGAGCGCGGTTGAAGCAGGTTTATATTATCAGGGACGGTTCGGTGAATGTCTTTCGGTCTTCAAGAAAGGTCGGGCAGCTGGGGCGCGGTGAACTTGTCGGTCATGTTGCGGATGTCTACGAGGACAACCCGTCGCGTTATACCTTCCATCATAATGAAACCGTTACTCTGTATGCCATAAAGAAAAATGATTTCAACCGCTTTTTAAGGATGAATCCCGGGCTCATTAAAAAGCTGGAATACAATTTTACGCGTTAAGCGGCTATTTTTTCTGACGCTTTCCCGGATTTCTGAAGTAGTCCTCAAACAGTTTACGGTCAAGGGTGATGAGCCTGTCTCTTATCTGTGAGAGATGGTCGTAATTGTAATTCTGGAATTCATAATAATCAAGCATCCAGAGATACTTGTTAATGAGCCGGGGCATGATGTTGGTGTCTTCAACCTGTTCCGCATTGAGTTTTTGATAATTGATTTCCAGATTGTATATTTCCCGTTCTATGCTTTCTACCTGCGACTTGTAAAGTTTTCCCTTGATGTAGAAAACGTCGCAAATGAACGCATAAACGGGTATCCATTCGCGGATGTCTTTATAATCGCTTTTTTCTCTCCTGATGATTTCTATTGTTTCCTTTATCGGTTGCGCTTTGACCAGATTGAGATCGACTTCAGATGGATCAATAAAGAAGGCCTCCCTGAAGTAGAGCAGTGATCTCGGAATATCGTTCATATGGAAATACGCTTCGCCGAGTATGGCCAGGAGCCTGGCGCTGCTTTTAAATGAATTACGTGCGTATTCCAGTGTCTCTATGGCGTTGTTATACTCTTCGAGCCTGAGGAAGCAGTCTCCAAGGTTCAGAAGCAGTTCGAAATCACCGGTTGTATTTTCCTGTTTCCTGAATGATATTTTATAATGCTCTGATGCTTTGAAAAAAACATACTGCATTGCGGCTTTATGGGCGGATGACGAAACCATTTCCCTGGAAGCGCTGTATTCCTCGAATTCTTTCCACTGGTTCATCAGAAAATCGGCCGTTGCTTTGCCATCGTCAAGGTTATTCAGTTCCTTTTCACGATTGTGCCAGAACCTTGCTGTGCGGTATGCTTCAATCAGTCCCGGATAATCCGGGTCAACACTCATTAGCTCATCAAGTTTCTTGACCGCAAGGGAAAACTCCCCGGTTTCAACAAGCTGGTAAACCTCGTTGACGCCGTTGAGAAGTGGATCATCAGAAAATGTCAGCTGTCCGTTATTGTCCATAAGGCACTTACAGCTCCAGGTAATTTCCCCAATCGGCCGTGTCTTTTTTGTGGGTAAAGATAATTACCTGTCTTTTTTCTGAAATGTCAAGTATCAGTTCCTTTAAGTTTTTGATTTTTTCATCGTCCATGAAAAGAAAGGGGTCATCCAGGATCAGCGGCAGATTCAGGCCGCTTGCAGCAAGGAAATCAGTGAGAGATAATTTTAATGACAACATTATAAAATGTATGAGATTGGGATTGAATTCATCGGTGTTTATTTCATCAGAAAAAAACGTTTCAAGCTGTTTTTCATCAACCTGGGAAATATACTGGTTTTCCGTTAAGAGATTAAAACGCTCATAGGCAAGGTTTACCAGCTTTTTCAACTGCTTTTCTTCAGACCTGGCTATAGTGTTACTCAAAAGATCGACGAAATAGGACATTGCGTTCTGTTTGCTGTAGAGCCTGTCAAGAACTGACTCAAGTTCTTTTTTCTCTGCAAGGAGTTTTTCTAAACCCTGGGTATTGTCCGGATTCTGGGCTATTTCATCATCAATCTGCGACAGTATTTTCCCCTTCGCGTTTATGCTTTCCATGGTTGAAGTAATTTTACTTTCAGTATCATCAATAAGGTCATCAAGTGAGTTGAAATTTGTTTCTTTAGTTTTGTCCAGGCCCAGAAAGGATGATGTTGATGTTATTATTTTTTTTATTGATTCCTCTTCATATTTTAGTTCTTTGAGCTTTGTCTGTATTTTATCAAGGTATGCCTTGTCTTTTAATGAAAGGTTCAGGTCAATAATTTCCCTGTTGCGATCAGAGTATTCAATGTAATCTTCAAAATACTGAAGAAGAAATTCATACAGTTCACCCAGGCTGTATTTTGCATGGTGGATCTGGATTTTATCCGCGTATTCCTTCATTTTCAGGCCAAGGATTCGCTTGTTTTCTTTCAGGGCCTCAATTGTTTTTGCTCCGGAAATAATATAGGGATACGAAATAATTGCGAGGGAAAGAACGGCCATTGCGCCGATTGAAGCTCCTATGATGTTTGTAGCTTCTGGTAGAGTGATGCTGCCGGTATAGATAAGCGCGCCAAGCAACGTAAAAAAAACGGTACTTATGGTTAGCGCTATTTTTCTCGTTATTTTTTTCAGGCGGTCTTTTTTATTGTAAAATGAATCAATTTTTTCATTAACGTTGCGCACTTCAATGAATATCTCCTGGAGATGGTCGAGTTCTTCGCCATTTTCGATTTCCAGGCCGTTAAACTCCGGGAATTTTTCTGTTATCTCTTTTTTCATGCGGGAAATTTCTGAAATTTTTTCCTGCTCAGCGTCCACTTCATTTTTTATTTTTTTCAGTTCCTCATTGAGCTTTTCAATTTTTTCAAAATTTTTGCGGATCTCAATTAATTTTTCCTTTCTGTCCTGAGATGATTTAAGGGAACGGCTCATTTCATCAATTTCTTTCTGGACGTTTTTCTTTTCAGATATGAGTTTTTCTTTTCGTGAATTTTGAATATCGATGATTTTAATGTTTTTTATTATTTCTTTCAGTTTTAATTCCTGTTTTGATATTTTTTGCGCAAGTCCTTTATTCGGATCAGTCTTTTCTTTTTTTAAAATCAGCTTATTGTAGAGACTGTAATACCCGGATGTATCGCTGAGAAGGAGGTTCTTTATCACTGAAAAAATTACGGTGTTTTTCGGGCCGATATCCGAGGGTGATGGTAAAAATGACGATTCAAGCATGGTTTCACCGGAAATCCTGTTTAACAACCAGTTTATTTCCTGATTGGCCTCTGCCCTTTGTTCCTGCATCCCCTCGGTGCCTGAAGAGGGCGTGGACAGCAGCACGGACATCCCCTCATCAATAGTATAGAATGCGGTTTCACTTTTTTTATTTTTAACCGCTTTAAACTGTTTTTCTGATTGTATTGAAAAGATGATATCGCAATAGAGAGAATCCCATGTTTTTTCAGAAAGTATTGGAATTGCCGTGGGTGCATTCCACAGGCAGTCGATCATGGCCCTGGCGAGAAGACTTTTCCCCGATCCATTTTTTCCGAATACCAGATTAACGCCCGGAGAAAACTCGAGAGTGGTATTTTCAAACAGCCCCGGCCTTGACATAATACATTTGTCTATTCGCACAGCCACTCCTCCAGTCGCTCGAATCCTTCCTCGGTTGCGAGGTGCAGGAGTTCGGCCATTGTGGCAAGGTCAACTTGAGAGGGGACGGCATTGCGGGTGATATCATCCTGAAGTGCTTTGTAAAATTCTCCCCGTATGGTCGAGCCGGTTGCATACTGGTTTATCAGGGAATTCAGGGTGGGGATTGACCGATCATGCAATATAATGTCCATATACAGTTCTTTATATTGATTGATTGTCTCCTCAGTGATTGAATAATCCCTGAATCCGGTGAGTGTTAACCTGAGGATGACGTTCTTTCCTTTATGTTCATCAAGAACTTTAAATATAGCGTTTTGCGATTCAGGGTCTGAACAATTGACCGTTGAATCGCAGACTTTTACTGAATTTACTGAAAGGCGTTTGATATGATATATTTCATCATTTTTTATTGAAATGGAGATGACATATCGGTCGCCGGTCTCATTGAATGAAACAGCTTCAGGGCTGCCGGGATAGGTTCCGATAATCCGGTCCGCAACTTTGAACATTTTGAAGTTATGGTTGTGCCCGAGCGCGTAAAAATCGAGTTCGAGTTTTTTAAGATTTTTTTTATGGAGCTTGAATACCGACTCTTTCGGGCCGGTGTTTTCAATGTCAAACTCAACGTGAAACAGGCCAATATGAAACCCGGTTTCAGCCGTTTTTTTTATTTTCGCGATGTCCTGGCTGTATGACGAAGGGATGCCGTAAAAATATATTTGCTGGCCGTTTTTTGTGTAGGTATAGGGTACGGCAGCTTCAGGGCTTGTGAAGATATAGGATGCCCGAAGATCAAAGAGCCATGATGCGATGGTTTTATTGGATGTCAATTCACCGGGGCCGGGAGTGATCAGGATGTCAATATTATTGTCCCGCAGGCTTATAAATTCAGTGCGAATGATATCCATGATCTCTCTGTTCACTGAAATATCATGTATCAAATCGCCTGCGATCAGCAGAATATCATGTTCTCTGGCGAGATTAATAATCCTTCTGAAAGTATTCAGGCGGGCTTTTTCAGGAATAGTAACTTCAGAATTTTCAATCCCCAGATGCAGATCTGAAGTGAGCAGTATTTTAATTTCAGAATTTTCCATTTTTCTGGATCTCGTTTAATCAGCCGCTATTAAATGCATGTTACGGGTTCTCTATCAATTGTCGTAGAAAAATGATTTTTTCTTAAGTAACGTGGGATCATAATGAATGGCAATATTTTTATTGACAAATAATATTTAGAGGATAGGAGATTATTTTTCAAGTGTATAATTTTATCACTTTTTTCTTGCGAAACGCCTGAAATGGGATATGAGTAAGATACTGATTATAAGCGGTATAGTACTGATTGTTGCCGGGATAGTTTTTTATTTCCAGGGGAAAATTCCTTATCTGGGCTCTCTGCCCGGGGATATTGTCTTTAAAAAAGGGAGGACAACCTTTTATTTTCCCCTTGCATCGGGCATAATAATCAGTATTCTGGCTACAATTATCGTGAATCTTATTATGAAGTTTTTTCGTTAAATAAATTCTATTGAGATGCTTATGAATAATGATAATGATTCAAAATTGACCCCCAAATTGAACTATTTTGGCACAGCGGGAAGAATTGCTGTAATTATTTTTGTCGGTTTTTCCCTGTATTTGTTTATTTCCACGGTAATAACCGTTTTTTTGACTAAATCTTCAAGTGATGTCACTGTTCCTGATGTTGTGGGAGTACCTTTCGTAGAAGTAAGCAACAGCATTATCAGAAAAGGCTTTGTGCCTGATTTGGAATTCAGGGACGCTTATGATCTGGATGACGGGATCATTTTAAAGCAGCATCCTGATCCCGGTGAGGTCGTTTCGCAGAATAGCAGGCTTTCACTGGTTGTCAGCAGGAATATTTTTCGTATCGAGGTCCCCTCCGTGAGCAACAGCCCGCTTCCCATAGCGATCAACAAGCTGAAAAGCATTAATTATCACGGCAGGCCTGTTTCCCTGACGATCGGGGTCATTTCTTACATCCCCTCTGATAAAGTCAGCGATAATATGGTAATTGCCCAGAGCCCTGAAGCCGGTGAAAAGGTGGGACCCGGCAGAAAAATTAATCTTCTGGTTTCATCCGGATCGACCGCTCTTGACCAGCTTGTTCCTGATGTGATAAACCAGTCCATTGAATTGTGTAATGGAATAATTCTTGCAAAGGGGTTTTCGCTGTCCCAGGAAGTGGTACAAACCTCAGACAGGTCGAAGAGCGGTCTGGTCGCCTGGCAAAAACCTTCCCCGAACACTTCGCTTGCGAAAGGCGGCCTGATGCAGCTGGGTATTTACTGGTATCCTTTAAAAGAACATCCCTATCGAGCTTATGAAAAGCTGGAATACCAGCTTCCCCAGGGAAGCGAAAAGGGGCTTTATGAAGTGTTCGTTGAAGATTTTAAAGCTAAAAAGACCGTTTTTTCAAGCAAGATGAGTTCCGGCGAAAAAATTGTTGTTGTTTTCAGACGTGAGGGGAACGCAAGAATTACCATTGTGAGAGATAAAAACCCGGTAAGGGTCATAGGAATGGATGTGGATGAATAAAAATAAAAAATTGCTCGTCTCTCCTTCAATTATCGCTTCAGATTTATCGATAATGGGTGAGTCGGTAAAAACATACGATGCCGCCATAATTGATTTGCTCCATATGGATGTAATGGACGGCCATTTCGTGCCGAATATGACTTTCGGGCCTGGATATATCGCTGATTTGATGAAGCATACCTCGATTCCTTTTGATGTGCACCTGATGATCGAAAAACCTGAATTGTCCCTGGATTCATATTTATCACTTAAGCCATGGGCCATAACCATCCAGTATGAAAGCACGAGGTTCCCCGCTCGCCTGATGACAGTGATCCGCAGCGCCGGGGTCCGCGCCGGTATCGCCATAAATCCCGCCACTCCGGTTGAATCGGTCGTTGACCTGCTATCTTATGCTGATATGGTCCTTGTCATGTCAGTTGACCCCGGTTTTTACGGCCAGTCTTTTATGCAGCCCGCCTTATCAAGAATAAAAAAGCTGCGCGATTACCTCGATGATAATAATCATGCGGCCCTGATCCAGGTTGACGGCGGAATTAATACTGAAAATATCTCCCGGGTTTATCATGCCGGGGCGGATATTGTTGTTGCGGGCAATGCGGCCTTTAAAGGCGGATCAGTAAACGAAAACGTTGCTGAACTGAAAAGAAAAGCGGCTGAATTTTTAAGTTGACAAAAAATTAAGGGTTTAAATACTTATCTCCCTAATTATATCAGGAGGTACAATTCGTGGCTGTTAAGATACGCTTGCAGAGAATCGGGACGAAAAAAAAGCCCTTTTACCGGGTCGTCGCTATTGATGAAAGAAGCAGAAGGGACGGGGATGTTATTGAACAGCTTGGACAGTATCAGCCAATTGTGGACGGTAAGCAGTTTAATGTTGATGAGGAAAAAATGCTTAAATGGCTAAAGCAGGGAGCACAGCCTACCGCAACGATTCTGAATCTGTTGAAGAATTCCGGCATATGGCAAAAGTTTAAATCAGCGAAATAATTCCTCAGGAGGCGGAAATGGATTACAAGGAGCTTGTTGAGTACATGGTGAAATCACTTGTGGATCATCCTGAAGAAGTTGAAATCAGAGAGATCGAGGGGGAAAAATCAACGATTCTTGAATTGAAAGTTACAAAAGAAGATATTGGTAAAGTTATCGGAAAACATGGAAGGATCGCGCGGGCAATTCGTACGATCATTAATGCTTCTGCAACCAAATCCGGGAAACGTGTTGTTTTGGAAATCCTTGATTGATATTTGATGACGTTGTACGCATAGGAGTTATTACCGGAGCCCATGGCCTTGACGGCAGGGTGAAGGTTTTTATAATATCTGATATCAGGGACCGCTTTAGCAAAGGCACGAAGATTCTTGTTTCAGGGGAGAGGGGGACCGGTGTTTTTGAAATTGTACAGTTTGTTGAACAAAAGGGTAGAAACGCTCTCCTTCGACTTGATTCCGTAACTGACAGGGACAAAGCGCTTTCACTAAAGGGGAGTTCTCTTTTTATTGATAAAACCGTAGCGGAAAAGACCAGAAAAGATTATCTGGATGATGATAGTTTTTATTATTATGAACTGATCGGCTGCAAGGCTTATATTAATGATGCACTTTTCGGTGATGTGACTGAAGTTATTGAAGCGGGAGCCGGGAATATTATTATTATCAGAGACCTGTCGGGAAAAGACATCATGGTTCCCTTTGTTGAATCCATGGTGGACACAGCCCGCATTAAAAAAGGCCGGCTTGATATAAATCCTGTTGAGGGGCTCTTTGATAGTTAAAGTCATAACGCTTTTTCCTGATTTTTTTGATTCTCCGCTGAAATCAGGCCTTCTTGGTAAGGCCGTTAAAACGGGCATTGTTACTGTAGAGATTGTTGATCTGCGCCTCTATTCAGAGGATAAATATAACCGGTGCGATGATTATCCCTTCGGCGGCGGGGCCGGAATGGTTTTAATGCCGGGGCCGCTTTCAAGGGCTCTTGAAGACCGGTGCGGCGAAGATACAAGGGTTCTCCTGACTTCACCTGCGGGTGAAACGCTGACACAGAAGATGGTGAGAACACTGTCAGAGATTCCCGAACTCTGTATCATTTGCGGACATTATGAAGGCATTGACCAGAGAATAATCGACCGTTATGTCGATGACGAGGTTTCAATCGGGGACTATGTTCTGTCAGGGGGTGAGTACGCGGCCCTGGCAATTATTGATGCCGTTTCACGATATGTTCCCGGATTCATGTCAAATGAGGAGTCACTTCAGGAAGAGAGTTTTGAGGATGACCTTCTGGAGTATCCTCATTATACACGGCCGTCCGAGTTTTCCGGATTATGTGTCCCTGAAATACTTTTAAGCGGAGACCATAAGAAGATTGCTCAGTGGCGGCAGGATAAACGAATTGAAAGAACGAGAAAAGTAAGACCTGATCTTTATAAAAGATATCTTATGAGAAAATTATTGGGGGAATAGACAATGGATATTATGCAGACTATTGAAAAGGAAATTGCACCGTTAAACAGGAACATTAATTTTGAAGTTGGTGATACTGTTAAAGTCCACTATAAAATTGTTGAAGGAAACAGAGAGCGAGTCCAGATTTTTGAGGGCATCGTTATTGCCATTGACAACAAGGGCTTGAATAAAACTTTTACGGTACGGAAAATATCTTTTGATGTTGGTGTTGAGAGGATATTCCCGCTTTATTCACCAAGAATCGGGAAAATTGATGTTGTGCGCAAGGGAAAAACCAGAAGAGCCAAGCTTTACTTTCTGCGTGAACGAAAAGGAAAATCAGCCAAGCTTAAGGAATATCGGGGTAAAGTTACTGTGAAGAATTCTGAAGTTCCTGTCCCTGAACAGGTCATTGAAACACCCGCTTCACCTGAGAGCGCGGGAGAATAATCCATTCATGAATTGATTCATGCCTGCATATTTACGAAATAGTACGAGAGGCGGACAATGACTTGTCCGCCTTTTCTCGTTAATCCCGATTGTTCATTCGAACAGTCTCTTTTGAAAGATGGATACAAGCTCATTGCAGGTGTGGATGAAGCGGGAAGAGGCTCCCTCGCAGGCCCTCTCGCCCTTGGTCTGGTGATATTCCCCGCATCCATTATATGTAACCCCACTGCTGATTTGACAAAACACATCAGGGATTCTAAACAACTCAGCCCCCCCCAAAGGCAGGTGGCCCTTCAGATCATTGAAAAAACAAGCCTGAGCGCGGAAGTTTTCATGGTATCCCATAAAATAATTGATAAAAAAAATATAAATGGCGCTACGGAATTTGCACTTCAGCGGATGTTCGAAGGTATATCAATAAAGCCTGATATTGTCATTATGGATGGGACTTTTTCTTTCAGTCTGCCGGTTCCTTTTATCAGCATTAAAAAAGGTGATCGCACGTCTCTTACCATCGCAGCAGCGTCCATTATGGCCAAAGTTAAGCGTGATGCAGTAATGGAAAGGCT
The DNA here is from genome assembly GCA_036848375.1 of Spirochaetota bacterium. Lineage (GTDB taxonomy): Bacteria > Spirochaetota > UBA4802 > UBA4802 > UBA5550 > JAKLIV01. The sequence goes on from DAIUKG010000007.1 coordinate 111,138, forward strand.
TGATCTGGTTTATCCCGGTTATGGATTGTCAAAACACAAGGGTTACGGGACCGTGGCTCACCGTGAAGCTATTATGCACCTGGGATATTCTGCCATTCATCGGAAAAGTTATGAACCGGTCAAGAGCATGGCAGGGGGAATCGTGGTTCAGGATGAAAATTGACCCGGCCAACAGCATCAGGGTAAACGGTTCAGCAGGGGCCAGGGATCTGCTGAAAAATATTGATGTCGGTGCTGAAATTCCAGTCCGTATTTCGGGCAGAGAAGGAAGGAACTTCGCGTTTCTTGATATCGGGGGTAAACGGATGCGGGCTGAATTTACCCGTGGTGTTCCGGGAAACAACAGCCTGATGCTGAAACTTGACCGCATTGTTAATGATCTTTATGTATTCAAGATTATCAGCCCTACTGAAATGAAAGGATACCTTGAGAGAATGCTTGAATTTTCCCTGTTAAGACCTCATGAGGCACTTCAGCACAGTCCTGCTGAAATGAGCAAAATTCTGGCAAACAGGACCACCGCTCTTTATCTGTTTCACGCTTATGCAATGAAACTGCCTGATCAGGAAAGGACAAGGCTGGACACGTCAAGAATCCTCATGAGGATTTTTTCCCTGGGCTTCTCATCATCCGCCCTGCATGATCTCGCCTGTTTGCTCTCAGAAAGAGGGCTCGGGAATGCCGGTGCTTTTTTTCTTTTTGCCCTTCTGGGCAGAGACCAGGGGAACAGAAGCAAAAAGTCTCCATCAGGCCTCACTACCTTTGCTGATGAGCTTGAATCGGTCATTGAAAAAGAACCGGCTGAAAGCAGGCAGGAAATTATTTCTTTTCTGGTAAGAGAATTATCCGGGCAGGAGCAATCCACCCCTCTTCAGGGGATTATACCGGTATATGACGATGAGGGTTTATCTCTTGCCTGTTATATCAAAACACCGGACTTTCTTGTTATTAATGTTGAATTATCAGGATTGGGGATGCTTGACATATTTGCACGAAAGGAAGATAACTCGATAATAATAAAGGTTTGCGCGGATAATGAACTGTCTCTTAAAAAGCTCGAAATTTCCGCACCTGATTTAACTGACAGGTTGAGCAGCACTGGTTTGAAAGCGACTGTTTCCTTTCACAATAGAAATTTTATTATTGATAAAATGGTTGAAATAAATTCATATTATTCACTAAATAGTGTATTTGATATTAAGGTCTGAAATGACACTACATAAGGGTGTTGCCCTTGAATATTCAGGAGATGTTCCCCGGGTGGCCGCAAAAGCCAGGGGGCATCTACTGCAAAAAATAATTGAAATTGCTGAAAAGCATAATATAACAGTATACAGGAATCCTGATCTGACCGAGGTCCTTTACAACATGGATCCCGGTGAAGAGGTTCCGGTTGATTTGTACCGTGCGGTAGCTGAAGTACTGGCATACTGTTATAGGGTGAACGGTGATTTTAAAAGAAAAATTGATCTGGCGACAGCAGAGTGATGTCTAAGATGAAGAAAATTCTTGTTGAAGAACTCAAACCGGGGATGCTTTTTGACAAACCCCTGTACATTGACAGCAGCAATATCCTTGTTCCCGCTAACAATCCGGTAAAAGAGGGAGACATAAAAAAATTGATGACCTGGGGCGTGATCGAGGTCGAAACTGAAGGCGAAATCATCAATCAGGCCGATTTTGAAAACAGGGAGCCAACTTCGGTTGAAAATGAAAAGAGAATTCTGAATGAATACAATGAACTGCTGAAAAAACGAAAAAGACTCATTGAAGTCCATACCAAGGCAAGACTTTCCGTTGAAAAAGTCTACAGCGCGATCAGGGCTGATCAGGCCTTTGAAATCGAGCCTGTTGAAAAGGCTGTTTACGATATTATTGAAATCCTCAAGGAAAACCGTAATGTCTTTCTTTTTCTTTACGGACTTGATGAAGGAAGGGATTATCTGGTTACCCACTCCGTAAATGTGACTTTTTACGCCCTTATCATCGGCATAGCGTTGAAGTACAATACCGCGAAGCTGAAAGACCTCGGCCTGGGTACGCTTTTAATTGACGCGGGCATGATTAAAATGCCGGTATATATCATTCACAAACAGTCAAACCTGACTGACCAGGAATTCAAACAGATCAAGACACATCCCCTTCATGGGTATAAATCACTGCGTGACATGGGACAGATAAAAGAAAGCATCGCGAACGTGTCACTGCAGCATCATGAACAGTTCGACGGCAAAGGGTACCCCCGCGGCCTGCGCGGCAATGAGATCAGTGAATTTGCGAGAATAGCCTCGATCGCCGACAGCTATGAAGCGCAGATATCAAACAGGAGTTACCGCCGCAAGGTTGATTTTTATCACGCCATGAGAAACCTTCTGGCCAGCGGTGTGAACAGGTTTGACCCGGTTATCCTCAGGGTGTTCCTTTCACGGATGTCGGTTTATCCCATCGGTTCCATTGTTGAAATAAATGACGGGAGCAGGGGGCTGGTCATTGGTTCAATCCCTGAAAAGCCGCTGAGGCCGATTATCAAGGTCATTTTTGATCAACAGGGGAAAAGAATCGAAGAGACCAGGATTGTCAACCTTCTTGAAAAATCAAACCTGTTCATCACCAAAGCACTGGATGAAGAAGAGGCCGGCATCAATATCTTTGATGTCCTGTAGGTACGGTGGAATATTATAACCGTGTACTGGGCAAAAAGGGAGAGGAAGAGGCCGAAGTCTTTTTTCGCTCACAGGGATTCGATATTATTTCCAGAAATTTCAGGTTCGGGAAAAAGGGAGAAATCGATCTTATCGCATTCAAAGATGGTTTACTTCTTTTTATTGAGGTAAAAAAAAGGGCTTCATCGCTGTACGGGGGGGCCGTTTTTTCAATCAACAGGCGCAAGGCGGCGACTATCAGGGGAACCGCAAATTACTTCCTCGCGCAAAATCCTGAATTCAATTTGAAAGAAATCATATGCAGGTTTGATCTTCTCGCAATTGAAGACAATGAGCTTGTCTGGCACCAGGATGTCATCCGCTGGTAAAATATCTTATATATAAAATTATTGATTAATTATTAATATAGGGGTACCATAATATTGTAGCATAATAGTGTTAATAAACACGTGCATAATGCGTACAGGTTATACTCATTATCTTGTGTGCTAAACCGGAAGAGAAAGGGTATGGCTTGATGAAGAAAAAGATACTCATTGTGGAAGATGAAAAGATTAACGCTCTTTACCTGACCAAACTTCTTGAATCTCTTGATTTTACTGTTCCCGAAAGCGTGAACACCGGCGAGCGGGCTGTTGAAGCCGCACGCTTGCAGGACCCCGACCTTATTCTCATGGACATCATGCTTGAAGGAAAAATGGACGGGATTGACGCCTCGATTGAGATTCACCAGACAAGCGATGTTCCCATAATTTTTATTTCAGCTTTTTCAGATGAGTCCCTGGTCGAACGCGCAAAGCAGGCGTCACCCTATGGTTATATAATCAAGCCGTTTGAAAAGCGGAATCTTGCAACAGTCCTGACCCTCGCGCTGCACAAGTATGAGCTTGAAAAAAGCCTCAACGAAAGCTTCAATAAACTGAAGACAATTCTGAACGGCGCGCTGCATGCGATTGCCAAAGCCGTTGAAGTCAGGGACCCGTATACCGCCGGTCACCAGCGCCGTGTCGGCGACCTGTCAAAGGCTATAGCATTAAAAATGGGCCTGGATGAGGAGATGGTCGAAACGATTTATGTTGCGGGCACCATCCATGACATAGGCAAAATTTCGGTTCCCGCTGAAATACTGTCAAAGCCGACACGGCTTAACGACGCGGAATATATGCTTATCAAGGGCCATCCCCTGACGGGCTATGAGATTTTAAAAGAGATTGAACTGCCTTCGATCATATCTGAAGTTGTGTACCAGCACCACGAAAGGATTGACGGTTCCGGATACCCGCGGAAACTCTATGGCAATGAGATTTTTCTTGAATCGCGCATTGTTGCGGTTTCAGACGTAGTTGAATCAATGTCGTCACATCGCCCATACCGGCCTGCCCTGGGCATTGACCTTGCCCTGGAAGAGATTGTTTCCAACAGGAACATCATATATGAGGGGGATGTGGTTGACGCCTGCGTTGCTCTGCTGCGGGAGAATGAATTTTCCTTCACCTGGGTCTGAAGTAATCCCCGGTGTCTATTTAGTGTAAATTTTGCGGATTTTAACGTATTCGTTTTTCTTGTCTTCAGAATAAATGCAATACCGGTTTTTGCCCAGGTATTTAGCTTCATATAGCGCGTTATCGGCTTCAGTCTGCAGCTGCTTGAAAAGGTCCTCAATAAAAGATTCCATAATCCTCTTTTCATTGAAAGAGTAAAGAAGGGAGGATACTCCGGCGCTGACCGTTACTTTGAGTTTTTGCCCGTTATAGGGGACTTCCACGCTGTTTATCAGCTTGAAAATATTCTCAAGATATTTAACGGCTCCGTCTATTGACGTTGAAGGCAGGATAACGTCAAACTCTTCTCCTCCGAAGCGGATGACATAATCCGTAGGACGCGAATGCTCCCTGATGATAGAAGCTATTGTTATGAGGACTTCATCCCCTGCATCATGCCCGTACTGGTTGTTAAAAACCGAAAAATCATCAATATCAAAACGGATAAAGGCTATGGTAAAATTCTGTGTTTCGGAGCCGAAGTAGATGCGGGATGCCGTTTTGATAATGTCAGTGAGATAATCCTTTTTAAATTTTAAGAGGTTGGTCTTTTCATCAATATTTATTTTTTGTTCCAGAAGCTTGTATTTGTTGAGGAGTGAAAAATAGTCAAGTTCTGACCTGCGCAGTTTTTCAACGATCTCATCATCTACGGCGTTATGCACATAGAGGTGAGTTAAAATATCAATATTCCGTAGTTGAAAGTCATTGAGATCGATATCGGTTCTTGGATTATTCTGATTTGTATCCATGACGGGATGTAATTTAAAATATAGTTAAATTTGTATTTATTTCAGCTTATGATAGAATTATTATTACGTCAAGAAAATAACTGTCACCCTTTCTTTTAGATATAGTATGAATGTTTCCCATTATAATTCGCATTAATCCCGTGCACTTTTAGAGGAGCATGTTTATTTTATTTGACAATTTTATTTTCAGGTTAAAGTTTAATTAACACTATCCGCGCATTCACCGGGAGGATCATGTATGAAACGGTTTGTCCTGCTTTTAATCGTGTTATCCGTGGCTGTTACCTCATGTAAAAAGGAGCAGCAGAGTGTCATTATTTTTCACGCGGGCAGTCTTGCGGTCCCCATGAAAGAGCTGAAGAAAGAATTTGAGGCGGAAAATCCTGGATTCACCCTTTTGCTTGAGTCATCCGGAAGCAGGGACGCGGCCAGAAAAGTCAGCGACCTGGGTAAGCCCTGTGACATTGTTGCCTCTGCCGATTATGTCGTTATCAAAGACCTCCTGATGCCTGAATATGCCGATTATATCATCCGTTTTGCCACCAATGAAATGGCGCTTGTCCACACCGCGAAGAGCAAATACGCTGATAGCATTAACGCCGAAAACTGGCCCGACATCCTTTTAAAGAGCGATGTCAGCTACGGCCATTCAGACCCTGAAAAGGACCCCTGCGGTTACCGGTCTCAGCTCGTCTGGAAGCTCGCTGAAAAGCACTATGAGAGGCCCGGTCTGTATATGAAGCTGAAAAATGCGATGCCCAGAAAGAACATCCGCCCCAAAGAGGTCGACCTCATCGCCCTCATAGAAACCGGGGTGCTTGATTACATTTTTCTCTACCGCTCTGTCGCGATCCAGCATGCCCTTCCCTTTGTGGAGCTGCCTCCCGAGATAAACCTGGGCAGTCCGGAGCACGAGAATTTTTACAACAGCGTCTCAATAGATCTCACGGGAAAAAAGCCCGGCGAGAAAAACACCGTCAGGGGTGAAGCCATGGTATATGGCCTAACAATGGTCAAAAATCCGGCAAACAGACCGGGTGCGATTAAATTTTTATCGTTCATGCTCGAGCAAAGGACGCTGGAGCTGTTTAAGAAACTGGGGCAGGCCCCGATTGTTCCGCCTGTATGCGCGGAGTATGACCGGGTCCCCGAGGAGCTAAGGGGCCTTGTCTCTCCCCTGAAATAACGTGGTTGCATGAAAAGGGGAAAGAAATCCTTATTCGTCACCGTGGTGGCGGCGTTTGGCCTGGTAAGCCTTTCTCTTGTTGCCCTGCCGGTGTTGGGGATGTTCGCTAAAACTTCCCTGGATGAACTCGTTTCCCTTTTCGCGGACCGTGAAGTCATATCGTCAATTCTGCTCACCTTCGAAACGGCAGTATATGCCACCCTTTTCGCGCTGATATTCGGGACCCCGCTCGCATATGCCCTTGCCCGGTTTGATTTTCCCGGAAGGCGTTTCATCGAGTCCCTGGTCTCGATTCCCATCATTGTGCCGCACACCGCTGCGGGCATCGCGCTCCTCGTGGTTTTTGCGAGCGGGCCGGTGGGCGCCTTTTTCGCATCGCTTGGCATAGACTTCATGGGGACCAGGGCAGGGATCGTCCTGGGCATGTGTTTTGTATCGATCCCTTTTTATATCGATACGGTGAAAGAGGGCTTCGCCTCGATCGATGACCGGATCGAACACGTGGCCCGGTCGCTGGGCGCGCGGCAGTACCAGGTTTTCTTCAGGGTAATGCTCCCCCTCGCGATGCGTTCGGTCCTTGCAGGCTCCCTGCTCATGTGGGGCCGGGGAATCAGCGAGTTCGGCGCGGTGGTCATCCTCGCCTATCATCCCATGATCGCGCCGGTTCTCATCTACGAAAGGTTCACCTCGTTCGGCCTGAAGAGCTCGAGGCCGGTTGCCGTTCTTTTGATAATCATGTGCATAATCGTGTTTCTCATACTCAGGATTCTTTCAGGAATAAGGGTGTCCCGCCGTGCTCGCGCTGACAGGGATTGAAAAGAAATACCGGGGCTTCGCGCTTTCGGTCACCGGGCTTGAAGTCGCGGAAGGGTCACACCACATGCTCCTTGGCCCGACCGGTTCGGGCAAGACTCTGCTGATCAACATCATCGCGGGGCTTGTTTCTCCCGACAGGGGAATGGTGACGATGAAGGGGCGTGACATCACTTCGCTTGCTCCCGAAGACCGCGCCTTTGGCATCGTGTACCAGGATTCGGCGCTTTTTTCCCATCTGGATGTGGTTGGCAATATCGGTTTCGGACTGAGCATCAGGGGCATGCGGGGCAGAAAGGTGAGGCGGGCGGTCGGTGAGATAATGGACGAACTCGGAATCTCATCCCTTTACGGCCGAAGTATCGCCGGCCTCAGCGGCGGTGAAAAACAGCGCGTTGCCATTGCCCGGGCCCTGATCATCAAGCCTGGGCTGATACTGCTTGATGAGCCGTTCAGTTCCCTTGATTACATGACCAAGATTGAAATGATCGAATTCATTAAAAAGATCCGCAGGGAATATGCTCCCACGCTGTTTCATATTACTCATGATTTTGAAGAGGCCATGGCCCTGGCAGATGATGTTTCGGTGATAAGAGAAGGAAGCATTTTGCAAAGCGGCAGGGTCCATGAGGTTTTTCATTCGCCCGCGGACGTTTTTACCGCCGGGTTTATCGGCGCGCGCAATATTTTTCCCGGCCGAATCAGCGGTTCGGGCGACGGGACCGTGTTCAGGACCGATTCCGGTGTTGATATCACAATCGGACGGGACGTTTCTGGTTCGTGCAGGAATGTCATGATACGGGCGGACGATGTGATCATAGCCAGGGAACCTATCGAGTCAAGTGCCGTAAACCGGTTAAGGGGGACGATTGTTGACATCCTTCCCAAAAGAGGCATAAATGAAGTTTGTGTTGATGTGGGCTTTTCTCTTTTTGCCTATATAACAAACCGATCAATGATGGAGCTGTCTCTGACCACAGGAGAGGCGGTGTATGTAGTTTTCAAAGGCACTGCTGTTCATGTTTTCTGAGCCCGGCAGGGAAAGTTCAATAAGTGTATTTTTCTTTACAAAAATAATATCTCTTTCACAATTAACCGTTTATTGAAGAAATCATTTTATTTTTCACACGAGAGGTATATATGAGGGATGTAGTAATTGCTTCAATCGTAAGGACCCCGGTGGGCTCCTTCGGAGGCGCACTGAAAAACGTTTCAGCGGTAAGGCTGGGAACTATCGTTGTCAAAGAGGCTCTTAAACGGGCGTCAGTGAAACCTGAACAGGTTGAGAATGTTATTCTGGGCCAGGTCCTTCAGGCGGCACAGGGCCAGAACGCCGCTCGTCAGGTACTGATTAATTCCGGAATTCCCCAGGAAATTCCTGCAATGACCGTGAACAAGGTATGCGGTTCCGGCCTGAGATGCGTCGGCCTGGCAGCGCAGGTGATCAAGGCCGGGGATGCTGATATTATCGTTGCCGGTGGAATGGAGAGCATGAGCATGGCCCCCTTTGCAATGGCCAGCGCCCGCTGGGGCTATCGCATGGGCAACAACACCCTGATTGACGTTATGATCAAAGACGGCCTGTGGGACGCTTTTAACAATTACCATATGGGCATTACCGCAGAGAATATAGCTGAAAGATGGAAAGTAACCCGCGAAGAATGTGATGAATTCTCAGTGAAAAGCCAGAACAAGGCTGAAGCAGCCATTAAATCCGGCAGGTTCAAGGATGAAATCATCCCTGTTGAAATACCTGACAAAAAAGGCAACCCGGTGATCGTTGATACGGACGAATTCCCCAAGTTCGGCACCACCATGGAAACTCTTTCCAAACTGAAACCGGCCTTTAAAAATGACGGTGTCATAACCGCCGGCAACGCTTCAGGCATCAATGACGGCGCTGCGGTTGCAGTAGTCATGTCAGCGGACAAGGCCAAGGAACTCGGGATCAAACCCCTGGTTCGCATCGTATCCTATGCATCCGCAGGCGTTGACCCGGCAATAATGGGGACCGGCCCCATTCCTTCAAGCAGGCTTGCCCTCAAGAAAGCGGGATGGACAGTCGATGATCCTGATGTCATCGAGGCGAACGAGGCCTTCTCCTCGCAGGCAATAGTCGTTAACCGTGAACTGGGCTGGGACGTCAATAAAGTGAATTTTAACGGCGGCGCCATTGCGTTGGGGCACCCGATCGGCGCGTCAGGTTCCCGTATTCTGACGACCCTTATTTATGAGATGATTAAACGAGACGCGAAAAAGGGCCTTGCCACATTGTGTATCGGCGGTGGGCAGGGAACTGCAATGTGCGTTGAGCGATAGATTATAATAATTCAGGCCCGCAGGGAACAGGCATGCCTGTTCCCTGCGGGGCTATCTTTTCCCGACAATAATAAAAAAATGGATAATTTCGCTTGATTATTTTAATGACCCGCCGTATCTGGTACAAATAACCGACTCATTGGTCCGTATTCTTCCTTATTTTTGGAATAATTGTCAGGCATGTATGTCATACGCAATTCTTCTTGTCAATCCACCATATCCGGTTGAAGAGACTCCATCTCCGCCCCTGGGACTGCTGTATCTTGGCACCTATATGAAGCAGAAAGGCCACCGGGTCGCTATTGACGATTATGTGGTGAATTCCTATTCTCCTGAGCGGTTCAGGCGTTCGATAGAGTCCATGAAACCCGGGATCGTCGGGGTCACTGCGGTGACTATGAATGTCAACAAAGCGCTGAACATTCTGCGTGAAACTAAATACATTAATCCTGAAATAATTACGGTAATAGGCGGCCCGCATGCGACTTTCGATGCTGAAGCATTGCTGCGGGATAATCCGTTCCTTGATTATATTGTCCGGCGTGAAGGTGAGCTCACGTTTAATGAGCTGTGCCGCGCCCTTGAATCAGGATCGGATCTTGGCATGATAAAAGGCCTCTCTTTCAGGAGCAGTGGCGCTGTTGTTCACAATGAAGACCGCCCGCTGATTGAAAATATCAACACCCTTCCCGTTCCCGACCGGTCGCTGGTCAGCCTGAGCAAGTACCGGGCAATGAGACTTGCGGTGAACATGGTCACGTCAAGGGGATGTCCCCACCAGTGTATTTTCTGCGTTGGGAGCAGGATGGTCGGAAGGAAGGTGCGTTATTTTGATGTGAGCAGGGTAGTGGATGAATTTCAGATGCTGGCAGGTCTGGGGTTCAGGCAGATCAATATCGTTGACGACCTGTTCACCTCACATAAAAAGAGGTGCATGGAAATATGCGATGAGATTGCCGCGCGGGGAATTCAGCATCCCTGGAGCGCGTTTGCCAGGGTTGATACGGTTAATGAAGAACTTCTGGCTTCTTTAAAAAGGGCGGGGTGTACTGACCTGTGTTTCGGAATCGAGAGCGGCAACCAGGTGATCCTTGACCTCGTAAAGAAGAAAACCAATCTTGACATGAGCAGAAAAGCGATTGAGATGTGCAAGAAGGCCGACATTCGTCCCCTTGCCTCATTTATCCTTGGCCTTCCCGGCGAGACGCCTGAGACCATGAAGAAGACCATGGATTTCGCCGCATCACTGGGCGCGCATTACGGTTACCACATCCTTGCCCCCTTCCCCGGCTCTGAAGTCAGGGAAGAGTGCGAAAAATATAAAGTCAGGATCACCACGAATGACTGGGACCGGTATGACGCAAACCAGTCTATATGCGACCAGGATACCATGCGCTGTGATGAAATTGACCGGACCTATAATGAATTCAACGAGAAGTTTAAAACGAAGTTCGCCCAGTTGCTCAGGGAATATGATGAGGGGATGGAATTTCCTCATGAAATAATCAAGATGATTACCAGCTTCAAGGAATTTCATTTTGCCATGACCGTGGTGACCGATGATCTGATAGGACTTTATCCCGGATTCCCTTCAGGGACTGGAGAGAAGACCCTGGAACATTTTTCCAGCTATCTTGCTGAAAGGACCGGATATTCCCTTAATGACGCAGCTTCATATGTACAACATTTTCTTGCTTCAGGCTGCATAGCTCCTGTCTCAAATTCAGGCAGAGACTTTTACCGCTGGATGTAGGCTTCCTGATGCGTGAAGGGCGGATCAAAGATTATCTCAATATCTCATTGCATTTGATAACTGCGTTGATAGCTCTGGCAGCACTTACGCTGGGGCTTGTAAATTACCGCGCGATCAACAACCTGCAGAGAGAAGTTTCTGGCATTGTACAGGAATCTCTCAAAGAAAAAGAAGTAAAAGAAGCTGATCTTGAAGGAAGCTCTGCGAGCCTTCAAAAAAAGACTATAAACAAAAAGAAGGTGCGCAGTGGCAAATCTCGCGTGAAAAAGAAAAACATCCGCCCTGTTGCCGCTTCAAAAAAATCAGGCTCAACAATTAATCGCAAGAGAGAGGATGCTGAGCCGGTTCAGGATGAACCACCCGGTGCTGAGCGGGGTCTTGACCAGATTATCACGGATCTTGTTGACAGCGTTATCAAGAAATAGTTTGTTACAGAATATTTTTTCATGCAGGCTAAATCCATGGCCATGAAATTATATCGGATGATCAGGTCTATATCATGCGAAGCGTGCATCGCTTCAATAGCTTTCTGGCCCGTGTCATGGCAGATTACTTCATAGCCTGCCCGTTCAAGGAGCCTGGTTTCATACAGGGCGGTTACCGCTTCATCTTCAATCAGGAGAATGGTGTTTTTCCGTTTTTGCATGATTTTTTTCTCAGTCGTGAATGATCATCATCCCCCGGGAAAAGGAATAATCAATTGCTCTTATACAATTATATGTGTAAATTAGCCTTCAGGCAAGGGCCTAAAAACACTAAAATAGATTTTTCTCAAGACTTAAAAGGAAAAATTGAGGACAGCGAGCTTATGCTGATGAGGGGAAGGTTTAAAATCAGTTGATAATCAGTCGACCCAGTTTATTGAGGGATGGGATGCGTTTTGAACCTGAATGAGGTTTTGATAGCGCCGGCTGATTTTTGCCCCTTTAAGAAAAGCCCCCCTGATGTTCACCCGTTGCAGTATGGCCGAGGTAAGGTCTGCCTCTTCAAGGTTGGCGTAAAAAAGATTTGCTTCAGTGAGGTCCGCTCCCCTGAGGTTTGACCTTTTTAAAGCAGACTTGTTCAAGTTCGCATAATTCAGGATTGCGCCCATTAAGTTCGAATCGTTGAGCATTGCTTCATTGAGATTGGCTCCGCCAAGGTCAGCTCCTGACAGTTCCGCCTGATTTATAATCAGACCGCTCAAATTGGACCTTTTCAGGTTTGTGTTATACAGTTTTGTTCCGTCTATTATGACTCCTTTAAAAGAAGAGCTGCTCAAATCCGCACCGAAGAAATCAGCGCTTGTCAGATCTGATTCATCGAGTTTTGTCCTGCTCATGAAAGCCCCGCCCGCATAGGTGTCGATGAAACGGCATTTGCTCATATCCGAGCCCGTGAAATCGGCCCGCATCAGGTCAGCGTTCGAAAAGTCGATTTTTATTATGGATGAATTGCTCAAATTCGCTCCATAGAGGGTCGTTTCTCTCAGATCAGAATCGTTCAGGCTGCTTTCCCTGAAATCGCTTTGTCTGAGATCGCTGCCGGATAGATTTGAATTTTTTATTATGGATTTTTTAGCTTTTGCTCCTTTAAAATCACAACGAGACACATTGCAGCCGCTGATTTCAATACCGGAGCAGTCAGCATTGCCAAAAATAGACCCGGACAGATCGGAGTCGCTGATTTTCGCGTCTCTGAGGTCCGCTCCGGTGAAATCTGTTTTTCTCAGGTCGGCAGCGTTCAGGGTTATTCCCTTGAGATTGCTATAGCGCAGGTTGAGCCCTTTCAGGTCCAGGTTCCCCGCAAGAATTTTTTCGTAATCTTTTTTATTGTATTGCCCGGTATGCGCGCAGGTGATGAGTGCCGCAATTACTGGCATTATTAAAATAAGGGAGGCCCTTTTTTTCATGATAACCGGCTCCAGCCAAGGTATATTAATCCAGTTTACACCTGTTTGTCATTTTTACAATTAAATTTTATTCATAAAAGGCTGTAATTCATGATAAGCCTGTTAAATATGTTAAAGTGCCGTGAGTAAATTTCAATTGATATACTAATGCATCATGATCACTTTAATGGTGATAGTCTAAATTTCAGGATATCTGGTAACTTTATTTACCGGCAAGTTCTTCTTACAACCGTGTTTTAGAAAAAGTAAACCCTGCTGGAGGAGCAGGGTTACCCGGTTTTTAGGAGATAGTGAGGACAGAAAAATATGCGCAATTAATCTGCCTCATGTAGATACAACAATTGAAAACAGGTTAACGTAATAATACATAGCCTGCATGGTTTTGTCTTCCCGATTCATGATTCTGTAACTTGCAGGTTTATGATTCTGTAACTGATTTTTGTAATATTTACCGGTTAAAGGCATTATTTTTAACGTATTAACATAATTGACCGGCTGATATTTCTTCCATCAAGATTTTTAAATCACTGATATGAATAATTAATAATAAATGTTTACTTTTTAATATTAATATTTTCAATGTCAATAAGTGAAGATATCCGTTGAATGCAATTAAAATACTGCATGCTCAGGTGAGATAATCCATTTAAGAAGGGAAGTATGAGAGAAGTCTATCCAGGGATTTATGTAATTACAGAAAAGGGCAGACTGGGGGGATTAAAGCCAGCGGTAAACATCTATGTGATAACGGGTTCCAATGGATTAATTTTTGACGCAGGATATGGCACTGCGGGCGATGTGAAGCATTTTATCAAAGAATACCAGTCGATAATAAGACTCTGTAAAGACCGGGGCAGACCCTGCACGATCAGCAGAATACTTTCTTCTCATATGCATCCGGATCATTTTGCCGGTCTTAAAAAAATAAGGGACCAGTTGGGTATTTCCGTACTTCTCACTGAAAAGATGGCTTCTCTTGTTGTTTCCAGGAAAACCTATGTGGCATCCTATGACAATGAAAAATTATTCAGTGATGCAGTAAACAATCATTTTTACCGGAAATACATGATTCCGGTATTACAGAAAATTGGCGACATTTTTTATTCATGTCTGTATGGAATTAATTTTATTCCAGATCCTGATATGATTATTGATGATGACACCGAGATTGATGTGAATGGAGAAAAGTGGCGGATTTTCCCCTCCCCGGGCCATGCCAGTGAGCATATATCTCTTTATGATCCGAAGCGGGGCGTGCTCTTCGCGGGAGATAATGTGCTCAGAACCATAACCCCGTGGCTGGGGCCGCCCAAATCTGATCTGGAGGCCTATATCCGGTCTCTGAAAGAATTACGTGTACTGCCGAAGCTGCAGGTGATCTTTGCAGCGCACGGCAGCCCTGTGGTTGACCCGAAAAAACGGATACAGGAGATAATTGACTGGCGCATGGAGCGGCTTGACCATGTTCGCGCGATAGTCATGAAATACGGGAGAATCGGGGTCACCATGAAAAATATCATCGCTGAAATCTATCCCGGCATCAATTTTATCCGCCACATGATGGCGCGAGGATGGGTCGAGTTGTCCCTGCAGTTTCTTGAGAATAACGGGGAAATCATTTCACGCGTGGGTAAGGGGACAGTGAAATTTTTTTATCCGGCAGCCGGTAAAGCGCCTGCCGGCAATGAGAATCATCTTTGAGAGTGGCGGTCCGGGTTTTTATTGTGTCCTGTTCAGGTCGTAGATGTATTTTATGCCCTTCATGGTCAGCAGGTCATCATGAATATTCTCGTGGGTAATATTTTTCGCTATAATTCCGGCTGCCCCTCCGGTGAAGATTATTTTCATGTCCCTGCCATATTCTCTGAGGATCCGGTTAATGATTCCCTCAACAAGGCTGAGCCAGCCGTAAAAAAAACCTGATTTAATAGCGTTCACCGTATCCCTGCATACCAGGCTTGCGGGCTTTTCAAATACTATTTCAGGCAGCTTTGATGTCCGCTGGGAAAGCGCCCTTATGGTGGTGCCGATACCGGGTGCGATCAGGCCCCCGTCAAAGGTCCCGTCGTCAAGAAGCACGCAGAATGTCACCGCTGTTCCCAGATCAATGATAATGGCGTTGCCTCCGTAATCACGAAACGCGGCTTCGGCATTGACAATGCGGTCAACTCCCAGTGATGAGGGGTCATCATATTTTATTTTTAATGATGTTTTGCTTTTATGGCTTATTTCAAGGGCGTCAACATTGAAATAGGTCATTGCGGCATCGTGGTACTGGGAGTTAACTTCGGGGGCCACACTCGAAAACGCGAAGCCCGTAACCTTTTCTTCAGTGCCGCTTTCATGCCGGTATCCCTTAACGAATCCTTCGATAAGGGAGCCGAGATTTTCAAAGGATGTCTTTTTTTTTGTCGTATAAATAAAGGTCTGAAAGGGAACAACCGAATCATCCGAATAGATTCCCATGAGCGTGTTTGTATTGCCGATATCAAAACCGAGAATCATGACCGTACCTATGTTTTTATTCTGAAATCACCCAGACGTTTTATTTTTCCGTCCCGTTCAATCCTGTTAAGCAGGGGGATGATGTATTTGCGCGAGAGCCCCGAAGCGTCCCGCGCATCACTGATACTTATTTTATCCCTGTCTTCAAAAAGGGCCATGATTTTTTCGGTGAACTCTTCATATTTTTTTCTATGGTAAATAATGATCCCGTCGAGGCTTACGAGAAAATCAAGCTTGATGAGTTCGCCAATTTCACGTTTAAGCGGGTCATCTTTAATTTTATCGAGTTCTATCCCCTCCCCGCCTTTTTCAAGTACGTCACGAAGAATGGTTTGTTTTTTTGCAGGAAGGTTCTCTTCAGTGATGCTTTTCCCCGAGAAATAACATCCGTCTTTTTCAATGATGAAATCTGTTTTCATTATTGAAGCGAGAGCCGCTTTGCACAGCTCAAGGGGAAGGCCGGTGGTGTCGGAAATCTCCTTCAAGTTGGGGCCGACTTTATCTTCAATTGCCGCCAGGATCGCCTTCCTTGCCTTTGAAAAATTATCGGTGGTCAGGAGCAGGTCGTCCAGAACGGTTAGTGAACCGGAATCGATCAGCTCCTGAACGGTCTTTTCCATCTTTTTTTCGCTCATGGGGAAAAGAGAGATGATCTCTTTGCGAAATGACCATCCCGTAACGTTGAGGATGAATTCCACGATGTCTTTTACGTTTTTGATGTCGCTGTGGGAGATAATATCTTTGACCGTCTTTTTATGTTTTTTGGCGTTGTAACCGGGAAACAGGACTGTCCCGCCGCCCAGTATCCGGAATCCCCCTGGGCTGGTCAGGATAAAGGGCTCTCCCGGATAGAAAAACCAGGCATCGTCAAAACGGATTCGCGCGGCAAAGGTTTCGGTCGTTTCTCTCGTGCCTTCATCCATAAGGATCAGCTTTCCTTTTAATGACGCGGTCCCGATCAGTATTTCAACACCAAGGTTGTTTTTTATTTCTTTCCCGGGATCGAGCAATCGCATCTGGGCGATTATATCCCGTGATTCAGTGAAGAAATTCTCTTTGACGATAACGGACCCTCTGAATATTTCATCGAGGGTGATACCCGGAAGGTTCAGAGCGGTCCGCTGCGAGGGGTTCCCTTCCTGGAGCTCATGGTAATGGCTTTCAATTTTTTTTATTCTTGCTTTGCTTTTTTTAGGAAGCACGGTCACGGCGTCATCCTCTTTAAAGATGCCGTTTTTAAGCGTGCCGGTCACGACCGTTCCGTGCCCTTTCGCTGCAAACGCGCGGTCAACATAGAGATAGGGTTTGCTCGAATCGGATATTTTTTTAAGCTTTCTTAAATTTTCAACAATGGTTTCCCTGAGGCGCTCGATCCCTTCTCCGGTTTTTGATGACACGCGGATGATGTCCGCATCAGCATAGCGCGTCTCCTGAAGTTTCTGCCGGATTTCATCCTCGACAATGTCGACCATTTCAGCGTCAGCGAGGTCTGTTTTATTGATCACCGCTATGATCCGCTCTATTCCCAGCAACTGCAGCACCCTGAAATGGTCCTCGGTCTGGGGCATCCATCCGTCGTCGGCAGCCACGACCAGAAGGCCGAGGTCAATGCCCCAAGCGCCGACCACCATATTTCTGATGAAGCGCTCGTGGCCGGGTACATCGATGATGCTCACCGTGCCGAAGCGCGGGTAGTCAATGCTGGCGAAACCGATATCAATGGTCATCTCCCGCTGCTTTTCCTCGGGAAGCCTGTCGCAGTTGATCCCGGTAAGCGCCTGGATAAGGGAAGTTTTGCCGTGGTCTATGTGCCCCGATGTTCCGACAATGTACATGGTTTCATCCGTTGAAATGTTTTATGCACGCGCTGATCGACTGCGCCAGATCGGTAATGTCTTTATCAAGGACGGTGACCAGGTCAATCGTGAAGGCGTCATTTATAACTGCTCCGATAATCGGCACCGGTTCGCGGACAAAGAAGGTATAGAGTTCGGCAGGCGTTGTTCCGGGGATGTTTATCGCTATTCCCGTGCTATCTATCTCAACACCGGGAAGGGCGCCTCCGCCAAAGGCGCACTTCGTGGGAACTCGTTTCATGAACATTTTTTTGTCAGGGCGCTCGACTTTTTTCATCAGGCGAAGGGCGCGCCGGTCCGCCTTCTCTTTTCCATTCAGGGCGATCTCCCACAGGGAGATGTCGCTTTTCCGGTCGTTAAGGTACGCGAGCAGGGTCTCCTGCAGCAGAAAATAGGTTATCTTGTCGACCCGTATCATCCGCATGAGCGGATGCCGTCGCAGCTTCGAGACAAGATTTTTGTTGCCGACAATTATCCCGGCCTGCGGTCCTCCCAGGAGCTTGTCGCCGCTGAAGCACACGAGATCCATTCCCTGGGAAAGTTCTGAGGAAACCGTGGGTTCAAAGGGTCGGGGAAGATTCCGGTCGGTGACCAAATTTCCGCTGCCGAGGTCTCTCACCGCGATGATGTTGCCGTTTTTCAGGCTCGCGAGTTCTGAGAGAGTGGGGGACGACGAAAAGCCATCGATCCTGAAATTTGACTGGTGGGCCGAAAATATCATCCCCGTATTTTCCGTTATCGCTTTTTTAAAGTCATCAAGCGTTGTTATGTTTGTTGTTCCCGTTTCAACCAGGACCGCGCCTGTCTGGGCCATGATGTCAGGTATCCTGAAACCGCCGCCGATCTGGATCAGTTCTCCTCGTGAAACAACGACTTCCTTCCCCCTGGCCAGACACGTGAGGATAAGAAACACGCTGGATGCGTTATTGTTCACGATGAGGGCGTCCTCGGCCCCGGTAAGGGCGCAGATCAGCTCTTCCGCGAAGCCGCCTCGTTTGCCGCGCGCCTCGGTAGGCAGGTGCAGTTCCAGGTTGCAGTATCCTGAAAGATCGTTTGCGAGTTTCTGGAGGATGACGGTATTGATAGGAGAGCGCCCCAGGTTGGTGTGTATAATTACCCCGGTTCCGTTAATGACCCGCTGGAGCTTTTCGAGTTTTTTATCAGAGCATTTTTTTACAATCGCCGAAAAGAGGTCCTCGATTTTTAATTCTTCCCCGCCTGAAACACCCTCCCTGAAGAGGCTGATTTCCTGTCTGATTATTTGTACAACAATGCTGTGGCCGATAGCGGAAATATGCCCGGCAAGTTCAGCATTTTGCAGTATTTTTTCAACCTGGGGGATGTTCCTGAGCACGCTGTTTTTATCATCCATTGATTGTTCCATAGAGAGACCGCGTTCTTTTGAGAGTGAATGCAGTTCCTTCCTCGCTGAACAGGTAATTCGGAAGGGGCAGGAATCGAACCTGCCGCTGCAATAAATTACAGCCAACGGTTTTG